>JAZUAU010000024.1:0-241426 GCA_045638145.1 Acutalibacteraceae bacterium
AGGATAAAGCCAAAGAGGCTGAAGTTGATGCTACAACAGGTGCTTTATCTGATAGCGAATCAATCGTTATTGGTCGCGCACGCATAAAGGTAGCAAATGATTCGAAATACAATGATGTAATTTCTGAGAGTTCCGCATTGAGTAAGCATCTTAATGCCGGAGGTTTTCTTGCGCCTGTAACTCTTGACCTCAAAAAACGTGGAAATGTCTTCCTTGAATTGGATGAAGAAGATGATTATAGCGATCGTGCTAAGACATTTATAGAGCAATTGGTTATGCAATTTTTGCTGGCTTTCCCTGCTAATAAAATGAAATTCCGATTAATTGACACAGCAAATAAGATAGGTTTTTCCGCATTTAAAATGTTGACAAAAATCAATACTGATATCCTTCTCGATGGTATTGTCCGTGACGACAGAAAACTTGAAGATGCTATCAAGGATATGGAACAGTTAATGTATGATATCGAAGATAATAAACTCAGCTACAATAATGTTGATGATATCTTCGAATACAACAAGGCTTTTGAAACAAATCCACAAAATCTTCATTTATTTGTGTTGGTTGACTTCCCGAACAATATTCGAGAAGACTTAGCGCAACGCATTATGAAGATTATTCAAAACGGAAATAGAGTTGGTATCTTTACTGTTTTTGTATATAACAAGGCTGTTGAACCCGACTACAATTTCAGTGCTGAAAAACTCGAAAAATTCATTGACAACGTTAAAAAATATTCGTTGTGTGTGAAACAAGATTGGGATTCGCTTGCTCTTGATATTCCCAGAGAAAATGTTTTTGTACCCGATAAGAGAATCACTACTGATATGCTTCCTCAAATTATCGAGGTAATGCAGAATAATGCGGAAAGTACAAAGCAGAAGAATGTATTACTTGATACAATGTTTGAAGAAACCGATCGTGTTGCAAATTCCACTAAAGGAATCGGTCTTGCTGCAGAGGTTTTGGATATTCCGATTGGCGTAAGAGGTGGAGAAATTCAAACTCTTATGCTTGAAACAAATGGCGGCGTTTCTCCGCACGCTGTTGCTATCGGTGGTACCGGATCCGGTAAATCGAATCTCTTGCATACCATTATTATGAACACCTGTTATAAGTATAGCCCCGAGGATGTTAATCTCTATCTTATTGACTTCAAAGGCGGCAATGAATTTAAATTCTATGAAGCAAATAAGGTTGTAGAAAAACAAATTCCTCACATTAAGCTTACCGGTCTTACAAGTGATGTTGAGGATGGTATTGCAATTCTTAATAACTTACAGAACGTGTTGGCAGACAGACAAGAAAAATTCCGTCAAGCAAATGTTTCGGATATTGTTCAGTATTGTAATGCAGGCTATAAGATGCCCCGTTTGTTTGTTATTGTCGACGAAATTCAAGAATTGTTTGAACAGGACGATAAACTCGGTCAAAAAGCCATTGATATTCTTCGTGAACTTTTCAAACTTGGACGTGCTTACGGTATTACCATTCTCTGGGCTTCTCAAAATATCCCTAACGCGCCCGGTCTTCGTGATAAGATTCTTTCCCAAATTGGTAATAGAATCAGTTTGAAGCTTAATGAGCCCGACGATGCTCTTGACATTCATATTGACCCCAAGATGGTTAAAGCTCTTAACCGCCCCGAGAAAGGTCTTGGTGTTATAAACGATAGCCGTACCGGAAATGATTGTTTAGAATTCCGCGTTGCTTATGCAGAGAATGTTGCAAACAGACAAAAATATGCTGAAGCTATTGTTAACAAGTGGAAATCTGTTTCTGAAAAACTTAATGATGAGCCTTTGTTCATTGTTGGCGATAATGAAACTCCTTCTCCTATTGTTCACAATTCTATTTTTGCTTCTACTCCTTCTAAAGAAAGCATTGTATCTAAAGCTTTCGAAACCTATTCAGTTCAATTTGGCCAGAACTTCATTACCGGAAAACCATTTAATATGGGAATTGAAGTGCGCGCAAACAAATCTAATATCACATTTATGGGCAGCGATGTAGAAGTGGTTCGCGATATGATGGGTTACTCTTTGATGTCTGTTATTATGGAGCAGATCACCAATGCGGATTGCAAAATGGATTCTTCAAAGATCTATTATGCAAACGGTGAGATGGTTAATCCCAAGAATTCTTCTGATTTGTTCAACGTAGCGAAAGAAGATTTCTCAAACATTGTTGAAAATGTTTCTTCCAGCGGTTCTTTTAAAGAAACTGTAAAAACTTTGTACAAGGTTTATAAAGATAGACAAGAAGAATCGGAAAATCTAAATGAAGCCAAAGCGTATGCTCCGTATTTCTTTGTTATTCATTCATTACAGAGATATATCGACCTATTCGAGTCCAACCCAACCTTGAACCTAAATGAAGGTGATGATACTGCTTCCGGTTTCAATCTTGGTACTGGCAATGCAAGTAGCATTTTTGATGGCTTACAAGGCTTTGGAACTCCCTCAAACAACAGCAATTCTGACAGCGTAGCTTTTGTGGATGCTTTCAAGGAATTGATGGGCAGAGCGGGTCAATTTGGCATTCACTTCATTGTTTCCTTAGATAATCCCGAAGCAATTCGAAACATTCGTGATGAACTTTATAGCTTTAACTACAAGGTATTCTCCAAGGGTATCAATGCCACCATTATTTCTCAAGTTCTTGGAACGTATGGAAATAATGCTATTAGCAATCCGGAGATAGCTTTGGTAACGGTTGGCGAAGAAAAATACAAAGTACGTATGTATCGTTATGACGCTGATACCGATTCGGTTTGGTACAAAGGTCTTGCAAGTAAATATCTCGCATTATAGGGTGATAGATTATGGCACAAGATGTTCTTAATTTACAAGAAGAATCTTTTGAGCGAATTATAAAAAATTTATCCCTACATTCACAGGAGATGAAAGAACTCCTTGATAGGGCAACAGAAAAAATCTCTGCCCTATCGGGTGAATGGGATGATGAAGATTTTCAAAATTTATTGGAAGCTATGAAAAGCATTGGCAATAAGTTTGATGATGTTGACGACCATACACAACAAACAATTGCCAAAGCAGAATATAAGCTTGAAATGATTCGCGCGAGAAAAAGTATTAAATTATAAGGAGAACTCGCATGGCAAAAATCACATTATCTAAACCAGCCGCACAAAAGGCAATTTCTTATTCAAAAGAGGCATACGAAAAATTGACGACGAATGCCAATATTATGGACCGAAGAGTTAATGCAAGATTTGTTGGTCTTAAAGACCCTGCCTATATAAGTTATTTGGAGCTTTCTGTTCAAATGCAAGAACTTATCGGTCAAATTGGTCGCAAAATGGATTCGGTATCAGAATATTGCGAAGCGATGATTCGTTGGATTGATACCTATAACGAGGGCTAGGAGGTTTTATCATGAATCAATTTGAAGATATGACCTTAGATGATAAAGCATTAGATGACATAGCAAATTTCATTGTTGGCTATTGTGGTCTTCAAAAAGGCATAATGGACGATTATATGAAAAAAATGAATTCATTGTCTCATGAATGGCGTGATGATGAAACGTTGGGAAAGGTATTGCAAGAAATCCAAACCTTAACCAAATCTGTCGACAAAATAATGGATACTATTCGCTTTAAGTATCCGCAGTATTTTAAGAAACAGGCAGAAATGATTAGAATGAGAACAAAACCAAATCTTTGAGGGATAAGTAATGAATGAACAATATGGGGAATTTGGTAAAAATATCATAGCTTTGGATAATGCTTTGGAACAGGTCAAAACTGTTTGGATGGATGAAACTGCAAAAAGCTATGATACCTTAAACGAAAATGTTAAAATTTGCGCCGAGAAAATCTGGGCGTTGTTTAGTGACGCTAAAGCCGGCACAGAAGCGGTAAAAAAGAACTACAGTCCAGACGAAGTTGATAAAGAACTCGCTAAGTTTGGTATGCGAATAGAGCAGGTGTAATATGAGTGCTATCATAACAAATGTTTCATCGGTTAGTTCTTTCGTTAAGGATACCGTTTCGGAGTATAATCAAATTGTATCGCTTGCTAATGCTGCTTTATCACGCATAAACGATATGACTGTTTTTGTTGAAGGTGAAAAAGAAAAGCTCGAAAAGCAAATGATACAGCTTTCCCAGATGGAAGAAGATTTAATAACTAGAATAAGAGCCCTAAAGAACGATATTGACAATACTTCTTCTGCTTTTGACTATTATTCAGATCAATATTATAGAGCAGATAATAGCGACGATGCTGCTTCCTATCGAAATCGTATGGAAGAAGCAAGGAGTTTACTTAACTCCTTCAAAGAATCTTTTGAAACTGCTACTCGAATACAAAAAGAAATCGAGCAAAGAAAACAACAGTTTCAGCAGCTTTTTAGAGCGATTTCGGCAATGATAGATGCTTTGAAAAATAATACCCAAGAAGTCAAAAAATATCTTTCTTTTCTTGGCGATGAAGTTACATATAATAGTCAATCACTATCCACTACGCTTAATGCTTTAGAAAATTACATTTCTTCTATCCCCATGTTTTCACTCGGTATTGGAGCAACTTCAAGAAGCTCATATGCAGGCACATCTGCAGTCTCTTCTTCCTCAAGTTCGTCTTCCAGTAATGAGACAAAACGTAAAACAGGAGAATATAAGGCGAAAAAATATAGGATCAAATCCGGTTCTTTTGGGTTTAATTCGGATGGAACACGTCCACTTCTTCGTGTGTATCACCCTTATTCTGCACCGGTTAAGAGCATGCTTTACGAAGCGATGAAATGTATGCACAATGATTTTCGTGAAGCAGTTATGAAACATTTGGGTGGAGTTATATTTTTAAGTGCAAAGCACGGATTTAATTACACTAAAGATAGCAGAGGCAGAATGATTCGAATTATTGGTATTGATGCTTCTTCTCCCGATTTTTCTCGTCTGTTGTTAATCCATGTTGGACATCATTTGTATTCTCTAGACAAGACGAAAGAAAAACTTACTCTTGATCGGTCACTTGCAAAGGAATTAGCAAGAAATATAAACTCATCTAATAAAAACATTCAAAAGCTTGCTAACAGTTTTAGTTCTCATGTGGTCGGTTCGGAAATTCGAACCCATAAAAGCATAGCTCCAGCAATTAAAAGCCCCGGATCAAAATTTTTCTCGCAATGTTTTAGAGCTTATGTTTCGCAGGACTATGAATTTTTATCTGCAGTGAAATCAAATTTCGGTGAAAGCTATAGGTCCTTTGAAGAAATCATTTCAAGACTGCCAAATAAGTGAAAAGAGGTTGCTTATGGATAAGATTAAAGTGAATACCGATACATTAAATACGGCAACTTTGGCAATCAAGGATTTCAAAGAGCAAATTATTGGCGCGATATCTAAGTGTCAAACCGCACTAAAAAATGAGTTTGGTGGAATTGATGATAGCTTCAAAAAAGATTTAACAGATTATATAGATAAGCTACATTCTCTCAAAAACGATATTGAAGCATTTGAAACAGAAAACGCAGCGGCAATTAAGGATAGAATATCAAGATTATCTGATTATTCCAAAACTTCATACAGGAAAAGAAATATATAGTAGAGGATTTTCAATATGACATTTACTGAGATAATTAAATCTGAAACAGAACAAAAACATTTAAATTTATTGGCAGGTTCATTAGAACTACCTGTGCCAAAGGTTAATATACTCTCTTTTAAAGAATATAAGGAAAAAGCACATAATTTGCATCAGCGATTAAACCAAGAGGCTGAAGCAGTTAAGGAAGCTCTTGCTTCGATCAAGGAAACTAAGAAACTTAGAATAAAAGAAGAAAAGGCTGCCGCAAAGAACACACCTACAAAAACAACAAGCACAACCGAAACAAATACTTTATCTGGTTCGTTTAAAAAATGGCTTTTCATAGGAATTGGTGGTTTAATAGCTTGGGCTATAATGCCAAAAGCAATTAAGACAATTCTTATTATTGCGGTTATTGTTGCCGTTGTAGTTTTGATAATGAAGAAAAAGAAGTAAGTTAAACTTCAAATGTTAGGAGTGTGAAATAAATGACGTTTTCGGAAACAATAAAAAATGATGCTGATAAAAAGCATTTGGATTTATTATCAGGTAAAACAGAATGTAGTATTACCAGTGTAAAAGTTTCTTCGTATAGCGAATATAAAGAAAAAAGCCACGTATATCATCAACGACTCAATCGTGAGGCCGAAGAACTAAAGTCCGCTTTAGAAACAATAAAAACAAATAAAAGCAGTGCGGATAAGGCTAAAAGACAAGCTGATCGTGATGCAAAAAAGGCAGCAGACGAAAGAAAACGTAAAGAGCAAGAACAAGCAAATGCCGAAGCTGCTCGCAAAAAGAGAGCCCGAAACATTACTATTTTTGCTATCATTGTAGCAATCATCGTTGGTTCTGTAGTTGTTTCAAAAATCAGCAAGGCAATTAAATATTCTGAAGACAACGTTGTTATTTCAATTCTTTCTAAGGGCGAAGGCTTTGACGATTCTTCATACTACGATGGCTATGTAACCGGATTAGAAATTGAGGTTAAAAATAAAGGTTCCCTAGACATCAAAGAGCTCAAGGGCCTTATGGAGATTTATAACGCCGATGATGATAAGTTGATTTCAACCAATGTCACTTTGACCGGGGATATCAAATCCAAAAAGACTGTTGAATTCAAATTAGACATTGATGAACGCGAATCCGAAGAAATTATAGAACTCTATAACTCAGAGTTAGAAGAATTAAAAATCACATTCCAGTTAACTTATCTCATTTACGAGGGATATGATAATAAAGAGTTTGATGACGCAAAAGTAAGAACACTTACAAAGGCTTCTAAAAAATCTGACAGCGACAAGAAGAATACTGTTAAAAAAGAAGTTCGTGAACAGTTTGATAAAGCTTTAAAAGCGTATGGCGACGTCGATATTAATAGTGCCACTTTTGAGGCAGACATTACAAGTGCAGTTTCTTTATTAGATAATATTTGGGATGACGTTTCAAAATCTGACGTTCTTTTGAAAGAACTATATGACGAAGCCGCTAAATATGAATCTTATGAGGGATATGAAAAGGCATATTTCTTATATGCTTTGTTAGCAAATCTCGAATATAAAGATAGTTCGTCAAAAATGCAGGAGTGTTATAACAAAGCCTCAGCAGTTTCTTATGATAGTTCAAAACCGGGTTCATTAGGTGTTACAGTAACTGAGTTATTCCCTAAAACATGGACTTTTGGAAACGATAGCGAAGGTTATGTTTTTGTGGATTTGGAAAACGGTGGTCTTTGTATTGAATCCATCGACAATGGATTTGATGCTGCAACTAAACTGCAATATGAAGATGTTATTATAGAAATAGACGGGCAGCCAGCTTGCACCGAATCGGAACTTAAAAGCGCTTTGAGCGGTAAAATGGCGGGCGATACAGTGACGGTTACATTTTATCGTCGAGACCAAATCAAACACGCATCAGTAAAACTTGGATATAAAGATTAACTATAAAGGCAACCTTTGCACAAAGGTTGCCTTTAAAATTTTATGCACCTGATTTGGTACACGATATATTATATAATTACTTCATCAAATGAAGATGGAGGAATACAAAAATGAAAAAAACACCCTATTTGTACAACACAATTCAGTCCGAAGAAATTCAACAGTTTATCTCAGATAATTTCGGTAAAGGAGGCGGTTATATTGCCCATGAAATCAAAAGCGAATATGTTCACACTGACACAATGCTTATTGAATCCAAAAATGCAGATAGAACCTTTGTAACTTTTGGTATGGGCGCCAGAAAAATGAATACCCCAAACAACGCAAAACGATGTGAGCTTGTGATGTGTGCTACCAAGAATATTGCAACTCAATCGAAAGAAAGTTTTATCATTTCCGGCGAACTTGCACGTATTAGTAAATTTCCATTCAGAGAAGATACGTGGCTTGGTACCGGACACACAATGGATGCATCAGAAGAGTTCAAAGAAGCCTTTGGATACGACTTCTTCGCATTTAAGAAATTATCCTTATCGGCTAAGCTTACAGGGATTGACGAAGACATTGATTTTCTTCTTTTGGTTCCTATTTATGCAGAAGAGCGTGAATGGTGTGTCAACAATCATACATTGGCTTTCTTAGATCGGCTTAACGAAAAATATGATGGCACTGAGTTTAATGCTGATGTTCAAAGAGAAATGTTACTTCCGGAAGACATAGATGAAGATGAGATCGACGATTATAATTTTATGACAGTTCTCGGCATTGATGCACCAACATTTAATAAACTTTGCGAATATATTGTAACCGCCAACGATAAAGGAATTGAAATTACGAACGAAACAATTAATAACTGGATAAAAAGCAATAAATAAAAAGGACATTGTTTTATCGATGCACCATAATCGGTGCATCGATTTTTTTATAATGTTGATATAAACGATAAAGGAGCGTTAAAAATGAGCGAAATCCAAAACAATATAACTGACATTCTTAATCCGGTTGAACTTGCAAAACAGAAAAGAAAAGCTCTTTTTGATTTTTATGAAAACATCAAAAGTGGAACCGAAATCTTTTCGGCAGAAGATTTAGATATCGCTATTGAATCTATGAAGCTCGCTCAGCTGGACATTAAAGAACGTGAGCGCAGACGCATTCAGGAAAAGGAAGCAGAACTTCTTAAAAAGAAACTTGAAGAAGATGAAAAACGTCGTATTGCCGCTGAGAAAAGAGCGGCTGCTCGTGCTGCAGCAAAGCATAAAAAGCACGTAGAAGAAGTTACGGCGATGGATTTGCCTCTCGATTTTGAAAACGCCTTCAAAGAAGATTATCGAGCAAATATTCATTGTGACAGCGTTTCTGATGCACTTCTTCTTTCTATCGACACACTTGGCATGGTGGATATCGAATTCATTTCCTCCATCACTGGCGAAGAAATGAAAACAGTTATTGAAAAGCTTAAAGGTTCTATTTTTCAAAATCCTCTTCATTGGAACGAATGTTTTTACAAAGGTTGGGAAACCGCCGACGAATATCTGTCGGGAAATCTTCTTCATAAATATCATTTAGCAAAAGAAGCCAACGAAGAGTATCTTGGATATTTTGACGATAACATTAAGGCTATCGAAAATCTGCTAGAGCCTAATATTGCTACTAACGATATTTATATTACCATTGGTTCACCTTGGGTACCTACCGATGTTATTGATGATTTTATTCTTCATCTTATCGGTCTTGAAAAATATCCGAATGGTCAATATCCCAAAGAGGCCGAGCCGTTTTTAGCAAAAGAATATGCTGTTAATCACGATGAAGTTACAGGTCTTTGGGACATTCCGCAGAAGACACGATTTCGAAAATCTAGCCATCACGGTAAATACGAGGAACTTAACTATCACGTTTGGGGAACTGAAAGAATGGATATGCTCTATCTATTAGAGCACATTTTGAATATGAAAACCCTGGCCATTTATGACTATGTAGGTCCCCAAAAGAAAACCAAAATTCTCAATAGTAAAGAAACGGTTAAGATTCTTGAAAAGCAAGATAAGATGGTGGCCGAGTTCAAAACTTGGGTGTGGCAAGATAAAGAACGTGCCAAAAGGTTGCAAGGTGCCTACAACCGACGTTATGGTAATATTCGCAAAAGGAATTTTGACGGAAGTTTTTTCGAATTTCCGGATATGAATCCTGATATTGAGCTTCGTCCTCATCAAAAGAACGCGGTTGCACGAATTATCTTTTCAGATAACACGTTACTTGCTCACGATGTTGGTGCCGGCAAAACTTATACAATGATTGCTGCCGGTATGGAACTCAAACGTCTTGGAAAATCGCAAAAAAATATGTATGTAATCCCCAACAACATTATGCCACAATGGAGAAAAATGTTCCTGAACATGTATCCTAATGCCAACATTTTAGTGGTAGACCGCAGAAACTTTAACGTTAAGAAAAGGGCCGATACGTTAAATCGCATTATCACCGAGGATTTTGATGCGATTTTAATCACCTATAGTTGTTTTGATATGCTTTCACTTTCAAAGAAGTATTATATTGAGTTTTATCAAAAACAACTCGAAAAGCTTACCAAAGCAAAAGAAAAATTTTCATCTGAAAAGGCAATCGAAGCTAAACGCAAAGCGGCATGGAAAACACTTGAAAAACTGCAAGAAGATATGACCGAAAATGTTTGTGAAATTCCGTTTGACGAATTAGGAATCAATTCTCTATTTGTTGATGAAGCACACAACTACAAGAACGTTTCACTTCATTCAGGAATTATGCGTATTCGAGGTATTACTAATCAAGGCTCTGCCAAGTGCGATGCGATGATGGATAAAGTGCATTGTGTACAGCGCCAAAATGGTGGTGGTCGAGTAGTAATGGCTACCGGTACTCCTATTACAAACTCTATTACTGACTTGTTTATTATGCAGAAGTTCCTGCAGGATGGTGAGCTTGAGTTTTTAGGCATTCAAAACTTCGACTCTTGGGTAGCTATGTTTGGTAAAAAGGTTAGCGAATTTGAAATCGACGTTGATACCAACAGTTATCATCTTGCAACCCGTTTTGCTAAGTTTTGCAACGTTCCGGAACTTACAGCCATACTTTCTTCTGTTAGTGATTTTTATCACGTGGATAATTCAATGGGACTGCCCGTGTTTGACGGTTACACCGATTCGGTTGCTCCCGGCAGTGAAGATTTTAAAGATTATCTTCGTGATATCTCCAATCGTGCGGATGACGTAAGACAAAAGCGAGTTGATAAAAAAGAAGATAACTTGCTTAAAATTACGACCGATGGTCGAAAAGCTGCCCTTGATATGCGATTAATTGATATGATATATGGCTTAGATGTTGATTCGAAGGTTTATCGTTGTGCTGAAAACATTATGAACATCTACGAAAATACCAGAGATAAAAAACTAATTCAAATGGTATTTTGTGATAGTTCTACTCCAAAGCAGAGCTTTAATCTTTATGATGAGCTGAAAAGCATTTTGGTGGCAATGGGTATTCCTGCTCATCAAATCGCCTTTATTCATGAGGCTGATAGTGAAGACAAGAAAAATATGCTTTTCTATGATCTTCGCAAAGGCGATATCTCGGTAGTAATTGGTTCCACTTTTAAGATGGGACTTGGAGTGAACGTACAAGAAAAACTTTGCGCACTTCATCATTTGGATGTGCCGTGGAGACCTGCTGATATGGTGCAACGTGAAGGTCGAATTTTGCGGCAAGGAAACCTTTGTGATTCGGTTAAAATCTACCGCTATATTACAAAAGGAAGCTTTGACTCTTATTCTTGGCAGCTCTTAGAAAAGAAACAACGATTTATCAGTCAGATTCTTTCGGGAACTGTATGCGAACGTGAAGGCGATGATGTTGACGAAACCGTTCTTAATTATGCTGAGGTGAAAGCACTGTCGGTAGGTAATCCGCTTATCAAAAAGAAGGTTGAAATCACCAATGAAATTGACAGACTTCGTATCTTGCAGCGTGACTATATTATCTCTCGTCAGAGAAAGGAACAAGAGCTTGCCGAACTTCCCGAAAAGATCGAAAAGCAAAAGAAACATATTGCTGATACAGAGGAAGATATTAAGTATTACCGCACAAATAAAATTGATTATAACGAACTGGAATATGAACAGCAAAAAGAAATCAGAGACACTATTCATTCTGCGGTTAAAGCGAATGAAAGAAAGCCGTTTGAAACCAAGGTGCTGACTTATCAAGGCTTTGAGGTGGTTGTTCCTGCACGTATGGTTCCCAAACAGCCAACAACAAGAAATGCAGAAGATGGTGAAACTAAATCTCGAGATCCTATCCCTTATGTTTTTGTAAGACGCAACGGCTCGTATTATATGGAAATTGAGAGTCGCTCGGGAATTACAAAGCGTCTTAATAACCTGCTTGAAGATTTGCCGAAAGCAAAAATCAGGCGTGAAGAGGTTCTCGAAACCTTGCTCAATAAAAAGTCAGCATTAGAAGCCGAACTTGCAAAGAAGGGCGAATCATACGCCGCAGAAATTTCAAAACTTGCATTAGAACTTGAAAAAATCGATAAACAGTTAGGAGTTGCAGCATAATGAGTGAACCAAGAGTAAATATGCCGATTTTATCGGTCGAAAAAACTATAAAACATTTATCCAATATTTATTGTGAGATTGTGAAAAAAGGCATTTCTCCCAAAGTGTTACCGTCGGTAATGCTTTGGGGACCTCCTGGTGTTGGTAAATCACAAGCCATTCGGCAAATCGCAAAAGATATTAAGAAAAATACCGGCAAGGAAACCCGTATTACCGATGTTCGACTCTTGCTTTTTAACCCCATTGATTTGCGTGGAATTCCTACATCAAATGCCGATAAAACATTGGCAATTTGGCTTAAACCTCAAATTTTCCAAATGGACCCGAGTGAAGATATTGTAAATATTTTATTCCTTGATGAGATTTCTGCGGCACCGCAATCAGTCCAAGCGGCAGCTTACCAAATCACCCTTGACCGTGTAGTTGGTGAACACAAGCTTCCCGATAACTGTATTATCATTGCGGCAGGTAACCGTGTAACTGATAAATCGGTATCCTTCAAAATGCCCAAAGCACTTGCCAACCGTCTTTTACATATTGAGGTTGAAGGAAGCTTCGAATCCTGGCAAAACTGGGCGGTTCGTGCCGGTGTTAATCCCAAAGTGATTGGGTTTCTTTCCTTTAGAACTGATAGATTGTTTGGCTTTGATCCCAAAAGTGATGATTTAGCATTTGCAACGCCTCGTTCTTGGGAAATGGTTAGCAACCTTCTAAACAATGTTTGTGATGATGTTAAGACTATGCATCCTCTGATTGCAGGTCTTATCGGAAGCGGTTTGGCACTGGAATTCCGTTCTTGGTGTGGACTTCATTTCAAGCTTCCGAATACTGAGGATATTTTTAAGGGTAAAAAATGCGAAATCCCAAAATCTGCCGATACACTTTATGCCATCGTTTCCTCAATGACTAACTATGCTAAAGAACATAAAGATGATGCTGAACAAATTGGGAATTCTCTTTCTTATGCTTCTGGATTTCCGGCAGATTTTGTTTCATTGCTTATTGAAAATTATGAAAACATCGATGAAAACTATAAGGAATTTTTGATGCAGATCCCTGAGTATTACGAGCTTAGCCAAAAACGAGGAAGGGTTCGCAATGGACAAGTTTGATAAAAGAACGTATGAAATCATAAAACGACTTCAAAATGCAAGGTTGTCTCTGCTCTCAAATCAACCCTTCTATGCGCTTTTGCTTCTTCATATGAAATTCGCTTTGGATATTTCCTGTGAAACGGCCTATACCGATGGAGAGCGAATTGCTTTTAATCCCGATTTCATGGATAAACTTTCTGATAAAGAACTTGAGTTTGTTTTGATGCATGAGGTTTTGCACGCGGCTCTCGGCCATCCCTTTAGAAAGCAATCGGATTATGACCTTGAATGTTACGACAAAGCTTGTGATATTGTTGTAAACTCTAATATTCTTTATAGCTTTAATATGGATATAAAGAGTATTACACTCAAAAATTTTGGCGTTGCTATGCATAAAACACCTAGCGGAAAGCATGGCTATAAACTTACTGTTGAGGAAGTTTATGCAGAATTACTCAAAGCATCGGGAAAAAAGCAGAAGAATAAAAATCCAAACGGAATCAGTAGCAATGGTGGCAATAGTAACGATTCTGCTGATGACAATGCAGCTTCTTCTGATGGTGGCGATGAAAAGCAAGGCGAAGAAGAAGGAAACGCTAGTAATAATACCGGAAGAAAAGGTAAAGGCAAGGTTCAAAACGACGGTTCGAGCAATCCTTCTAATGGAAATAAAAAAAGTAAAGCAGGCCAAAAAGGCAACGAAAAAGCCACATCTTCTGGTGGTGGCGATGGAGAAATTACCGATGATTTGAATGGCCTTATAGCCGATTTGCTTAAAGGTAGAGCAGTTCACGGCAAGGTTGACCCAAATACTAGCGTTGCCGAAGATAAAATCGAAGACAGCGAAAAGCAAGGCGAAGTTGATGATCACTCGTTTTGGAATGGAGACGAAGAAGATAATACCGGCCGTGATACTTGGCTTAATCGTATGATTGAAGCAACCGATATTATTGCTCAAAGCGAGGGCGGCAAAGGGCGCGGCACTGTACCACTTGCTGCTGAGCGAATGGTCGAAGAAATCAAGAACCCCACACTTGATTGGAGAACTATTCTTAACGACTTCGTTCAAGAAGAAATTTGCGATTATTCCTTTTCACCGCCCGATAAGCGAATGGAAGACAGTCCGTTTTTTCTTCCCGACTTTAACGAGAAGGATGAAAGTGTTAAAGATATCTTGTTTATGATTGATACATCAGGTTCTATGAGCAACAAACAAATATCCGAATGCTATAGTGAAATCTACGGAGCCATACAGCAATTTGGTGGCAAACTGCAAGGTAAACTTGGTTTTTTCGATGCTGTTGTGGTGGACCCTATTCCGTTTGAAGATGAAGAAGAATTTAAAATTATTCGCCCTAAAGGTGGTGGCGGTACCTCTTTTGATATCATTTTTGATTATGTTGAAAAAGAACTGGAGGATGAGCCACCGGTAAGCATTGTAATACTGACGGATGGATATGCTCCGTTTCCAAAAGAGGCTTGTGCAAACGGGATTCCGGTACTTTGGATCATAAATAATAAAGAAGTGACACCGCCTTGGGGGAAAATTGCTAGAATTTTAGAGAACGCACCAAAATAGGTGCATACACTTTTGTATAATTTCTTTAGAGAACAATAAAGGAGATATAAAAAATGAATAACCTTTTTAGAATGAGAGAGCTTATTGAGCTAATTAACAATGCGGATAAAGCCTACTTCGGCGAAGATAAACCGATTATGACAGATAAAGAATATGATGCATTGGTTGAAGAACTGACAAATATTGAAAAGGAAACGGGTATTCATTTTAAAAACTCTCCCATTGGTAAAGTAGGCGGTGAGGTTAAAAAAGGTCTTGAACCCGTCACCCACACAAAGCCAATGCTTTCGTGTAATAAAACCAAGGATTTACGTGAGGTTGTTGAGTTTGCAAAGGAAAATGACGTGGTGCTTTCTTGGAAAATGGATGGACTTACGTTAGTACTGAGATATGAAAATGGCGAATTTAAGCAGGCGATTACACGTGGGCACGACGGTATTGTTGGTGAAGACGTAACCCATACCGTAAAAGAAATGCGAAATATTCCAATGCATATCCCATGCAAAGACAGTTTTGAGGTTCGCGGCGAAGGTGTGCTCTCGTTTGAGGATTTTAACACCCTTGCAAAACTTGGCGAAAAGTCATCTCACCCACGAAGTATTGCGGCAGGAGCTGTCAGAAGTTATGTGGCTGATAAGGGTAAACTCTATCATATTGATTTCTTTGCTTTTGAGCTCATTAAAGAAGATGCGCCCGAAACGAAAATGAAGCAATTGCACTTTTTGAAAGATAATAATTTCACTGTTGTTGAGCACATTCTTGTAGAGTCGGATAACGAAGAGGAAATTGAAATTGCCATCAAAAAATGGACTCCCGAAGGGTTTGCCTATCCCGTTGATGGCATCGTTGCTGAGTATAACGATATTGAATATGGCAAATCTTTAGGGGCGACGGCTCATCACGAAAAAAGAATGTTGGCTCTCAAATGGAAAGACGAAGTTAAAACAACTATGTTTCGCGGGGTAACACTCAATACAACCAGAAACGGAACAGTTAGTATCGTAGGTGAATTTGATGAAGTCACGATTGACGGCACTAAGATCCGCAGAGCCAGCCTACATAATTTAAGCAACTTTGAAAAGTTTCAGTTTGGTGTTGGTGATATGATAAGCGTATATAAGGCAAATATGATTATTCCGCAAATTTCTGAAAACTTAACACGTAGTGGTACCTATGAGTTGCCTAAATATTGTCCCAGCTGCGGCGAAGAATTAACCATCCAAATATCTTCCGGCGGAATCAAAGAACTTTACTGCCCCAACACTGAATGTATCGCAAGAAATGCCAATAAAATTGCCCGTTTCTGCGATAAAAATGCAATGAACATCGACGGTCTTTCTGCTACCACTATTGAAAAAATGGTGGCTTATGGTTGGGTGAAAAGTTATAAGGATTTGTATCATCTAGAAATCCACGCTGATAGTATTCTGTCTGCACCCGGCTTTGGCCCCGATAGATACAACGCTCTGATAGAGCAAATCGAGAAAAGCCGTAAGTGTTTAATGCATAGGTTCTTGGTGGGCATTGGTATTCCTTTGCTCGGCCCTGAAGCCGCAAAGAAATTGCATCAATATTTTTATGGTTCTATGGAAAAATTTGAGGACGCTATAAAAGCCGGTTTCCGTTTTTCTCATGTTGAGGGCATTTCCGAATCCTTAAATTCCGCTATTTATGAATGGTATGAAAAGCCTATTAACAAAAACACCCTCCACGCACTTATGGCAGAGCTTGAATTTACCGGTGTGCAAAAACAAAATGAGGGAAATACAAATCCGTTCTTTGATAAACAGATTGTGGTTACAGGAACGTTTGAAAACTTTGACCGCCCTGCACTTTTAACCCTACTTGAATCTTTAGGTGCAGTAACACATAGTAGCGTGAATAAAACTACTGATTATTTAATCTACGGCAATCTTCCGGGAAGTAAAAAGGTTGGTGTTCCCATCGAAAATGGTGTAACTATGATTAGTGAGCAGAAGTTTGCGGAAATGCTGGAGCAAAACCGATGAAAAAATTTGATTTACAGGCCGAAAAGGTGTATAATGATGAGGAAATCACATACCGAAAGAAGAAAAACTATGGAAAACATGGGAAATAAAAAACTCGCTTTGCTTTATATTTTAAAAATATTAGAAGAATATAGTGACCGTGATCATCCTATGACGCAAAGTGATATCGCAGAAAAGCTCGAACAAAATTACGGTATCATTTTGGAAAGAAAAGCAGTTTCCAGAAATTTATCGCTTTTGCGTGAAGCAGGATATGAAATTGAATCTGAAGCAAAAGGCAATTATCTCGATTATCGTGATTTCGACAATACTGAGTTGCGCTTAATGATTGATGGTGTTCTTTCAAGTAGATATATTACTGAAAGCCAGGCTAAAAATCTTGCCGACCGAATTGCCAATCTTTCCAATAAGCATTTTCGCTCTCATGTTAAGCACATTCATCTTTTATCCAATCACGAAAAAACGGAGAATAAAACTGTTTTTTATGCGCTCGAATGTATCGATGAGGCAATTGAAAAAGGTAGACAAATTAGTTTTGATTATTATTGTTATGCTTTTGATGACGACCTGAAGCCGTCTCGCTCCCGGCGAGAAACAGTATCACCTATTCAGCTAGTAATTAAGAATCAGTTTTATTATTTGATAGCTGCCACAGAGGTGAATGTATTGGGGCGTGCAAAAGAAAAAGACCCTACTCACCCCATGATAAAAAGCTATCGTCTTGATATGATATCTAATCCAATTATCGAAGAGGATGCAATTGTTGATACAGAACGACTTGCCAAATATGGTCAAGAACGAGATATTAAAAAAATCTTATCGTCTCATCCTTATATGCATGTTAAGGGTACGCACATTAGCCAAGCATCGTTTTTGTGCTTTGCACAAGATATAAATCTTGTGGTTGAAAATTTGGGTCGAGACCTAAAAATTAAAAAATTAAAGCGAAAAGACGAAGAGTTATTCAAAGAATTTGAAACAACTACCGGAAAAAGATATTTATCTATGAATTTGGTTAAGGTTACTTTGAAGATTTCATTAAATGATCTTATTGAATTTGCTTGTAGGTATCCTCAAAAAATATTTATTGTATCACCGAATGTTGCTGCAGAAAGACAAAAGCAGTTGTATAAGTTTCATTTAGATATATTAGATGAGATTTTAGAGTACGATGAGTAAAAATCGGGAAACAAAATAATAAAAAGCCCGAAGTTTTTTTGACTTCGGGCTTTTATGCACCATAACTGGTACATGGTATTTATTATAATAACATCACAATAGATGATAAGGAGATTGTGATATGGAAGAAAAAATTATAAATAGTATGGATGATATAAATCTTACCCCTACTGACTTTATTACCCTTATGTTTGAACGCACCGATGAAGACGGCTACCTATATATTCCAGGTTGGCACTATGACCGACCCGGTTGGGAGCACGGTGCTGATGGCAGCACCGATGAAAACGACAGCTACCGTTGCAGAGTGGATTGGAATATAGAAAAATATGAAAAACTGCTGGAAAAATTTGAAAGACATTATGCACTTACCGAGCAGATTTCAAAGCACTGGGATGAAATTACTAACAAAAGCAGTGCCGAAAAAGCATTAAGCAGTCAACTTTTTGAGTTTTGGAGCACCTACATAAAACCAATTTCGGTTGAGGATATGGACCGTGAAAAAGTTGCCGATATCGAGGATCGTCTTGAGATTATCGAGTGGGTAAAGCAGATAGCAAAGAATATTGCAGGCGGAAACACGGTTGAGGACTTTGAAAAGCAGGCCATTGCCGAATATATCGACGTAACCGTTTCTGTTGAGGAAGAAAATTACCGTAAAGATTATTTGAATAAAATATTTAAAGAGGCTGAAAACCGTATTGGCAAAAACATTTGCGCATATGACGTTTTAACAAGAACACGCCGCCTTTGCAGACTCTTTAGCTTAAATGCTCCTAAAATAATAATTTTTAACGAAGCACGTCAATTAGCTGCTGCTATGCTATTACACGATTACGGTATTTCAAGAGAGGTTGTAGACAACTTTATTCGCATACGTATCGAGCGTGAAGATGATATGGGCGAGGAAGAATTAGATGAGATTTACCGTTCTAAAAAAAGCAACTCGGTAAAAAGTCTTGCCCCTCTTTTCATCTATACAATCTTAAAAGAAAAAACAAATTCCAAAAAACATATCCGTCTTAATGAAATTGAATCAGAACTAAAAAAATACCCTTACGAACTTACTTTAGAACGTAAAGCGGTAAGCCGAACTGTTCATAACCTTGTTGATTCCCCACGATTTGCGGTGTTTCAGGATAAAACAGGTGCTTGGGTGGAGCAGGAATAGGAATGAAATTGAGGAATTTATAATTATGAAAAAAAGACTAATTATAATCAACCGTATGTATGCTGGGAAGTATTTAACTGAAGGCGAAAATATAGGTCACGAAATTATTAACCTTATCCGTTCTGATAACGGCAATAATTATCTTTGGCTTAATGCAGATGGTAATTGTGATATTTCAAAGTTCGTGAATAAACATGGTAATCGTATTTATGATGAAATTGTTATGCTTATGGTAAGGATGTATGGGCATAGACAATGGAAGGTTTTAGCTAAAGCTGTAATCAATATGGATTCGTTATCTGATTATATGGTACCGCAATTTAGTGAAAAATATCACAAGGTACAAGTCAATAAAATTGAAGAAGAAAATATTTGTTATGGTGGACAACCACTAAATAAAGTGTTTAATAAAAATTTTTTTAATGGTCAACTTCAAAGCGGTATTGATATTTATTTTACTTTTAAAGCGGATAATGTATATTTCCCTATTTTATCTGCAGAAAATATCGAAAAAACAATTTTAGATATAACTAATATTAGCGGTTTGGCCAATCAGTCACTTAGAATGTATTTAACTAAAGACAAAAACCTTGCAACATATAGTATTTTTAATGATATTATCGAGGGTAAAATATTCCAGTGGGAAAAAGAAAACACCACCGAAAAAGTATCTGATGATTTTAAGAGCAACGACGAAGATGAGGATTATTTTTTAAAGGTCATTAATGAGGAATATAGGGAACTGACTTTTTCGAATCTTTTAGCATATTTTTTAAAAAACAAAAGGATTATGTTGAGGTTTGCCAAAGAGGTTTTAAAGTTAAATAATTTTGATGAGAATTCCTACTCAATTGCTCGCGAAGAGAAGAATATAGACCTTTTCATTTCCTCGCCTAATTATTACATTATCATCGAAAACAAAATCCGTTCCGGACTTATTAAAGAAACTAAAAATATGGAAAAGAAAGTTCGGGAATATTTTGGAGTTGAAGGTTCTAAACCTTTACCTAAAAAAGCAGAAGAGCTGTTAAACGTGTTTAATTCGTCAAACCATCATTATCAAACAGACAGGTATTATGCCTATGCTTGTGGTACAGTCGATCGACAAGATGCAGATTCACAGATTAGCGGCTATGTATTATTCCCAAACTATATGCTTCATACCATATCGAAAGAAATTGCTGATACTCTTTTTAACAAAAACTATAAAATGATTACATATCGTGAAGTGTATGAGTTTTTTCTCAGAATAAAAAGCGACACGGATTGGCTAAATGCCAAAGAAGAAAAATATCTCGAAGAGTTTTTATGGGCAATAAAAAAGCATACAAAAGATGTAGACAATAGCTTTGAAGAAGAAATGAAATCTCGTTTTTACAAGCAAATTCAAAAAAATTAATCATACGACCTTAAAAAGTATCACTTGAAAAATAGTGATACTTTTTTATGCACCAAATATGTCCCAATCAAAATGATAATATAAGAGCATACCATAAAGAGAGGGATGTAATTATGAATTTCTCGCCACAAAATAATAAACTGATTATTTTAAAAAACCAGCATGATAGTTCACGATATTATCCTTATTATGGATTTAGTAATTGCGAAAATCTTGATTCCATAGAAGTGGAATACGGACATCCACATTTATATAGTATGAATAACTGTCTAATACGCAAAAATGAACTCGAACTCATATTAGGGTGTAAGAATAGTGAAGTGCCGCATTTTATAACCAAAATCAATTATCCTGCTTTTTACAAATGCAAGGGGATAAAAGAACTATCGTTGCCCCTTTCTGTCGAAACGATAGGAAGAAGTGCTTTTAGTGGAAGTGACATTAAATCAATTGGTTTTGCTGAAAACATCACAACTATTCAGGAAAGCGCTTTTGAAAATTGTTTATCACTTTCAACTGTGGCTTTTTCACCTTCTTCGCCGTTTTTGGAAAAGATCGGAGACGACGCTTTTCGAAATTGTTCAAGTCTTGTAGAAATAAACTTGCCCAAAAGCATTAAAAAAATAGGACGACGAGCTTTTGGAGGTTGTGAAAACCTGGAAAAAGTTTATTTACCGGAGCAACTAATAAAAATATCAAACAGCATGTTTGAAAAATGCAAAAAATTAAAACAAATGTATATTCCCGATAATGTAGAAATTGTTTCCTCCGGAGCATTTCAAGACTGTTCATCTTTGGAATATATTAAGTTGCCGAAAAATGACGATAAAATACGCGAAGATGTTTTTAAAGGTTGCACTAATTTAAAATATGTTGAAATCCCGTATGGAGTAAAGGAAATTCGTTCAGGCGCTTTTCGAGGATGTGACTCTTTGCAAACAATTTATATTCCATCGAGCGTAAACAAAATTACTTGGGATGCCTTTAACTATATCAAATATTCTACTAATGCGGATTATTCATTAACTATCTATAGTGCTGAGGGAAGTTATGCAGAAAAGTACGCAAAGAGGAACAGATATGGTTTCGTAGCAATTGCCGAAGAAAATACTTTCCCGCTTGTTTGTCCTGACTGCAATACAGAGATAGTGAAAAACGCAAAGTATTGTCATAACTGCGGAAGAAAAATAAGAGATGTATAAAAATGTTTGGGGGAATTTAAATGAACAATAAACGAGCAGAACTACATTTACATACGAAATTAAGTGATGATATTTCGGTTATTAGTCTTGAGGAAATTTTTGATAAGGCAGAAGAGTTGGGGCTTAGTGCGGTTGCGTTTACAAATCTTAATAATGTACAAGACTTTCCGAAAATTGCAAATTACTATAATAAGAAAAAACCCAATTTCAATATTGTTTATGGTGTCGAAGTGCGTTATACCAATGAAGAAGGAGTAGCACCATTAGGGGCGACTTTGCTTGCGAATAATCAAGAAGGTATTAAGGAATTGTATAAGATTATTAGTTCTATTCAAAACGACGGTGTAACTGATTTAATAGATCTTGAAGTATTAAGACAAAATCGTTATAACTTAATAGTGGGCTCATGCGGAAATATGGGCGAGCTGTATACATCACTTTTATTTGAGCGCAGCCAGGAAGAAATTGATAAAATTGCGGCTTTTTATGATTATTTTGAAATTTATCCCACCGACGATGAAAATGAAAAGTTAATATATAAAAAAATATACAAATTAGGGGAGGAACTAGGTGTGCCTGTGGTGGCAACTGGAAACTGCCATTATTTAACCGCAGAAGACGAAATTTGCCGAAGAATTGTTAATACAGTAAAAAAAAGAAAAGACAACAACAAGAAACGTTGGGTACATACAACCGAACAAATGCTTGAAGAATTTGCATATTTGGGCGAAAAGGGAGCTTATAATGTAGTTGTTGACGACCCTGAATTTATTGTAGATTTAATAGAACCTACAACACCTATACAGGAAGGATTTTTTGGTGTTGAGTTAGAAAATGATTATCAACAAGTAGAAAAATTTTGTTTTGATAAAGCAAAAGAAATATATGGTGAAGATTTACCTGTACTTGTAAATGAAAGGCTTAAAGCTGAACTTGATTTAATTCAAAAAAATGGCTTCGCATCACAATATCTTATAGCGTGTAAAATGGCTAAAAATATAACCGATAACGGTCATCTTATTGGTGCACGTGGATCTGCGGGTTCGGTTTTATCAACATTTTTACTTGGTGTTTCCGATGTAAATCCCTTGCCTCCGCACTATTATTGTTCGGAATGTCATTATTTTGAAGAAAACAATTTAGCTAAAGATGGTTTTGATTTGCCTAAAAAGTTCTGTCCTCACTGTCAGACAGAACTAAAAAAAGAAGGACACAATATTCCTTTTGAAACCTTTATGGGATACGAGGGTCACAAAATGCCTGATTTTGACATAAATGTTGCCTCAGGAATGCGACTTTTTGAAATAGAATATATGCAAAAGCTTTTTGGAAAATTAAAAATTGCTATGGGTGGAACAATCTCAACACTTTGGGAACAGTCTGCGCAAAAAATGGTTGAAATTTTTGAAGAAAAAACAGATATGAATTTTTCGGCAAAAAGAAAGGGGGAAATTATATCAATGCTAACAGACATAAAAGTTGATGAAGGAATGCATCCGGCGGGTGTTATGGCGATTCCTAAAGATATGGAATTTGAAGATTTTACACCCATAAACAAAAATTGGTCGCCGATTCCCAAAACCCATTTAGAGTTTCATGATTTGTATGATACCATTTTGAAATTAGATGTATTAGAAGTATATGTGATTGATTTTTTAGAGGCCCTTCAAAAGTCAACAGGAGTTGCTCTTGATAGAATTGATATAAACGACCCTGAAGTTTTTCGGTATTTCCAAAAAGCCGATACACTGTGTATTCCCGAATTTAATACTGCTTTTATGCACGATTTACTTATTAAAACTAATCCTGAAACCTTTAGTGATCTTGTGAAAATCAGTGGCCTTGCTCATGGTACAAATGTATGGACAGATAATGGGGAACTCTTGCTAGAAAGAGGAATATCTGTTTCTGCGTTGCCTTCTCTTAGAGACGATTGTATGAACGATTTAATAACTATTGGTGTCGATAGGAAAACAGCATATAGGTTTAGTGATGCTATACGCAAAGGGATGTTTGCAAGAGATAAATTAAATGTGAAAGATGTCAATTTATACAAGAATATTACAAAACCGCTTGGTGACTGGTATTTTGATTACTGCTCAAAAATCCGCTATATGTTCCCGAAAGCACATGCAGTAGAGTATGTCATCAATGCATTACGCTGTGCCTGGTATAAGCATTATTACCCAACTGAATTTTACAAAGCCTATATTTCTTGCTATTTTGATAAAAACAAGGAATTAACCGAGGAAGAGTTTGAGGAATACGAAGCTATAAAAAAAGAGTGTATGAGATCAGGAATAATTATCTAATGTGTTAATGTTTCTTGAAACTATAAATAACCTTATATAATAAAAGTATGACTCTTAAAGTTTTTTGCTTCAAGGGTCATATTTTTATTAGTTATAAATATTTGGATTTTAAAAGTCATATTGGTTTGCTGACGAAAAATTCAATTATATAGTAAATTGAAATTATCGGCAAATAAAATTATTTTATAAAAATACTTGACAAATTGCCGATAATGTGTATAATAGAATCAAAGACGGAACAAAATTTGATTTTAAGGTGGGTGTGATGAGAGAAGTAATACGCATTGAGGCAAAGCCCTCAATTGAAATTCCAATGGTAATGTTGGTCGAAATTATAAATAAGATACCGAAGGGTAGGCTTACAAGAATTAAAGACATTGAGAACGCTTTTAAAACGTTCTACGGTGTAGATATAATTCGTTTTGAACCCGTTCTATTTGCAAATCTTTTCAAACATTTACAGACATCAATCGATAGCGGTGATATTTTTGATATCTACCTCAATACACCATGGTGGCGCGTGGTTTCAAATATCGGTTGTATTCCAAAAATCAATGAGATAGATTTTGAAGATATGCAAAAAGCACTCAAAAAAGAGAAGTTTACGCTTATAGATTATAACCACAAAGCGGAATCTCGTGTGAAAGATTATAAGCAATACTTAGTCGATTATAAAATCACAAAAGGGGTTAATGGCGAACCCGTTGTAAAGGTGATTTAGAATGAATAAAGATGTAAAGTATCATTCAGTATGTGAACTTGTAAAACTTTGGGAAATGTCGGAGCGTACTATTCGAAATTATTGCGCTACCGGCAAAATTCCTGATGCGGTTTTGGTGGGTAAAACTTGGAAGATACCCGAAAATGCTATTAACCCTGCAAAAAAGAAAAGGTTTGAAGAAACTGTATTAGATGTTTTTCTCGGCGAGTGGAAATCAAAAATTAACGATGGTATGTACGGTCATTTGCAAATTGATTTTGCATATAATTCTAACCGCATAGAAGATAATAAACTCCTATATAACGATGTAGTCCATATGTTTGAATTAAATACTGTGAATTCAAACAGTTATAGTGTTGACGATATTGTTGAAACCGCAAATCATTTTAAGTGTGTTGATATGTGCATTAAAAATGCACAGTATCAGCTTACTGAAAATTTTATAAGGCAGTTGCTTTTAACACTTAAAAACGGAACTCGGGTATCCAGAGAAGATTGGTATATGTCAGAATCTTATAAGACCTTTTCTGACAGTGCCAAGTTATTGCTTGATGAATACAATGCTCTTGAAAAGCATAATTTGAAAGATATTTTGATTTTCCATAGCAGATTTGAAAAGGAAAGTCCTTTAATTTTAGAAGACCGGCGAATTGGCAAATTGCTGGTTTTTAAAGAGTGCCTTAAAAATGATATAAAACCATTTGTCATTGAACACGAAAGAAGCAAAGATTATTATGCTTTACTTGATAGTGTAACTGACAATATAGACGAGTTATGTGATTTGTGTCATAAGGCACAGGAGCGCTTTTCTGTTAAATGTCAAAACAGAGTAAAAATCATATGAAAAACTGAAATTTTTAATAAAATTCAGATATTAAAAAATTCCTCAAAGCCCTTTATTTATGCGGCTTTGAGGAGTTTTTATTCTTTTTAATTCTTAGTCACTGGTTCGAATCTGGGAAGTAGCGCCACATGGAATGTACACCAAAAATTGAACAATGTGTTTCATTAATGAACATTACATATGCCGTTACAGCAGGCAACAGCAAGGAAAACTTGCTGTTTTTTTGTTTTGCGAATAATGAAACAAAATTGACAAAACGCATAAATTTTCGTGTCAATTTCGATTAAAAAGTTCCGCAATTCGAACCTGACAGTAACATTATTTGGTTTAATTTTGAGAGAAGAAAAGCTCTTCTTTTTGGTCGGGTGTTTTTTTGTTATTGTACGAATGAATTCTATAACTATTATAGAATTCTATGTACTCCTTTATTGAGTCTTTTAGGTCCCTTTCTGAACGATAATGTCTAACATAAAACTCTTCTTTTTTAAGAGTTGTATTAAACGATTCCATTACAGCATTATCGTGTGGCTCACCGGGATTTGAAAACGAAGATTTAATGCCTAGTTCCTTCAAATATGTTCTAAATGTTCTTGAAGTATAATTTGCTCCTTGGTCGGAATGGAATAATAACAATAAATCAGTAGGGTTCCTTAATTTATATGCAGCACCTAGCGTACTTTTTGTAAGCTGGGTGCTGTTTTTGCTTGAAAATCGGAATCCCACTACCTTTCTTGCATACAAATCTAAAACTATGCACAGGAAGATTTTCTTGTGCTTAAATTTAAGCTCTGTAACATCGCTAACCCAAACTTCATTAGGTCTTGAAACATCAAATTCACGATTTAAAATATTTTTCTTTCTTTCAAGCCTCTTTAAATAGTTCTTTTTAGCATTAGTTCCTATAACAAACATATCATTTTCCTGCATAACTTTCCTTATTAATTTTACACCGTAATCATAACCTCTGCTTTTTAAAACAGAGTAAATGCGGTTTACACCGTAGGTGCGACGGCTTTCATAAAATATTTCTTCAATCAACGGTTTTGCTTCTTCTTGCCGTTTAGCATATACCGTATCACCACGTTTACCGCGAAGCTTATAGTTGAGATACGAGCTCTTATTAACGTTCATCGCTTCGCAGCAAAGATTAAGACCATATATGTCTTCAATCTTTTCTATGTATTTGTAGCGGGGGAGTAGTGGCGAATTCGTACCGCACGGAGCACTACTTAGAATATGCAGTTTTTTGTTTGCACGATCCATATTCCTTTTCATTTGGGTGAACGTTAACAGATTGTCCGTATTATATTTTTGCTTGTATTTATAATCGTTCAACCAACGATAGATGCTTGTTTTGGAAACTTGGTATTTTTCTGCCACATCTTTCACATCGTCTCCAAAAACCACCTGCTCGATAATACTTGTTTTAATTTTGTCTGAAATAACTTTGTTCATAATTTTTTTCCTCTTTCTTTATATTTTTGGGCTTCAAAGTTAAAGAACAATCAAAATAACCACCTTCCTTTATCTCTATTTTAATATATTTAATGTTTTCTTGAAACTGAAAAATGAACTTCTCCATATTGTAAATACAAATGTTTTCGGAAAAGACATTAAAGGAGTCACGTTTATGTTTAATTTTTACTGTATTGGAAAAGATAGAGAAAGGAGGAGTTCGAGTGAAAGATTATAAAGATATTGAGAACACAAGATATATTATCAGCAGAGTCTTTGCAAAGAATAAAACCACCGCTATGCTTATTGAACAGCGTGTAAAAGATATAAAAAATAATGCTCCGTCGCTTGAAGTGAACGGCACAATGGTGTATAATAATTTTAGTGGTTCGATTCAGTCGAAGGAGGGACTATGAGAGTCGAACAAAATAAAATTGCTTTTGCTTATTTTAGGTTATCCCGAGAAGAAGCACAGAAAAGCGAATCTTCAAGTATTACAAACCAACGTATGATCGTGACCAAATATTGCGAGCAACATGGTATCAACCTTGTTCGCGAATTTGTTGATGACGGTTATTCGGGTGGTAACTTTGACCGACCAGGATTTCAGGAAATGATGCGAGAATTAAACAAAGGTTTGGCAAATACGGTAATCACTAAAGACTTATCCCGTCTTGGCCGTGATATGCGAGAATCGAGTTATTATGCCGAACAGTTTTTTCCTGAGCACGATGTGAGATATATCGCCATTGCTGATAACTTTGATAGTGAAGATGACAATGTGATGGCACCGTTCCAATTCGCTATGAACGAGGTGTATCTGCGTGACGGTTCACGAAAGGTTAAGGATGTGCTTAGAACCAAACGTCAAGACGGTTTGTATTGCGCCTGTCCGCCTTATGGATATAAAAAGGCGAACCGCAACAAAAACAAGCTTGTTCCCGATGAAGTTACTGCACCCATAGTACAAAGAATATTTAGCGCTGCTGCAAGCGGCGATTCATCAAGAAAGATAGCACAGGATTTAAATAATGACGGTGTTATTCCACCGCTTAAATATCGTGTGCTGTATCGAGATGAATTCAGCGAAGAAGGTGCTGCAAGAGCTTCTGACCTTTGGAACTATACAACTGTTAAGCGCATCTTAAAGAATGAAGTTTATCTTGGTCATACAGTTTTAGGTAAAACAAAAAAAGCAAGTGCAAAGTCAAAAAAGAAGGTTGCTATCCCACAGGAAAGATGGGCGATAACCGAGAATACCCACGAAGCATTGGTAAGTGAAGAAATCTTTCAAAAAGCACACGATAATATGGGTAAGGGCACTCGCAATTTTCAGCAGTATGACCATGTTAGAAAAAGCATTTTTTCGGGTGTTGCTTACTGTGCACTTTGCGGACACGCTTTGTGTTCTTGCGGAACGGTTTACAAGGGACAGCGAGAAAAGTATTGGTATCTTTCTTGCATAAACAAGCGTAAGGATATTAACGAGCCCTGTAAAGGCACAAGAATTCGCTACGCTGACCTTATTGAGCTTATAACTGAAGATTTGAACTCCCTGATTTCTCTAACTGATGAGCAAATTGATGTAATTGTAGAACACATTATTCAAGAGGAAAATTCAGATAATGCCGCAAAGGCAAGAAAAGTCCGCCGAGAAAAACTTCAAGGCAGACTAGGTATTATTGATAAGATTATTCCAAAACTCTATGTAGACAACGCAGAGGGAAAACTTGATGATGACCGACTAAGTTCAATGGTTGATGATTTGCAAAAGGAATCTGTCGCAATTAAAAAGGAACTTTTAGAGCTTAGCGAGGATGCAGTACAGACAAGCAAAAGTGATAGTTACAAAATGTTCTTTGAACTCACTAGACAGCATACCCATATCGAGACGCTTGACCGTGATACTTTGCTTACATTCGTTGACAGAATCGAGGTAGGACCTAAAATTCTGCCTGAAGGTAAGGTGAAAGCTAGTCATAGAAACTCAGAGTTTCAGCAAGAGATACGTATATTTTACAAGTTCGTGGGTGAAATGGACAAAATAAAAACCAATGCTTGATTTTTGGCTGACTTTAACAAAATATGTAATAAAACTCAACCGTTTTAAGATGGGCGGGGTACACCAACCTCGTTTGCAGCTTCCATCTTAAAACGGTTGAGTGCATCCTTTGCCTCGGGAACTACGTTCTTTGGCATTTTGTTTCCCTCCTTTTCTTTTTTGCGTTTGCATTATTATTGTGAATCGAAAAAAGAATATTATAAGAGGTAAAATTTAGAAAAGAAACTATTACATTCCTAGAGCTGCAGCACCGATTATTCCTGCACTGTTTCCAAGCTCAGCGATTTTGATTTGAGAGAAATTTATTTGATTTTCAGCACCGTATTCTTCCTTTCTGATTAGCTTTACTAGGGGTTTCAGCAGATAGTCACCTTCGCCGCAAACACCACCACCAATGCAAAGTACTTCAGGCTGAAAAATATTAATCATATTTGTAAGTCCGCAGGCCAGATATTTAATATAAGTATTAACTACCTCAGTGCCTGCCTTATCGTTTTTCCTTGCTGCCTTGAATGCAGTAAGTCCGTCAACGTTTTCAATTTTATGATTAACAATATCCCACATAACTGATTCGTGATATTTTTCCATTTTTTCTTTAGTCATATTGATAAGACCGGTTGCTGAGCTATATGCCTCAAAGCAGCCGCGTCTTCCACAGGTGCAAGGTTTTCCACCGAATTCAATAACTGTATGACCTAGTTCCGCACCGCAATAGTTAAAACCGGAATAAAGCTTTCCACCAATTACTACACCGCCGCCAACGCCTGTACCGAGAGTAATCATAACGAGGTCAGAATAACCCTTGCCTGCGCCCGCCTTTGCTTCGGCAAGGGCAGCCGCATTCGCATCGTTTTCAAGATATACCTTGTTCACGGGAATACGGTTTTTGAGCTCTGCTACTATAGGATAATCAACCATGGGAATATTATTACAGTAGCGTACAATTCCTTTTACAGGATCAATTGAACCGGGAGCGGCAATACCTACATGCGCAATTTCGTTAAATGTAATGCCTAAACGGTTAATGATTGTCTTGCAAAGCTCTGCTATATCATCCATAATATCGGAGGTTGGTCGGTGCGCATCGGTTGGAACCTTGTCCTTGAGTAATATATTAAATTTCTCGTCAACAAGACCGATGGCAATATTTGTTCCGCCCAGGTCGACGCCTAAATAATACATGAAATCACCTGAATCGTAAATTTTTATACATTTTATCAAATATTCAATAAAAAGTAAAGAAATAATACTTTGAAAATATCGTACTGTGTGTTATAATTTACTAAAAAGGAATTAATAGGAGGTAGACTATATGAAATATATTGTTAACGGCAGTATCATTTTAAAGGATGGAATTGTCGATGATCATGTTCTTGCATATGATAACAAGATTTGCGGAATTACTACCAAAGAAGAAATTCCCGCAGGTGCAGAAATTATCGATGCAAATGGCGGCTATGTTGCACCCGGTCTTGTAGATATTCACATTCACGGTTATCTTGGTGAGGATGCTTCCGACGGAAGTGCCGACGGTATCAGAAATATGGCAAACGGTATTATGAAAAATGGCGTAACCTCTTGGTGTCCTACTACTATGACAGTTAGCATGGAAGAAATCAATACCGCGCTTGATACAGTTCGTTCCTTAAAGGAAGAAAGCAAGTCTTGGGACGGTGCTGAAATTCTAGGTGTAAACCTTGAAGGCCCCTACATTAATCCCAAGAAGAAGGGAGCACAGGCTGAAACCCACATTAAGCCCCTTGATGCTGACTTCGTTATAAAGAATTCAGACGTTATTTCGGTTGCTACCGTTGCTCCCGAAATGAAAGGCGGTTGTGAGGGAATTACCAAGATTCGTGAAAACTGTAATGTTAGAGTTTCTGTTGGTCACACCGACGCCAGCTTTGAAGAAACAATGGCAGGCATTGATGCAGGCGCAACACATATTACACACCTTTTTAATGCACAGACTGCTCTTCATCACAGAAACCCGGGTGTAGTTGGTGCAGCACTTCTTCGTGACGTTTATACCGAGCTTATCTGCGATACCTTTCACGTACATAAGGGGCTTTTCGAGCTTATCGCAAAAATTAAGGGTGACAAGCTTGTTCTTATAACCGACTGCACACGTGCAGGCGGTATGCCTGATGGAGAATATACCCTCGGAGGACAAAAGATATTCGTAAACGGAATTGAGTGTCTACTTGAGGACGGTACTATTGCAGGAAGTGTTTTAAAGCTTAATAATGCAGTTCGCAATGTTTATTACAACACTGACATGCCTTTATGGAGCGTATTTGCGGCAGCTAGCCTAAACCCTGCCACTGCAATCGGTGTGGATGATCGCAAGGGTTCGCTTGATGCAGGTAAGGATGCGGATATTATAATCACCGACGGTGATTTTAATGTATTAAAAACTATTATCGGAGGAGAAGTTAAATATGAAATTTGAAGCTAAATTAGACAAAGGCTTTAAGCCTATGATACTTGTTTATAACGATTTTATCGCTAGAGCAAAAGCAGCAAACGGCGAAAAGCTCGTTATTGGAATTGAGCGTAACAACGGATTTGTTTCTGCATTTGAAATGGTTGTTTTCCCTGACGGCACAGGTCACGATGAGGAAAATCTCGGTATCGTTGAGCGTATAGTTAAGACTCTTCTTTGGGTTCGCGGCGGTTACAAGGTTATTATCGCCGGTTCTAAGCTAATTTATGATGGAATTGCTAAAATTTATGCTGCAGATGGTGACCGTGCATTCGATAACGATTTTATGGCAGGAGTTTATGAAAAGAACTTTGAGGTAGTTTGGAAGCCTATTAATGAAGCTCTTGTAACAAGCGAGTCTGCTACACCTGTTGGACGTCATTTAGACGGTTGCCGTATTGGATTTGACGCAGGCGGCTCTGATAGAAAGGTTAGTGCTGTTATAGACGGAGAAAGCGTTTATTCCGAAGAGGTTGTTTGGTTCCCAAAACTCAATGCTGACCCCCAGTATCAGTACGACGGAATTCTTTCTGCGATGAAGTCTGCCGCTGAGCATATGCCAAGGGTTGATGCTATCGGCGTTTCTTCTGCAGGCGTTTATGTTGACAACCGTATAATGGTTGCATCTCTTTTCCTCAAGGTTTCAAAGGAAGACTTTGAAAAGAGAGTTAAGAATATGTATATCGATATAGCTCGGGAATTTGGCGAGAACGTGCCCCTTGAAGTTGCAAACGACGGCGACGTTACCGCACTTGCAGGAGCTATGGATCTTAACGACGATTCCGTACTCGGTATTGCTATGGGTACAAGTGAAGCAGGAGGTTATGTTGATCCCTCGGGCAATATTACCGGCTGGCTTAATGAGCTTGCTTTCGTTCCCGTTGACTATTCCAAGGAAGCAATGATTGATGAGTGGTCGGGTGATATCGGCTGCGGTGTCAAGTATTTTTCTCAGGATGCTGTAATTAAGCTTGCTCCTGCTGCAGGTATTGAGCTTGATGAGGCACTTTCTCCCGCTGAAAAGCTTAAGGTTGTTCAGGGACTTATGGCAGAAAACGATCCCAGAGCTGTTGCAATCTACGATTCTATAGGTGTCTACTTCGGCTATGCAATCGCTTACTATAGCCTCTTCTATAATATTAAGCATGTTCTTATTATGGGCCGAGTTACTTCGGGAGAGGGCGGAGTTATCATTCTTGACCGCGCTAACGAGGTTCTTAAGAATGAATTTCCCGAACTGGCTTCGAAGTGCGAGCTTCATATTCCTGATGAGTCAAGCCGCCGTGTTGGTCAGTCTATTGCTGCTGCAAGCCTTCCTGAAATTAAATAATTTGACATTCAACCGCTCTTTTAACGAAGAGCGGTTATTTTTTTATTGATTACACATAATTTTATTGACAGAAAAAATTAATAATGTTATAATTTTTAAAGCGAAGACGGGAAAGAGTAGCACCCTACCAGCCTTTAAGTGAGCCGCAGATAGTGTGAATGAGGTAGCGCTGACGGTGTGAAAGACCTCCCAGAGCAGTCGGAAGAAAGCGTAGGCGATTAGACCCGACCGTGTAAAGAGCGTTAATCTTTTTAAAGTGAGCCGTTCTGGCTAATTTGGGTGGCACCGCGGAAGTAATGTCTTTCGTCCCGAAATTATGGGATGATTGGCATTTTTTGTTTTTAAGGGAGTGAAAAAATGATTTCAGAAGATGAAGTATTATATCTTGCGCGGCTTTCAAAGCTGACTTTTAGCGATGCTGAAGCAAAGGCTATGATAACCGATATTGAAGCGCTTGTTTCTTATTTTGAAAATCTTAATTCACTTGAACTTGAGGGAATTGAACCTAAATCTCACGTATTCGATATTGTAAATATTATGCGAGACGATACCGTAAATGATTCTACGCCGAGAGAAGAAATTTTAAAGAATTCCGCAAAAACTAACGGCGAATCTTTTATAGTTCCTTGTGCGGTTAAGTGAGGGTGGTTATGGACATTAAAAACGTTACAGCCCTTGAACTTGGCAAAATGATAAAGACGGGAGAGATTACCTCTCGTGAAGCCGTTTTATCGATTGTTGAAAATATAGAGAAAACCGATAAAAAACTAAATGCCTATGTCACTGTAAATAGAGAATCAGCCTTAGCTGAAGCTGAGATAATTGATAACAGAATTGCGAACGGCGAAGACCTTGGTCCGCTTGCGGGTGTTCCAATTGCAATAAAAGACAACATTTGCACTAAAAATCTAAGGACAACCTGCGCTTCAAAAATGCTTGAAAGTTTTGTACCACAATATGATGCGACTGTTATCGAAAAAATAAAGTCGACAGGTGGCATAGTTCTCGGCAAGCTTAATATGGATGAGTTTGCTATGGGTTCGACGGGCGAAACTTCTGTTTTTGGAGCAACTAAAAATGCAATTGATTCTTCCCGCGTTGCAGGCGGCTCTTCAAGCGGTGCGGCTGTCGCAGTGGCTTCAGGAGAAGCAGTTATGGCTCTCGGTTCTGATACGGGAGGAAGCATAAGACAACCCGCCGCATATAACGGACTTTGCGGCCTTAAGCCTACCTATGGAACCGTTTCACGCTACGGTCTAATTGCATATGCATCTTCACTTGACCAAATAGGGCCCGTTGCAAAAAGCGTTTCAGATTGTGCGGCCATGCTTGATATAATTTCAGGTGTTGATGAAAAAGACTCAACAACCGTAACCTCTAAAGATGATTTTCTAAATAATCTTACTTCTAATATTAGGGGAATGAAGATTGCTGTTTTGAATCAGTCTTTCAACGAAAGCGTATCGGAGGATATAAAGGCGGCTATGCTGAATTCTGCGATGACCTTTGAAAAGCTTGGCGCAACGGTTGAAAATGTTGAACTGCCACTACTTGAGACGGCGGTATCTGACTATTATATTATTGCTTCTGCTGAGGCTTCATCAAATCTTTCACGATATGATGGAGTTAAATTCGGACACAGAGCAGAAGAGGTAAAAGATATTAACGAGCTTTTCTCAAAATCCCGAAGTGAGGGCTTTGGAAACGAGGTTAAGAAGCGCATAATTCTTGGCACATTCGTCCTCTCAAGCGGATACTATGATGCATATTACCGCAAAGCATTACAGTTTAAAAACCTATTAAAATGCAAATTTGACGAGATTTTTGAGAAGTATGATGCAGTCATCTGCCCCACAGCTCCCTCAACTGCACCGAAGCTTGGAGAAATTGAAACAAACCAAATGCAAATGTATCTTTCCGATATTTTCACAGTACCCGCAAACCTCGCAGGACTACCTGCGCTGTCTGTTCCTTGCGGAAAAGATAAAAACGGTTTACCGATCGGACTTCAGATTATTGGTCAGCGTGGCTTCGACCAAAAGGTGCTGAATTTAGGCTTCGCTTTCGAGCAGGCAACTGCCGATTTTAGGGAGGTGTCACTATGAGTATGGAAGCTGTAATCGGTCTTGAAATACATGTTGAGCTTGCTACAAAATCTAAAATCTTTTGTTCCTGCACTACCGAATTTGGCGGCGAACCAAATACTCATTGTTGTCCCGTTTGTACGGGTATGCCCGGTACCTTGCCGGTGTTCAATAAAAAGGTGCTCGAATATTCCGTTAAAGCAGGACTTGCCCTTAACTGTCAGATAACTAAATACAATAAATTCGACCGAAAGAATTATTTTTATCCCGACCTGCCAAAGGCTTATCAAATTTCACAGTTATTTCTTCCTTTTGCGCGAAACGGTTTCGTTGATATCGGAACAAAGAAAATCGGTATTCACGAAATTCACATGGAAGAGGATGCAGGAAAGCTTATCCACTCGGTCCAAACAGGAGAGACCTTTACCGACTATAATCGTTGCGGAGTGCCCCTTATTGAGATTGTAACCGAGCCCGATTTTAGGTCAACCGAAGAGGTAACTACATTCCTGACAAAAATCAAGTCGATATTTGAATATCTCGGAATTTCCGATTGTAAAATGCAGGAAGGCTCAATGCGAGTAGACGTAAACATTTCGGTTAAGGAAAAGAGTTCCAACGTTCTTGGTACCCGTACCGAAATGAAAAACCTTAATTCTTTCAGAGGAATTGAGCGCGCAATTAAAGCCGAAACTAAAAGACAGACTGAGGTAATTTCGTGTGGAGGAGTAATCGTTCAGGAAACGAGAAGATGGGATGATTCAGCAGGAGAGAGCTACTCTATGCGTTCTAAAGAAAACGCTGAGGATTACAGATATTTCCCTGAACCTGACATTCCGCCAATCAGTATTTCAGATGATTATATAACGAATCTTAAAGACAATATGCCCGAATTTGCCCAGCAGAAAGCCCTCCGATACGTAAACAAAATGGGTCTTTCGGAGGCTGATGCAGAGATAATTGCCTCGTCAAAGCATTTAGCTTGGCTTTTCGAGGAAACTGTTAAATTAACCGATAATCCTAAAGAGATTCGTTTCTGGATAATCAACCAGATAATGTATTTCATTAACGAAAAGGGTCTTATAATTGAAGACTGCAAGCTAACCCCGCAAAAATTCAGGGAGTTTGTGAAGGTTGTATTGTCAGACAAAGTCAATCGACAAACGGGTAAAAAGGTCTTTGAGGAACTAGTGTTTTCAAATGAAGGTTTTGATATTGAAGATTATATCACCAAGAACGGACTTGTTCAGGTTGATGATGAGCATTTGGTCAGAAAAACTGTGATAGATATCTTCGCAAGCAATTCAAAAACTGTTGAACAGTATAAAGCAGGTCAAACAAAGGTAGCAGGATTTTTCGTCGGTCAGGTCATGAAAACTTTACGTGGCACGGCAAAGCCCGAAACCGTAAATAAAATAGTATCAGAAGAACTTAAAAAATTATAAACGGAGGAATTTTAAAATGGAATTTCTAAACACAGAAAAAACGGTTGATACCACCGATATTTCTTATATTGTCGAGGGCTTCAATAACGGAACAATTAAGGATGGAGACAAGGTTACCGTCAAGGGCTCGCTTCACAGAATTCGTGAAATGAGCGGGTTTGCCTTTGTTATCGTTCGATCGGCAAGAATGGTATTCCAATGCATCTGGGAAGAAGGAATTTCACAGTGCGATATTAAGGACTTTTCGGTAGAAGAGTGCGTAGTCGTCGACGGTACCCTTATTAAAGAGGAGAGAAGCCGCACTGGTTTTGATATCCGTATCGATAATATGACAAGAATTTCGGGTAAGGCAGAGATTCCTCCCATTGAAATCGGCAACGATAAGAAGATTGAGAAGCTTAATCTTAATACACTTCTCGATAACAGAATCATCGCCCTTCGCAATCCTAAGACCCGTGCAATTTTAAAGATTGCCGACGGTGTTATGTATGCCTTCAGAGAATTTTTAAGACAGGAGGGCTTCACCGAGTTTGTTCCGCCTAAGATGGTAACCGCAGGTGCAGAAGGCGGCGCAGATATGTTTGAGGTTGAGTATTTCGGACAGAAAGCATTCCTCAATCAGAGCCCCCAAACCTATAAGCAGATTATGGTTGGCGTTTTCCAGAAGGTATTTACCGTTGGTCCCGTTTTCAGAGCTGAAAAGTATTCTACAAACCGCCATATAAATGAATTCCAGGGACTTGACCTTGAAATGGGCTTTATTAACTCCTTTGAGGATCTTATGGAGCTTGAAGCTCGTATGTTCCAGTTCATTTTCAAGACCTTAAATGAGCAGTATGCTCCCGAGCTTGAGATGTATCTTGGAAAGGATGCAAGACTGCCCGAACTTACCTGCTTCCCGAAGATTAAGTTTATGGAAGCAAAGAAGCTTTTTGCTGATGCACATCCTGGAAAACAGGGCGAGCTTTCTCTCCTAGAGCCCGACTTTGCACCCGAAGAAGAAAAGTGGCTCGGCGAATATTTCCTTAAGGAGTACAACGCTCCCATCGTTTTCGTTACACATTATCCCACGGTTAAACGCCCCTTCTACACAATGGAAGACCCCGAGGACAGAAACTACACTCTCAGCTTCGATATGCTACTTAACGGACTTGAGGTTACAACAGGTGGCCAGCGTATCCATGACTATGAAATGCAGGTAAACAAGATGCAGGATAGGGGAATGGATATCAGTGATTTTGAGGACTACCTCACAATGCACAAATATGGTATGCCTCCTCACGGCGGTATGGGTCTTGGACTTGAAAGAATTGTTCAGAACATACTCGGTCTTGACAATATCAAGCAGGCAACAGCCTTCCCGAGAGACCGTGACCGTCTTAGACCTTAATATTTTTAAGAAAGCATCGGCTAACACCGATGTTTTCTTTTTCCTATTAACTTGAAAGTCATAACTTGACAAAAGTGATTTAATAGGGTATAATTCATTATGCTATTACTTTAGTTTACTAAAACGGAGGAATAAATATGAAAAAAATTATAGCAATTATTATGGCAGTAGCACTGACAGCGCTTTGCTTTGTTGGCTGCACAAAGAAAACTGATGATGAGGGTGAACAGGAAACTATCGTCGTAGGGTATACCATTGTTGAACCTCTCAACTACAAGGATGCAGACGGAAATCTTGTAGGTTTTGATACCGAGCTTGCTCAAATCGTATTTGGCAACCTCGGATACAAGGTAACCTTCCAGGAAATAGACTGGTCTGCAAAATATACAGAACTTAATTCTCTTGCTATCGACTGCATTTGGAACGGCTTTACGGCAAACACTTCCGATGATGACGGAGTAGCACGAGCAGATAAGGTTGATTTCTCCTATAATTATATGGAAAACCGTCAGGTTCTTGTTGTTAAAAAGGGCACAACTATTGCTACCGCAGATGATCTCAATGGCAAGACGGTAGCAGCTGAAAAAGGCTCTGCAGGAGATACATACATTAACGGCTTTGAAGGCATTGTTTTCAAGGGTGTAATAAAGCAGACTGATTCTCTTTTAGAGGTTAAGTCGGGCTCCGCAGACGTTGCGGTTGTAGATGCTCAACTTGCAAAAGCTTATGTTGGTAAGGGCGACTACGAAGACCTTGAGACACTCTCTGTTCTTTCAAGTGACGTTGAATACTATGCAATCGGTTTCAGAAAGAACAGTGAGCTTACCGCAAAGGTAAATGCGGAATTAGTTAAGTTAGCAGAAGACGGAACAATTGCTAAGTTAGCTGAAAAATACGGTGTTTCATCTACTACTATTACTGATTTCAGCGATCAGATTAAATAGTTAATTTTAGTTATTACAGGCGAGAGAGTATTCTCTCGCCTTGTACCTGTTATTGGAGTTTGTATTTTTATGACATTTGTGGAAATAGTGCTGTTTTTGTTAGACGGCTTTAAGATTTCAGTTCTAATTTTTCTGGTAACGTTTCTCTTTGGTATTCCTCTAGGTCTGCCGATTGCTTTTTGTTCGATGAGCAAATTTAAACCGGTTAAGTATTTAATGAAGTTTATTGTTTGGATTGTTCGCGGTGTGCCGCTAATGTTACAAATTTTCATTATTTATTACGTTCCCGGACTTCTCTTCCATAATCCTATTTTCAGTAAGGTAGACCGTTATATGTTTACCAATTATGAAATTGTAGATGCTGGTCGAATATTAGCAGTATTTATTGCTTTTATTATTAATTATGCTTGCTATTTTTCTGAAATTTACAGAGGTGGAATTGAAAGTATAAATAAAGGACAGTACGAAGCAGGGCAAGTACTTGGGTTGAGCAGAACACAGGTGTTTTTTAAGGTTGTGCTTTTGCAGGTAGTAAAAAGAATAGTCCCGCCTATGTCAAATGAAATAATTACTTTGATTAAAGATACGGCACTTGCAAACTGTATTATGGTGGGAGAAATTATCAAGCTTGCAAAAGACCTTGCGGCAACTAAAGCGTTAATTTGGCCGCTATTCTTCACAGGTGTTTTCTATCTTGTTTTTGTCGGCCTACTTACTATTGTTTTCGGTAAGATTGAAAAGAAGTTAGACTATTTTAGGAGTTAAAACAATGGCATTGTTAGAAGTTAAAAATATTGAAAAAAGCTTCGGCAAGGTCAATGTTTTAAAGGGTATTTCCTTTGACCTTGACGAAGGTAAGGTTATTTCTATTATTGGTTCGTCGGGTAGCGGTAAGACTACGCTTCTTCGTTGTATCACCGGACTTGAAACCGCCGATAAGGGATATATTTCTGTTGGTGACAGAGTAACCTTTGATTCTGACAGAATAACCAAGCTTTCAAAGGAAGAAAAGAGACAAAATCAGCTTTCAACCGGTCTTGTTTTTCAGTCTTTTAATCTTTTTCCGCAGTACACGGTGCTTGACAACGTTCTTCTTGCACCGAAGCTCGCTTTAAAGGAAAGGCTTAGAAAAACAAAGGCTTCTCACGAAGAGAAAAAAGCAGAGCTTGATAAGCTGAATGCAGAAGCGCTTTCGGTTATTGAATCGGTAGGTCTTTCGGAAAAGGTTGGTAATTATCCTTGTGAGCTTTCGGGCGGTCAGCAGCAGCGTGTAGCTATTGCGAGAGCTTTAATGCAGTCACCACGAGTTCTGTGCTTCGATGAGCCCACGAGTGCACTTGACCCCGAGATTACGGGTGAAGTTTTAAAGGTCATCAGCTCACTTGCGAAGCAGGGAAGAACAATGATAATCGTTACCCATGAAATGGGCTTCGCAAAAGAGGTTTCCGACGAGGTTATCTTTATGGACGACGGACATATTGCAGAGCAGGGAAATCCTCGCAATATTTTTGAAAATCCGCAGAGTGAAAGACTAAAAAATTTCCTTAATTCAACACTTAGAGTATAAAAAAGAGGACTTTTGCCCTCTTTTAAATTTTTGTAGCAATTAGAGCAAGTGCAGTTGCCCCATATATTAATGCTGATTCATCCAATTTTACTTTCGGATGATGAAGAGGAAAATTATAACCGTCGTTTATGTTTCCTGCCGCAAGTCCAATCATCAATGACGGCACCATTTCAGAATAATAAGCGAAATCCTCCGAACCTGTCGATTTTGTAGAGGTATTAAACTTTTTCGATAATTCATCCGAATTTACTATTAAGTCATCTTTAAATGCACTTTTTAGAATTTGCATAGTCTTTTCGGATAGCTCATTATCATTTTTAAGACAAGGCGCACTCGTTGGAAATGATACTGTGGCTTCGCACTTTAAAGCATAAGCTCCGTTTTTACAAATTCGTTTAATGCTTTCCTCTATTATCGAAACCATGTCCATATCAAATGCTCTGAACGTGCCGTAAATCTTTGCGCTGCTTGGTATGACGTTGTGTGAATTGCCTGCGGCTACAGAGCCAATAGTAAGCGTCGCATTATCATAAATAGAAAGCTCTCGGGTTTTGATAGTATCAAGCATTGTTATAATATTTGCGGCTGCAATTATAGGGTCTCTGCCTGTGTTGGGCATTGCACCGTGACAGCCTTTGCCAATAACATCAATTTCAAAGTATTTTGTAGCAGGTGCGCTTACTCCGCCGTTGCTGACAACAAGCGTGCCGCTTTTTATAGGAATGGCGGTCATCACGTGAAGCATAAATGCAGAGGTAACTTTCGGATTATCTAAAATTCCGCTTTCAATCATATTTTTAGCACCCATAAGAATTTCTTCTGCAGGCTGGAATAAGAGCTTTACAGAGCAGTTTAGACTGCTTTCAACTGATTTCAGATACCTTGCCGCACCGAGAAGCATTGCGCTGTGCATATCGTGACCGCATGCGTGCATATTTTTACTTGAACTAAAGGGGACGTCACTTTCTTCCTTTATCGGCAAAGCATCAGTATCTGCACGAAGTAGAATACACTTTTCTCTATTGTGGCCAATTATAGTATATACTCCGTTATTTCCAATATCGATTGGTTCGCATCCTATTTCTGTTAATATATTTTTGATATACTGAACCGTTTTTTGCAGTAGGAAGCCCGTTTCGGCACGCTTGTGCAGTTCGCGTCTGTATTCTATAATATCACTTTCAATATTTTTAAAGAAAGAAAAAATGTCTGTCATAACAACACCTCACGTGTATTATTGACAGACATTAATTTTTTATCATATTTGCTTTATAAGTTCAAAAACTTTATCGAGTTTTGGTGCCGCTGTGCCTTCTGTAAGACAAGCAGCAGAGCCCGCTGCAACAGCGAATTTGAGCGATTCAAGGTCGGAGAATTCCGAAATTTTACCGTAAATAAATCCAGCTATCATTGTATCTCCTGCGCCAACCGTTGAAATGGGGATAATTTTCGGTGCTTTAACCGTATATACGCCCGTACCATTTGCAAGAACAGCGCCCTTTGCACCAAGCGAAATCATTACGTTTTCTGAAACTGCATTTTGAAGCTCGACGGCTTTGCATTTAGCGGCTTCTTCTGTTTCGATTTTTTCTCCGATATAAGCCTCTAGTTCTTCTTCGTTGGGCTTTATAAGCCACGGATTGATTTTAGCTATGCCTTCGAGAGTTAAGGACTTTGTGTCTATTACAATTTTAGTGCCCGCAGATTTGAGTGTGAGCAAAAATTCGATAACAGAATCTTTTGAAATTCCATTTGGAACACTTCCCGTAAAGGTTATAATGGAATCTGAAAGAGAGGTGAAAAGGGGAGTAATCTCATCAAAAACAGAATCATCTAAGTCAAAGCCTGTAAAGCTGATGCGTGTTTCTTCTCTTGAATGGATTGTAAGATTTTCTCTGATTCTGCCGCTTTTGATTATATTGATACAGTTTAGTTTTTCTTCTTCGAGCAGTCTTGCAAATTCATCTACGTTATCTTTTCCAAGAATATTTATTGCAGTATTATCTGCACCAAAGGACGAAAGGGCACGGCTGATATTAATTCCTTTTCCACCTGCATTCTTGCTTGTTAATTTAAGTAAATTTTCATGTCCCGACTTAAACGAATCGCACTCGGCATGTATATCAAAAGCTGGATTCAAAGTTAAAGTATAAATATTCATAAATACACCTCTTGGTAATTATAACAAATTTAATACTGAGAATCAATTACCCTTTTCTAGTCTCTATTTTACACAAAAATAAAAAGGAACACACACCTTTCGGCGGTATTCCTTTTTATTTGGCGGAGTAGGAGAGACTCGAACTCTCGCGCCGGTTACCCGACCTACACCCTTAGCAGGGGTGCCTCGTCACCAACTTGAGTACTACTCCAAATTGTAACTAAAATTTTAAAAAGATGGCGGAGGGAAAGGGATTCGAACCCTTGTGGGGTTGCCCCCAAACGGTTTTCAAGACCGCCTCGTTATGACCACTTCGATATCCCTCCGAATGTGACTATGGTATTATAGCATAGAAAAAAAATATTGTCAATAAAGATTTTGAAAAAATTCGGGCAACTTATTTTACAGTTGCCCGAAATCAGTTAATGTAGCTTAACATCCTGCCAAAGCTTGTCAAAATATGCACGTGTTTCGGCATCCATATCGTGGAAATACTGTGTTTTAGGCATATCTACTTCTTCAGGATAGATAATTTCGTCCCCGATAAGAGAATATTCGGGATTTGTGGTTACTGCCGTATTGGGTGAAGCATAGTAAATATACTCAGCATTTGCAAGTGCAACCTCGGGCTCAAGCAGGAAATTAATGAAAAGGAGAGCCGCTTCGTAATTCTGTGCGTTCTTCGGTATGCAGGCAGAATCAACGAAAATATTGACGCCCTCTTTGGGATAAACAAAGGCAAGGTCTTCGTTGTTGTCAAGCATACTTAAATAGTCGCCTGCATAATACGGTGCAATTGCGGCTGAACCGGATTCCATCTTATTGTAAACCTCGTCCATAACGTACGCCTGAAGAACCTTTTTCTGCTCCTTCAAAAGCTTTGCAGCGGCGTCCCATTCAGCCTTGCTTGTAGTGTTTATATCCTGTCCGAGCATAAACTGTGCAATCGCAAAGGCATCCCTTGGGTTATTGAAAGTAAGAACGTCGTTCTTATACTTTTCATCCCACATTATTGACCAGGAATCGGGCTCTTCCTCTACAAGGGTAGTATTGTAAATCAGTCCAACCATTCCGACGCTGTAAGGTACGCTATATTCGTTTTCGGGGTCGAAATAAAGATTCTTATACTTTTCATCGATTAGGTCATAATTCGTAATCTTTGACATATCGAGCTTCTGAAGCATATTTTCGTTAATCATACGCTCGATCATATAATCGGACGGGATTACAATATCATAGGAAACTCCGCCGTATTTAATGAGAGAATACATCGATTCGTTGCTGTCAAAGGTGGAATAATTAACCTTGATTCCGGTCAACTCCTCAAACTCTTTTACAACGTTCATCGAGTCTTCGCTGCCGTCTGAAATATATTCACCCCAGTTGTAAATATTAAGGGTTGTGCCTACAAGGTCGGGTCGGTTATATTCACCGCGAAGGTCCTCTGCTACAAGCATAGATTCATACTGACCACAGCCTGTAAAAAATGTTACAATAAGGAGGAAGGAAAGTGTAATAGAAATTATTTTCCAAATCATCTTCTGCCGCCCTCCTTTTTGTTTTCGGCCTTCGACTGCGAGAAGTTGAAGAGAATAAGCAGCAGGAGCACCGATACAAACATAATAGTTGAAAGGGCATACATATCCGGGGTTACTCTTCTTTTCGTCATTGAATAGATGAGCAGGGGAAGTGTCTGGAAATCGGGGCCCGTTGTAAAATAGCTGATTACAAAGTCATCGAGAGAGAGGGTAAACGCCATAATAAAGCCGGTAACTATACCCGAAGAAATAGAGGGTAAAACAACCTTGAAGAATGCCTTTACGGGTGTACATCCGAGGTCAAGCGCAGCTTCGGTAAGGTGTGTATCCATCTGACGAAGCTTTGGCATAACTGAGAGAATCACATAGGGCAGATTAAAGGTTACGTGTGCAATAAGCAGGGTTACAAAGCCGAGCGAATTGCGGAGTGCCAAAAACTTTCCGAGGAAAACGAAAAGAAGCATCATCGAAATACCGGTTACAATGTCGGGATTCATCATAGGAATATTGGTAACCGACATAACTGCCGACTTGGTCCACTTTTTCTTGTAAGAGAATATTCCTACAGCGGCAACAGAACCGAGAACAGTTGAAAAAATTGCAGAGGAAAGGGCAAGTATAAGGGTATTGAGTAGAGCATTCAATACAGTATCGTTGCCTATAAGCTCTGCGTACCAGTGAAGAGATAAGCCCTCCATAACTGCGGTACTGTTAGACGAGTTAAATGAGAAAATAACCATAACGAGTATCGGTGCATATAGGAAGAAAAGGATAAGTGCAATGTAGAATTTAGACAGGAATTTCATACGATTACACCTCCGTCATCATCAGAGGCAAACTTGTTCATAAATGCAAGGCTTATTAAAATCATTACCATAAGAACAAGGGAGAGAGCCGCACCAATATTATAGTTTGAATTAAGCTTAAACTGCTGCTCGATTACGTCGCCAATAAGCTCATTTCTGATTCCGCCAAGCTTCTGTGAAATATAGAAGGTTGAAACAGAGGGAACGAAGACCATTGTGATTCCAGAAACAACACCCGGCATACTTAAGGGGAGAATTACTCTGCGAAGAGTATTAAATCCGTTTGAGCCAAGGTCGGACGATGCTTCAAGAAGCGAATGGTCGAGCTTTGAAAGTGAGGAATAAATGGGCAGAATCATATATGGTATGAAGTTATACACCATACCGAGGATAACTGCACCGGGGGTGTTGATAAGCTGAACCTTTTCAAGTCCGATGCTTGCTAAAAATGTGTTGATGATTCCGTTTCTTTCTAAAATTGCAGAAAGAGAATATGTGCGGATAAGAAGATTCATCCACATAGGAAGCATTACAAGAAGCATTAAGGTTCCTTGAGTGGAGAGCTTTGTTTTGGTCATAAAATAGGCGAGCGGATATGAGAGCAGAAGTGTTATGACCGTTGCGATAAATGCGTAAAGTATCGATACTCCGAATATCTTAAGGTAGTTATATTCAACAATTTTTCTTACGTTTTCGGTAGTGAAGTTGCCTGCGGCATCGGTAAACGAATAGTAAGCAACCATTAGCAGAGGAACAATTATGAAAATAACCGACCAGACGACATAGGGAGAAGATACGAGAGGATTACCAATTCTCGTTTTCTTCATCTGCGTCCTCCTCTTCGGGTTCGGGGTCTGAAAGATGGTCAATCTCATCAGAATAAGAACTGTAATCTCCGAACATTCCCGAATATTCGCTCTTTTTCATAATATGTATTGCATCCGGCTCGATATAAAGACCGACAGTATCGCCCTCAAATGCTTCATCAGTAGTTTGAATCATCCATTTGAAGCCGCCGATATCAACAATAATCTCGTAATGTACGCCAAGGAAGGTAACCGAGGTAACAACACCGGTGAGCATCCCTTTTTCTGGTGCCACTATATCAACGTCCTCGGGTCTTACAACTACGTCTACAGCTTCATCCTCGGCAAAGCCTTTATCAAGACACTCGAAAGTGTGTCCCGAAAATTCTGCTAAAAAGTCCTTTTTCATTATACCGTCAAGTATGTTTGACTCGCCGATAAAATCAGCTACAAAGGCATTTTCGGGTTCATTATAAATGTCTTTGGGTGAGCCAATTTGCTGAATCTTACCTGCATCCATAACAACGACGGTATCCGACATAGTAAGAGCTTCTTCCTGGTCGTGTGTTACAAAAATGAAGGTTATACCGAGTGATTGCTGAATTTTTTTAAGCTCAACCTGCATATCCTTGCGAAGCTTTAAATCAAGAGCAGCGAGCGGTTCATCCAAAAGAAGAACGCGAGGCTCGTTTGCAAGTGCGCGAGCAATTGCAACACGCTGCTGCTGACCGCCCGAAAGAGTGTCGATTCTTCTCTTTTGCAGTCCCTCAAGGTTAACAAGCTTTAAAACCTCGGCAACCTTTTCCTTAATTTCATTTTCCTTTGCCTTTTTTACCCTCATACCGAACGCAACGTTTTCATAAACATTCAGGTGAGGGAAAAGGGCATAACGCTGAAAAATGGTGTTAACCTGACGCTTGAAGGCCGGAACACCATTTATCTTCATACCCTCAAAGAAGATATCTCCTGAATCAGGCTCGTCGAAACCGCCAATTATTCGCAGAGTTGTTGTTTTACCGCAGCCCGAAGGACCGAGCAGGGTAACAAATTCTCCGTCGCGAATGGTGAGGTCAATTCCGTCTAAAACGGTTTGCTCCCCGAACGAGATAGATATGTTTTTGAGTTCAATAATATTTTCGCTTTTCATAGCGCATCCCCCTTTGCGGACACGAAGTGCCGCACAAGTTACTGTTAATAACTCTGCGCGATACCCGCAATATCATTAGTACAAGCCCTCCGCAAAGAGTTGTCACGGTAAGTCAACCGTTAAGGCCAGATTTTTGATATTGCTTTTAAGCACAGATGCGTTAAACAATTCATTTTATAATATAATTCTTAGTTCTCTCATTGTCAAGTATTTTAGTTCTAATTTGTGCTAAACAGTACTTTAAGAGTTTTTGTAAGAAACATATTGATATAAACGACCATGTATGGTATAATCTAACAGATAATAGGTGTTTGGGAGGAGTGCGTGATATGCGCGTTTTGGGGATAGACCCCGGTTATGCCATTGTCGGCTACGGAGCTATTGATTATACTAAAAACAAATTCACAGTTTTATCCTACGGCGCAATCACTACCAAAGCGGGACTTCTTTTCACAACACGACTTGAAGAGATTTACCACGATATGGTAACCTTACTCCAAAAGGTAAAGCCCGACGCACTTGCAATTGAAAAGCTCTTTTTCAATACCAATACAACGACCGCTATGGATGTGGCACATGCAAGAGGGATCATTCTTCTTGCCGCAAAGCAACAGGGTGTGCCCGTTTACGAATACACACCGCCTCAGGTAAAATCGGCGGTAACCGGCTACGGACTTGCAGAGAAAAAACAGGTTATGGAAATGACTAAAAATATTTTGGGACTCGAAAAGGTTCCCAAACCCGACGATACTGCCGATGCTCTTGCAGTTGCAATTTGCCACGCTCATACTGGCGGTTCGGTACTCGGAAAACTAAGCAATGGAGGAACGATTTGATGATAGCATCTGTCAGAGGGAAACTGATTCATTCCGACAATACGGTTGCGGTTATTGAATGCAATGGTGTCGGATTTAAATGCTTTGCAAGTATTAAAACCTTGTCGAGGCTTCCCAAAGTTGGCAGCGAAGCGTTTCTTTATACTTATCTTTCGGTAAAGGAAGATGCGCTAGACCTTTTTGGTTTTGCCGACACAAACGAGCTTGAATGCTTTAAACTTCTCATTTCGGTCAGCGGAGTGGGAGCTAAAACAGCTATTGCATTTCTTTCTGAATACACTCCAGACCAGATTTCATTTTATATCATTTCTGGCGATTATAAGTCGCTAACCCACGTAAGTGGAGTTGGCACAAAAACTGCGCAAAGAATAGTGCTTGAACTAAAGGATAAGATTGGAAAAGGAACAATAACACTCTCTGACGATACTGCAAGCGTCAGCAGAATGGATAATAACAGAAGCAGTCTTTCGGAGGCCGTTGCAGCGCTTGTTGCTCTCGGCTTTTCTCAAAGCGAAGCTTCTCTTGCCGTAAGCAAGCTCGATCCGTTGCTTTCGGTTAACGACCTTATTAAGGGCGGACTTAAAAATCTTTCGGGAAAGGCGTAAATTATGTTTGAACAGGAATTTGAAAGCAGAATAGTAATGCCCGAATATACCCCCGATGCAGATGATGCAGAGGTAACGCTTCGCCCGAAGACCCTCGCAGATTACGTGGGTCAAGAAAAGGCAAAGGAAAATCTTGATATTTATATTAAAGCGGCTCTTGCCCGTAAAGAATCGCTTGACCACGTGCTTTTATACGGTCCTCCCGGTCTCGGTAAAACAACCCTTTCGAACATTATTGCTCACGAAATGGGCGTAAATATCCGTGTAACTTCGGGTCCTGCAATCGAGAAGCAGGGTGACCTTGTTGCTCTCCTTACAAATCTTTCCGAAGGTGACGTGCTCTTTATTGATGAGATTCACAGACTTCCTCGAATAGTTGAAGAGGTATTATATCCCGTTATGGAGGACTTTTCACTCGATATTATTATCGGCAAGGGTCCTTCTGCGCGCTCTATCAGAATTGATGTGCCACACTTTACTCTCGTTGGTGCGACAACCCGTTCGGGACAGCTTTCTGCACCCCTTCGTGACCGTTTCGGCGTTCTTCTTCGCCTTGAGTTATACACACCTGAGGAGCTTGCTCGAATTGTTGAACGTTCTGCAGGAATACTCGGTATTGAAATTGAGCACGACGGAGCTTTAGAGATTGCTTCCCGTTCAAGAGGAACACCTCGTATCGCAAATAGACTATTAAAGCGTGTGCGTGATATTAGCCAGGTGCAGTTTGACGGAGTTATTACTGCAGAGGTTGCGCAGAGTGCACTCGAGAGATTTGAAATTGATGAGCTTGGTCTTGATGATTTCGACCGAAAGATGCTTCGTACGATTATTAATAATTACGGCGGCGGCCCCGTTGGTCTTGATACTCTTGCTGCGGCTGTTGGCGAAGAGCCTGTGACAATCGAGGATGTTTACGAGCCCTATCTAATGCAGATTGGCTTTCTAACACGTACCAACCGCGGACGCTGTGTTACAAAGCTTGCTTACGACCATTTAGGGGTTGCTTTTACGGGCAATATTCAGCAGACAATGTTTTAAAGGAATGTTATGAGATTTACAAAAGATTTTTACGATTATGAGCTGATTGATGCAACCGACGGCGAGCGTCTTGAACGCTGGGAAAACATCATCCTTATCAGACCTGATCCGCAGATTATGTGGCATCATGAAAAAAAGAATAAGCTTTGGTTTAATGCCGATGCTGTTTACCACCGTTCCGACAAGGGCGGCGGATATTGGGAAAACCTTAAAAAGGTGCCCGACGTTTGGTCTATAGGATATAGAGACCTTACTTTTCGATTAAAGCCTATGGGATTTAAGCATACAGGTCTTTTCCCCGAGCAAGCCGTAAATTGGGCGCTTGCCGATAAACTTATCAGGGAAGCAGCAAGACCTATTTCTGTGCTTAATTTATTTGCTTACACCGGCGGAGCTACACTTGCCTCGCTTAATGCGGGAGCTTCAGTTACTCACGTTGACGCTTCGAAAGGTATGGTTTCTTGGGCAAAGGAAAATGCCGCCGTTTCGGGACTTTCTGATAAACCTGTTCGCTGGCTTGTGGATGACTGTCAGAAATTTGTTAAAAGAGAGATTCGTAGGGGAAATAAGTATGACGCAGTTATAATGGATCCGCCGTCCTACGGCAGAGGTCCAAACGGAGAGGTATGGAAGCTTGAACAGCAAATCGGTGAGTTGCTTTCCGATATCGGACAGATAATCTCTGATAAACCCCTCTTCTTCTTTTTAAATTCATATACGGGCGGTCTTTCACCGACAATCCTTAACTATCTTGTTAAGGAATATATTCCGCCTTGCAAAAACGGTAAGGTATTTACCGATGAAATCGGACTCAAAGTCACCGAGAGAGATATTATTCTACCATGCGGTAATACAACAATCTGGACAGAAAGAGATTTATAATGGAAAACGTTATCAAGTTTCAAAATGTGACATTTGAATATCAAAGTGATGACAGAAGCTTCTCTGTTTTTGAGGGGCTTGATTTAGCATTTGAAAAAGGCACCTTTAACGTAATTCTTGGACACAACGGCTCGGGCAAAAGTACCCTTGCAAAGCTTACAAATGGACTGCTAAAACCTTCCTCGGGAAAGGTTATCTCGTTTGGAATGAATACTTCCGACGAAGAGCTGGAATTTGAAATTAAGAAAAAAGTTGGTCTTGTTTTTCAAAATCCCGATAATCAGATTGTATCTTCCATAGTCGAAGAAGATGTTGCTTTCGGTCCTGAAAATTTAGGCCTCGACCCCGCTGAAATCAGAAGACGTGTTGATGATGCTCTCAAAACTGTTAGTATGTATGAAAAGCGTGGGCAAATGACCCATAAGCTTTCGGGAGGTCAAAAGCAGCGAGTTGCTATTGCGGGAATTATCGCGATGGAGCCTGAGTGTATTGTTCTTGATGAACCGACTGCAATGCTTGACCCAAAGGGCAGACGAGAGGTTATCGAAACTATTCACAAGCTCAATCGTGAAAAGGGGATTACCGTTCTCTTAATTACGCATTATATGGAAGAAGCCGCCGAAGCTGACAGAGTGATCATTGTGAATGACGGTGCTATTACTGCTGATGGAACGCCGCGTGAAATTTTTTCAAAAACAAATAAATTAACCGCTGCAGGTCTTGATCTTCCTCAGACTGCGGAAATATTGTCTCTTTTGGCTTTTGACGGATATAAAGTAGAGCAAGGTCTGCTCTCAGTAAGTGAGTGTGCCGGTGCAATAGCAGCCCTTATTAATTCGGAGGTAAAGTAGTGCATTTTTTAGAGGTGGAAAACCTTACCCATTCTTTTTCAGTTGCCGGTAAAAATAAATTTGCCGCAATAAATAACGTGTCCTTTTCGCTTGAAAAGGGAGAGACACTTGGTATTATTGGACATACCGGGTCGGGTAAGTCTACCCTTGTTTCCCATTTAAACGGACTTTTAAAGCCTGAGTCGGGCGAGATTCTTCTTAATGGTGAAAACATTTGGCAGAATCCCAAAGAAATCTCTAAAATTCGCTATAAGGTCGGACTTGTATTCCAATATCCCGAATATCAACTTTTTGAAGAAACGGTTTATGATGATATTGCCTACGGTCCTAAAAATATGGGGCTTTCTGCTGAAGAAATTGACAAAAGAATAAGACATTCTGCAGAGCTTCTCGGCTTCGGACCTGAGCTGTTTGATAAGTCTCCATTTGATTTATCGGGTGGTCAGAAGAGAAGAGTAGCAATTGCTGGCATTGTTGCAATGCAGCCCGAGCTTTTAGTATTCGACGAGCCGACGGCAGGTCTTGACCCACAGGGAAGACAGACAATCTTCAAAGCAATTAACGATTACAGAAAAGATAATGAAGCCGCCGTTATCGTTGTTTCCCACTCCATGGAGGATATGGCACTTCTTTGTGATAAAATTCTCGTTTTAAACGAGGGAGAAGTGTTTGCTTTTGGAAAAACCGAAAAAATCTTTTCAAAGGCTGAAGAGCTTCAGAAAATAGGGCTTAATGTGCCTATGATTTCCGCAGTTTTTGCAGAACTTCGCTCAAAATACGGTATTGAATCTGAAAATATTATCACTGTTGATGCGGCTTATGCCTTTTTACGCAATCTGCTTGCGAAAGGAGACATAAAATAATGATAAAAGACATAACTTTCGGTCAGTATTTTAAAACAGATTCGGTTATTCACAGACTTGACGCAAGATTAAAGACACTTCTTCTCATTGTCTTTATTGTGATGCTATTTATCTGCAAATCCTTTGCGTCTCTTGGCATTTTTACTGCGCTCTTAATATCAGTGCTCATACTTTCTAAGGTGCCGATCGGACTATATCTTAGGAATCTTAAAGTAATAATTCCAATAGTTTTAATTACTTCGCTTTTAAACCTCTTCTACACAAAAGAAGGTCTTGAAATTATCATTTTCGGAAGTATTTCCATCTATACGGGCGGAATTTATAAGGCCGTGTTTATGGCTGTTAGGATTTTGCTTCTAATCGTTGTAAGCTCAGTTTTAACCTATACAACTACACCTAACGAAATTACTGATGCAATCGAAAGACTTCTGAAACCTTTAAAATATATCGGACTTGGAAACGCAGTGCATACTATCGCAATGATGATGACTATTGCACTTCGCTTTATTCCGACCCTTATAGATGAAACCGATAAGATTATGAATGCACAAAAGGCTAGAGGCGCAGATATGGAATCGGGAGGCTTGATTAAGCGCATTAAAGCTCTTATTCCGATTCTTATTCCTCTGCTTATTTCCTCGGTCAGAAGAGCGTATGAGCTTGCCGAGGCTATGGAATGTCGTTGTTATAACGGAGGTAAGGGCAAAACAAGAATGAAGCAGATGAAACTCGGGATCGGGGATTATATTTCGATTGCGATAACGGTTTTTGTTTTTGCTGGTATAATCCTTTACGATGTATTTATTTAAGTGATGGTTATGGAAAGAGTACTATTAAGAATTGCTTATTGTGGCACCGCTTATCACGGTTGGCAGGTTCAACCTAATGCAATCACTGTTCAAGAGGTTCTTGGGAGTAAACTAGAGCAAATGTATAAAAACAAGGTCAATCTTACAGGCTGTAGCAGAACAGACGCAGGTGTTCACGCTAAGGAATTTTACTGTCATTTCGATACCCAGCTTCATATTGAACCCGACGGAATAGTAAGAGGTCTCAACTCGGTACTACCGAAAGATATTGCCGTGCTTTCTGCTGAATACGTAGATAGCAGCTTCCATGCAAGATATTCGGCAAAAGGTAAGAACTATATTTATATTATCCGTAATGCAAATATACACGATCCTTTTTTAGAAAACCGTGTCTGGCATATCGAAAGAAGGCTAAACATCGATTTAATGAATGAGTTTTGCAAGAAAATATGTGGAAAACACGATTTTTACGGTTTTTCTTCATCGGGCAGAACGGTAACTGATACTGTAAGAACTATTACCGAATGTACAGTATCTAAATTTGGCGATGATATTGTTTTCTCTGTGTCTGCTGACGGTTTTTTATACAATATGGTAAGAATTATTGTTGGCACTGCCGTTGCAGTTTCAGACGGCAAAATCACCATAGAAAAAGTTGATGATATATTAGAATCCAAAGACAGAAGCAAAGCAGGAATTACAGCAACGCCAGACGGTCTATATTTAAACAAAGTATTTTATTAAGTAAGGTAGATTTTTAATGTCGGATTATAAGAAAAAATCTGTTAAAAGAAAACCTATAAGACAGGAAAGAAAAGTATACCCTATGCGCAGCAGTAATTATAAGCGTGCAAGTTCTATTGAAGAAAAGCCGCGCTTCAGAGTTAGAGAAGGTAAGAAGAACGACCTGCATCTGTCGTTGTTCATTGCCGCTTCGTTACTTATTGTAATTGCTGCGATCTACCTGATTATCCTAGCTTTTCATCCTATCGGGGTGGGAGAATTTTTCTCTTCGAAGTTTAAATCGGGAGGCAAAGATAAGAATTTTACTAGTGCTTTAAGTGGTGAAAATATTGTATCAGTTTGCGAGCAGGACAATTATTTTTACACATTAACTGACACACATGTTTATTGTACTAACAATAACGGAAAAAAGATTTCGCTTATTGATCACGGATTCGCTAGACCCGTTCTTTATTCTTCCGAAACAAGATATATCATTTTTGGGCAAGGTGAGCAAACGGTAAAGGTTTATAATTTCGAAAAAGAGCTTCATAATCTTCATTTTGAGACAAAGGTGCTTGCTGCTGCCATATCCGATAACGGAAATTTTGCCATTGCAACAACTGCTGACGGATATGATTCTGCTGTTACGGTTTACAACAAAAACGGTAAAGTACTTTATGAATGGTACAGTTCAAGCGGAATAGTTAGCACCATAAGTTTTAATCAGAACGGAAAGAAACTACTCATTAGCACCTTTTCGGCTCAAAACGGAGAGTTTTTAAGCAAAATTTTGGTTCTTAACTTTAAATCTGCCGACCCTGAGAATATTTTCAAATTCGATGAAGAACTTTGTTACAACACTCACTTTATTACAAACGACAGGGTTTCTGCCGTCTTTGAAAACTCGGTTAAATTTCTTGATTTAAAGGACAATTCTGTAACTACAAAATCGTTTGAATACTCTGTAAAAATTGCTAAGCAGATTGATAATTATGTACTGATTTCTGGCAATCTCGATTCAAACACCGATAAAAATCACATAACTCTTTATAATAAAAAGACCGAGTGCCTCGCTGATTTCAGTGTTGATTCCAATGTTAAGGATGTGATTTATAAGGGCAAGAGAATCTATATTCTAGGTGATTCTAGCTTAAATTGTTATGATTTGAATGGAAAGCTTCTATATTTTGCTCCTGTCACCTATGATGTAAAGAGCATTGTTCACATTGATGATAAACATCTGGTGGTCATTTCTAAAAACATTATCTCTAAGCTTGAATTAGAGAACGTGGAGTGGTAAAATGGGATTTGTTTTTGATATTATTGTTCTTACTGTACTCGCAATTTCTACAATAGTTGGTTATAGAAGGGGATTTATTAATTCTCTCATAGGAGTTATTGGAATTGTAGTTTCCATAATTCTTTCGCTAACAGTCGCTCCACCTCTTGCAGATGCAGTATATTCAGCTGCATTTGAAAGTAGAGTTTTAGATGTGGCTGAAGCATCAATTGAAAACTCACATAAAAAAGGTGAGTTAGGCAAGGAAGAAACGATTAATGAACTTTTTGATAAAATGCCGTCATTTGTTACTAAATATGCTAAAAATACCGAGGTTCTATCTTACACTGATCTACTCGGTATTGAGAGTAGGCAAGTAGCAGAAGAAATTTGCGACGCCGTGATTGATCCGGCTATAATATCAATACTTAAATATCTATTGGTTATAATATTGTTTTTTCCATTTCTACTTTTATCGAGAATAGTTTCTAGATTTATATCTGCACTTATCAAGGGAAATATTCTAGGCAACCTCAACTCTGTGCTCGGTGGCGTTGTTGGCTTAGTCAGAGGAGTAGTAATTGTGCTTATTTTTACGCTTACCGCCTCACTCATTTCTAACCTGCTTCCTGGCGAAGTTTTTAAATCAGCCGTAAACTCGTCTTTCTCCGTTTCATTAATCCTTGGTATGATTCCATTTTCTTTCTAATTAAACTTAAGGGGTTTTTATTGTGATAAACATATTTACAGTACCTAATATTATATCTTTTTTCAGATTGCTTCTCGTACCGGTATTTGTCTTTATTTATTTTTCGGGTGATATTGAATACAAGTATTTTTGGTGTATTCTTATTCTTCTTATAAGCGGCTTAAGCGACATTATTGATGGTTTTATTGCGCGAAAATTCAATCTTATTTCAGACCTCGGAAAAATTTTAGATCCGATCGCCGACAAGCTCACGCAAGTGGTTATAATATTATCATTGCTAATTCACAGAAATGAACTTTTTCCGCTTTTTATAATTCTATTTTTAAAAGAACTTGCAACACTTTTTGCCGCTGTTTACGTGCTTTCAAACGGCATTAAACCCATTTCTGCTCGTTGGTGGGGCAAGCTTTCTACAATTGCGATTTTTGCAACTGCTTTTTATGCGGTTGTTCTTGATATATATAATATGCTCACACCGATACCACTTTACATATTAATAGTTTTTTCAATAATCTGTATGATAATTTCTATATCGGGTTATTTTAAAATTTTTTCCGTACAAGTTAAAGGAGACCCCACAAAATGATGAAGCTTTGCTATAAATGTCACAAAAGACCTGCGGTTGTGTTTATATCAGACCAAATGAAGCCTGATGCCGAGCCACAAGGTCTATGCCTTGTTTGTGCAAAAGAATCAGGAATAAAGCCTATTGATGATATGCTCCGCAAAATGAATATCTCTGATGAAGACATCGAGCAAATGAGCGAGCAATTTATGGAAGTAATGGGTGATAATCCCGATGACGAGTCTTTTGATATGGGAACTGCACCAGCATTTCCTTCTTTCCTTAATAATATCTTTGGTTCTGTAAAACCTAGTGAAAATGAAGAAAACATTGAACAATTTGAAAACGAATATAAGAAAAAAACTAAGGATAAAAAAGAGAGAAGAAAATATCTCGATCATTACTGTATTAACCTTACTGAGCGTGCAAAAGAGGGCAAAATTGATAACGTAATCGGTAGAGAAGATGAGCTTTACAGAACCATACAGATTCTTTCTCGCCGTTCGAAAAATAATCCGTGCCTCATTGGTGAGCCTGGGGTTGGTAAGACTGCCATTGTTGAGGGACTTGCTTTAAGTATTGCTAATAAAACTGCGCCTGCAAGACTTCTTGATAAACAGATTTTTCTTCTTGACCTCACTAGTCTTGTTGCTGGAACACAGTTCAGGGGACAGTTTGAAAGCCGCGTAAAAGGACTTATTGACGAGGTTAAAAAGGATGGAAATATCATCCTATTTATTGATGAAATTCATAATTTAGTCGGTGCAGGAGACTCGGCAGAGGGCTCTATGAATGCCGCAAATATTATGAAGCCTGCACTTTCGCGTGGAGAAATTCAAGTTATTGGAGCTACTACATTTAAAGAATACCGTAAACATATAGAAAAAGATGCTGCACTCGAGCGCAGATTCCAACCAGTTACCGTTGAAGAGACATCAATTGAAAGTGCGGTACAGATTCTTCTTGGAATTAAGGGCTATTATGAGGGATTCCATAATGTTACCGTTTCGGACGAGCTTATACGTATGATAGTTTCACTTTCCGAAAGATATGTTTGTGATCGATATCTTCCCGATAAGGCTATTGATCTTCTTGACGAGGCTTGCTCCTGTGCAAGCCTTGAAAACAAGGCTATAGACGAGCTTTACGTCACAAACCAGCAGATTGCCGAAAAGCAGATTGAGCTTGAAAAGCTTCAGAGCGAGGTTGAAAATCCCAACTATGAAAAACAGGCTCTTGTTAAGGCTGATATTGACAAACTAAAAGCTGTTGCAGATAAACTCTATCTGCCGGCATCTAACAACGCCGTTACCGAAAAGGATATTGCAAAGGTTATTGAGCTTTGGACGGGTATTCCTGCTTCAAAAATAGAGGAAAGTGACTATAAAAAGCTTTCGCAGCTTGAAAGCAGGATATTGGAAAGAATAGTTGGACAGGACCAAGCCGCTCATGAGGTATGCAATGCTGTTAAGCGCTCAAGGGTACAAACTTCTGCACACAGAAAGCCCGCATCCTTCATTTTCGTAGGTCCTACAGGTGTTGGAAAAACTGAGCTTGTTAAGGTACTTGCTGCAGAGCTTTTCTCCAGCCCGGAAACACTTGTCCGCCTTGATATGTCGGAGTTTATGGAGAAGCACTCGGTTTCTCGGCTGATCGGAGCGCCTCCCGGATATGTTGGTTATGACGAAGCAGGCCAGCTTACAGAAAAGATAAGAAGAAAGCCCTATTCTGTTGTTCTTTTTGATGAAATCGAGAAGGCTCATCCAGACGTTCTTAATATTCTTCTTCAGATTCTGGATGACGGAAGAGTTACTGACGCACAGGGAAGAACGGTTAATTTTGAAAACACTATTATCGTTATGACCTCGAATGCCGGTAGTAATAAGCGCGATAATATTATGGGCTTCTCAAAATCAGTTGCAGATTCTAATAAGGAAAAGGCGATTAAGGCTCTTGAAGAATTTTTAAGACCGGAGTTTATTGCAAGAGTTGATGAAGTCATCACATTCTCTGACCTGGATGAAAAGAGTCTTGCAAAAATTGCTGAGCTTATGTTATCCGATCTCTTAAAGGTTATGGAAGAGAAGGGAATAGCCCTTAAGATTTCAAAGGATGTTTATAATTATCTTGCAAAGATATCTGTCGGCGCTAAAGCGGGTGCCAGAGAACTTAGAAACAACATTAGAAAGCTTATTGAAGACGTGATTGTAGACAAAATTATTAATAACACGGGCTGTGAATTGACCAAACTCAGTGTTGGCATAAAGAACGAGAAAATTTTTCTTTCATAATTTGCAAAAAAGTGTTGACTAATCGCAAGAAATGTGCTAATATATGTCTTGCGATTTTATGCGGGTGTTGTTCAACGGCTAGAATGCCAGCCTTCCAAGCTGGAGACGTGGGTTCGATTCCCATCACCCGCTCCATTTAAAAAAAGCCCGAAAAATGGGCTTTTTTATATGTTTGCGTTTGTAGCTCAGCTGGATAGAGCAACCGCCTTCTAAGCGGTAGGTCAGGGGTTCGAGTCCCTTCAAGCGCGCCAAAGAAGTATTGTTATTCGCAATACTTCTTTTTTATATAGTTTAGGGACTCGAACCCGAGAGGGTCTAACGTTTAGAAAAACAGTACGGTGTACTGTTTTTTAGTTAGAGCGTGCAGTCGGTTACTGAAGGCAAAGCCTTTAGTCGACAAGCGGGAAGTATGCGAAGCAGACGGTCGTCCCTTCAAGCGCGCCAAAGAAGTATTGTTATTCGCAATACTTCTTTTTTATATAGTTTAGGGACTCGAACCCGAGAGGGTCAGGTCGGGCGCTAAATTTAATAAAACAACAAATTATACCCTTGCATTTTTGATATGCAAGGGCGTTTTTAATTAGTTGTTGCAGGTTATATTTCTTTTAACTAGACAAGCAGTTGCTGTAATTGTTAATGCAAAGAATCCTACTGTTAGACCTGCGAATATAGCACCGATAACGCTTGTCGCGGCGAAGGTTACACCAAGAAGAATTACAGAGAATAAAATAGTGCCTAGTATACCAATCAAGACCGCACGAAGCGCTTCAAACTTACATAGTGAAAAGTCGCGACTAAAGGAAGTTATAAATAGTAAAAGTGCAAGATAAACAACTGCGATACCGGTTATAACCCAAAGGAATGCGGGTGTAAGAGTGATGGTTGCAAGGAAGGTAAGAACGCCTGCTATACCGCCGATGATTATGCTCGCTAGAACTGCGATATCAAGACAGTTATATCTGGTTCTGCATCCGTTATTTGACATAAAATTCACCTCCAATATCATTATATGTTTACCTGCTCGCTATGGTCAAAGAACTTGGCTTTTTCATTGACAAAACAGGTCTTTAGAGTTATAATATTTAGTTAGAAAAAGAGGGATTTTTATGATAAAAAGAGATAATTTAAGAAATATTGCGATTATTGCTCATGTAGACCACGGAAAAACAACCTTAGTAGACGGAATGCTTCGTCAAAGCGGTACCTTTCGCTCCAATGAGCAGGTTGATGAACGTGTAATGGATTCAAATGACCTTGAGCGCGAACGCGGAATCACGATTCTTTCAAAAAATACCTGCGTAATGTATAACGATATTAAGATTAATATAATCGACACTCCCGGTCACGCAGATTTCGGCGGTGAGGTTGAACGAATCCTTATGATGGTAGACGGAGTATTACTGCTTGTTGATGCCTTCGAGGGTTGTATGCCTCAAACAAGATTTGTGCTTAAAAAAGCGCTTTCTCTTGGTAAAAAAGTAATTGTCGTCGTTAACAAAATCGATCGTCCTATGGCAAGACCTCTTGAGGTTGTTGACGGTGTGCTTGATTTGTTTATTGAGCTTGGTGCAGATGATGGCCAGATTGATTTTCCAGTTGTGTACGCTTCGGGTCGTGATGGTTTTGCCGTTATGGACCCGAGCGAGCAGGGAAGTGATTTGAAGCCGCTTTTTGAGATGATTGTAAACGAGATAGAGCCTCCCGTCGGAGACAACACGGCACCCGTGCAACTTCTTTTCTCGAATATTGAGTATGATGATTATCTTGGCAGAATCGGTGTCGGCAGAGTTGAACGGGGCACTGTTAAAACAGGTCAATCTGTTGCTTTGTGTCATGCTGACGGAACAAATTCGAGCGTACGTATAAGCAAACTCTTTATGTATGAAGGACTGAAGCGCACGGAGGTTGAGTCTGCTTCTGTCGGTGATATCGTCCAGGTTGCCGGTATCGATAAGCTTAATATAGGCGAAACCGCCTGTGACAGAGAGCATATCGATCCTTTGCCCTTTGTTAAGATTGATGAACCCACCCTTTCTATGAACTTTATGGTAAACAATTCGCCCTTTGCAGGCAGAGAGGGTAAATATGTTACCTCAAGAAATATTCGCGACCGACTCTTTAAGGAGCTTGAAACCAATGTTTCACTCCGTGTAGAAGAGACCGATTCTGCAGATACCTTTAAGGTTTCTGGTAGAGGAGAACTGCATCTTTCAATCCTAATTGAAACTATGCGCCGTCAAGGCTATGAGTTTCAGGTATCACCACCGAAGGTTATCTATAAAGAAATTGAAGGAAAGCTCTTTGAGCCCGTTGAGCTTCTCATGATTGAGGTACCGCAGGACTATGTAGGACCTGTTATGGAGCGTCTTGGAAGCCGAAAGGCTGAGCTTAAAAATATGGGTACCCGTGATGGCGGTATGAGCCATCTTGAATTTTTAATTCCGTCCCGCGGTCTGATGGGCTACCGTTCACAGTTTCTGACCGATACAAATGGAAACGGTATTATGAACCATGTTTTCGACCGATATGAGGAGTATAAGGGCGATTTTGAATCGAGAAATACCGGCTCTATTATTGCTCATGAAACGGGCGAAACAACAGGCTACGGACTTTTCAATACCCAAAGCAGAGGCAGACTTTTCGTTGGCCCCGGTGTTGAGGTTTATGAGGGAATGATAGTGGGGGAGAATCCCAAAAACGAGGACATTGTCTGCAACGTATGTAAGAAGAAGCAGGCTACGAATATGCGTGCTGCTGGAAGTGACGATGCGTTAAAGCTTGTTCCTCATTCGGTATTATCCCTTGAACAGTGCTTAGAGTTTATTAAAAACGATGAGCTTGTTGAAATTACACCCAAATCTACAAGACTTCGCAAAAGAATCCTTGGCAAGGAAGAAAGAATGAAATATGAGGCAAGAAACAAATAATGGAATTTATTATTCTTGATTTAGAGTGGAATAACGTTTATTACAAAAAGGAAAACAGGTTCATAAATGAGATACTTCAAATTGGTGCTGTCAGACTTGACGGCGATTTTAATGTGGTTGATTCTATTGAGATAAACGTCCGCTCTGCGCTAACAAATAAGCTTAGCAACAAGGTTGTCAGACTTACGGGGTTAACTAACGAGATTATGCTTTCGGGAGTACCGCTTGCTGAAGCTGTAAAACAATATAATGATTGGACGCCCGATAATTCAGTTACCATGACCTGGAGCAATTCGGACCTTTATGCTATTGTAGAGAATACAAATACTTTTAAGCTTAAGGAAACGCTTAAAATTTCTCGTTATCTTGATTTGCAGACCTTTGTCCAGGGTGAACTTAAGCTTCGCGGCATACAGATTAATAATCAAATTTCTCTCATTAATGCAGCCGCAATGCTTGATATATCTACCGAAGAGTTTGCAGTACATACCGCACGCGATGATTCTGCGATTGCTTCACTTATTCTTAAAGAAACATACAATGAAGAGCGTTTTAAAAGAAATATTCGTGATACAAACAACGGAGATTTTTATAAAAGACTTACTTTTAAGTCATATTATCTTAATAAAATCAATGATAAAAGAATCGACACTGCCTATTTGCGATTTCATTGTCCTGTTTGCAATAATCTTGCCGAGCGCAAAAATAAATGGAAGTATTACAGCAATTGGCACAGGGCTTCATTTTTCTGTACCGCTTGTGACTCAAAGCTCAAAGCAATGATTTCATTTAAGCAGACCTATGATAAGCTTATAGTTAAAAAGAGAATTTTACCCTTAAAATCGAGCGAGGGAGAGGCTGAAAATGCAGCTCTGTAATGATTGCCCAAGAAGATGCAACGCCGACAGAGACCAAAATAGAGGCGTTTGCGGCGTTTCCGCTAATCCTATTGTAGCAAGAGCAGGCCTGCACTTCGGCGAAGAGCCGCCAATCAGTGGTAAAAACGGCTCGGGAACGGTATTTTTTAGCGGCTGCTCTCTAAAATGCGTATTTTGTCAAAATTATAACATAAGCCACCAAAAATTTGGTAAGGAAATTAGTGTGCAGCGGCTTGCAGAGATATTCAAAGAGCTTGAATACAAAGGAGCGCACAATATAAACCTTGTTACGCCGACACATTATATTAAAGCAATCAAAGAAGCCTTAAATATCCACAGACCGAATATTCCTATTGTATATAATTCAAGTGGATACGATGATTTGTCGGTAATAGAAGAGGATATTTTTGATATATATCTTTTTGATTTGAAATTTTACAGCAGTGATAAATCGAAACGATATGCATCGTGCGAAAATTACTTTGAGATTGCATCAAAAGCCGTTAAGAGAGCCTATGACATAAAGGGCACACCGATATTCGATAAAAACGGCATTTTAAGAAGGGGAGTAGTCATTCGACACCTGATTCTTCCACAAGCAACCAATGATGCTATAAAAGTTATTGAATGGCTGAAGGACAATACTCCTGATATTTGTTTTTCTCTTATGAGTCAGTATGTACCAATGCATCGTGCAGAAGAATTTAAAGAGATTAACAGAAGGATAACCAAACGCGAGTACGAAAAAGTTTTATCTGTATTAGATAATGTACCGTTTGCAGAAGTATATACTCAGTCACTTAACAGTGCCACGAAAGAGTATATACCTCAGTTTGATTTAACAGGAATATAAACGGAAAACTCCATTCTAAGTGATGGAGTTTTTTACTTGACATTTATAGGTGAGGGTGGTATACTCTAATTGTGCCAATTATACAAAATAAATGTTTTGTATAATTAGGGAGACTGCCAATTGTTTTTTATTTATCAGCAGTCTGGTTTAGCAGTTTTTGCAAAATTTGCTATATTATCCCTTTATTATGCATATTAAGGAGGTTTTTCTATGCAACCAAATTATATTACCAATGTACCTGACGTTATTAAAGAATTCCTCATCTACAATGATGTTATCAAAAATAAATCCTCTGCTACAGTACTTGAGTATTACCGAGATCTTATAACTTTTTTCCGATATATCAAATGTGTTAAAGGAAATTTGCCATTGGACGAGGAATTTGAAAAAATTGATATTTCCAACGTTGATTTGGATTTAGTTCGTTCTATTTCGACCTATGACTTACATTCGTTCTTAGTTTACTGTAAAAATGTACGTGATAATAATTCAACAACCAGAGCCCGCAAGGTCTCAACTCTCAGACAGTACTTTAAGTATCTTACCAACCATACTCACCAATTAGATACTAATCCTGCTGAAATGCTTGACGCTCCAAAACTTAAAAAGACACTTCCTAAACATCTATCATTAGAAGATTCTCTTGAATTACTGAATTCAGTAATCGCTTCTGATTCACCGAATGCAAAGCGCGATTACTGTATTTTAACCCTATTTTTAAATTGTGGCATGAGACTATCAGAGCTTTGTAATCTAAACGTAACCGACTTAACGAACGATGGTTCACTCAGAATTCTAGGTAAAGGTAATAAAGAACGCGTAATATACCTTAACGATGCCTGCCGCTCTTCCCTATCCGACTATCTTGCAGTAAGACCTAACGAGGGCATTCCCGCAGACCATAAAAATGCATTATTTATAAGCCGAAACAAGCGAAGAATCAGCAATAAAACCGTTCAACATATTGTTTATACCTACCTTGAAAAAGCAGGGCTTGACGGAAAGGGGTTTTCTACTCACAAGCTTCGGCACACTGCAGCTACGTTGATGTATCAGCACGGCGGCGTAGATGTAAGGGTGTTACAGAATGTGCTTGGACACGAAAACCTCGGTACAACGCAAATTTACACTCATGTAGCCGATGCCCAGGTTAAAAACGCTATCGAATCTAATCCGCTTACTTCAATGTCAAAGAAAGCAAATAAAAAAGCTACCGATGAATAATCGGTAGCTTTTGGTTTTATACAAATTAAAGCATTGCAAGGAGAACGCCTGCTGCAACGGCAGAGCCGATAACACCCGAAACGTTCGGACCCATAGCGTGCATAAGCAGGAAGTTGCCGGGGTCTTCTTCCTGACCAACCGACTGCGAAACACGAGCAGCCATAGGAACTGCCGAAACACCAGCAGAACCGATAAGCGGATTAACTTTGCCCTTGGTAAGAACGTACATAAGCTTTCCAAGGAGAAGTCCGCCAGCAGTACCCATAGCAAAAGCAACAAGTCCCATACAGATAATTCCGAGTGTTCGGAGGTTTAAGAAGGTAGCAGCATTTGTCGTAGCACCAACGGTAAGTCCAAGGAAAATAGTTACAATGTTCATAAGCTCATTCTGAGCGGTTTTACAAATTCTGTCTACAACGCCGGATTCACGCATTAAGTTACCAAGCATAAGCATACCAACGAGAACGGCAGCTGAAGGAAGAAGTAAAGCAACAATTATAGTAACAAGAATCGGGAAAATAATTTTCTCGGTCTTGGAAACTGCACGAAGCTCCTTCATTCTGACCATACGCTCTTTCTTTGTTGTAAGCGCTTTCATAATAGGCTTTTGAATAAATGGAATCAAAGCCATATATGAATATGCTGCAACTGCAATAGGTCCAAGTAGATGATCAGCAAGCTTTGAGGTTACGAATATAGCCGTAGGTCCGTCAGCACCGCCGATGATTCCGATAGAACCGGCTTCTTGAGGAGTGAAGCCGAGAGCAAGCGCACCGATAAATGCCATAAATATACCAAGCTGTGCAGCCGCGCCGAGAAGGAAGCTTTTAGGGTTAGAAATAAGAGGTCCAAAGTCGGTCATACAACCGATGCCGAGGAATATAAGCGGAGGATAAATGCCAAGCTTAACGCCAAGATAAAGCACATCAAGAAGACCGGCTTCAAAGTGACGGCCGTCATAGGAAACACCTTCGGTAATGTGTCCGATTACGCTCCAGTCAATATTGCCCGACCTACCTTGTGCGGCAATATGTACCGAGTCAAATATCTCAGGATGGTAAATGTCTGCAAAAGGAAGGTTTGCAAGAAGCATACCGAAAGCTATGGGCAAAAGGAGTAATGGTTCGAACTTCTTAACAATTGCAAGATAAAGAAGAACACAGGAAATACCAATCATTACTGCGTATTTCCATCCATCGCCAACAAAGAAAGCAGCAAAACCTGATTCACCAAGTATAGTTTTCACCGCGTTAATAAAAGACTGAAAAATTTCGTTCATAGTGATAAGACCTTTCTGTTAAAAAGAGCGAGTATTTTCAAAAATTCCTGCGGCAGTCCAAGCAGGTCTTGAATTGTTGCCCGACTTTTTAATGCGGCGAATTACTGGTTTAACACCGGTGCCTTCATACATTGAAGCAACAGCGGCGGCAATAACCGCAATAATTTCATCGTTAGATTTAGGGGCAGGCGCAGAAACAGCCGGAGTTGATGATTTGTTAGCTTTCTTAACTGCAGGCGCTTTCGGTTCCTTTACCTTTTCGGTCTTCGGCTTTGCGGCAAACATTTTGCCGAACAGAAAAAGTATGAAAACGAGCAGAACCAGCATTCCGAAGACTACAACGAGTCCGGTAAAGGTTACACTGATGCCCTGAATCCAATCAACTGCTAATAAGTTTAAATTCTGTAACATTAGTACTTACACCTCTTGGAAACATATCTTTAGGTAGTATACTATATTTTTACAATTTTATCAATAAAAATTTGCAAAAAAGTGAAAAATAATACAGGATATTTTGACGAATATCCTGTATGTATCAAATTAATTAAATTTTAAGCTCGTAACCGCCAACAGGACGGATTTTAAGCAGGTAACAGCTTCCCTCTCCAAAGATAGACTCGATTAAGCTAATATAAGCGGGTATATCTTCGGTCGGTAAGAACGCCTGAACAGTTCCGGCAAACCCACCGCCGTGAACTCGGCAAGCCCCCCTACCCGATTTCGCAATAAATTGCTCAGTTGCAGCAATTCCGAGTGAGATTCCCTGCTCATGAACATTACTAGTGGAATACACATTCTGAAGAAATTTGAAAGAAGAATTTCCTGATTCTTTGATAAGTTGAAGGAATTTGTCAAAATTATCGGTTATAAGGGCCTCCTTTTCAAGTTCTGCACGTAAATCCTCATTAAAGAAATGTATTGCTCGAAGTACAGCTCTGTCGCCTACACTTTTCTTCAACTCGCCAATTTTAGCGAAAAATTCATTTGCATCAACATCGCGTAGAAAGTTCTTTCCAAAGAAATTGCTGACTTTACTGCATTCGACGGTTATATCGGCATAATCCTGAGTAAGATTTGAGTGATTTCCGCCGGTATTAACAACACAAAGTGAATATCCATGAGATTCAAGGTCGAAAGCGACCTGTTCGACTACCGGATTAGCAGCATCTTTGAAATCAATAGCGGTAAATCCGCCGAGCGCACATGCCGACTGGTCAAGAAGACCGCAAGGTTTGCCAAAATAAACAGATTCAGCTCTCTGACCGATTTTTGCAATCTCTACAGGAGAAACATTTCCGTCATTGAATAGAAAATTGAGGCAAGTTCCAATAAAAACTTCAAATGCCGCGGAAGAAGAAAGACCGGAGCCGCGCATTACGTTAGTGGTAGTGTATGCATTGAAACCACCAATTTTATAGCCCTGCTCTTTGAAGGAATAAAGTACACCTCTAATCAGTGCTGAAGCACTACCGTATTCAGCATCGTTAACCGAAAGCTCATCAAGGCTTATGTTATCCTGAGGATATCCTTCAGATTTGATTCTGACAACATTATCATCGTTTAAAGAAACGATACCGATAATGTCAAGATCGACACTTCCGGCTAAAACTCTGCCGTGCTGATGGTCGGTATGGTTTCCACCTACCTCAGTACGTCCAGGAGCCGAGAATACTCTAAGGTTATCGCTTTTACCAAATATATCGGTATATTTATCAATTGACTTAGTATAACGTTCGCGAGCAACTGCAACATCCTGATATAGTAAGGCAAACTGCTCGTCTGCCTTACCTTTAAGAATAAAATTTTTAAGGGTTGAATTATTCAATTGAGACTCCCCAATCTATTATTTGCTTACAAGCTCGAGAGTGTCTCTTGCAATAAGAAGCTCTTCGTTGGTGGGAATTACCCAAACCTTAACCTTAGAATTGGCGGTAGAAATTTCAATTTCTTTACCTCTGGTGTTGTTGTTTTCTTCATTAAGCTCAAAGCCGAGGAAGCTAACCATATCGCAGATATATTTTCTGGTCTTCTTCTCGTTTTCACCGATACCACCGGTAAATACAATTGTATCAACACCACTCATCGCGGCTGCATAAGAGCCGATGAACTTAACCATCTGATAGTTCTGCATCTCGTTTGCAAGACGAGCTCTGTCATTTCCTGCCTCAGCAGCAGCAATAACATCACGGCTGTCGTTAGAAACGCCCGAAATACCAAGAAGACCCGACTTTTTATTAAGAATAGTGTTCATTTCATCGGGAGAAATATCACATTTCTTCATAAGATAAGTGAGGATTGAAGGGTCAACACCGCCAGAACGCGTACCCATCATAAAGCCATCGAGAGGAGTAAGACCCATAGAGGTATCTATGCAAACGCCGTTCTTAATAGCGGAAATGGAGCATCCATTACCGAGATGGCAGGTAATCATCTTAATATCTTTCTTGTCCTTACCGAGAAGCTCAGCGCAGCGGTCGCTTACAAATCTGTGTGAGGTACCATGAGCACCGTAGCGGCGGATGTTATACTTTTCATAATACTCATAAGGAATTCCATACATATATGCTCTTGCAGGCATCGTTGCGTGAAACGCAGTATCAAAGGTTGCAACCTGAGGTACATCTGCTCCGAATACCTTGAAGCAAGCACGCATAGCGAGAGCGTGTGCAGGGTTGTGAAGAGGAGCAAGCTCACCGAGCTCTTCAATGTCAGCTAAAACCTTATCGTCAATAAGAACGGAAGAGTTGTAAAGCGCGCCACCCTGAACTACTCTGTGTCCGATTGCGGAGATTTCGGAAATGTCGTTAATAACCTTTCCTTCGCCATTTGTGAGGGCGTCGATAACAGCCTCAAAAGCCTCAACGTGAGAAGGCATAGCAATCTTTTTTTCAATCTTCTTGTCGCCGACCTTGTGCTCAATGTTACTCGTTTCAGGAACTCCGATTCTGTCGCAAAGACCCTTAGCGATAAGAACTTCGCCGTTCATGTCGATAAGCTGGTACTTAAGAGAAGAACTACCTGCATTGATAACTAATATTTTCATTTTCTTTCCCCTATCTGCCTTTTGGCGATTTTTTATTTGTATAAATATTCAAAATGTGCTATAATCAATAAAGCACAGAATATTACTATTATATAATAACCTATCTTGCTAAATATTTCAAGAATTTTTATGAAAGAATGTGATTTTTTGGCAAAAGCGGGCATTGTTGCAGAGTTCAATCCTTTCCATAATGGTCATAAATTCATTATAGATTGCGCAAAACGCGACGGTCACACAGTTTTTACCGTTATTTCGGGCAATTTTGTTCAGCGTGGGGAAACATCTATAATCTCAAAATTTGACCGTACCAGACAAGCGCTCCTTGGTGGTGCAGATTTAGTCGCCGAGCTCCCCTGCCCCTGGTCTATGTCGACAGCACAAAATTTTGCTTATGGCGCAGTGTCTCAGCTTATAACTCTTGGAGCGGATATTCTCTATTTTGGTAGTGAATGCGGCGACACTGAAAGACTACTTAAAACTGCAGAAATAATCAATTCAGTACAATTTCAGAAGCAAATTAAAGAAAGAATCAATGCTCCTGTTACCTATGCTGCACTCCGTCAGGAAATACTTGCCGAATTTGATTCGTCTCTTTCCGAAATACTCGGCGGACCGAACGATACACTTGCGATTGAATATATCGGTGCTGCAAAAAAACTAGGCTCAGAGATAAAATTTAAGGCTGTAAAAAGAGCGGGTGTAGGTCATAACGACACTGATGCAAGAGGTGAATTTGCAAATGCATCAACTATTCGTGAAAAGATTCAAGCACGCGATTTTAACTATATATCAAAATATATGCCATATGAATCTGCAGAAATATTTTTACAGACAGATATTTCGTATATGAGGAATATAGAGGTTGCCATTTTATCGAAAATGCGTACAATTTCTGCCGAAGAATTGCGCAAGGTACCAGACGTTGCAGAAGGCATTGAAAATCTTATCATTTCTGCTGCAAGGGAAGCCGCAACGCTTGATGAGCTTTATTCGCTTATCAAGTCAAAAAGATACACACACGCACGAATAAGGCGTATTATAATGTCTGCTTTTATCGGCATTGATAATTCATTCTTTAAAACCGAGCCTCCTTACGTCAGAGTGCTGGGTTTTAAAAGAGATGCAATTTCTCTTACGCCGAATTATCCAAGAAAACCTATCGTTACAAAGGTATCACAAATCGAGTCGCTTGATGAATATTCTATCAAGGTTTTTGAAACTGAGTGCAGAGCTACTGACCTTTTCTCGCTTTCTTTTAATAAGCCAAAAAAAAGCGGCGCCGATATGACGACGCCAATGATAAAGTATTAACTGTTGTAGTAATTAAAGATATTTTCAGCGGTTCTTTTAGTAATGCCCGCTGTTGTTAATTCTTCAGCTGTTGCCGACCTAATGGCTTTAACTGTTTTAAACCTTTTAAATAGCTTTTTGGCCGTTGCCTCGCCAACCCCGCTAATGTTCATAAGCTCCATTTGTAAGGAAGAAATCTTTCTTCTCTGCTTATGATAGGTTATTGCAAAGCGGTGCACCTCATCCTGAATTTTGGTTACAAGATTAAAGGACTGCTTTGTTGCCTTAAGAGCAATATCACGGTCCGCAGTACAGATATGGCTTGTACGGTGCTTTGAATCCTTTACCATACCAAAAAGAGGTACTGTAAGTGAATATTTTTCCCACAGTGGCAGTACAGCCGAAATTTGTCCCTTTCCGCCGTCAAGTAAAACAAGGTCGGGCAACTCTTTAAAGCTTAGGTCCTCGCCCTTTAAGTATTCCGAAAATCTGCGGTCTAAAACCTCGTTCATCGAACGGAAATCATCCTGACCGACAAAGGATTTGATCCTAAATTTACGGTAAAATGCCTTTTCCGGTCTGCCATTTATAAAGACTATCATAGAAGCTACATTTTCGCTGCCCGATGTGTTTGAAATATCATAAGCCTCGATTCTTCTCGGCGCGGTTTTAAGTCCTAAAAGCTCGGACAGTTCGTTCAGCGCAGAAACCTCTTTTCCGCTACGCTCGGTGCGTTTTGAAAGCGCTTCTGCCGCATTAGTGGCACACATATCTACAATCTGCTTTTGTGTTCCGCGTTCGGGTACTGAAATTGTAACCTTTTTACCAAGTACCGACGAGAAAAGCTCTGCGGTAATATTTCTATCTTCAAAATCTACATCCACCGCAATTTCGGGCGGTATTTTATTTTCAGAGTAGTAACTGCAAAGTATTTCGGAATAGGCTGTTGATTTATCGCTTATTTCGTCGATATAATATACTTTTTTATCGCTCAGTCGACCGTTTCTAAAAATAAGGACTGAAACGGCGGCCGTTTCCCCCGCTGTTGCTACAGCGAATACGTCTTGCGACTTATGAACAGACGAAATAATCTTCTGTTTTTCGTGGCTTTTTTCAATAGCTCGGATTCTATCACGAAGACGGGCGGCAAGCTCAAAATCAAGCTCTTCTGCAGCAGTATTCATCCTTTCTTTTAAACTATGAATATCTGAAGCCGATATTTCGCCCTTTTTAATAAAATCTACGGCACTATTGATTGTATCAAGGTATTCAGCTTTTGTAATATTGCCCTTGCAGGGTGCATTACAAAGACCAATATGATAATTTAAACAAGGCTTTGAGGGTGTGTCGAAGCTACGGTTGCAATCTGGCAATTTGAAAAGCTTTGCAACTTCGTCAACCGTTTCGCGGGCAATATAAAACGAATAATAAGGACCGATATATTCAGCTTTATCTTTATCTTTTTGCATAACCGCCTTAATTTTCGGCCAAGCCTCGCTCGTAACCTTAATATAATGATAGCCCTTGTCATCTTTTAGCAAAATGTTATATTTCGGTAGGTGTTGTTTAATAAGGTTGCTTTCTAAAAGCAAAGCTTCGTATTCGGTGTCGCAAAGAATGTATTCAAAATCCTCAACCTGCGACACCATTCTAATAACCTTGGTAGTATGGTTGGTATTACTTCCAAAATACTGGGTTACTCGGTTTTTAAGGGCCTTTGCCTTGCCGATATATATTATATTCCCTTTTTTATCCTTCATGATATAAACACCGGGGGTCAGCGGTAAACTATTTGCCTTGTTTTTTAAGGCTTTACGCCTATTTTCCATAACGACACCTCCTTTTCCTCTATTGTATAAAAAAATTCTGCTATTTTCAAGTTTTCTTTTGAAAGGTGATTTTTATGAAAAGATTATTGATAGTATTTTGTTTACTTGTTTTAGTATTCGGACTTTGCTCCTGTACCAATGCAGCTGAAGAAAAGATAAGCTCTATGCCAGTTGTTGTCCTTCCTGAGAGTAGTATACCGACAGTAACCGTGGATACACAAAACAACAATTCTTCTGTAGAAGCGATTCATTATATTGGTAATAAAAAATCAAAGGTTTATCATAAAGAAAATTGCTCTTCCGTTAAATCAATGAAGGATGAAAACAAAGTATGCTTTAATAGTATAGAAGAGGCTAAGGATGCAGATTACAATCCTTGCGGAGTTTGTTTAAAATAATGCCGATATTCATTGACAAAATTCTTATGTTTTGTTATTATTAATTATTATATTATTCCAAAACGAAAGAGGAATTTAAATGGGACTTACATTAACAGAAAAAATACTTAAAAGCCACGTAGTAGACGGAGCGTTTGTAAAGGGTCAGGAAATAGGTATCCGAATTGACCAGACCTTAACACAGGACGCTACAGGCACTATGGCTTATCTTGAATTTGAGGCTATGGGAATTCCCCGTGTTCGTACCGAGCGTTCTGTTGCTTATATCGACCACAATACTCTGCAGTCGGGCTTTGAGAATGCCGACGACCACAGATTTATCGGCTCTATCGCAAAGAAGCACGGAATTTATTTTTCACGCCCCGGTAACGGAATCTGCCATCAGGTTCATCTGGAGCGCTTCGGAATCCCCGGAAAGACCCTTATCGGCTCCGACAGCCACACTCCCACAGGCGGCGGTATCGGTATGATTGCTATCGGCGCAGGCGGACTTGACGTTGCAGTTGCTATGGGCGGCGGTGCTTACTATATTACATATCCCAAAATAGTAAAGGTTGAGCTTACAGGTCGTCTTCGCGACTGGGTTGCAGCAAAAGACGTTATCCTTGAGGTCCTTCGCATTATGTCTGTCAAGGGTGGCGTTGGCAAGGTTATTGAATACTGTGGCGAGGGCGTAAAGACATTAACCGTTCCTGAACGCGCTACCATTACAAATATGGGTGCGGAGCTTGGCGCTACTACCTCTATATTCCCCTCTGATGAAATTACATATGAGTTCTTAAAGGCACAAAAGCGTGAAGATGTCTGGACTGAGCTTTCTGCCGACCCAGACGCCGAATATGACGAGGTAATTAAGATAAACCTTTCTGATCTTGAGCCTATGGTTGCTTGTCCTCATTCACCTGACAACGTAAAGAAGGTCTCAGAGCTTGGCAAGATGAAGATTGACCAGGTTTGCATAGGTTCTTGCACAAACTCATCATTTATGGATATGAGCAAAGTTGCATATATTCTTAACGGCAGGACAGTAAACCCCAACGTTTCGCTTTCGATTGCACCTGGTTCAAAGCAGGTTCTTAATATGATTGCTAAGAATGGTATGCTTTCTTCTATGATTGATGCGGGTGCAAGAATTCTTGAATCTGCTTGCGGTCCTTGTATCGGTATGGGACAATCCCCCAACTCTGCAGGTATTTCGCTTCGTACCTTCAACAGAAATTTTGAGGGTCGCTCGGGTACAAAAGACGGACAAATTTATCTCGTTTCTCCCGAGGTTGCAGCTGCTTCCGCAATTACAGGATACCTTACCGACCCGAGAGAGCTTGGCTCAATGCCCGAATTCCTTATTCCTAAGGAGTTTGACATTAACGACAATATGGTTGAGCCTCCTGCAACTGTAGAGGATGCTCCAAGTGTTCAGATTCTCCGTGGACCGAACATTAAACCCTTCCCTGTTACCTATCCACTCGATGATGTAATCTCCTGCAAGTGCTCACTTAAGGTTGAGGATAATATCACTACCGACCACATTATGCCTGCAGGCGCAAAGATTCTTCCCCTCCGTTCAAATATTCCTGCAATCAGTAAACATTGCTTCACCGTTTGTGATCCTGAATTCCCTGAAAGAGCGGAAAATCTCTGCTCAAGCATTATCGTAGGTGGTGCAAACTACGGTCAGGGTTCGTCACGTGAGCATGCAGCACTTGCTCCTCTTCATCTTGGCGTAAAGGCTGTTCTTACAAAGTCTTTTGCAAGAATCCATAGAGCAAACCTCATTAATGCAGGTATTCTTCCCCTCAACTTTGTAAATGATGCGGATTATGAAAAAATCGGTCTTATGGATGATTTAGTTATCGAAAACGTTACTGAGTGCATCAAGAATAAGAAGAACCTTGTTGTAAAGAACCTTACAAAGGGTGTAGAAATTCCCGTGACCTGTGAGCTTTCAGACAGAGCAATTGACATTGTTCTTGCAGGCGGACTTCTCTCTTATACAAAATCTAATCTAAATTAAGGAGTATTAAAATGACAGACAAAATTAAAATGACAACACCTCTCGTCGAAATGGACGGAGACGAGATGACGAGAATTATCTGGAAAATGATTAAGGAAATTCTTCTTACTCCTTATATCGACCTTAAGACCGAGTATTATGACCTCGGACTCGAATACAGAAATGAAACTAACGACCAGGTTACTATCGATTCTGCAGAGGCAACCAAAAAATACGGAGTTGCAGTTAAGTGTGCTACAATCACTCCTAATGCAGCTAGAATGACCGAATATAACCTTAAGGAAATGTGGAAATCTCCTAACGGTACAATCCGTGCAATACTTGATGGTACCGTTTTCAGAACCCCTATTATCGTTAAGGGAATCGAGCCCTATATTCCCACCTGGACAAAACCTATTACCATTGCACGTCACGCATACGGCGATATTTACAAGAACACCGAAATGCAGGTTTCAAAGGGCTCTAAGTGTGAGCTTGTTGCTACCGATAAGGATGGAAACGAAACAAGAAAGCTTATCTATGATTTCGCAGACACCGACGGTATCATTCAGGGCGTTCACAATAAGGATACTTCGATTTCCTCCTTTGCAAGATGCTGCTTTAATTACGCACTTGATACAAAGCAGGATATTTGGTTTGCTACTAAGGACACCATTTCAAAGCAGTATGACCATCATTTCAAGGATATCTTTGCTGAGATTTACGATAATGAGTATAAAGAAAAGTTTGAATCCGCGGGCATTGAATATTTCTATACCCTTATCGACGATGCCGTTGCTCGTGTTGTTCGTTCCGAAGGCGGATATATCTGGGCTTGTAAGAACTATGACGGCGACGTTATGTCGGATATGGTTGCTACTGCATATGGCTCACTTGCTATGATGACCTCTGTGCTCGTTTCACCTGAGGGTATATACGAATATGAGGCGGCTCACGGAACGGTTCAGAGACACTATTACAAGCACTTAAAGGGAGAGCAAACCTCCACAAACTCGGTTGCTACCCTCTTTGCTTGGACTGGCGCACTCAGAAAGCGCGGAGAGCTCGATAATCTTCCCGAGCTTATGAACTTCGCAGACAAGCTTGAGCGTGCTACAATCAAGACTATTGAAGACGGCGTTATGACTGGCGACCTCTATCTTCTTTCAAAGCTCGAAAACAAGCGCAAGGTTGACACTGAAACCTTCCTTGTTGAGGTTAACAACAGACTTATAAAAATGCTTTAATTAAAAAATGCTTATCCGTTTGGATAAGCATTTTTCTTTATTTTATCTGTCTTCTAGCTTTATATAATCCTGCTCGGGCTGTACGCTTAAGTATGCGGGACGAATTATTTTTGAAGAGTTAACAAGCTCTTCAATTCGGTGTGCAGACCATCCTGCAATTCTTGCTATCGCAAAGATAGGGGTATAAAGCTCTAGAGGCAAATCGAGCATTGAATAAACGAATCCGCTATAGAAGTCGATATTTGCACTAACTTGCTTTTGAGATTTTTTATGCTCAGCAAACACCTTGGGTGCTAGCTTTGCGACGTTGGAATAAAGAACGAATTCTTTTGTTCTTCCCTTTTCCTTTGCAAGCTCCTCAACAAACTTTTTAAAAATATTTGCTCTCGGGTCAGAAACAGTGTAAACTGCGTGTCCGATACCGTAAATGAGTCCAGACTTATCGAATGCTTCCTTATTGAGCATACGGTTCAGATAATCTTCGATTTCCTCTTCGTCTGTCCAATCGCGTATTTCTTTCTTCATAGCATCAAACATCTGACAAACCTTAATATTTGCACCGCCGTGCTTAGGTCCTTTTAGTGAGCAGAGAGAAGCCGCAATTGCCGAATAGGTATCACTACCCGAAGAGGTTACAACTCGGTCGGTAAAGGTAGAATTGTTACCGCCGCCGTGCTCTGCGTGGAGAACTAGAGCAAGGTCGAGTATCTTTGCTTCAAGCTTCGTATATTTGCTATCGGGACGAAGCATAACTAGAATATTCTCTGCTGTAGACAGTTTAGGATTTGGATTGTTGATAACTAGTGCTTTTCCTTTTCTGAAATGAGAATATGCATGGTAAGCATAAATTGAAAGCAGTGGGAAGGTTGCTATAAGGCGGAGCGACTGACGTAGAACATTTTCGATTGAGGTATCATTTGCGTTATCGTCGTATGTATAAAGGGTTAAAACACTCTTTGCCATAGAGTTCATTATGTCGGCGTTAGATGCTTTCATAACAACGTCGCGAACAAAATTACGAGGCAGAATTCTGTTAGCGGCAAGTACCTTGTTAAAGGATTCGAGTTCCTCCTTGTCAGGAAGCTTTCCAAACAAGAGAAGATAAACCGTCTCCTCAAATCCGAAACGATTTTCGCTTAAAAATCCGTTTACAAGCTCGTTAATATCGTAACCGCGATAATAAAGCTCACCGTCGATTGGTGTTTCAACTCCATCTATCAACCTTGCGTAATAGCTTGTTGAAATTTCTGTAAGACCGGTAAGAACGCCTTTTCCTTTGGGGTCACGAAGTCCTCTGTAGACCTTATTTGTAGTAAATAACTCCGGATCTATTCTGTCGTTTTGAATGCAAAGCTCTGCAAGCTCTATAATTTCCGGCGTGATTGCTGAGTATTTGTTAGCCATTTCTTGCTCCTAAATTTTATATATAAACTATTATACTCTCAATATATATGGAATGTCAACAATAATTTCGAGATAAAACAAAAGGTCCGCTCTTGCGAACCTTCGGTTTTATGGTGATCTATAGGAGATTTGACTCGCGCACTGCGCTGCTTAGTCGTTCGCGGCTCTGACAGTCCGGTGGACTGTCATTCACTACCTCTCCTACTTCGCATCTCCTTTTTTTAGGAATAGAAAAAGCCCGTCTGATGACGGGCTTCATCTATTGGTGATCTATCGGAGATTCGAACTCCGGACACCTTGATTAAAAGTCAAGTGCTCTGCCGACTGAGCTAATAGATCGTATTATTCGCGACTATGATATTATATCAACGCGCGCCCTAATTGTCAAGTATAAATTTAGAAAATAATAAGATAACTCGGGGGAAAAGTGCTTTATCCCCTTCCCCCGATTAAATTGTTTATTTTACAACGATATTTACAAGCTTTTTAGGAACGTAGAGCTGTTTAATTACAGTCTTGCCTTCGACCTCTTTAGCAACTGCAGGGTCAGCAAGTGCTAAAGCGATTGCAGCATCACTTTCGATATCGGCGGAAACATTAAGTCTTGCCTTAATCTTTCCATTTACCTGAGCTACGATTTCTACAGATGCATCAATACACTTTGCAGGGTCATATTCGGGCCATTTAGCTTCATTTAGCATACCCTCAAAGCCTGCATTTACCCAAAGCTCTTCGGTAATATGAGGAGCAAAGGGATTGAGGAGGAGAAGAAGGGTTCTAAATTCGCCTTTTGTAACGCTGCCAACGGCATTGATATCATTAAGCAGAGCCATCATTGCAGAAATAGCAGTGTTCATCTTAAGTGTTTCTATGTCCTCTGTAACCTTTTTGATGGTCTTATTGAAGGCAACCTCAAGCTTAGCTGAATATCCGTCGCCGTCAACCACGTTTTCACCGAGTGCCCAAACCTTTTCAAGGAAGCGCTTACAGCCCTTTATAGAGTCAGACTTCCAAGGTGCGGCTTTTTCAAAGTCACCGATGAACATTTCGTACATACGCATTGTATCTGCACCGTATTCTTTTACGATATCATCGGGGTTAACAACATTACCGCGTGACTTTGACATCTTCTCGCCGTTTTCACCAAGAATCATACCGTGGCTTGTTCTTTTTGTATAGGGCTCGGGATTAGGTACAACACCTATATCGTAGAGGAATCTGTGCCAGAATCGGCTGTAAAGAAGGTGGAGTGTCGTATGCTCCATACCGCCGTTATACCAGTCAACGGGTCCCCAATACTCAAGGGCTTCCTTGGAAGCAATAGCCTCGTCATTGTGAGGGTCACAGTAACGGAGGAAGTACCAAGAAGAGCCTGCCCATTGTGGCATAGTATCGGTTTCTCTTTCTGCCTTGCCGCCGCACTTGGGACAGGTTGTGTTTACCCAATCGGTAATCTTTGAAATGGGAGATTCTCCGTTGTCGGTAGGTTCATAGGACTCAACGTTCGGAAGAACGAGAGGAAGCTCGCTTTCGGGTACGGTAACGTATCCACACTTTTCGCAATGAACAACGGGAATGGGCTCTCCCCAATATCTCTGACGAGAGAATACCCAGTCACGAAGCTTATAATTTACCTTTAACTGACCGAGGTTGCGCTCACTGAGCCACTCGGTAATCTTTTCCTTTGCCTCGTCTACGGTAAGTCCGTTAAGGAAGCCAGAATTTACCATCATACCGCTTGCGCAGTCGGTATATGCCTCCTCTTCAGGGTTACCTCCCGCTACAACCTCAATAATCGGAAGGTCGAATTTCTTTGCAAATTCCCAGTCACGGGTATCATGTGCAGGTACAGCCATAATTGCGCCTGTACCGTAGGAAATAAGTACGTAGTCGGAAATGAAAATCGGAATTTCATTTCCGTTAACAGGGTTTATAGCCTTGACTCCCTCAAGGCAAACACCCGTCTTATCTTTTGCCATTTCGGTACGCTCAAAATCACTTTTCCGAGCAGCGGCATCTTGATATGACTTTATTTCTTCGAGATTATCGAGCTTATCTTCCCATTTTTTAAGAAGAGGATGCTCGGGCGACATAACCATATAAGTAGCACCGAAGAGCGTGTCTGCACGGGTAGAGAAAACGAGAAGGTCATCCCCTGCTGTTGTCGCAAACTTAATTTCAGTACCTGTCGAGCGTCCAATCCAGTTCCTCTGCTGGGTCTTTACACGGTCGATAAAATCAACGTCATTAAGTCCGTCAAGAAGCTTTTCGGCATAATCGGTAATTTTAAGCATCCACTGGCTTTTATTCTTACGGATAACATCACTACCACAACGTTCACAAACACCGCCAACAACCTCTTCGTTTGCAAGAACGCACTTACATGAGGTACACCAGTTAACAGCCATCTCCTGCTTGTATGCAAGACCATTCTCAAAAAGCTTTATAAAAATCCACTGTGTCCACTTATAGTAAGAGGGGTCTGTGGTATTAATCTCTGCCGACCAGTCGAAGGAGAATCCGAGGGATTTAAGTTGTTTCTTAAAGTTAGCAACGTTACTTTCGGTAACGATTGCTGGATGTATATGATTCTTTATAGCAAAGTTTTCGGTTGGAAGACCGAAAGCATCCCAACCCATGGGATAAAGAACATTATAGCCCTGAAGGCGCTTTTTGCGCGCAATAATATCAAGGGCAGTATAGGAACGGGGGTGTCCTACGTGAAGTCCTTGTGCAGAAGGATAAGGGAACTCCACAAGTCCGTAGAATTTGGGTAAAGTGAAGTCATTCTTTCTTGCGAATGTCTGCTTTTCATCCCAAATATCCTGCCATTTCTTTTCAATTTCACCGTAATTATAATGCATATTAATCAACCTCTCTTGCGTTATCGAGAATATCTTCTAAATCTAAAACATCTCCGTCTGCCCACATACGGTCAAGATTATAATACTCGCGTGCGTCAGCAGTAAAAATGTGAATAATTACACCCATATATTCGAGTAACAACCAGCCTGTTGCCTTGCCCTCAATATGGTCGGACTTAAATCCTGCCGCTTCTAACTTTTCCTCAACCTCTTCAGCTAAAGCCTTAATATGGCTCTGCGAGGTGGCAGTAGCTATAATAAAATATTCAGCAATTACGGTCAGCTCGCCAACGTGAATTGCATTTATATTGCGCGCTTTCTTGTTATTTAGCGCATTTACTGCTATTTCAATAATTTTATCGCTGTTCAAAATATAACCTCACTAATTGATTTTTGATTTAAAGAATTCATAAGCCGAAAGTGTATCAGGATGAACTGTAGCACCCATACCTTCAAGGTCTTTGATAGTGTAATTAAGCGCGTAAACCGCAGCTTCTTCCAGAGATTTATTGGTTAATCCCCTCATAACCTCAACGTCGGGATAGTTTCGGTCGCGAGATGTAAAGTCAGCTATAAATATAATAAGCTCTAAAAGGCTCATATCAGCCTTTCCCGTTGTGTGGTATCTTACCGAGCTGATTATTTCATCATCGTCAATCCTTAAAACATTCTCAAGATAAGCCGCACCGGTTATAGCATGCCATAATTTCGGCGCATTCTTTTCAGTATCGCTAAGTATTATATCAAAGTCCCGCACAATCTGCAAGTGTTCTTCTCGTTTAAAATTTTTAGTAATATCGTGAAGTAGTCCTGCGAGATATGCTCTATCTGAATCGGCACCGTATTTTAGTGCCAAACGCCGCGCTTCATCGGCAACACATAGAGAATGATTATATCTGTAATCGTCAAGCTTTTCTTTGATAATGCTCTTATAGCTTTGATAATCGTACACACCGTTTTCTACGATATAATCAAAAACCTTTTTCGATAATAGATGCTCTGAGCTATTATTGTTTAATAAAGCTTCACGAATTTTGGTTGAAGAAACCTCTGTGATATTCTTCTCTATAAGAGTAACATCTGCGCCTTCAATTTTGAGCGATTCGAGAGCTTCATTAAAATCCGAAGTATCTTCCCCTACCCTTTTAAAAACAAGCAAAGAGGCTAAATTCAAAATCTCTTTATATCTTCTCCATGTGTTAAAAGAGGTAAGCATATCGCCGCCGATAACAAGATAAATCTTATACTCATTATAAACCTTTGCCAGCTCTTTCAAGGTATCTACGGTATAACTCTTACCCTCTCTTTCAAGTTCGAGCTTGCAAACCTCTGCTTTACCTTGATCTTGTACCGCAATAAGGCACATATTTACTCTGTCAGCATCTTTTGCAAGAAAATTGACAGATTTATGGGGCGGAAATTTAGAAGGTATAACGAGCAATTTTTCAATAAAAGAAAGCTCGCATATTGCCGCTATCATCTCTTCGTGCCCAATATGAATAGGGTTAAAGGTTCCGCCGAAAACTGCTAATGCAGGTTTTTTCATAACTATTTTACCAACTTGATAGATTTATTATTTAAGGATTCTCTGTAAAGAATGATTCGAGAACCTATTACCTGAACAACATCTGCGCCAATCTTTTTGGCTATGGAATCAGCCGCCTCACGCGAAGTTATGGGGCAGGTTTCGAGTGTTCTTATTTTTATAAGCTCACGAGCTTCAAGCGCATCATCAATCTGCTTTAGGGTCTGCTCGCTGATTCCGCCTTTACCAATCTGCAGAATGGTGTCTAAAGAATTTGCAAGTCCACGAAGCTGTGCTCTCTGTCTTGAATTTAACATATTATTTTTCACCTAAAATTTCACTCAATTTTTCTTTAAGAAGGCGGAGCGCCTTTCCTCTGTGGCTGATAGAGTCTTTTTCCTCGTCTGAAATTTCACCGAAACTGCCAAGCTCCGAAATGAAAAGTACATCGTAGCCGAAGCCCTTCGTTCCCTTCATCTCAAAGGCAATTTTGCCTTCAACAGTACCATCTGCAAAAACCTTTCTACCGTCAGGAAATACACAGGCGATGCTGGAAACAAATCGTGCTGTACGCTTTTCAACCGGAACGTCTTTTAAAGCATCCAAAAGCTTTAGATTATTTTTATGGTTGTTGCAAGGCTCGCCAGCATAGCGCGCCGAATAAACACCCGGCGCACCGCCTAGAGCGTCTACGCAAAGACCCGAATCATCGGCAATAGTTGGAAGACCCGTTATTTTCATTCCTGCTTCCGCTTTAATAAGGGCATTGTCACGAAAAGTTTCTCCGTCTTCCTCTACCTCGGGAAAATCCAAATCAAAATCTCGCTCGCAAAGGGCTTTTACACCGAGCGGTGCCAAAATACGTTCGATCTCTGCAAGCTTTTTAAGATTTTTTGTAGCTACGAAAAAGTCCATTTAGTCCTCCGTATCAAAAAGTGCATTGGTAAATGCGGCAGGGTCAAAGGGCTGAAGGTCGTCAATCTGCTCGCCTACACCGACAAACTTAACGGGTATACCCAGGTCGCGGCTAATTGGGATAACTATACCGCCCTTTGCTGTGCCGTCAAGTTTTGTAAGAACTATACCCGTGATATTAGTAACATTCGAGAATTCCCTGGCCTGATTAACCGCATTCTGTCCAGTTGCGGCGTCAAGCACCAAAAGTGCCTCAACAGATGCATTTGGAAGCTCGCGGTTGATAACTCTGTACATTTTTGCGAGCTCATCCATAAGGTTCTTTTTATTATGAAGTCTGCCTGCAGTGTCGCAGATAAGAACGTCTACACCCTTTGACTTTGCAGAAGCAATACCATCAAAGATTACTGATGCAGGGTCGGTGCCATTAACACTTTTTACAATCGGCACATCTGCTCTATTAGACCACTCTTCAAGCTGCTCGATTGCGGCGGCTCTAAAGGTATCTGCTGCGGCAAGCATAACACTCTTGCCCTCGGCTTTAAGGTGGGCAGAAAGCTTACCGATTGTTGTGGTTTTACCAACACCGTTTACTCCAATAACCAAAATAACAGAGGGCTTTGTATCGAGCCTAAGCTCGTTTTCACCGCCAAGCATTTCGCTTATTATGGTTTTAAGTGCGGCCTTAACCTCACTTGCATCCTTAATTCTTTCAGCCTTTATTTCAACACGAAGTCGGTCGCAGATTTCCTCGGCACAGGTATAGCCGATATCTGCCATTATAAGTATTTCTTCCAGCTCCTCGATTAAATCCTCATCAACCTTTGTGAAACTGCTGATAACAGAATTTACTGAATCAATAAAGCTGTTTCTTGTCTTTTGTAGTCCGGCTTTAATTTTGTCAAAAAAGCCCATTAGGATCACCTATCCTCAAGTTTAAGCATTCTTTCAAGACTTGCTACATTTAGTTCAAGCAGCTTAGAAATACCCTTTTCCTGCATTGTTACACCGTACAGCATATCTGCAGCCTCCATTGTGCCGCGGCGGTGTGTGATGCAGATGAACTGGGTATTAAAATCGTTGCTCTTCATATAATCTGCAAATCTGTCAACATTTATGTCATCAAGTGCAGTATCTACCTCATCGAGGAAGCAGAATGGGGGTGCACTTACCCTCATAATTGCAAAGTAGATTGCAAGGGCAATAAGCGCCTTTTCGCCGCCCGAAAGTCCGTCAAGAGTGGGAACATTTTTACCAGGTAGCTTAACTACAATATCAATACCGCTTTCAAGAACATTATCGGGGTCGGTAAACTGAAGCTTTGCGCTTCCGCCTCCAAATAGGTCTGTAAATGTCTTGGAGAAGTTTTCATTTATGCTGTTGAAGCCGACAACAAAAAGCTCCTTCATCTGTTCGGTAAGCTGTGAAATAAGCTTTCCTAGCTCGGTTCTAGACTTTTCGATGTCGTCAAGCTGTTCCTTCATAAAGGTATAGCGCTCATTGACTTCCTTATATTCCTCAATCGCAGAAACATTAACATTTCCAAGAGAACGAATCTTGCTTTTTACCTCGCCAAGCTGCTTTTTAGCGGTATTAAGGTCTTCTACCGGAACAAATCTTTCCTCTGCTTCGCTACGGGTCAGCTGATATTCGTCAAAGAGCTGTCTTATAACATCGTCGGTTTCCTTTGCCATATTCTCGCGACGTTCGGTAAGACGGGCAAGCTCTCCGCTAATCTTTTCACGGTCGTTTGTAAGCTCACGCTCGGATGCACGAAGCTCACTACCCGATTTTTCAATTTCGTTTCTGCGCTCGGTAAAGGATGTGATATCACTCTCGAACTGAAGACTTGCAGTTTTAAGTCCTGTGATAACCGCCTCTATTTCAAGAATTTTGGTATTAATTTCGGTATTCTTTATCTTTAAACTTTCGATTTCTGCCTCAATAATATTTATCTTTCCACTACTCTGTGAATCATCAAGATTCAGAAGTGCAATAGCAGAATTTAGGTTTTCAATGTCTTTATTCTTCTCGATTATTGAAAGCTTAATATCGGTTATACCTGTTGTCAGCTCATCACGAGAGGCAGACATTATATCGCGACCACCGTTCATGTCAGAAACTGCGGTTTCGAGCGCCGTCTTCTCGCCCTCAAGTTTTTCAATCTCAGCGCTCTGCTCAGAAGCTGCAGCCTTAAGTGCGCTAATCTTTTCGCCAGCATTGGTCTTTTCGTCATAAAGCTCGGCAAGGGTCTTCTTAACAGTATCAAGAAGCTCGTCAACCCTCTTCAGCTCGCCGAGCGCGCGAATTTTATCTTCATTTGCGGTTTTAAGCAAATCTTCAGACGACCTTACCTCGCCCTCAACCTTTGAAAGCTCAAGAACGGCGTCGTTATAGCCTTCGGTTTTCTTATTTTCCTTATCCTCAAGCTTTTTAACTTCATCTTTAAGTCGTAAAATTTCGCCTGAACGGGAAAGAAGTCCCGCATTCTTAATAAGCGAGCCACCGGTAAGCGAACCACCTGCGTTAATTACCTGTCCGTCAAGGGATACAACCTTGAAACGGAACTTGAATTTGCGGGCAAGCGATACTGCAGAATCTATATCCTCCGCAACAACTGTGCCACCAAGAAGATATTTAACAATTTCGCTGTATTTCTTATCAGAATCAACAAGATCGCTTGCGATTCCAACATAACCGTACTCATCCTCAAAGCCCGATTCTGTAAATTCTCTTGCCTTAATAGAAGAAATGGGCAGGAAGGTTGCACGACCAGAATTAGAGCTTTTGAGCATTTCAATAGCGTACTTTGCTGTGCCTTCGGTGTCGACAATAATGTTCTGTGCTGCTGTACCTAGGGCAGTTTCAATAGCAATAGAATATTCCTTCTTAACTTTGATAAGGCGGGTAACAGGTCCGTGAACACCCTTTAGTTTACCGCTATCGGAATCCTTCATTACGGTTTTTACCGAGTGATTGAAGCCCTCCATATTCTTTTCAAGGTCTTCAAGTATCTGTACGCGGCGTCTTTTAGCCTCTATATCAAGTCTAATCCTGTCAAGCTCTTCCTTTGCCTCGTTTACAGACTCTGTTTTGTTCTTAAGGCGAAGTCTGTAGCCGTTAAGTGAGTTATTGTAGCCCGTAATATCATCCTCAATAGTGGCTATAAGCTTGTTTATACCGTCATATTCCTCACCGAGATTTTTTTCACGCTCTTGGTTTTCGGCAATCTGCGAATCAACTGTTGTGGTGCGGTTTTCTATCTCGGATACTGCGGCTGTGGAAGACATTAAGGAAACGCGAAGGTCGGCAAGTGTTGATGAAAGCTCGTTTAAACGAACAACCTCAGCTTCAATTTTGCGGGAAATATCCTCACTTTTGAGTATCATTTCAGAAAGCTCTATTTCCTTCTCAGAAAGTGCGGTATTAAGGCTTTCAATTTCTATCTTTTTAGCGGCAACAAGCTCCTGCTTTGCGGAGATTTCGGACGCTTTTTCATCCTTTGAGCTTAAAATATCCGAAATTTCGCCCTTTAATCTCTCGATAGTCTCGTTATTGTGAAGGATATCGTTATTGCAAACCGAAATATCGCCCATAAGCTTTGCAATATTTTCGGTATATTCGGCAATTCTTCCGTGTCTGTCGTCAATTTCAGCCGAGAAACGCGCAAAATCTGCCGAATTCTTTTCATTTACAAGGTCGAATTCGGTCAGCTTATCGTCAATTTCTTTATACTGTGCGCGTGCAATTGCAATTTTATCATCGTGTGCCTGCAAAACAGCCTTTGAATTGTTGATGATATTGAGCCAAATACCAATATCAAGCTGTTTCTTTTCGGCAGCTAAAAGAAGAAACTTTTCTGCCCTTTCGCTCTGGTCCTTAAGGGGGCCTATACGGGATTCAAGCTCCTTTAAAATATCTAGAAGCCGAACTAAATTCTCCTCCGCTGCGGCAAGCTTTCTCTCCGCATCGGTCTTTCTGTATCTGTAACGAGAAATACCCGAAGCCTCTTCAAAAATATCACGACGTTCCTGAGACTTAGAGCTGATGATAGAATCAATCTTACCCTGACCAATCATAGAATAGCCGTCACGACCAAGACCCGTATCCATAAATAACTCGTGAATATCGCGAAGGCGGACAATGTTTCCGTTTATGAGATATTCCGAATCGTGAGAACGGTAATAACGACGAGTAACCGAGACACTGTCATTGTCAAAATGTAGCTCACGGTCAGAATTATCAATATTTAAGGTAACCTCACAAAAGCCGTGGGGTTTTCTGTCGGCTGTACCACCGAAGATAACATCCTCCATAGACTGTCCGCGAAGATTCTTTGTAGACTGTTCACCGAGCACCCAACGAACGGCATCGGAGATATTACTCTTACCACTACCGTTAGGTCCAACAACGGCGGTAATACCCTTGCCAAATTTAAGTACCGTCTTGTCTGCGAAGGATTTAAAGCCCTGTACCTGAATTGACGTTAAAATCAACCCTTGTTCACTTCCCTTATTTTAAGTGTGTTTTTGGATATGTTATCGTTTTGAATGAATTGTACTTTTATACCGAGCGAACTCAGTTTATCTAAATTTGCTCTTTTTTGCCCGATAGCCTTCGAAATATCGACAGGATTTACCTCAATTGTATAGGTTTTACCTGCCTCACAGCTATCGGTAATTTGTTTTAAAAATCTGTATGAATTACAAAGTTCGCTAAAGGCAGGATGCCACGGACCTGCAAGAAAAGAATCCTCCTCTATTGAATGAAGACCAAGGCGAATAACTTTAATTCCAACATCTTCAAACAGAGCTAAAAGCTCGCTGCAAAGAGATATGGCTTCATCTAATGTTTGCGGTTTATATAATCCTTTGTCATAAAGCTCTGCAAGTTTAGTATTTTTTAGAACGATTGTCGGATAAATTCTCACGGTATCGGGCGACATTGAAACAATTTTACTTGCAGTATCTAAAGCCTTTTCGTTAGTGTCACCGTACAGACCTGTCATCATCTGAAGACCGAGCTCAAAGCCATAATCTTTGATAAGAGCAGAGGCATTTTCAACGTTCTTTGCAGTGTGTCCTCTGTCGTTTAGTGCCAAAACAGAATCATTAAGGCTTTGTGCTCCAAGCTCTATTGCAGTTACCGAATGATCCTTTAAAATAGTGAGAATCTCATCATCAATACAGTCGGGTCGCGTGGAAATTCTGATTCCGCGAAGCCCGAAGAATTTCACTTGTTCATCTGCGGTTTTTAAAAGACGAAGCATATACGATCTGTCTATAGCGGTAAAGCTGCCACCGAAAAATGCAATTTCTGTGTTTTCCGGGGAAAAGTTTTTTGAAGCAACCGCAACCAATACGACGTTAATAATATCCTGCTCGCAGGGTTCTTTTGACATGCCGGTAATATGGCGCTGATTACAAAAACTGCAGTCATTCGGGCAACCGAGATGAGGCACAAATATAGAGATATTTGCATGCTTCATTCGTCAATTCCCATAAGCTGTAATGCCTGACGGGCGGCTGCCTGTTCGGCTTGTTTTTTGCTCTTTCCTTCTCCGCTACCGATTACATTGGAGTTCAGATGAACCTCTACAGTAAATCTCTTATCGTGGTCGGGACCAGATTCATCAGTGAGAATATAAACGAGCCTCTCTTCGGGATTTTTCTGAATAACCTCCTGAAGGAGTGTTTTATAATCCTTAAAAGCATCGTCATCTCTGCTAGTTAATTCGGCAGTAATAAAGCGCAGAACGTGATGCTTTGCAGGTTCGTATCCCCCGTCAAGATAAATTGCGGCAAGAACAGCCTCGAATGCATCGGCAAGAATTGATGGTCGCTCTTCTCCGTGATTATGAGATTCACCTTTTCCGAGGAAAAGATACCTTCCAAGCTCAATCTCTCTTGAATAGCCGCAAAGTGCTTTTTCACACACAAGTGATGCGCGAAGCTTTGTAAGCTCTCCCTCGGGCAAATTTTTAAAATTCTTATATATATGTTCTGAAACTACAATAGATAAAACTGAGTCACCTAAAAATTCAAGACGCTCGTTCGACCCGAATTTGCAGTGCTCCTCATTGGCATAAGAAGAATGAGTGAGCGCGTTTTTTAATAACTCCTGATTTTTAAATTTATAATCAAGTTTTGTTTCGAGTTCGCTAATCAATTTTCACTAACCTCTTCACTAAAACAGTTTTCAATTGCGGAAATTACCTTGTTTTCTGCAAAAAGCATTGCTTTCCCAATAGCGTTCTTAAAGGTTACTGCATCAGAATTGCCGTGTGCCTTAAATACGGGCTTGCGTGTTCCGAGAAGTGGCGCGCCGCCAACCTCAGAAGCATTAAGCTTTTTCTTCATCTTACGAAGCTCAGGCTTTAAGACAAGATAGCAAAGCTTTGAAAGAATATTTTTTGTAAATACCGGCTTTAGCATAGAGAAAAGAGTTGAGATAGAGCCTTCTAAAAGCTTTAGCGAAATATTACCCGTAAAGCCGTCTGCAACAACTATATCAGCCGCACCAGTCGGCATATCCCTCGATTCGATATTTCCAATAAAGTTAATATCAGCTTTACTCATGAGCTCAAATGCCTCTTTTTGAAGCTCCGTTCCCTTTGTTTCTTCATTTCCAATATTGAGAAGCCCAACGGAAGGATTGTCTACTCCCTCAACCTTTTCAAGATAACGCGAAGCCATAATGCCAAACTGACAAAGCATTTCGGGTCTGCACTCGGCGTTTGCTCCGCAGTCGAGAAGCATATATCTTGAATCGGGAGACGGAATAATTGTAGCTAGGGCAGGTCGTTTAATACCCTTGATTCTTTTTACAATAAAAGTGCCACCAACAACGACAGCGCCTGTGCTACCTGCCGAAACAAATGCATCTGCATTACCCTCTGCCAGTTGACGGAAAGCAACAGCCATTGATGAGTCTTTGTGAGTCTTAAGCAGTGAGGTAGGCTCGTCGTGCATAGAAATAACGTCGGAAGCATGAACGATATCAAGCTCATTAAACTCTATATTATTATCCGTAATACATTTTTTAATTGTTTCATGGTCACCGCAAAGAACGATGTGTACACCATATTCCTTCTCTGCCATTGCCGCGCCCTTAATTATCTCAAGCGGCGCATTATCTCCACCAAAAGCATCAACCGCAATTCTCATAATTCACCTCTAAATATTTTCATTAAACCAATCAAGAGAACGGTTAGCAAGAGCCATATATCTCTCCTGCTTGTCCCTGATTTTGGTAACTAACGGTAAAACTATACCGAAGTTTGCCCCCATCGGCTGAAAATCGGTAATAGTTTCATCGCTAATATAGTCAATTAAACTGCCAAGCATTGAAATTTGGGGTAAAATTAGCGGCTTATCACCCTTTGCATATCTTGCCGCATTAATTCCTGCCAAAATCCCACTTGCCGCAGACTCCATATACCCCTCAATTCCGGCAATCTGTCCTGCAAAGAAAATATCAGGATTTTGCTTCAAAGAAAGATTTTTTTTAAGAAGTTTTGGAGAATTAATAAAGGTATTTCTGTGCATAACACCGTAGCGGACAAACTCTGCGTTTTCGAGTCCCGGAATCATTGAAAATACCCTTTTTTGCTCGCCGAATTTTAAATTTGTCTGAAATCCGACAAGATTATAAAGCGTGCCTTCCCTGTTCTCTTTGCGTAGTTGAACAACAGCCCATGGTCTATGTCCCGTACGGGGGTCACGAAGGCCCACTGGCTTTAGCGGACCGAATCTTATAGAATCCTCTCCACGTTCGGCAAGCACCTCGATAGGCATACAGCCCTCGTAAACAGTGAGTGGCTTATCGAAATCGTGAGTAGGTGCCGATTCTGCATTTATAAGCTCGGTATGAAATAACTCATACTCCTCTTTATTGAATGGACAATTTATATAATCATCATCACCCTTATCATATCGAGCAGCAGAAAAAGCCTTTGACATATCAACAGAATCTGAAGTTACGATAGGTGCTGCAGCGTCATAAAAATTAAGGGTGTCAGTACCGCAAAATTCCTTAATTTTATCTGCAAGAGTACTATCTGTCAGCGGTCCCGTTGCAATAATTGTTATTCCGTCGGTAGGAATCTCATTTACAACCTCGTGAATAACGGTAATAAGGGGATTATTTCTAATCTTTTCGGTGATATATGCAGAAAACTCGTTTCTCTCAACGGCAAGTGCACCGCCTGCCGGAACCTTACATCTGTCGGCAGATTCTAGACAAACAGAACCTAGTCGGCGCATTTCTTCTTTTAAAAGACCTGCCGCAGAATTTACTCGTTCAGCCTTTAATGAGTTTGAGCAAACAAGCTCAGCAAAGGTATCAAGGGTGTGTGCAGGACTCTTTTTAAGAGGTTTCATCTCATAAAGCTCAACGGGTATTCCTGCAGCCGCAATCTGCATTGCCGCCTCACATCCCGCAAGTCCTGCGCCTATAACACGAATTTTATTCATCAGCTTTATTGTCCTTTTTTGATCCGCGGGTGGGACATTCGTTGTTCATACAATACTTTCTGCCACGGGCACCTTTAAGGATATATCCGCCACATTCGGGACATTTATCTCCTGTAGGAATGCTAGGTGCAGCAAAGTCACACTTGGGATAAGCCGAGCAACCATAGAAGATTTTACCCTTCTTGGAAACTCTTTTAATAAGTTTTTCACCACACTTGGGGCAGGGTGTTTTTACCTCATCTTCGGGTGCTGGCTTTGTATTTTTGCACTCGGGGTATCCGGGGCAAGCAAGGAACTTTCCGAAACGGCTTGTTCTTACAACCATTGTTCTTCCGCACTTTTCGCAAACAACGTCGGACTCCTGAACGGGTACCTTAACCTTTTTGCCTGCGGTAGATTCCTCTGCCTTAGAAAGTACCTTTTCAAAGTCGGTGTAAAATTCTTCTATGGTAGAAACCCAGTTAAGCTCGCCTGCTCCAACCTTGTCGAGATCGGTTTCCATTCCTGCGGTAAATTTAACATCTACAATCTTCTTAAAATGCTCAACGATAAGGTCAGAAATTACGGTACCAAGACCTGTGGGTTTAATAGATTTCTTTTCCTTTTCAACGTATTCCCTGTCTAAAATATTGGAAAGAATCGGCGCATAGGTAGAAGGTCTGCCGATTCCGTTATCCTCAAGCGCCTTAATTAATGTTGGCTCTGTATAACGGAGAGGTGGCTGTGTGAAATGCTGATTAGGTGTCAAGGATTTTACCTTTAATGCCTCGCCCTCGGTCATTACAGGAAGAGCGGCGCTATCCTTATCCTCACTGTCCTTACCCTCTTCGTAAAGAACGGTATAACCGTCGAATTTAACGGTATGACCTGATGCCTTGAAGCGGTAATCAGCAACGTCTATATCGACCGAAACGGTGTCAAGAACGCAGTTAGACATAAGGGATGCAACAAAGCGCTCCCAAATAAGTTTATAAAGCTTGTACTGGTCTGGTGTTACGCTACCCTTAACATCCTCGGGAGTGATAAACACGTTGGTAGGACGGATTGCTTCGTGGGCATCCTGTGCACCATTTTTTGACTTAAAATATCTGGGGCTTTTTGGTAAATATTTATCGCCATACTGCTTTAAAATGTATGCGGTGGCAGCCTTTCTCGCCTCGTCAGAGATGCGAAGTGAGTCGGTTCGCATATAGGTAATAAGACCGGTTACGCCGTGCTCTTTAACTTCAAGACCTTCGTAAAGCTGCTGAGCAACCTTCATAGTCTTCTGTGCAGTAAAATTGAGTTTTCGTGAGCCTTCCTGCTGAAGCGTTGAAGTAATAAAGGGAGCAGAAGGCTGTTTATTGCGAAGCGATTTTTTGATGCTTTCAACTACAAAATCGCCATTTTCAATTTTTGAAAGAAGCTCATTCGCCTCTTCTTCGTTATGGATTTCAACCTTACTGCCGTCTTTATAGCCGTAGAATTCTGCATTAAAGGTCTTTCGCGATGCAATAAGCTTTGCGTCAAGGGTCCAGAATTCAACGGGATTAAACTTTTCAATTTCACGTTCGCGGTCAACTATAAGACGAAGTGCAACCGACTGTACACGTCCTGCAGAAAGTCCACTCTTTACCTTTTTCCAAAGAAAAGGGCTGATTTTATATCCGACAATTCTATCGAGCACGCGGCGAGCCTGCTGAGCATCAACGAGATTCAAATCAATTTGTCGAGGATTCTGCATACCTGCCTTTACGCCTGCCTCGGTAATCTCGTTAAAGCAAACGCGGTTTGCTTCGTTAAAGTTAAGTCCGAGAATTTGAGCGAGGTGCCAGGAAATAGCCTCTCCTTCGCGGTCAGGGTCGGTCGCAAGATATACCATATCACTGTCTGCTGCAGCGGCTTTGAGCTGCTTTATAAGTTCTTTTTTCTCGGGTATATTAACATATTGAGGTGCAAAGTCGTGTGCAACATCGATACCAAGCTTGGACTTGGGTAAATCTCTGATATGACCCTTTGAAGCCATTACGGTATAATCTGCACCAAGATATTTTTTAACACTTTTAACCTTTGTAGGCGACTCAACTATTACTAATTTAGACAATGTTTTTTCTCCTTAATAGGTTTTCTTATATCTGCCACCGGGCACAGCCTCAATAAGTCCCGCAAGCTCCAGCTCAGTAACGGCAGAAAACAAATCAGCGACAGAGAGCATGCAATTAGCAAAGTCGTCTATCGTGAAAAAATCAATATTTATACTATTATATACCATTTCCGCGTTTTTGGAAAGAGCAAAATTTGAAATTTCCAAAATTAATTTTTCGGGCTCTTCGGTTTTATTCTTTATTTGACGTTGTGGCTTCGGTTTTGAGCAACTATATTTTGACCTATAAAGTGTTTTAAGGTCAAATTCATTTGCTTTATTTATATCGATAATATTACCGAAAAGATGCATATATTCGTTTGTAATATCAGAAATTTTAAAAACAGGAATTGCTCCGTCTTTAAGTAGCGCGTATGAGCCCAGATACTTTGTATCGTCTGGTTTGCCGGTAATAACAAATATGTCTCTTCCTTGCTCATTTGCAGTTTTAGCGGTAATGAGTGCGCCGCTCTTCTCGCCTGCCTCGATAATTACTGTTCCTAAAGACAGACCGGATATAAGGCGATTTCTTAAATGAAAAGCATACTTTTTAAGAGGATAATTTGGCGGAAATTCAGAAATTAAACAGCCACTCTCTGAAATTCTATTTCTTAAACCCTCGTTACATTTAAGGTATGGATAATTTATTCCGCAACCGAGCAATGCAACGGTGATTCCGTCTGTATCAAGTGCGCCTTTGTGGGAGGCAGAATCAATACCCAAAGCACCGCCGCTGACAATTATAAAATTAGCAAGTGATAGCCTTGCAGATAGCGACCAGGCAACCTTTATGCTGTATTCATCGGCCTTTCTTGTGCCGACCATACTGATTGCAGGCGCATTATTAAAACAGGGAAGCTTGCCCTTATAATACAAAACTGCAGGTGGATTATCTATCTCTCTTAATAATGCGGGATATCTGCTATCGCCCAGTGTTAATATTTTAATTCCGTTTTCCTGGCAGAGGGTCAAAATATTTTCGCACCTTTTAAGTGACTTGTTGGAAAGTGATTTCACTTCCCTTTCATCAAGTCGAAAATCTTTGGTAATATCTACAGGATTTGTCTTATAAATATTTTCTGCAGTACCGAATTTTGAAAGCAGAGTCTTCACCTTCAAATTTCCATATCCAAGACGCTCTGCAAGCCATATCCAATAAATCATTTGGCGTTAGACATCTCCCAGATTAAAATTGCAGAAGCTGTAGCAACGTTAAGAGATTCAGCCTTGCCAGTCATAGGAATTGTGACCGCCTTTTTGCAAGCCGAAACACATTCATCTGTCAGTCCGTTAGCCTCGTTACCTACTACCATTATCGAGCCTTTTTTGAAGCTCTGCTCCCTAACGCTTTGACCGTTTTTAACTACGGCGGCATATGTATCAAGCTTTGTTTCTTTTAGGAAATCATTAAAGTTACAAACTACCGTTACGGGTATGCGAAGCAGCGCACCCATAGATGCTCTTAGGGATTTGGAGCTATAGGGATCACAGCAGTTAGATGACAGAATTATTCCATCAAAGGCAAAAGCCTCAGCAGAGCGAGAAATTGCGCCCACATTCGAGGGGTCTTGGACGTTTTCAAGAGCAATATAAAGACCGTATGGTCTGAAATTAATATCTTCTGACTTAAATTTGCATACCGAAATAAAGCCCTGAGGGCTTACAGTATCGGATATTTTTGAAATAAGACCATCAGGCACGATAACGGCTCTTTTAGCATTTGCACCAAGGCTTTCGGCATCAGCTTTAAATTTTTCATAAGCCGAATCGCCTACGATAAAGCACTCTGCCTCATAGCCACTTTGCTCGGCATCGCGGCAAAGCCTAAGCCCGTCTAACACAAACATTCCTTCCTCTCTTCTCTTTTTTGCGGAAGAAACAAGTGATGCGGCTAGTCTTATAATTTCGTTGTCTTTGCTTGTAACTCTCTCGAAATTCGTCATTTTTAACCCTTTTTCTATAAAAATTATGACCGAGGACATACAATGACCCCGGTCAGTTAATTATTTTTCTAAAGCCTTCTGAGCAGCCTTTGCAAGAGTAGCGAAGCCTGCAGCATCATTTACTGCAAGGTCAGCGAGCATCTTTCTGTTCATGGTGACACCAGCCTTCTTAAGACCGTTCATGAAAGAAGAATAGTTCATACCGTTAATTTTTGCAGCAGCAGAAATTCTGGTAATCCAAAGACGACGGAAATCTCTCTTCTTAAGTCTGCGGCCAATGTAAGCATAGTTACCAGACTTCATAACAGCTTCTTTTGCTGTCTTGAAAAGCTTTGACTTTGCTCCAAAATAACCCTTAGCGAGCTTTAAAGTTTTGTTTCTTCTTTTGCGTGTTGCTAACGCACCCTTTATACGTGCCATTTATATATCCTCCGTATTCTACTAATTACTTGTAAGGGATAAGCTTCTTGAGTGTTGCGAGATTTGTTACATCAGCAACAACTGTCTTACGAAGGTTTCTCTTACGCTTGGTTGTCTTCTTGTTAAGAATGTGTGATTTGTAAGCATGGGCACGCTTAACCTGACCGGTCTTGGTGAGTTTAAAGCGCTTTTTTGCACCACTGTGAGTTTTAATTTTCGGCATTTTAAATCCTCCTAAAGAATTAATTTATTAAATTATTTGTTTGACTTAGGCGCCATAAACATAAGCATATTTCTGCTTTCCATTTTGGCGGGCTTTTCAACAACGGCATATTCCGCACAATATTCTGCGAATCTATTCATAATCTCAAGTCCGATTTCGGGATGCCCGAGTTCACGACCTCTGAATCTGATAGAAACCTTAAGTTTGTTGCCCGACTTTAAAAACTGAATGGCATGATTGCCCTTTGTTTCAAAATCGTGCTTATCAATGCTGAGACCGAGTCTAATCTCTTTGGTTTCGATAATCTTCTGGTTCTTCTTTGCTTCCTTTTCGCGTTTAGCAATTTCGAAACGGTATTTGCCGTAGTCCATAATCTTGCAAACAGGCGGATTAGCATTGGGAGAAACAGCAACGAGGTCAAGGTCCTTTGCATAAGCAGCCTCAATAGCGTTGGCAATCGGTAAAATTCCTAGCTGAGAGCCGTCTACATCAATAACGCGCACCTCTTTAAAAGTTATCTCTTCATTGACTGGAATATCTTTGACGCTGATAATTAACACCTCCGTAAGTCATAACAAAAGCGGACGGCATAATACCGTCCGCGAAGATAAGAAATAAGCACAATAACGCAAAATTACTGTGAAAATCTTATTGACCCTTTTAGTAATCCTGAGGGTGAGAACGGTAATGCTCTACTTTGTTGTCTTAATTATTATATACCAAATTTAGAAAATGTCAAGTATTTTTTATTCAAGTATTAATTCTTTTAGCGAACGAAGATGATAATCAATATTTTTAAGAAGCTTGGGACTCTTTCCAACGATAGCCATTCCCTTTGTTACACTGTGTGTTGGGTCGGGTGCCTGCATAACGCGTGTACCGATAAACTCTTCCATAAATGCAGCCATCCCATTAATAAGGCTGCCGCCACCCGTAAGGTAGATTCCGTTTTCCATAACGTCGGCAATTATATCGGGGTCGGTACGCTCCATAACCTTTCGCACCGAGTTGCAAATTTGTATAGCTGTATCGTAAACGGTATCGTAAATTTCACGCGAGGTTATCTCAAAGGATTCGGGTAGTCCCGTTCTTAGATTTCTACCCTTTGCAATAACGGTAATCTCTATGTCGCGTTTTACAACTGAGCCTATCTGTTTTTTGATGCTTTCGGCGGTGAGCTCGCCTATCTCTATATTATAGGCGCGTCTTATATATTTGGTAATTGCATCATCAAAATCGTAGGAGGCTAGGTTAAATGAACCACACTGTACAATTCCGCCGAGAGACAGGGTTGCAACGTCGGTTGTTCCGGCTCCGATATCTACTACCATACTTCCCCGAGGAGAGGAAAAATCAATTCCAAGACCGTACGCTACAGCCAGCGGGCTTTCTATTACGGTTACGTTGCGGCCGCCGCTGTCAACGATAACATCGGCAAGGGAGTGGTGCTGAAGCTCGGTCAGTCCTGTAGGAAGACAAGCAATAACGCTCGGTCTTATAACCTTATTACCAAAGGCACGCTTCATATATTCCGAAAGCATTGCAAGGGTGATATCGTAGTCGGCAATAACTCCGTGCTCAATAGGTTTAATACAGGTTAAGGTCTCAGGTGTTCTGCCAAGAGATGACTTTGCCGTATCTCCATAATATACGGGTTTAAAGCTGTCGGATTCAATTGTAACTATGCTCGGTTGTTCAAGAACAATTCTGTTCTGCTCTGAAATAACCGTTTTATATGAACCCATATCGATTCCGATTTGCATTGCCATAGATGTCACCTGCCTTCCTTTACATTATACTATATACCTTTTAGAATTTCAACGAGAGTTTTTACTGTTTCCCACAAGAACTGAAATGCAATAGACCTTATCTGCTCCCGCAAATTTAAGTCTTCTTGTGCATTCGTTTAGTGTAGCTCCCGTCGTTTTAATATCATCAAGTATCAAAACAGTTTTGCCCTTACAAGGAAATTTTACCCTATATGCAAAGTCAACGTTTCTGAATCTGTCCTCTTTATGAAGGCTTCGCTGTATTTCTCTCTTCTTATCGGTTGGTTCAAGAGCTTCAACAAACTTTAAGGATAAAGCATCAGCAAGAGAACGACAAAGATATTTCGTATGGTCGAATTTGCCATGCTTGCTTCTCGGCACTCTGGTTACAAAGTCGAACTTAATACCCGAGTAATAAGTGTTTACCGATTCGGTCATACGCTCGGCAAAAAATCTTGCATTTTGACGAATCTTTTCGAATTTATAAGAATAATAGGCCTTCTTAGGATTCCCGCTGTTAAAATAGGGTGAAACTGCGCCGTCAAAAATATATATGTAATCGTTGCATTCACACTCTTTATAGCGTTGGCCGCACATGGTGCATCTTTTAGATTCATCATTAGCAAGCTTAGGTGCGCACTCCTTGCAAAGAAAAACGTTAGGCTCAACTATCTCATCACAAAGCAGACAGCGAGGCGGAAAGATTGCGTCCAAAAACGCGTCAATTAGTTTAATTATCATAATTCTTGAGCATAAATCGAAGCCCTGTATAGCGTAGGGTCTTGCGGTCGTTTTCGATCATTTCAGATAAAATCTGTTCACTACCGACAAAAACTAAAATCTTTTTTGCTCTCGTAATTGCGGTATATAAAAGATTTCTGTAACGAAGCTGCTTTGGGGAATCAACAAGCGGAATAATCACACATGGAAATTCGGAACCTTGACTCTTGTGAACTGTGATAGCGTAGCCAAGCTCCAATACCTCAAGCTCTTCGTCAAAATAGGTTGCCACCTTATCGTCAAAGCGAACAGACAGCATTTTATTCTTTGCATCAACCGAAACTATTGTACCAATATCTCCGTTAAAAACGCCCGTGCCGATTTCTCCGTTATCTGCAGTCCAGCCAATATCATAATCATTCTTATTCTGCATAACCTTATCGCCTTCTCTGAAGGAAACCCCTTTATAAAAAAGCTGATTTTTATCCTTTATCAGAGGATTAAGAGCCTCCTGCAGTATCAAATTAAGGTTATATGAGCCGCAGGTCATCTTTTTTGAAGGACAAAGAATCTGTATATCCTCAAAGGAAGAAAAACCGTAAGCAGATGGTAATCTGTTATTTATAAGGTCTGTGACGATGCCCGCCGCAAGCTCAGGATTATAATTTCTAATAAAAAAGAAATCGTTTGACTTTTTAGATAAATCGGGTGTATTTCCTGCAATAACAAGATGCGCATTTTTAATGATATCGCTTGTGTCCGACTGTCTAAAAAACTTGTCAAGGCGAATGGACGGTACTAATCCGCTTTCAATTATATCTCCAAGTACATTACCTGCACCAACGCTCGGAAGCTGGTCAGAATCACCAATAAGAATTATTCTTGATGTTGTGCGGGTAGCATCAAGAAGCGCCTTAAATAGAAGCGAATCTACCATAGACATTTCGTCAACTATGATAACATCTTCATCAAGTGGATTAGTTTTATTTTTAATAAAGGTTTGTTTTCTTTTGTCAGACCAATCAACCTCTAAAAGTCTGTGTAGGGTTTTAGCTTCATAGCCAGTAAGCTCTTCAATTCTTTTTGCAGCTCTACCCGTAGGTGCTGCAAGTGCGATACTTAGTTTTCTGCCCGAAAGCACCGAAATTAGAGCGTTAAGAGTAGTAGTTTTACCCGTTCCCGGACCGCCTGTAATAACGAAAACGTTATTAAACAACGAGCCGTTTACTGCATCCTTTTGCTTGTGATCAAATTCAATTCCGAGTTTTTTCTGAACGAGCTTAATCTCTAGCTCACTCATCTCATACATTGGCACGTTGTTATTGATGGATGCTACAAGACGGGAAGCAATATATTCTTCTGCGGCAAAATACTCATAAAGGAAAACGTAAACCGAACCGCCATATAAACGCATCGCGATTTCCATTCGGTCAGACATTTGTTTAATCGTGTCTTCGATAAGAATTTTATTTACCGAAAGCAGTTTTTCGGCTACGCTGAGCAGTTTATCGTAAGGAAGACAGGTATGACCGTTTCTAAGATTACTTCTGAGAATATAAAGTATACCTGCGGTCAGTCTTCCGTCACTATCATCGGGCAAACCGAGTGCATCGGAAATCTCCTCAACCCTTTCAAAAGAAAAGCCAATTTCTGGTATGCATAGACAATAAGGATTCTCGCGAATAAGCTCAACACTGTGAACTCCGTATACTTTGAAAATATCAGTAGCCTCAATAGGTGTTATATTAAAGGAAGCAAGGGCAATGAAAACATCTCTCATTCCGAACTGCTTTTTAAACTCTTCGCTGATGGCCAGTGCCTTATCTCTGTTGATTCCTCTAATGACGACCAGCTCAAGCGGGTAATTCTCAATTATATCAAGTGTATTTTCCTTGAATTTTTCAACAATCTTAATCGCAGTAGCGGGGCCTATTCCTTTAATTGCGCCACTCGATAAATATTTTAAAACCTGAAGCTGCGTTTTAGGGGCAGAAATATCAATTGTTTCGACATTAATCTGCTCTCCGTAAACAGAATGATTAGAATAGGTTCCCGTTACGGTAACGGTATCACCCTCATTCACAGCAGGAACAGAACCAACGCAAGTGAAGGTTTTTTTACCGTGCTGAATCTTGAAAACAGTATAGCCGTTGTCACGGTTTCGATATGTAATTTTCTCTACTGTACCATGAAGCTCCGTTTTCTGCATAACTCTCACCAATTTCAAAAATTCCTCTGTTTTCTTTATCTTCTTTTAAAAATAAAATCCCTTTTTCTCTATAATCAAAAAGAAGCTTGTCATCAATATCTTCACTATGTACGCAGATTACCTTGTCTGCAAAATATTTACCATGCCATCTCATTTTTTCATAAATGCTTGCAATACCAATAAGTTCGTTTTCGTCACAAATTTTAACTAATAGAGTCTTTTTTGGCTCTCGCTTTGGTCTGAGAAGTAAAAGGCGTAGATAATGCAAAAAGTCACACAAACCAACGAGCAAAAGTGGTAAACAAATGAAAAATATAAATGGAAACAAAATTATCACCTCATAAATATAGTATTCGAAGTGATAATTTTTGTGAAAATTGGGGATTTCAAACGAAATCCCCAATAGAATAAATTACCATTTCAATTAGTTAGGTTTTAAATTAACAACCTGCATTTTCTGTTCCCAAGCAGTTCCTTTGCTGCAGATGAACTCCACTTGAATTGCATGCTCCGGTGTAGCGTTACTAAGATCAACAACAGCCTTGATATTCGAGGATGATATGGTTCTGTAGAAACTTTTGTGAACATAGAACGAAATCGAGCCATATTCCGACGGGGAAACAGAATATCCGTCTTTCGGGTTGACTACATGAATCGTGATATTTCTAAGAGTAACCAACCTATAATCGGAAAGGTCAAATGTAATGTTCAGATTTAAGTTTGCCGCATCGTGGTCAATAACCTCAACACTATCTGCGGGCAGGAGAAGCTTAAGGGCGTTGATTTCTTTGCCATCTCTTATATCATAAAAATTGATAGACTCAAGTTGAATCTCTGTCAAAGAATTAATAATATCAACAGGACCTCTTACATCTACGGTGTTAATTTTTTCACCCGAGTCGAGGGTAATCGTGTAATCCAAATCGGGCGTGTTAACAGGCTTCTTACTAAAAGATGGAACTATGTTAAGTGTTTTAGTTTTTAATACACGATAGGTGACATTAACCGTCTTTGTAAAGGTAAAAGGCTCGGGGTCGATTTCATTGTTATTTGCATCATAAAGCTTAATTTTGCCTTCAAAGGTTGCATCTGAACGAAGGCTTGCCTCGGCATCAATAAACGCTTTTGCACTTGCCACCTTTTCGAGCGCGGCTTCGGGTCCTTCTATGTTGATACGCTCTTCAGAAAGAATGGTATCTCCTCGAACAAGGTCGGGGTCAAAGTCAAGATCTAATCTGATATTTGGTGCTTCATCGGTAACCGGAACATACTTTTCACGAACCTTGTCAACATGAATGATGATGCTGTCAAGGCTTACTGAAACTATTTCAAAATCAGTTTTGTTTCCAACCTTGCGAGCAATTAGGTCGACCTGATGGGTACCAGCGGAGTTAATCCGAGACAAATCAGCTACAATAGAAATATCGTCTTCAGTTAAAGCGGAAACGACATATCCGGGTCCGTTTACAGAAACCTCTACAGAATCTGCATAATCCTTAGACGTTATAGTAAGACCCATTTTTTCAAGACTTGCAGTGTTGAGTGTTATAGGAACATCACTAAAACTTCGAGACATATCGGGATTTTGGTCAAGAACGATTATAAGCCAGAAAACAAAGGCTAAAACGACAGAAAAAGAAACGGCAAACTTCTTATTAGCAAAAAGCTTTCTGAAAGAAAAATTTTTAAGCCACTCCATATTCTATCGCCTCATTTCTTTTTTAAAAATTTAATTGACTTATCAATAACGTCGCTAAATACCGATTTGGGTTTATTATCGTTTTGTACGATTTCTCGTGTCAAAAGGTCTTTAAGTGTTACAGAATTAAAGTCACGGGTAATTGCGCCGTTCATTGCCACAGATATTGTTCCCGTTTCTTCTGAAACTACAATTACAACTGCGTCGGAGTTTTCACTCATTCCTATTGCAGCTCTATGTCTTGTGCCAAGCTGCGAGTTAAGGTCATTATTCGCGGTGAGCGGAAGGATGCACCCAGCCGCAAGAATCTTTCCATTGCGAATAATCATTGCGCCATCGTGAAGCGGAGATTTTGGAAAAAAGATATTCCCGACCATTTCGGTCGATACATCGGCATTAACAACGGTTCCTGTGTTTGCGATATCTCCGAGCTTTGTATCTCTTTCAAAAACAATAAGTGCACCGATTCGTTTGTCTGACATTGTTGTGACAGAGCGGCAAACATTAGCAATGCAGCTTTCAATCTTATCTTCGGTATCTGCAACAAATTGTCCTTTTGCAATAGCTGCAAGATTGCTTCTGCCAACACGCTCAAGAGCTCGACGAAGTTCAGGCTGGAAAATAACAACTATAGCAATAAGAGCGTAATCGAAAACCTTGGCGAGAAGCCATTTAAGGCTGACTAAATTAAAGAGATTGGCCAAGGCAGAAACTACAAGAAGAATTACAATTCCCTTTATAAGCTGTACAGCTCGACTTTCACGCAAAAAGTCAACAGCCTTGTAAATGATGAAAGCAACAATGAGAATATCGAGAATGTCAAATACGGAAATAGTTGTTATAGCAAACCAAATCTGCGAAAAAAATGCAACAACAGATTCAAAAAAAGCGGCAATAGCATCTCCCATAATTTCAACTCCTCGCAAATATTTACTATATCATATCATAAATTATATATATAATCAATAGGAATTTTTAAATTTTTTTGCAAAAAAAACAAGTTTTTCAACATCATCAAAATTATTAAATACTGAAGTTGAAATTCTAACTGTACCCTGCTCTTTTGTGCCTATTGTTTCGTGCGCAAACGGTGCGCATTGAAGTCCTGCTCTAACGTAAATTTTATTTTTAGACAGAAAATCCGCAACAGCCTCACTCGGTCGGTTATCAACATTAAATGAAAGTACCGGAACAAATGAATTTTCGTTCTCAAAGCAACCGTAGACCTTAAATCCATGCAGTTTTAATTTGTTTTCGGCATACTTTATAATCTTCTCTTCCCTTTTGATTTTCTGTTTAATCGATGGTTCTCCTATAAAATCAATACCTGCCGAAATGCCCAAAATCCCCGGAAGATTAACTGTTCCGCTCTCAATTCTTTCCGGAAGACTTTCGGGTTGTTCCATACTTAACGAATTAACACCTGTGCCGCCCCTGATTAACACGTTGCCAATCGGTTTGTTTGCAATTAAAATGCCAGTTCCCATCGGCGCATAAAGCCCCTTATGAGGTGCCACACACAGATAATCTATATTTGCTTTCTGCATATCAATCTCAACATGACCCGCAGACTGTGCTGCATCGACAGCAAAAAGAATGTTTTTTGAGACGCATAATTTTCCGATATTCTCAATAGGAAGCACCGTGCCGGTAACATTTGATGCGTGGGTTACAAACACAAGCTTGGTATTGCTTTTCATCTTATTCTCTATTTCAGAAGTAATATTTTGCGGATTATTAATATCCGATTTTACGATATCAAACTGTATTCCGCGCTCGCTTGATAAATAGAATAAGGGTCGCATAACCGCATTGTGCTCAAGAGAGCTTACGATTACATGGTCTCCTTTTTGTAACAGACCGTTTAATACAATATTTACTGCAGTTGTACAGTTTTGAGTAAAACAGACGGCGGTTTCATCATTAGCTTTGAATAATCGCGCGGTTTTTACCCGAACATCATATATCTTTGACGCCGCATTTACAGAGGCTTCATGCCCTCCCCTACCGGGATTTGCAGAATAATTCCTAAGCGCCGAATCAACCGCTTTTATTACCATTTCAGGCTTTTTAAAAGTAGTAGCAGCATTATCCAAATAAATCATTATTACACCTTGAAATAAGCACAGGTATTACCCTGTGCAAAATTTAAAAAATTGGTGCTGTATCAAGCACCTTAATACCATTTTCTTTTAAAATACGAACAGCATCATCAATATCTCCGAAGACCGCTATTCCGTAGCCGCAGCCGTATCTGTTGCTACCGTTGAGATTTCTCTCAACCGAGGCTTTGAAGCCTTTTTTTCGGAGTATATCTCTGCCTCGTAATGCATAGGTTATAGTTCCTGTAACTATCATATAGCCCTTCAAAATATCAACTCCGATTCAATGTGCGATACAATATTTCACAATACATTCTATGTCCTAAAGTATCTTATTGACAACAAAAATACAAAAACGGCGGCACGCATAGCGTCCGCCGTAAAATACTGAACTAATTAATCTGTATGCTCGCTTTTATCTCCAAAGTTAAGAAAATCCAACTTTCCGCGTTTATAGAGATTAACAATAACTATTGCAACAATGGGGAGTACGAACATTCCGAGTACACCCATAAGTCGAAGTCCGATGAAAATTAGGAGCAAGGTGATAAGCGGGTGCATACCCACTCGGTCTCCTATTATTTTAGGCTCGATAACATTTCGTATTACCAGAATTGCAACATAAAGAATCAAAATGCCTATTCCTAACAGGAAATTGCCTTTAATCAAGCTTATTATACCCCAAGGGATAAGAACTGTGCCACAGCCTAAAATAGGCAATACATCAACAATTGCAATCAGAACAGCAATCAATACGGCATTTGGTATGCGTAGTATGAGAAGACCAATCGTAAGTTCGCAGAATGTTATTAGCATAATGAGTAAATATCCCTTAAGCATTTTAAACACATTATCGTAAATAATGTGTTTAATTTCAGACATAAGGTCATAGTGCTCAGCTTTAATAAAGCCTTTAACCGAAGCCTTCAGCTTATCAATATCCTTCGCAATATAGCAGGAAGCAACAACTGTAACGATTGAAACTACAATAAATTCCGGAGTATTAAACGCTATCGAGGTTGCAATATCAGAAACAAATTCAGTAACCGTCTTGCCGATTGTTTCAACAAAAGAATCAACTATTCCACCGAAAGAGCTTTGAACTTCAACGGGCATAGTTGCAACAAAGGAATCGACCGACCTACCAAAATCTCCAACGGTCGAGCCGAGGTCACCGAATATAGCGGGAAGATTAGAAACAAATCTCGCTCCGGCATTATAGAGAAAATATACTAGCAATACGAGAAGCGAAATTACTGCAAGGTATGTTAAAATAACAAGAACCATAGCGCACACACCTTTATTTATCCTTGTGTGCTTTGAAATGAAATTTGCGGGAATTTGAACAAAAACCGTAATAATAAGACCGATTAGAAACGGAAATGTATAAACCGCTAAAAATCTGAACGAAACATAAATGAGTGCGGCAACCGTCAAAAAGAACGCAAGGTCAATAAGAAAGTTCTTTTTAGTCTCCCTTAACATAAAAATCCCCTTATTTTCTGATGATTTTTTATAAATTATTGTCAAAAATGACAAATATTATTCACATTGAAAAATATGCTTGAAATCGAAAGCTCAATGTGTTATAGTGTATCATACTGAAATACACTTGTACTTGGGTGGTGGATAAATGCAAAACAAAACATACTATATGGTTGACGCATCTGCGTTGCCAGAAGTGTTTGCAAAGGTTATTAAAGCAAAGAATTTAATCGAGACTAAATCTGCCGCAAATGCTTCCGAAGCAATAAATATGGCAGGTCTTTCACGAAGTGCATATTATAAGTACAAGGATAAGATATTCCTCTGTAAAGATAATAACACTAATAAGCTTGATATTCAAGCAATTTTACAAGATAAAGCCGGAGTTTTTTCAACTTTAAGCAATATTTTGTTCAAAAATGGTGCAAATATCATAACAATGACTCAGAATGAGCCTAAAAACGGTGTTGCATCTGTATTTATAACAATCGGAGTCGACGGACTAAAATGCTCTGTTAAAAATCTTGTTGCAGAAGCATCAAAGTCTGCAGGCGTAGTCAGCATAAAAACAATTTAGGAGTTTCAAAATGGTAAATGTAGCAATAATGGGACATGGCGTTGTTGGTTCGGGTGTTGCCGAAATACTTATAAATCATCGCGACCGTGTTTCTGAAAAAGCAAAAAACAAAATTAACGTTAAATACATACTTGACCTTCGTGATTTTGATGGTCTTCCCTATTCAGATAAATTTGTAAAGGATTTTAATCTGATTCTTAATGATCCAGAGGTTCAGGTAGTTGTTGAAGTGATGGGTGGTTGCACCTTCGCTTATGATTATGTTAAAGCATGTCTGCTTGCGGGAAAAAGTGTTTGTTCTTCCAACAAGGAGCTTGTAGCTCAAAAAGGTGCAGAGCTTTTAAAGATTGCGGCAGATAAGAATGTAAACTTTCTTTTTGAAGCATCGGTCGGTGGCGGTATCCCTGTTCTTCGTCCTATGGCGCAGTGTCTAACGGCAAACGAGATTACCGAGATTACAGGCATCCTTAACGGCACAACAAACTTTATTCTTACCAAAATGGTAACCGAGAATATGGATTTTATAGATGCATTAAAACTGGCACAAGAGCTTGGCTATGCAGAAAAAGACCCGACCGCAGATATTGAAGGGCTTGATGCTTGCAGAAAAATCTGCATACTCGCCTCACTCGGATTTGGCGTTCACGTATATCCCGACCAGGTAAAGCCAGAGGGAATTACAAAGATTTCTTCCCTAGACGTAGAATCTGCAGATGCACTAGGCTACGTTATCAAGCTTATCGGTAAGACCCGCAAGCTTGATAACGGACAGATTACCGCAACCGTCTACCCCGCCCTCGTCAATAGAAACAATATGCTTTCGGGTGTTAACGATGTATTCAACGCGATTATGGTACGCGGCGACGAGGTTGGTGACGTAATGTTCTACGGCAGAGGCGCAGGCAAATTTCCCACCGCGAGCGCTGTTGTCGGCGACGTTATTGACTGTGTAAAGCACCTCTCTGCACGTAAATATCTCTATTGGGAAGACGTCCGTGAAAACTACGTTGCAGACCCTATATCAGATATCACAAAGCTTTATATTCGCGCTAAATATGATGACGAATCAGCTGCTCTCGAAGAAATAAGTAACCTTTTCCAAACAAACGATCTAGTTATTAACGACGAGGCAAAACAGCTCTCCTTCATTACCGAATTTGATATTGAGGCAAAGATTCGCGATGATATAAAGAAACTCACCCACAATAAACCTGTCAGCATAATTCATGCTATAGACTGATAATATTCTAACGGAGGAAAATTATGGCACTCATAGTTAAAAAGTTCGGCGGCAGCTCAGTTGCAAATGCCGAAAGAGTCTTCAACGTTGCAAGAATCATTACAGAAGACTATAATAAGGGCAACGACATTGTTGTTGTAGTATCTGCTCAGGGCGATACCACAGACGATCTCATTGACAAAGCTAAAGAAATTAACCCTGACGGCGGCTCAAAGCGTGAAATGGATATGCTCCTTGCGGCAGGCGAACAGATATCAATTGCGCTACTCGCAATGGCAATTGAAAAGCTCGGCTTCCCTGTTGTCTCTCTTCTCGGGTGGCAGGCTGGCTTTAAAACCAACTCTGCTCACGGAGTCGCTCGAATTAAGGAGGTTGATTCCGAAAGAATCAAAAACGAAATTGACAAAAAGAAGATTGTAGTTGTAGCAGGCTTCCAAGGAATCAGCAAATACGATAACGTTACCACACTCGGACGCGGCGGCTCGGATACGAGTGCAGTTGCAATTGCTGCCTCTATGCATGCTGACCTCTGCCAGATTTATACCGATGTTGATGGCGTTTATACAGCAGACCCCCGCAAGGTTAAGGGCGCTGTAAAGATGGATGAAATTACCTATGGTGAAATGCTTGAGCTCGCATCTCTCGGTGCTCAGGTGCTTAATAACAGATCGGTTGAAATGGCTAAAAAATACGGTGTTGAGCTTGAAGTGCGTTCCAGCCTTGAGAGCGACAAACCCGGCACAATTGTAAAGGAGAAGGTTAAAATGGAAAAAATGATTATTAAGGGAGTAGCAAAGGACAACAATGTATCCCGTATTTCAATAGTTGGATTAAACGACACCCCCGGTGTTGCTTTCAAGGTATTTAATAAGCTAGCTCAGGCAAAGGTTAATGTTGATATAATTCTTCAATCTGTGGGTCGTGATGGCACAAAGGATATTACCTTCACCGTTACCGAGGACCAATCTAAAGACGCTCTTGATGCACTCGAAGAAATTAAGGAAGTTCTTGAATTCAAGAAGATTGTTGCCGACACATCAGTTTCAAAGGTTTCTATCGTTGGCGCAGGTATGGAAACACACCCCGGCGTTGCTTCCAAAATGTTTGAAGCTCTTGCAGACGCAAACATCAATATTCAGATGATTTCAACAAGCGAAATCAAGATTTCCGTTCTTATAGACCGAGCTGAAGCAGACCGCGCAGTATCTGCTATCCACGCAAAGTTCTTTGACTAATTTAAAAACAAAAGAGAAAAACCGTCTGTCAGTAAACTGATAGGCGGTTTTATTTTGCAAGCGGATGGAACTTTCTGTAGTCCTGTGCATACTTATTTTTCATAAGCTGTGCGTACATTTGGGTTGTTGAAATGTCGGCGTGACCGAGCATTTCCTTAATGTCGCGAAGGTCAGCGCCGTTTTCTAGAAGGTGTGCCGCAAACGAATGGCGTAATGTGTGAGGTGTTATATCCTTATCTATCTTTGCCATAACTGCATAGTGCTTAATTATCTTCCAAAAGCCCTGACGGGAAAGCGGCTCGCCGTTCATGTTAGTAAAAAGTCGCTGTTCCTCTGCGTTAGAAACGATTGCAGGGCGAACGTTTACTATGTAGTTTGTAAGTGTTTTTACAGCCGCAGGATAAATAGGAACAATTCGATTGTTCTTGGCTGACTGTAGATTCAAAATTCCAAGCTGAACATTAACCTCATAAACGGTAAGCTCAACAAGTTCTGAAACTTTAATTCCGGTTGCATAAAGAAGCTCAAGCATTGCCTTATCACGTATACTTTTATAGTCTGTACCCGAAGGCTGGCCAAGAAGTTTCAGCACCTCTTTGCCTGTGAGTATTTCGGGCAGCTTCTTATGTGCTGTTTTTACCTTAATGTCTGCAATCGGATTCTTTTTTATATGACCCTTATTAAGCAAAAAGGTAAAATAACCGCGAAGCGAAGCCGCGGAGCGAGATATAGTGGCCTCGCTCTTTCCTATAACGGTCAGATACTGGAAATACTTGTTTATAACATCGCTATCGGCAACATTCTTGACATTTAGATCGTTTGATTTACAGTATGAGAAAAATTGCCCGATGTCTCGCAAATACGACTCAAGCGTGTTTTTAGATGCTTTTTTTACATTATTTAGATAATTTTCATAATCTAAAATGTAGTCCTGCATTTTAAAAATCCTCTATCCTCAAAAATTAAAATACTTCTCAAAAATATTAAAAAGTGAAATGTCTGCTAAAGCCGAAATAATTATCGGAAACAGAAGTACTAAATGTCTAACACAAAAGGTGTGAAAGTTGTTGTAAAGATTTACGGGGCGGGTCTGCCTTATGCAAAGGGACGCGATCAGCTTTGAAAAATCTACACACTCTCTTGCCGAAACTAAAAGAGAAAAAAGTAATATTAAGGTAGGTAAAATTAGCACAAACAGATTAAAAACTATGCCAGAAAGCCCAAATACCGAATATACATAGCCTGATATATAGCCGTATCTAAAGGCTGCATACAAAAGCACACTAGGTGATATTACAGTACCGAGCACAGAAGTACCGCATAGAAAAGAAACAAGCGGTAATTTTAGGGTATGTATCAGAGATGATAAAAAGGCTTTAAAAAAGGTAACGTTTGTCCGTTCGACAACAAAGCTTTTAAATTCCTCTGCCGCAAGCATGGCTATTCGCTCATTTTTAAGCGAAAGTGTACCGCAAAGCATAGATAATACCGAAAGAATCAGCAAAACGATTGCAACCGTATTTTCCTTTAAAAAAGCAATATCAAGTCCTTTGATTCTTATAGAAGCTGTCCTATTCATGAATATTCCTCCAATTTTTATATTAAAAAATATGAAGGAAAATTTAAAAATATAACCTTATTTAGTTAGTTCTTCTGCTCTGATTCTTGTAGCTTCGAGGCAATCGTTTACAGACTTATCAAAATCCGTTGCATCCATCGAGCAAAGACCGGCATATGTTGTACCGTTAGGCGAAGTAACATTTCTAATAAGGGTATCGACGCTATCAGCAGACAAGCGAGCTAATTCGGCTGAGCCGCCTACAGTAGCCAAAACAAGAGATTTAGCATCCTCCTCGGTCATACCGTTCGCTACTGCAAAATCAATAAGATTTTTAGCAAAGCGCAAAACATATGCAGGCGCACTTCCGCTAATTGCAGTAACTATATTAATTAACTCTTCAGAAACCGTTGCGATAACTCCCGAGCAAGCAAACATATCCTTTATAAAGCTAAAGTCCTCTTTGCTTACCGAAGGATAATGGCACATGGCTACAGCGCCCTTTCCCACCATAAGTGGTGTATTGGGCATAACGCGGATAACCGAAGCATTTTCACCAAGATAGCTTTTAACAAAACCTACAGTTATTCCTGCTGCAACGCTTATAAAGCATTTGCCATTTGAAACGGTCGCGATTTCGGATAAAACGCAATCATATATCTGCGGTTTAACTGTTAAAAAGACATAATCGCAAACCGAAACTAGTTCTGTGGATGAGCCACAAAGTGTTGCTCCACCCTCGGTAAAAACATTAGTTTTAGTAGAATCCGTATCAAAAATGTATAAATTTTCGTGTTTTATGTAACCTGCAGATATTGCCCCGCCAATAATTGCTGACGCGATATTTCCGCAGCCGATAAAGCCAATTTTTTTAGAAGACATAATAAAACCGCCTTTTATAGAGGTGCAATAATAGTTATACACTAAAATTAACATTATGTCAACAAGAATATTTGCTCAATTAAAATATTATGTAAACTCTTTATGTTAACTCCACTATATCTATGCGAACGCTCATTATGTAAATCTATCCGTAGTGGTTTAATTAGTAGTTGAATTTAAAAATTTTTATGTTATAATTACTTTAGACAAAAATTACAGGAGATATAATTATGAGTAAAACCGTATTAATTACAGGCGCATCAAAGGGCATCGGCGCTGCCACCGCTATCCTCTTCGCAGAAAAGGGATACAATGTTGTAATGAACTATAATAACTCCGTGCAGTCGGCACTCATTCTACAGAAATCGCTTGCAGAGAGCGGATATAAGGTTATCGCATATCAAGCTAACGTTACTAACAGGATAGACGTAGAGCTTATGGTAAAGGAAACTATAGACCGTTTTGGCTCTATCGATGTTTTAATCAATAATGCAGGAATAGCAAGTCAGGGTCTATTTACAGATATCAGCGATATTGAATGGAACGAGGTGATTGATGTTAACCTAAACGGAGTTTATAACGTCACTCAAGCTGTTCTCCCCTACATGATTCGTCAAAAATCAGGTTCAATCATCAATATTTCTTCTATGTGGGGTCAGGTTGGTGCTTCTTGTGAGGTCGCCTACTCTGCCGCAAAGGCAGGTGTAATCGGACTTACAAAAGCGCTATCAAAGGAGGTTGGTCCGTGCGGTATCAGGGTTAACTGCATTGCTCCCGGACTTATAGAGACGGGAATGAATCAGGAGTTAACTCTCGAAGATGTTGCTGCAATCGTTGACGAAACACCTCTTGGCAGAATTGGTTCAACAAACGACGTTGCCTCCTCTGCCCTATTCCTCGCATCGGAAGATTCATCGTATATAACCGGTCAGGTGCTCGGAGTTAACGGTGGATACATAATCTAAATTAAACCAATAAGAGGCGGTTTACCCGCCTCTTATTTATTTTGATGGTATAACTAAAACACCTGAAACTTTTTCGATATTTCCTTCGATTCTATTAATCGCAGAAATTTCCCTAACACTGCTTTTATATTTTTTTGCCAAATCCCAAATATCTGTTTCTTTATCAGTATAACAAACATATATTGAGCAGCCGTCATCACACATCGCGGAATCAACTATCGTTGCACCTGATACAATTTGTCTGTCTGTAATTTCGTAGATAGAAAGCTGTACGCAAAGCTCGCACATAATATCCAACGAAGCGTCTGAAGTAATTATATAGGATAAATTTGAAAGTGCAATTTTTGTCTCTACATAGGGATTTATCAACTGTCTTGATATTGGATATTTATATTCAAAATCTACCGTGCGCTCAAAATACTGCGGTATTCCCGATGTGTCACAAAGCAATAGCTTAATATACGCTGTTCCGTACACAGTTATAGAGTCATCATTATTCTTGATACCGTTTGTTGCGACATCGGCAGAAAGATTAAGAATGCTTCCAACAGTGCCTTCTGAAAACTCGAGAGACTTTTTAACAGAGAAGCTCTCATTAACCTTATCCGCCAATTGTTTTGAGCGAATTCCGTCAACCTCTAACGCTATTTCACTACAGGTAGAAAACATATCAAGTATAACTTCTTCAGTCTTGTCAAGTGAGGCTTCCGCCGTAACACAGATTTTAGCATTTACAATCAATGTTCTTTGCTCTTCATAGCCGCCTTTTCTGCACTTTACCTCAAGAAAAACAAGTTGTTCCTCTGTTGCGACAGTATAATCTTCACTTACTCCCTCAAGCTCAATTACCTGACTATACGGAATTTTCTCTATTATGTTATAGGCACGCATCCCCTCGGTTGAAAGATAACAAATTTTAACCTCAAGGCTTCCCTTGACCATTACTTTACCGTTCATAATTTTGCTCATATCAGGAATAATTTTCCCTGTACAGTTTAGTATCCTATCTATCTCAGCGTGAGAATCCGAAAGCTCAATATCATCCTCAATGATAATGCTTTTGTCACCATAAATTATATTTTCTTTAACAGGAATTTTACAGCTTTTTACCTCACAATCACGAAGCGAATCACAGCACAAGAATTTCTTTTTAGAAATTTTTTCAATATTAACCTCAAGTTCAAAATCACCTCGAAGCTGTATTTTCCTCTCGCTTACAACACGTAGCGTAATTTTTTCAGCCGAAACAGAGCATTTGATTTTGCTCGCTTTCAGCTCTTCTTCGCACTCGATATTTTTAGAAAAGACAAAAGAGTTCTCATAACTGCAAAGATTATCTTCATCATCAAGATAGACGACCGAGACTCCAGCTACACCGTCAAAATTTACCATATTACCCGTCACATTCTTAGATGAAATGGCAGGAGAAATTTTGTAGCAGAGCACCTTCTTTATGGGTGGGCAGTAATCGGCAAGTGAAAACTCCGAGTCAGCAGCAACCTCAAAATTACTTTTTAAAATACCTTCTTTAACCGAAAACTCCCTACAATTAAAATTACTTTCCATATTGTAAACTCCTTTTTATAACTTTTCATTAAAATATATTAACATTAGAAGCAAAATATGAAAAAAGACCCGATTTTTTCGGGTCTTATGTATTTGAATCGTTTTCTTTTTTTACCTTAAAAATCACTCTTAAAATACCTGAAATTATTTTTGGACTTTTAACAACTACAACCTTCATGAGAAAAAACCCCTTACTAACAACATTTGGAACAGTACATTCCGAGTATGATCACGACAGCAGCAAGCAGACCGATAAGAAATTTTGCAGGTAAAAAGCAAGCCAACAACAAGCCGGTACCGAATGCAATTGCAATGACTCCACTTTTAAGCACACTGTTTCTCCGTTTCATAAACCGCCTCCTAATCAACCTATTACATTATACTCTACAGTTTAAAACCTGTTACAAAAAAATAGACCGCGTTTGCGGTCTATTATATATTCCAGTGTTTCAGGTCCTTAAGCTCGTTATGAATCGTTATATAGGATTCAAGACGAGATACCTCAATTTTACCCTGATCAACAGCCTTTTTAACAGCACAGCCGTTTTCTCCAATATGCTTGCAATCAGAGAATCTACAAAGTCCGCTATAATCCGAAAATTCAGGGAAGCAGTTGATTAAGTCTTCCTTAAAATCAAGCGAAGAAACGTCTGCTTCAAGGGAAGAAAAGCCGGGTGTATCCGCTACGTAGCCGTTGTATTTATGCCTGAAAAGTTCTGTGTGTCGGGTAGTGTGACGACCCCTTCCAAGTTTCTCACTAATCTCACCTGTAGAGAGAGAGAGCTCCGGGAAAAGAAGATTTAAAATACTTGATTTACCAACACCTGAATTTCCAGTGAAGGCTGAAATCGAATCCGCAAGTAAAGCCTTAATCTCACCACAACCATAGCCCGTTTTAGCAGAGCATTCTATAGTTTTATAGCCAACCTTTGAATATTTCTCTACATAATCAGAAATATCGCCCTCATCATTCTTGTTAAAAATTATAATCGGTGTTATATTCTTAAACTCCGCAAGGGCAGTTAATCTGTCTATCAAAAGACAGTTAGGCGCGGGCGTAACGGCCGATGAAACAATGAAAAGCTTATCAATATTAGCAATAGGAGGTCGTTCTAGGTGGTTTTTTCTGTTTAAAACCTTGTAAACTACACCCTTTCCTCCCTCAGTAGCAACCTCAACTCTATCTCCTACAAGCAGAGAGGTTCCGCTGTTGCGAAACCTTCCTCTTGCTTTACATTCGATAATTCCCTCTTCGGTTTCAACATAATAAAAACCCGAAAGAGCTTTAATTATAAGTCCTTCCATACTATCTTGTAGACACATCGGAGCCGGGCTTTCTCGGATAATCGAATGCATCGTGATTAAACTTGATTCCGTATTCAGGAACTGTGATATTTGTTATCTGAATCTGAAGAACGGAATACCCGCCGCTGTTTGTAACCATTTTATTATCCCACAGCTTAACAGTAAGTACGGCATCCTTTTTGTTAATACCACTTACATTCTTGAATTCATATTTATAACCTGCTTGCTTCAGGTTGACTTTGGTATCGGAGCACTGAAGCAGCTTATCGCCAAGGAAGAGCGCAACATAAGCAGTTTCGCTGTCATAGTCCACAGGAAGATTTACAATAAGTGATTCAGCAAAAATACCCTCACGGCTAATATTGATATATACTGTTGTACCCTTATTTACAGTGTCATAAGCATTGATAATCTTACCCTCTTCATCGGTAAGATATACAACACTACCCTTTTTATTAAAGGAGTTTGCTTCCTTAATTTCCTCACCTATTTTAAGCCCTGAAGCTTCAAGGTCCTTTTTTGCATCATTAACCGTAAGTCCGACAACATCAGGCACCTGAACTGGAATTTCAGGAACACCAGAGCTTACAAAAATAGTAATTGTAGAGCCTTGTTCAAGTTCTGAACCAATTTGCGGATCGGTTCTGATAACATGGCCTTTTTCTACGGTATCACTATCCTCTGTAACGACAGAGCATTTAAAACCGTTTGTATTCTCAAGAATTGAAATTGCTTTCGCTTCGGTCATTCCGGTAACATCATCAATTTTTACAATCTTGTTTCCGCGACTTACGTAAAGAACAACTGTGTCTCCTTTTTTAACCTGTTTATTGGGATCCGGTTGCTGATAATAAATAATTCCCTGAGGGTGTTCGTTAGAATATTCGTATTTAAATTCAATCTTATAATTCAGTCCAAAATTAGGATCGTTCTGCACCTCATTATAAGATTTACCCACATAATTCTCAACGACATAGGTATTGTTTTTCTTGTCAAAAACAAAATATTTAAGCAGAAATGCCGCAATTATTATAACTACGATTAAAAATGTTACGGTGATACCCGAAAGAATCGGAATCATATTCGAAACCTCAGAATTTTCTGATTTCTTTGTTTCCTTTTCACCGCCCTGAGCAATGGGGATAAACTTTGTGGGCGAATCATCTACAAAATAGTCGTAATCAAAGGTAACGGCAGGATTCTTTTTAAATTCCTCAAGGTCGCAAAGCATTTCCGCGGCTGACTTATATCTTCTTGAAGGCTCCTTCTGCATTGCGTGCATGGTAATCTGCTCTAACCCAAGAGGAATGGAGCCGTTTATATCACGGGGTAATTTCGGGTCCTTTTGAAGCTGCATAATTGCAACAGAAACAGCACTTTCAGCCTGGAATGGAAGTATTCCCGTAATCATTTCATAAAGCATTACACCAACAGAATAGATGTCAGCCTTTTCGTCAGTATTTTCTCCCCTTGCTTGCTCGGGGCTGATATAGTGCACCGATCCGATTGCCTTGTCGGTAATGGTTCTCTGTCCGCTACGCGCAAAACGGGCAATACCAAAGTCGGTAACCTTTATGGTGCCGTCGGAAAGCACCATAATATTGTGGGGCTTTACATCACGGTGAACAACGCCCTTGTCGTGTGCGTGCTGAAGACCGCGAAGAATCTGAAGAGTAAGGCGAACTGCATCGTTCCATGAAAGGGGACCTTGCTGTTCGATATACTCTTTAAGGGTAATGCCGTCAATATATTCCATTACAATATATTGAATAAGATCACCAAACGAAACGTCGAAAACCTTTACAACATTGGGATGGGATAAAACAGCAATTGCCTTTGATTCGTTTTTAAATCTTCTTAAAAACTCATCATTTCCTGTAAATTCATCCTTCAGTATCTTGATAGCAACAATTTTATTATCAACATTGTCGTAAGCCTTGTAAACAACAGCCATGCCGCCGACACCGATAATTTCTCTTATTTCATATCTGCCATCAAGTCTTTTTCCTACATACTTATCCATTGAAAACCTTCCAATCTAATAAAAAATTCATAAGGAACTTAATAAATTAAAACTACAGTTATGTTGTCACCGCCACCTGCTTCATTTGCAAGGTCGACAAGCTTCTTTGCCGCATTGTCCTCTGATTCATTCTTTAAAACGGTAAATATGGTTTCTTCTGACACAAAGTTAGTAAGTCCGTCTGTGCAGATAAGGAGCACGTTGTTTTCAGGCTTAATAACAATGTCGTAATCACAGAAAACTGTAGACTCGGTGCCAACAGCTCTCGTAATTATGTTCTTTTTAGGATGGGTTTTGGCCTCATCCTCGCTAATTTCCCCACTGTCAATCATATTTTGAACTACAGAATGGTCTGTTGTTAGCTTTACAAGACCGTCGGCGGTGGAAAGATATGCTCTCGAATCGCCCACATGAACGATGTGGGCAAGGTTGTCGCGTATAACAACGGCAACAACAGTAGTGCCCATACCAAAGTATTCGGGAGATTCTTTGGCTTTTTCATAAATCTCGTTATTAGCTGAATCGACCGCTGCGCGAAGCATATTTTCGATAGAATTTCCGTTCATTTTAGGGGAATAGGAATTTACAATATAATCGGAAATTATCTTAGTCGCAGTCGAACTTGCGACAACGCCTCCGTTAGCGCCGCCCATACCGTCGCAAACAACCGCAAAAACCGAGCCGTTTCCAAATTCACCCGCCATAAAAGCATCCTGATTATCGCTACGCTTTAGTCCAACGTCCGAATTACTGTATATTCTCAATACTATCCCCTCCTTTTATTATTGATTTTCTTCGAAGTTGTCCGCAGGAAGCGTTTATATCACCACCGAGCGTTCTTCGAATAGTTGTGTTTATTCTAAGACTGTTTAGCTTGTCACAAAAGTTCTTTAAAGCCTTGCGGTCTGATTTTTCATATGTGTTTTCCTTTACGGGATTTACGGGAATTAAATTTACGTGGCACATAATTCCCTTCAATATTCGCGCAAGCTCTGTTGCACACTCATCGGTATCGTTTAAACCCTTTATCATAGCATACTCGAAACTTATGCGCCTTCCTGTAACCCTTTGATATTCTCTGCAAGCGGTTAAAAGCTCATCTATTTCCCACTTTCTGTTTACCTTCATCATTTCACTTCTCATATTGTCAAAAGGCGCGTGAAGTGAAATTGAAAGGGTTATTGGCAGATTAATCTCTGCTAGCTTATATATACCGGGGACAACACCCGAGGTTGAAAGAGATATGTGGCGCATTCCGATATTTAATCCCTCTTCGTCACCTACAAGCTCTAAAAACCTTACAACATTGTCGAAATTATCGAGCGGTTCGCCCATACCCATTAATACGATATTGGAAACACGAATATTATTGTCGCGGTTTGCCATCATAACCTCGGCAAGCATTTCGCCCGGAAGCAGATTGCGGAAAAGTCCGTCAATTCCCGAAGCACAGAAAGAACAACCCATTCTGCAACCAACCTGTGTGGAAATACAAACCGAATAGCCATGCTCGTACTTCATCACAACAGATTCTATATATTCACCATCGTGGAGGCGATAAAGATATTTAATAGTGCCATCAAGCTTTGATACAAGCTTTTTCTCGATAGTAACACCCGATAAAAGGTAGTTATCGTCAAGCTTTTGGCGAAGTTCCTTTGATAGGTTTGTCATTTCGTCAAAGGAAATCGCACCACCTTGTACCCATTTATAAACCTGACCTGCTCTGAAGGGCTTTTCGCCGAGCATGGCAAAATCCGCTTTAATCTCGTCTAAGGTCATTGAACGAATGTCGTTTTTCGGCAAAAAACTCTCCCCTTTCAGTTTTTAGTCATAACCGCAGCAAAGAAACCATCCGATCCGTCAATATGCGGCATATAGGTCTTCATACTGCAAAGTGCGTAATTCTTGTGTTCACTTAAAAATCGTTCAACATTCTTTTCATTTTCCGCCTTGTTTAGCGTACAGGTTGAGTATAAAAGCTTGCCGCCGTTTTTAAGATACTTGTCCGATGTACTCAGTATTTCATATTGAATTTTAACAAGCTCCGTGGTATCATTAAGCTCTTTATATTTAATTTCGGGCTTTCTGCGAAGTACACCGATACCTGAACACGGCACGTCGCAGATAATCCTATCAAAAATACCTAAATTTTGGTCAAATTTTGTTGCATCAAGGGTTACTGCATTAATATTTTCAAACCCCAGCCTTTTAGCCCCCGATTTTATAAGTCCTACCCTCTTTGGATAAAGGTCGGTTGCAACGATATTCACATTTTTAGCCGAAAGATAGGCGCTGAAAGCCTTTCCACCGGGTGCAGAGCAAATATCAAGTACCTTGTCACCATTATCAACACCGAGCATATTAACCGCCGTTTGGCAGGCAATATCCTGAATGTAGAAAAGTCCGTCCTTAAAAGCGGTCATCTGCTCAAGGGAAGAATATCCGCTAATCGATAAACAACCCGGAATTGCCGTTTTTTCAGCCGAAACCCCGATGTTTTCTAACTCATCAATTAGGTTGTCAACACTTATTTTGATAGTGTTAACCTTGATATAAGTAGGTGGTGGCAAAAGTGAATTTTCAAGAAATTTTACTGTATCGTCCATGCCGTAATCGTCTAACAATCTCGTAACTATGGCCTGTGGACAAGAAAATCTTACAGAAATGCTAGCCAAATCGTTGTTATTGGGCAGCTCTATTTCGGTTTTTGCTACGTTTCGGAGCACTCCGTTCACAAAGCTTGCAGCGTATGAATCCTTAGAGCCCTTTATCATCTTAACTGCTTCATTTACAGCCGCAGAATCTGGGATTTTATCCATAAACTTAATCTGATAAACCGCAGAGCGAAGAACATTAAGTGTGAAGGGCGTTATTTTATTAAAGCCTTTATTTATAAAGCTCTTCAGTATGAAATCAATGGTGATTTTTCTATCAAGGGTACCGTAAAAGATTCTTGAGCAAAGGGCCTTATCTTCAGCCGACAATTCGTATTCAAAAAGAAGTGAATTAAGTGTGATATTAGAATATGAGCCTCCAGAATCAACTCGGCAAAGTGCCTTAACGGCAACAAATCTTGCGTTGTTTTTATTACTCACGGGTAATCACTGTACCTTTCTCGATACTGTGTCCTTTAAGATAATCTGCCGTAGGCATTCGCTTTGAGCCCTCGGGCTGAATCTCTAAAAGTTTTATAGAGCCCCCGTCTCCGCAGGCAATAACAAGCTCGTTATCGCTTTTGATTACGGTGCCTGCGGGAGCCTCGGTTTTATAAGCTTTACGAGATGATAAAACCTTAACTCTTTTTCCGTCGAGCATAAAATAAGCGGCAGGCCAGCTGTAAAAACCGCGAATGAGGTTATGAACCTCTGCGGCAGATTTAGTAAAATCAATATAGCCCATCTCACGGGATATAATCGGTGCATAAGTCGAAAGCACTTCATCTTGCTTTATGGGAGTAAAACTTCCCTCTTCGATTGCCTTTAGGGTATCGAGCATAAGCGAAGCACCCATTAAAGAGAGTCTGTCGTGAAGCTCCTCGCCCGTTTCATTTTCACCTATTTCGGTTTCACACTTTTTAAGCATATCGCCCGTGTCGAGTCCCTTTTCCATAAGCATTGTCGTGATGCCTGTTTTACTATCACCGCAAACTATCGACCACTGAATCGGCGAAGCGCCTCTGTGACGAGGAAGCAAAGAAGCATGTCCGTTAACACAGCCGTACTTCGGTATATTAAGGATTTCTTCGGGAAGAATTTTTCCATAAGCTACAACAACTATTACATCGGGTGCAATTTCCTTTATCTGCTTGGTTATCGCCTCATCGCGAAGGGTTGCAGGCTGAAAAACGGGTATATTATTCTCTAAGGCTACCGTTTTTACGGGGGGCGGTGTGATTATCTGCTTTCTGCCAACCGCCTTATCAGGTTGGGAAAAAACCGCCACAACAGAATGCTGTGAATCAATTAAAGCCTTCAAAGTAGGTACTGCAAAATCAGGCGTACCCATAAAAATAATATTCATAAAATTATCCCTTTATAAGCCTGTCTTTAAATACCTTGCCGTCAAGGTGGTCAATTTCGTGGCAAAAAGCACGGGCTTTAAGTCCGCTGCCCGAAACAGTAAAGGTGTTGCCGTTTCTGTCCTGCGCACGAACAGTAACATTCATAGGTCTTTTAGTCTTGCCGTACTCTCCGGGGAAAGAAAGACAACCCTCTTCCTCGGTCTGAACTCCGCTTGATTCTACGATTACGGGATTTACAAGCTCTATAAGTCCGTCACCAACGTCTACAATGCAAACTCTGCGAAGCACGCCAATCTGAGAAGCCGCAAGACCGCAACCGTCTGCCTTATACATAGTGTCCTTCATATCGTCAAGAAGCAGCGCAAGTCTGTCATCAAAGGTTAACTGACTTCTGCAAACCTTTCGAAGTGTTTGGTCTGCTCCTTTAAGAATATTTCTAATTGCCATATATTGCCTCCGTTAAATAATCGTTTCAGGGTTAATGTCGATAAATACCGATGTATCTTTATCACATTTTACCGAGGTTGCACGCCTCAGCATCTCTCTAAAACACTTGGAATTTTTAGCCTTTATTATCATTCGGTAACGGTAGCGATTATTAACCTTTGGCATTCCTGCTACCGAAGGACCGAGAATTATAAGTTTAATGTCCTTGTATTCGCTGTCGACAAGGGTTTTTATATTGCCGAAAACAGCATTTATAGTTTCCTCTGCACTATCTCTTGAAACACCCGATGCCCCAACAACCGTAATATCGCAGTAGGGCGGATAAATCATCATTTTACGGGTTAAAATTTCGGACGAATAAAATGAATCGTAATCCTGTGTTTCGGCGAGACGAATAAGGTTTGAGTCGGGGTCGGTTGTTTGAATAATTGCAACTCCCTTGTTTTCGCCTCTGCCTGCGCGACCGAGTATCTGTGTTAAAAGCGAGAAGGAACGTTCAAAGCCTCTGTAATCGTCGCTGTTTGAGGCGATATCTGCACCAAGTACACCTACAACGGTTACTTTCGGGAAATCAAGTCCTTTTGCAACCATCTGTGTACCGAGCATAATATCATATTCGCCCCTTGAAAATGCATCCAAGCTCTCTGCAAAGGATCCGCGAGAGGCGGTGCTGTCTGCATCAAGACGAAGTATTTTAGCATCGGGAAAGGTAAATTTCAGTTCTTCTTCAACCCTTTGAGTACCGATACCCATAAAACGCAGCTTACTGTTTTCGCAGGTAGGACAATTTTCACGCATAGGCTCGCTGAAGCCGCAGTAGTGACAAATCATTCTGCGGTTTGCCGAGTGGTATGTGAGCGAAACGCTACAATTTGGGCATGTGCTGACAAATCCACAGGAAGGACAGGAAACATAGGTATTATGACCCCTACGGTTAAGCAGAATTATTGCCTGTTTTTTATCCTCCAAAGCTTTGTAAACTGCTTCGTTTAGTTCGCGACTTAGTGCCGAAACGCTTCCCTTAGTAAGTTCTTTTCGCATATCAACCGTGCGAACCTCGGGCAGTACGGCGGTGCCGTATCTTTTTGTAAGCTTTAAAAGCTCATATTTGCCTGAAAGTGACGAGGCGTAGCTTTCAATAGCGGGTGTGGCAGAAGCCAACACAAGAAGAGAATTATTATATAGTGTTCTGAATTTTGCAAGGTCGCGCGCGTGGAAACGTGGAGATTTTTCTGACTTATATGTGTGCTCCTGCTCTTCGTCAATTACAATGAGCGAGAGATTTTTTACGGGAGCAAAAACCGCCGAGCGTGTACCGATTGCAATTAGAGCTTCACCGTTTTTAACCCTACGAAACTCGTCCATTCGCTGACCTAATGACATTGAAGAATGAAAAACTGCAATCTTGTTGCCAAAATGCTTCCCAAAACGGGCAATTGTCTGTGGTGTAAGGGAAATTTCGGGCACCATAACGATAACGCCCTTGCCATCGTTTACAACCTTTTCGCAAAGCTTTAAAAACACGCTTGTTTTACCGCTGCCCGTGACACCATAAAGAAGTGATACTGCGGGTTTGTTTGAAGAATAAAGCACAGACAATCTGTTATAAGCGCTTTCCTGCTCATCTGTAAGGGATATTTCCGCTTTTTTACTGTAAAGGGCAGAATAATCGGGTGTGCGATAAACGGGCTTATCAAATAGCTCGATCACACCCTTTTTCTCCAAGGTATTGATAACCGAAACCGAAACACCTGTGAAATACATAATTTCCTTGGTGCTGACACTTCCCGTATCAAAAATAAGCTCGGCAACCTCCCTCTGTTTATCGGAAAGTCTAAAGCTACTTAACTCTTCTCTCGATATTTTTGCTCTTGCACTTTTTAGGGTGGCGTCTCCTATTCTTCTGTGAACGTTTGAAGATTTTTGAAGCTCGCCGTTTTTGAGCATTTCGCTGATTCTACGGTCGGATAAAAACGAAAACTCTAAAAGAAGTCTTTCTTTAGTTACCGCAATATTCTCGACAAAAAAATTATCAAGTGCTTCACGCTCTTTAGAGAAAGTGGTTTCCCCCTTTGAATAAAGCTCGTCTACCTTAAAGCCAATACCAACGGGAAGTACCGCCTTAACAGCCTCAAAATAGGTGCAGAAAAGGTTTTCGTGCATCCATTCGCACATTGAAAGCATCTCTTCCGACAAAACGGGCTCGGTATCTATTACACTTAAAATCGACTTATACGTTATGTCGCTCTCTTTTTCTTCAACGCTCATTATTACACCCTGACGGGTGGTATCGCCTTTTCCAAAAGGAACGATAACGCGGCAACCCGCCACAGCATATTTGGTTTGGTTGTTGGGAATTTTATATCCGTAAGGCTTGTCAAAAGAGTATGCCGTCTGTTCAATAATGACGTTTGCAATACGCATTTTCAAAGCCTTCCTTTCAGATAAATTTTACGAAAAATTAGTCCTCAATTTCCTTTGCCATCTCGTTGATTGCGATGGAAACAGCCTTTTTAGTGAGAATTTCGCCTCGCTCTTCATAGCTCTCAGAAATTTCTCTTGCATTCTTTGCAATTTTGTTGACGAGCTGATAGCGGTTGTCACAGTTATTGATAAGTTTTCCAATTGCGGGATTTAACATTTTAAAAGCACCTCATTAACTAAATTTATGTTTTTATTTGTTTTATGCCTTTCGGACTTTATTATTGACACAAAATCGTCTACTGCTTCAGACAGGTCGTCGTTTACAACGATATAATCATATTCTGTAGCACGTGAGATTTCGCTGAGCGCCTCGTTCATTCTTTTTTCGACAAGCTCCGCAGATTCGGTTCCTCTGCCCGAGAGACGCTTATTAAGCACCTCGAAGGAAGGAGGCATTATAAATACCGATATTGCTTCGGGAAGCTTTTCACGGATGCTAGCGGCACCGTTTACGTCAACCTCGATAATCATCTCGCCGCCTTCTGCAAGAACGGTATCAACGGGTTTTCTCGGTGTGCCGTAATAATTCTCAAGATACATATTGTACTCAAGAAGCATATCGTTTTTGATTAGTGACAAAAACTCTTCTCGGGAAACGAAGTGGTATTTCTCGCCCTCAACCTCTCCCTCGCGCATAGGTCGGGTTATTGAAGAAATCGAAAACTTAATGTTAGGAAGTTTTTTGAAAACCTCCTTTAAAATTGTGTCCTTGCCCGAGCCGGATGGACCCGAAACAATTAAAACAGTACCTTTACTCATAAACTATATCCTCAAAAGTTTTGTAATCGGGGTCAAGTCTTTCGCCCAAAACCTCGGGCGGAAGATAGGACAAAATTATAATTTCACTATCGGTAACGATAACAGATTTAGTTTTTCTGCCTTGGGTAGCATCGATAACGTCGCCTGATTCCTTAGCCTCTTGCACAAGACGCTTTATAGGGGCTGATTCGGGGCTGACTACAGATACTATTCGGTCGGTTGAAACCATATTACCAAAGCCGATATTTACGAGTTTCATATAATCGCCTACTCTATATTCTGAATTTGTTCTCTGATTTTCTCAATCTCTGCTTTAATTTCAACAACAGTTTGAGCAATCTCAAGGTCGCTTGCCTTTGAGCCGATTGTGTTGGTTTCTCGATTCATTTCCTGAACGATAAAATCAAGCTTTCTGCCAACTGCCTCATCAGAGTCGAGCATCTTGGTTAACTGCTCGATATGACTGCGAAGTCTTACGGTTTCTTCAGCAACGGCAACCTTATCTGCAAATATTGCCGTTTCAGTAATTATGCGGGATTCGTCAAACTTTGCATCTCCAAGTAAATCGCGGATTTTAGCTTCAAGCTTTTCTCTGTAAGCGGTAACCGTTTCTGGCGACTTTTCCTCAACGAAACTAACCTTATCAAGGATAAACCTTGCTCTTGATTTTACGTCCTCCGACAGCTTCGCACCCTCGGTACGGCGCATATTTATAAAGTTATCAACTGCCTCGGCGGTAACCGAAAGAACAGCCTCACTAACTGATTCCTCATCGATCTCTGCCCTGCCGATAACAAAGGCATCGCTCATGCCGATAAAATCTGCAGTTGTAACCTTGTTCTTTATTCCATAGGTTTTTGAAAGGTCAGCGAGCGCCGACATATAAGAATCAAGATATCCTTTGTTGAGTGTTACTGTAATATCTTTGTTTCCGATATTTTCAATCGATACAAACATTTCGACTTTGCCACGCGATATCCTTGACTGAAGATAGCTTTTAAGCTTGTCTTCAAGGAAGAGATAGCCGCGGGGCAATCTTGAATTAAACTCTAAATATCTTGAATTTACGGATTTAAGTTCAACTGTAATATTTATGCCATCGCGAGAGCCCTGAGCTCTGCCGAAGCCTGTCATACTGCAAACCATAAAAACCCACCTTGCATAACTTTATATTCAATCTATTTTAACAAATTTAACCACCATTTGTCAACCTTTTGACAGTTTTGTAACTATTTTTAACCGGACCGAGAAAAAATTCCCGATCCGGTCTAAATTCACCTATTTAAATTCAACTATAGTAACTCCGCTTTCGCCCTCTCCAAAAACTCCGAGACGGAAGGTTCGAACCGATTTATGATGACGTAAAAAGTCATGAACGGCGGCACGAAGCACACCGGTTCCTTTGCCGTGAATAACGGTTACAGAGGGTATGCCTGAAAGAAGTGCCGAGTCAATATATCGGTCAAGCTCCATTATTCCCTCGGTCGCATTCATACCGCGCATATCAAACTCCCATTTAACATCACGTTCCGCCTTTGAGGTTATGCCACTGATATTTCTCGTTTTGTTTTTCGGCTTTTCCTTCGGTGCGTCGGCAAGTCGGATATTATCCACCTTGGTCCAGGTTTTAGCCGAGCCGATAGCTACAAGCACCTTTTTTCCGTCCTTTGAAATCTGCTCGACTAGCGCCTTTTCGTTAAGGTCGAAAAGCACAACGTGGTCACCCACGTGAAGCTCACGCGGCAATACGTAATTTTCTTTATTACGCTCGCCTACGGGGTCGGATGTGTTTTCCATATCGCGTACCGTTTTGCCGACCGATTCGCGAGCCTTCATTACCATATCTAGGGCGTTTTGCTGGGTCATATCGCGCTTTGCATCTTCAAGCTCAGAGAGCAGCTTATTCGACTTATAGCGAACGTCATCGATTATATATGACGCGTCGTTCTTAGCTTTTTCAAGAATTATCGCTTTTGACTTTTCTGCCTCAGCAAGGCTTTTTGAGGCAGCTGTTTTAAGAAGTTCGGCTTCACGCTTCAGCTTTTCTGCCTCATCGCGCTCTTTTTCAGCCTCCTGACGTGCTTTCTGAAGCGCCTCTACAACACCTTCAAAGCGAAGATTTTCATCAGAAATATAACTCTTGGCATCACCAATAATACACTCATCAATTCCGAGCTTGCCCGCAATGGCAAAGGCGTTAGATTTACCGGGTACGCCAAGCAAAAGTTTATAGGTCGGCCGCATCGTCTCAACATCAAATTCACACGAAGCATTCTCTACCCTGTCGACCTCAAGCGCATAGCTTTTAAGCTCGGCATAATGTGTAGTTGCAATTACCTTTGCACCAAGTTTTTTAAGACGGATTAAAATACTTTTTGCAAGGGCCGCTCCCTCAACGGGGTCAGTTCCTGCGCCCAGTTCATCAAGAAGAATTAAAGCGTTATTCGGTGCTTCTTCAATGATTTTAACAAGGTTTACAATGTGTGAAGAAAAGGTCGAAAGCGACTGCTCAATCGACTGCTCGTCGCCGATATCAACGAGAATTCTGTCGAAATGCGAAATTTTGCTTCCTTCATCGGCAGGAATCATCATACCACACATTGTCATAGCGGTTAACAGCCCCACCGTTTTAAGGGTAACCGTTTTACCGCCCGTATTTGGACCCGTTATAATAAGAGAATCATACTCTTCCCCAAGCGTAAGTGAAATCGGCACTACCCTTTTCTTATCAATAAGGGGGTGCCTTGCATTCTTTAAAACCACTTTACCGTCCTTATTAAAGCTCGGTACGGTCGCCCTCATTTTATAGGCAAGCGATGCCTTTGCAAATATAAGATTCAGCTCAATTACACACTTAAAGGAATCCATAATAGCGGTGGCATAGGTTGCAACCTCGGCGGATAATTCTGCAAGAATACGTTCGATTTCCTCACGCTCTGCCGATTCAAGGACCCGAAGTTCGTTGTTAGACTCAACAACGCTCATAGGCTCAATAAAAAGGGTTGCACCAGAGGATGAGGTATCGTGAACGATACCTGATATTTCGGATTTAAACTCAGCCTTTACGGGGACAACAAATCTGCCGTCACGCTGGGTAACTATCGCCTCCTGAAGATATTTTGCCTTCCCGTGGCTCTTGACTATTGAATCAAGCTTATCCTTAATGCTCGCCGAAACGCCACGCATTTTGCGCCGAATATCCGAAAGTTTGGGGGAAGCTGAATCAGACAATTCCTCAGAGTTTTTAATTGCAAAGCGTATCTTTTCCTCTATGTATTTATTTGGGAAAAGGCAGGAAAAATATTCATCCAACGAGGTCTTTATCTCCGCACCTATATCCTCTCTCCACTCTTTAACAACTCGGATGGCGCGAAGTGCATCCGAAACAGATAAAAGCTCTGCTATTGAAAGCACGCCACCCATTTCACATCTAGTCAGCATAGAAGAAGGGTCTTTCGGACTGCCAAAGGAGGGGGACGCAAATTTTGCCGTTAAAAGATATGCATCCTCTGTCTCTTTTAAAAGCTTTACAGACTTTTCGAAATTTTCTTCGGGCAAAAGGGACAGAGCTCTATCCTTTGCAGGATAGAGTGTGGCTTCGTTGGCTAAAAGCTTTAATACCTCGCCAAATTCAATTGTATTAATATACTTTTCACATTCGTACATAAATTATAAACCCTTGAATAAAGAATTAAAAAACGATAGAGTTTTTGGTTTTTGTTCGGTTTTATTAAGCAAATATCGCTCGGTTATCTGCGAGAGTGCAACTGCTGCCTCATTAGGAATAGAAAACATAAAAAGCTTGTTTATATCCGAATATACAATATGACGAAGCGCCATAAGTAAGGTCGTATTTACCGCAGCACAATCACGGTTGTACTTAAGACACTTCTTGCAGTACAGTACACCTTCATTAGTGTCAAAATACATAATGTCGTCTTCATATTTTGCACAATTGTAGCAGGCAACAAGGTTTGGAAGATAACCCGTAAGTGCAAGTAATCTGAGTTCAAAGATTGCCTTTAACAGAAATATATTCCTTGTTTTTGAGGTTAAAAAATAAAGTGAATTAAGGGTCAGCCTTAACACCTGCTCGCAGTTTTCCGAAATTGGCGCATGGCTTATGCAAAGCTCACAGAAATACTGGGCTAGCGATAGTGCCTCAATATCGTCCCCCGCCTTAAAAAAGACGGTATCTGCAACGGCTTCGATAATTCTGTATGTATCTCCTTTTCGGACAAGAGTAAAGGATGAATATGCAAGCAGACTTGTTGCGCCTCCCTTCTTACTCTTTATCGAGCGGGCACCCGAGGCATAGGCGCGGATAACACCGTTATGACGCGAAAGCAAGGTGACAAGTTTATCACTCTCACCTATCTGCTGTTCCTTTACTACCAATGCATCCACCGTAAATCTGTCGGGTGTCGTCACAAATTTTGCCTTCCTTTTTAAGAGCCTCGGTATATTTTACGTAATAATATGCCGAGCCATCGTTTTTAAATAATTGCCAATATAAATCAGATACCATAAGCGCCTCCGAAAATAGTGTTAAAATTATTTTTCGGTAAACACAGCCATTTATGATAGGTAAAATTAGTCAAGTCCAAAGCCGTGGATAATTCCTCCGCGGTTTCTCCAATTCTCCTTAACCTTTACCCAAAGCTTGACAGAGGCTCTGATTCCATAAAATTTTTCAATATCTCTACGGGCAGATGAACCTATTTTCTTAAGCATTTCTCCGCCCTTTCCAATTACAATTCCCTTGTGTGATTCCTTTTCGCAGTAGATAGTAGCTTCCACCTCTAAAATAGGCTCGCCCTCTGCAGTATCGCGCTCAAACATACGCTCTATGTCAACGGCGATGCCGTGAGGCACTTCTCGGTCAAGGGAGCGAAGAAGCTTTTCTCTAATCATTTCGGCAACCATAGACTTCTCGCTCTGGTCGGTAAGGTCGTCCGAGCCGAAATAGTGTGCCGAGGGCTCGAGCCACTTTGAAACCTCACTCATAAGTATATCGATTCCGTCGCCCATTCTTGCAGAAATCGGGATAACCGCCTCAAAATCAAGATGCTTTGAATATGCAGAAATTACAGACAGCATATCCGACTTGTCCTCTAAAAGATCGATTTTGTTAATAAGAAGAATGGTCTTTAGTCCCCTCTTCTTAATTTCTTTTATAAGTTCCATTTCAGATGCAGGAAGATTTTCGGGGTCAAACTCAAACTTTGTTTTTGCCTCTACTGTGAGAAGCACTCCGTTAACGTCGGAAAGTCCTGTGTTTACCGCCTTTATCATATTTTCGCCGAGCATATTGCGGGGTTTATGAAAACCGGGGGTATCTACAAAAACAAACTGCGCTTCTCCCTCGTTTTTTACACCCATAATGCGTGTTCTGGTGGTCTGCGGCTTGTCCGAAACTATGGCAATTTTCTGTCCTAAAATTCGGTTAATAACCGAAGATTTACCAACGTTTGGTCTGCCTACTATTGCTATAAATGCAGAGGTTGTATTCATTAGTTCCCCTCACTCTTAATAGAAAGTCCAAGAAGGGCAAGCGCCTCTTCTTCCTTTTTTCTCATAATTTTCTTTTCTTGTGCCTCATCCACGTGGTCATAACCTAGAAGATGAAGCACCGAATGAACGGTTAAATACGCAATCTCGCGCTCAACTCCGTGACCAAACTCTTCGGCCTGGACAAGTGCTTGTTCAACCGAAATTACAACGTCGCCAAGCATAAGGCAGCCGTTTTCGGGGTTTATGTCGTACTCTCCGTTTTCACCAAGTGGAAAAGATAGCACGTCGGTTGACTTGTCAATACCGCGAAAATCGTTATTGAGTTGTCTGATTTCCTCGCTGTCAACAAGGGTAACGTTTATCTCTGCATCATCTAGGAATCCCTCTATTTTAAGCACCGCTTCACAAGCCGAAAGGATAAGCTTTTCGGTATTATCGGCTATTTTTATATCCTGTTCATTACTGAAATTAATTACCTGCATTTTTCTTATTCCTCATAGCGTCACGCTTTTCATAAGCATTAATAATACTCTGTACAAGCTTGTGTCTTACAACGTCCTTTGCGGAAAGCTTAATAATAGAAATATCGTCAATATTTTTAAGCACCTGTACCGAGTCGATAAGTCCAGAGCGTCGGCCGTCGGGGAGGTCGATCTGTGTAATATCACCCGTTACAACTATTTTCGAGTTATAGCCAAGACGGGTTAAAAACATTTTCATCTGCTCGACGGTGGTGTTCTGTGCCTCGTCAAGGATTATAAAGCTATCGTCAAGTGTTCGACCTCTCATATAGGCTAAAGGTGCGACCTCAATATCTCCACGCTCCTGATATCTCTTGAAATTCTCTGCGCCAAGCATATCAAAAAGAGCGTCGTAAAGAGGACGAAGATAAGGGTCTACCTTTTGCTGAAGGTCACCCGGTAGAAAACCAAGATTCTCACCTGCTTCTACGGCAGGTCTGGTCAAGATAATTCTGTTAATCTGCTTTGCCCTGAAGGCCTTTACAGCCATCGCAACGGCAAGATAGGTTTTGCCCGTGCCGGCAGGTCCAACAGCAATAGTCACGGTGTTTGAGTTGATGGCATCAAGATATTTCTTCTGTCCGAGTGTCTTTGCCTTTACAGGCTTTCCCTTGGAGGTAACACAAACGGTGGTGGAATTTGCAAAGTTAGAAATCTTCTCTTCCTCTCCGTCAGAGACTAAAGATATAACGTATTCAATACTCTGATCTGTAAGAGGCTCGCCGTTGTTAATTAAATCAAGAAGACCTTTTATTGCACGTTCAGCGAGAGATACTTGCTCGGGGTCTCCCTTAATTCTAAGATAGCTTCCGTGAGATGTTATTGTAACTTGATAACGGTTCTCAAGCTTTAAAATATTCTCGTCAAAGTTACCGAAAAGCGTAACAATCTGTTCCATTCTTTCAATGTTGATTATTTCTTCCACTCTTTTACCTCAATCCAAACATTTTTCATAATATTATATCACAGTCTTTCAAATAATTCAACTTGTAACGTTAATTTTACGAACTTCAGCTATATCTTCAATCAAACGGCATTTATATATAAAAGTATAGCTTTCCGTGTCTTCCAAGAATTCCTTTTCCAGTATCTCAAGATTCTCCGCTTTCCGCTCCTTACATATTTCGAGAAGAAGTGCGACTGAATCGTTTTCGCATTCTTCATAGGTTTTATTTTGAACCTTTTTTTCAGCTTCGTAAAACCGCCTTGTAATTAAAGCAATCGGAAGTTTTTCGCCTAATACTTCAAGCTCTTTTCTGTCGATTTCAGAAACGTTTTGAAAATGGATATTATCAAGATATAGAGGTATTTTCAGCCCAAAAACATCGATTGCGATTCTCTCTTGTGCACGCTCCAAAATAGTTATCTCTTCACATTTTTTTGGCACCCTTATTTTAAAGGTATGCTCTGTTTCTGCAAAAACCTTTCCCTTTGACCAGGTGAAAACGCCACTATTTTCAGGCACGCCGGACACGAGTAGCTCACCTCGAGAAATAACATCCCCAACCTTAACCTTTGAATAGCCCGATACAACATCCAGTTTTTTTATAATGCCGTCACACTCTGCAACAAGATTTGAATGAGAGAGCTTTCCTGCTTTATCACTTTCACGCACCTCAGAAATGTTGATAGTTAAAACACTACCCTCCACATTAAATGAGCACCACGAAACCTTGTCAATTTTGAGTGTGAATCTGTCACGGATTTTGTATGAATCGAGGCAAGCCTTCGCCATTCCTTCCCATACACCAAGCTCAGTGTAGGCCGCAATAATCTCAGCCTCTTTTATTGTATAATTTCCAACAATTTCTATTTTCCAAATGAAGCGCGAAAATAAGATTAAGACTGCAAAAAAAAGCGCTAAACCAATACCAAGACTTTTTCTTTTTATCAGCACCTGCATTTTTCTTGGAAGACCACAAAGATTAATGTGTCTTAATTTAACTTTTCTTCCGAATTCCTTTTTTAATTTACGTATATTTTTATAATTCTTTAGTGAAACCTCAAAATAGATTCTGTCGGTATTTCTGGTAACTTTATTAACCGTAATACCGCGCGAAGCTAAAAATGACAGAAAAGCCGAAGCGTTATTCGCCTCCGCCTCGACCTTAACATATCCCTCAATCCATTTAATAATGTCAAGAACACGCATATTTTCACCTATCACATAAATTCATAGCTGATTATATTGCCAACAATAACAATGTGCCCATCCGAAACCGAGCTTATTGTCATACTTTGACCGATTATCTGTAAAGTCTTTTTTTTAAGGCGTAAACAAATTAACTCTTCGCTATATTCAAGCACCGAAAAAACGCCGTCGATTATAATTTTTTTATTTGAATACATTTCTGTGTGTATCTGGTCTGTTACGGCAAAAAATGGCAATTCAGAAGCCATCAGCTCACTTATAAAATCTTTTTTACTGCTATCTTGCAAATCCATCACTCTCCGTTTAAATATATGCAATTCGGGATATTATAATACTGCTAAACATATACTGAAACGGTGATTATTTTGAAATATAAAGGTTTTCTCAGTGGTATTATTTCAATAATTTTGCTTGCAGGATTCTTAAGTGAACCGCGAATACTTATCGAGGGTGCAGCCAGTGGTATGCTCCTTTGTTCTGAGATTATAATCCCATCACTTTTCCCATTTTCTGTTATCACACTTTTCCTTTTTTCCTGCGGATTTATAAAGCATACTGACAGAATCTTGAATCCTTTTTCAAAGCTACTCACCGGGCTATCGGGAGAAAGCTTTTTAATACTGCTTTTTTCATTCTTAGGTGGTTTTCCTGTAGGTGCCCGACTTGTAGACAAGAGCTATAGTGAGGGTAAAATTTCAAAATGTACTGCAGAAAGAATGCTATGCTACTGCGTAAATCCCGGCCCGGCATTTGTAATAATAGGGATTGGCAATACACTTCTCAACAACATAAAAATAGGTGTTATTCTCTTTGCTTCAGGCATTTTGGCTTCACTTACAGTTTGTATTGCACTTTCATATTTTGAAAGAAAGGAAGAAAGCATTTACTCGAGTACGCGAGAATCACAAAATAGAATTACGGATACTTTTGTAAATTCCGTTTTCGATTCATCCTATTCAATTATTGCAATATGTGGCTTTGTGATTCTCTTCTCTGCAATCATTTCTACAGTTTCACATTATTTTGACGGAAATATTGCAAAAAGATTGTTATCGCTTCTCGAAATATCCAACGGAGTAGCACTTTTCCCCGGAAAAATCACCTATCTCGCTTTTCTTCTTTCTTTTTCAGGGTTATGTATTCATTTTCAAGTGCTTTCGGTCTGCAAAAATCTAAAAGTAAACTATCCAAAATTTCTTTTGTCTAGGATTATATGTGGAGTGCTTGGAGCTGTGTATTCACTAATGCTTCTCAGCACCTTCAAGGTTGATTACACTGTCATTTCATTAAACAAAGAACTTTTTGACAATCTAACAATAGTTTCTTTTCCTCTTTCTGCCGCACTCATTTTTATGGCAACTACCCTTTTAGTGTCGGTAAGACAAAATTTAGTGGAAAAGCGCTGAGCTTTGTGTTATAATTACCTTAAATTAGATTTTGAGGTGAATTATGAAAAATCTTGTCTTTGATAAACAGCTTCCCAAATACTGTATATATTGCAGATTCGGTCAATATCTAGAATATTCTGACGAGGTTTTCTGCACCAAAAAAGGTTTTCGCGAGAAGTTTTCAAAATGTATTTCATATAAATATGACCCTTTAAAGCGTATTCCTAAAACAAACACCATAGAGCAGAAATTCAAAAAGGAAGATTTTGAAATCTGATTTGAGATAATTTTAGTTTTTTATAATTTTTCTATTGACAAAACCCAATATTAAATATATAATATTGGTCGTGCACGGTGGATATAGCTCAGTTGGTTAGAGCGCCAGATTGTGGCTCTGGAGGCCGTCGGTTCGAATCCGATTATCCACCCCACTTTTTTTATACCAAAAATTCAATATAGGGGTGTCGTCAAGCGGTAAGACAACGGATTTTGATTCCGTCATTCGTAGGTTCGAATCCTGCCACCCCTGCCAATTAAGTGGAATTGACCTTTAGGTTGATTCCTCTTAATTTATATGTGCAGGATTCGAACCTGAAAAAGAGCCTTTCTTCCGAAAGGCTCTTTTGTTATTCTTCTATTTCAAATGAAAAGTCATCCAAATTTACTGTTACAGTCTCTGAATGGTGGAAGCAGTTTGCTCCGGAATGGATGAGATAATAATTATCTGCCCAGTCCTCGCTCAGATAAAACTCATCAGTTTCGTAGCTTTCCTTACAAATCGGAAAAAATGCAACCTTGGGCGCCATCATTTTTAGTGCCTCGGCAAATCTTGCAGCTTCCTCGTGATTGCCGAGAATTCTTCCGTGATGGGGTGACTGGAAAATATCACTTTTTATCTCTTCAAAAGGTCTGTAAAGGGGGTCATTTTCATCCATAAGGCGAAGCATTCTGTCATTATCGGAATCTCCCGTTACTAAAAACGAGGTGCCGTTATCAAAAGCCATTCTGAAAACCGCAGACACATGATTTGGAGAGGTGTATCCGTATCGGCAAAGGTCGGTTGAGGTGAGGAGCATATCAACCGTGCAGTGCGGAAATGTGAACTTATCCCCTATTTTAAGATAAACTCTCTTTGTATCGGGATGAGCGTCCATCCCCTTGTCAAGCACTTCCTCCATTGCAAAATCTCGGTTTGAATCATCGTTTGCCGGAGGGTTGATATAAAAGCCCTCTACCTCAATATCATCCTTATGCTTGATCAGAAACTCACTTGCACATACAACATGGTCGAGATGAAAATGAGTGAAAAACCATCCTAAAATCTTGGGCTTTTTACCACCTGAACGGTCGGTTAAATATTTATATAAAACCTTTGAGTGAGCCTCGTAAAAGCGGTCTCCCTGTCCTCCGTCAATTATGATAAATCCATCATCTCGAAGTGTAATGACATAGGACATTCCGCCCGTCCACGATACCTGATAAAGCTGAGCTATTGATAATTTATTCATAACTATCCCCTATTTAAACGCAAAAAGACCCAACATAATGTAAGGTCTATATTGCTTTAAAATGAATATAGTGTATAGGTTAAATCTTCCATATTAACAGTAACTGTTTGTGTGTGATGGAAAATTTCAGCACCGGACTTGTTTATTAAATAATAGTTATCAGCCCAAAGATTGCTTGTGTAAAACTCAACAGACTGCATTTGAGATCTGGGAACCGGGAAGAAAGCAATCTTGATATCTAACTTTTCAAGACATTTTTTAAGCTGAGCTGCCTCGGGCTGAGTACCAAGAGGACGGCCGTGGTGAGGAACCTGGTAAATATCACAGTTAAGGTCCTCTAAAGGTAGGTAATACTCAGACTTCTCATCAAAGAGCGCAATTACTCTCTTAAGGGTAGTATCACCGGTTACGAGGAAAGACTTTCCGGTATCAAAATTCATTTTGAATATTGCCGAAACAGAGTTAGGATCGGTCGCCTTATCCGAACCGAGGTTATCTGAAGTCATTAAAACATCAACCGTACAGTGAGGAAACTCAATTTTCTCGCCTCTCTTAAGGTAGTGGGGGTTTACTTCAGGATAGCAATTCATAGCCTCTGCAACGAACTCTTCCATCTCGGTCTGACGATCATCATAATCGTTTTTACCGGCTGAATTTATGTAAAAACCTCTGACATCCAATTTGTCTGCATATTCAATTAAAAATTGTGCTGTGTTTTCAACATGGTCATTGTGGAAATGGGTTGCAAACCAACCGAGAATTACGGGCTTTTGTCCCTTAGGAGTTCTCGAAAAGATATAATCAAAAAGGGTTGCGGAATGTTTGCTGTAATAATTGTTGCCCATACCTCCGTCAATAATTATAAAGCCTTCGTCCTTTAGGGTAACCACATAGGACATACCGCCGGTACCGTCTGTGAGCTGAAGCTGAGCAACAGACAGAATATTGTTCATCGGTTCCGGTGCCGGTTCGGTTGAGCTTGTTAAAGCCGTATCACTCGAAGCAGGTGCATCGGCAGGCTTACTGCAAGCGGCAAGTCCGAGCAGAACACAAATAGCAAGTAAAAGTGAGAGTAATTTTTTCATTAAGATAACCTCCGAATTTGAGTTATCAATATTTTACTATACTTTTCTCATTTTTCCAAGAAATTTCTTGATTATTACAAATAAATAATGAATTACAAGACCTACAACGATAGCGACAACGAGGTCGAAAATAACGGTAAGTAAGAAAGTGAGAATCAGAACAATATCATCGGTTATGGTTTTTGACTTCAGAATATGTGCAAATTCCTTATATTCACTCATATTGTAGGCTACCATAAATAGAATTGCGGCAATAGCAGGCATGGGAATAAGCGCAGCAAAGGGCATAAGGAAAAGCAAAACGAGGAGAAGCACTAGGGCATGCACCATACCTGCCACGGGTGTTCTTCCCCCATTTTTAGCATTTGCAGAGGTTCGGGCTATCGCTCCGGTTGCTGGGATTCCGCCGAAAAACACAGAAGCAATATTTGCAAGGCCTTGTCCCACGAGCTCTGCATTTGAATTATGCTTTCCGTTAATCATATTATCGGCAACAACACAGGAAAGAAGCGATTCAACAGCGGCAAGAACAGCTATTGTAATAGCATTTGGAATTACGGCAACTATCTTCTCGGTACTAAAGTCCATCGCATTAAAATTAACCTTCGGAAGCCCTGCAGGTATTGTGTAAAGCTCACCTATTGTTTTAACTCCGTCACCGAACATAGAAATTAGTCCAACAAGTAAAGAACCGACAACAACAGCAATAAGTGATGGCGGCACACGCTTCTCAAATTTAGGATATACAATAAGAATCGCAAGACATATTGCACCGATAACAAGTGACTGCCAGTTGAAACTGCTGATTGAAGCGATATTAGCCTCGATCTTTTCGATAGTTTCGATCGGCTTTAATCCATCTACATATGTAAGACCGAGGAAATCCTTTATCTGACCAATAAATATAGTAACCGCTATACCTGCGGTAAAGCCGACTGTTATCGTTTCAGGAATAAAACGGATAAGTGAGCCGAGCTTTAAAACACCCATAAGCATCAGAATCAAACCCGCGATTACGGTTGCAATAAATAGCCCCTCCATCCCCTGAGTCGCTACTATTCCTGCAACTATTGTGGCGAATGCCGCGGTAGGTCCAGCAATCTGAATTGAACTACCGCCAAAAAGTGAAACAACAAAACCCGCCGCAATAGCGGTATATATTCCGCACTCAGGTGCAACTCCTGAAGCGAGAGCAAGCGCAATTGAGAGTGGTAATGCAATTATTGCTACGATTATACCGGCAACAATATCAGAAATAAACTGCTCCTTCGAATACTTTTTGATATCCGAAAAGAACTTCGGTTTAAGATAAAATTCCTTCAAAATAAATCCCCCTAAAAAAGTAAAAAACCGGTTAGAAAACGATGCGGTATCGACTAAAACGCTAATATAATAACACAAAATATTTCACTTGTAAACTATAAAAACGAGCCTTTCGGCTCGTTTTTATAGTAATTTAGAACAATCCTTTAATCCAACTCCAAATAGTGAAATTATCAGCAAATGGGAATGTTGCGATTCCAACGAGGAATAGCGCAATAATAATCACGGGAAGAACGTAGGTTATATATGGCCTCATCCATTTCTGAACCTTAATACCCTTACCAGCATTGGCTTCCTTCATAAAGTTTTCAAAGCCCCATCCCTTCTTGGATACACAGAAGAGAGCAAAGCAAAGTGAACCTAGAGGCAAGCAAACATAGCTAACAAGAAAGTCTTCAAGATCAAGGAAGGAACTTCCGGTATTAAACGGAACAAATCCCGACCATAGGTTGAATCCAAGAGCACAAGGCATTGAAAGAATAAGTATTACAACTCCGCAGATAATGCAGGTCTTAACACGCTTCCAGTTCGTAAGCTCACTTACACAGGCAAGAATATTCTCGAACACAGCAATAATTGTGGAGAAGGCAGCAAAAATCATAAAAAGAAAGAAGAGTGTGCCCCACCATCTGCCTCCGGGCATATTGTTAAATACCTTCGCCATTGCAACAAAGAGAAGTCCCGGTCCTGCGCCCGGCTCTACGTCATAGGTAAAGCATGCGGGGAAAATGATAAGTCCCGCGGTAATTGCAACAAAGGTATCAAGCACAAGAACGTTTACAGATTCGCCGAGAAGGGCTCTTTCTTTACCAATATAGCTACCGAAGATAGCCATAGAGCCGATTCCAAGCGAAAGGGTAAAGAATGCCTGATTCATAGCCGCAACGACAACGTTGCCGTTAAGCTTTGAAAAATCGGGCTTAAGATAAAATTCTAATCCCGCAGACGCACCCTCAAGGGTAAAGCTATTAATCGCAAGCACAATCATAAGGACAACGAGCGCCGACATCATATACTTTGTAACACGCTCAACGCCCTTTTGAAGTCCGAATGAAAGCACAAGGAATCCAAGAACTACAACTATAGCCATAAAGCCGACCATTATTGCAGGGCTCGACAGCATATTGCCAAACTGTGCAGCAGACTGCTCGTCCGAAATGCCCGTAAGGTCGCCCTTTAGGAATTTTACAAAATAATATAAAATCCAACCTGTAACAGAGGTATAGAACATCATAAGCATTACGTTTGCAAAAAGAGCAACCTTGCCGTGAAGATGCCATTTCTGTCCGGGCTTTTCTAATTTTTGATAAAGCATAACGGGGCTTGCCTGACTTGCTCGTCCGAGCGAAAATTCCATTGTCATTACGGGAAGTCCGAGAATGAAAAGGAATATTAAATAAACAAGAACAAATGCGCCGCCACCATATTGTCCTGCAAGGTATGGGAATTTCCAAACGTTGCCGCAGCCGATGGCACAGCCCGCAGAAAGAAGTATGAAGCCAAGACGGCTTCCGAGTTTTTCTCTTTCCATAATATTTTCTCCTCAAAAGTTTTATCAATTAGTAACCTTAACAATGTCGCATATCATTTGAAGGGTTTGTTTGTCAAGATTAAGAGAACTAATATCACTCGGATTTTCACCGAATATTTTTCTATAATGAGTAAGTGCTACAACACAGCTTCCCATATAGGAAGGATGAGAAAACTCATCTCCGTTATATAAATCGGCGTTTGCATCAATCTTTAAAATTTCATCGAAGCAAAGCCCAACGGGGGAAATTTCTGCCCCGCTCTTCTCTGCCGCCTTCTTAACCGTATTGTAAAGAAGCTCAGTCATCTGAACATTAGTCCAACCATTTTCAGTAAGACCAGGGTTTCCTGTGTGCAGACCCCAAGTGCAATAAAGAATATTTCGTTTTGCGCCTACAATTTCTATAAGCTTTAAAACTGCATTCTCGTAGTCAGCATAATTTGATAGCGAGAATCTGCTATGCTCCTGAAGAATTAAAACATCATATTCGTTAGAGTCTGCCAGACTGCATATTTTCTTGTAATTTTCATCAGAGGTCGAGAGATTTTCGTAAAGCTTTCTGCCGCCTTTAGTTACAGAATCAACCAGCACCTTTTTACCGTTATCGGTAGCAAGTGTTCTTAGCATTGCGGGCATATCGTTATAATATGTATAACTATTTCCTACAAATAAAATCTTCATCGTCTTTTCTTCTTTATCGGTATTTTCCGTTCCACTATTATTGCTAACGATTTCTTCGCTGCTCGTAATTTCACTGCTGCCGGAATTATCGCCGCTTTCGATTTCACTACTGTTAAACTCGTCACTACTCTCATTGATAATGAACTGTGAGCTGACATTATATGATAAACTTGTATCGGATACGACATCTGTTACAGAAGAACTGTTACAAGCAGAAAGAGAAAGCATTAAAAACAAAGCAACAAAAAGAGCTAATCTTCTCATTAAACTACCTCCGAAGGTTTTTAACATTTTAACACATTAAAGAAAATTTATCAAGATAAATAAAGATTATAGTTTCTTAAAATTTCTTTCTAAATATTTCCAATACTTTTCGGGGATTTTATGACAAGTAAGCTGATACTTGAAATCATCATTATCGGGGTTTACATTATTGAGCATTTTTTTATTACTAATATACACCCATTCGCCCTCAAGCTTTCCTATATATCCATAGGTACTTGTATATGGACAATTATTATATGCAACTGCTATATATTTAAAATCGTAATTTTCAGATGGGGTTGTCAGCTCCGGCGACTCATATATAAACGATTCATCAGAGTTATCTATAGCACTGCGTATAGCTCTTAATAACCTTCCGCTCTTATAACGGTTATAGTTATCTCTATCTACTACAATCATCGTAATGCGACCGTCTTTGGGCATTTCATAATCAGCGAGCTTATAAACTCTCGTTTCGAAAAAAGAGTAATTAATAACTAAAAAATTATTATCCCTATCCCCTTTTAAACGGCGTCCTTTATACCATCCGTCTTCTGATTTAGTAAGCACACGACCTGAATGCACCGAAACATCTTGACCGACCATAGTATATAATCTTCCTTGCCACATAAGTCTGCCTTCGCCCATAAGTTTTAATGAATAATCATTAACAAACACTCCGACATAAAACAAGATGTATAATGTCATTAAAAATACTACAAGCAGAACAGAAAGCAAAACGATACTTTTTCTTTTCATTCTTATCCTCCCATTACATCGCAAGAATAATCTGAATAACAAAAAAAGATAACACAAAACTTACAAGTAGTACATACGAAGCTATTCTCATTCCTCGTTTATCTGTTAGTTTGGAGCAAATAAGAGTAAAAACAGAGCCTAAAATCGTTGATGCAAGTGATGAAACAAATACTAATCCTTCAGCAAATAAAACGCCCATATAATCAGCTCCGCTCGCTTTATATAATGCCAGCAGCTCGCGTTCTTGTTTAATTTCTATAAAACTATCAACTGCAAACACAATTTCAAAAGCAATCAGTAACAAGGATAATACGAACAAAGCAGATGAGAAAAACTTTTTCATTATAGAATACCTCTACCCTAATAGCTCACAATTTCTCCTGTCATGGGGTCGATATAAACCGTATCAAGGGTTGAATAGTTCGCTCCGTTTACAAGCCATTTGAGGTCAACACGAATATATTCATTATTGCTCTCTACAGGCATTATAAGAAACTGAAATCCCGTACCCTCATCAATATCGCCGCTTTTAATCCCCCAATGATTAGAAGCAATCTCAATAGCCTCTTCTTCGGTAATTTTGGTAGATTCGGAACTTGTTTCTTCACTGCTGATGTCGGAAACGTTTTTAGATGAGGAACTGTCGTCGTAATCGGTATCTGAAGCCGAGTTAAAACAGCCGCAAAGTGAAAAAGACAATATAGAAATTGTAAGCAATAATACAAAAAATCTTTTCATGTAATCGTCTGCTATAAATATTATATTTTCAAAGCACTAGCACTCTTTGAATATTATAACATAAAAGCATATAAGTCGCAACAAATATTATTTATCTTTTCCCTAATTGCGTTTGGGCTTTCTGAGAATTATAATAGTGAGAAATTGACAACAACAGCGGCAAATACGATAGAAACCATCGAAAGAAGCTTAATAAGAATATTGATTGCAGGACCCGCAGTATCCTTAAAGGGGTCACCAACGGTGTCTCCTACAACAGCGGCTTTATGGTTATCAGAGCCCTTACCGCCGTGAACACCACTCTCAATATACTTCTTTGCATTATCCCAAGCACCGCCGGAATTCGACATAAATACTGCCATCAAGAAGCCTGATGCAGTAGCACCTGCAAGCATTCCGACCACACCTGTACATCCGAGGACAATACCTACAATAATCGGAACGGCAACCGCAACAACGGTTGGAAGCACCATTTCTTTAAGGCTTGCCTTTGTACAAAGGTCAACACAACGGGCATAGTCTGCCTCTGCCTTGCCCTCCATAAGACCTAAAATCTCTCTGAATTGACGACGAACCTCAACAACAACGCTCTGTGCAGCTCTGCCAACAGAATTCATAGTTAGTGCCGCAAAAACGAAGGGCAAGCAAGCACCGATAAATAGACCAACCAAAACAGTAGGATTAGTTATGTTGAGGTTTGCAATCTTTAACGCACCGCCGTCTATTGTATTTACCTTATCAATATAAGACGCCATAAGTGCGAGGGCTGTAAGAGCCGCAGAGCCAATTGCAAATCCCTTGCCGGTAGCGGCAGTGGTATTACCGAGAGAATCGAGCGCATCGGTTCTTTCTCTTACCTTCTTGTCAAGCCCTGCCATCTGAGCAATACCTCCGGCATTATCGGCAACAGGACCGTATGCATCGGTAGCAAGGGTGATTCCGAGGGTTGACAGCATACCAACCGCCGCGAGTGCAATACCGTAAAGACCGAGCGACGCATTGGTGGCTCCGCCCGAAACATAGAAAGCCACAAGAACACATACAGCAACAATAATTATCGGGAGGAGAGTCGACAGCATTCCGACCGAAAGACCGCTGATTATAATTGTTGCCGTTCCTGTTTCAGAGGTTGCGGCAAGGTTTTTGGTAGGCTTATAACTGTCGGAAGTAAATAACTCAGTAGCCTGACCTATAAGCACACCGGCGATAAGTCCGGATAAAATTGCAAAAAACATTGTCCAATTTTCCTTGCCAAGCACAAAATAAACAAGTGGGAAAGAAATAAGACCGATAAGAATTGCCGAGAAGTTTGTTCCTCTTGAAAGGGCACTTAGAAGTTGTTTTTGTGTAGCGCCCTCCTTTGTTCTGACAAGGAAGGTTCCAATTATTGAACAAACAACACCAATTGCAGAAATGAGCATTGGAAGTGCCATAGCCTCTAGCGAATGGAGTGCGGCAACACCAAGAGCCGAAGCAGATATAACTGAACCTACATAGGATTCATAAAGGTCGGCTCCCATGCCGGCTACGTCGCCGACATTATCGCCAACATTATCTGCGATAACTGCGGGGTTTCTCGGGACATCCTCGGGAATTCCTGCTTCAACCTTACCAACAAGGTCAGCGCCAACGTCAGCAGCCTTTGTAAATACGCCGCCGCCAACCCTAGCGAAAAGTGCCATTGAGGAAGCACCCATACCGAATGTCAGCATTGCACTTGTAATTGCCTCATTAGAAAGCTTAAAAGCAAATTTTAAAAGAAAAAACCAGACCGAAATATCCAAAAGGCCAAGACCAACAACGGTAAAGCCCATAACGCATCCTGCAGAAAAGGCAACTCTGAGTCCCTTGTTAAGACCATCCTGACAGGCGTTAGCGGTTCTTGCGTTAGAAGAGGTTGCAATCTTCATTCCGATAAATCCAGAAAGAGCAGAGAAAAATCCACCTGTTATGAAGGCAAAAGGCACGAAGGGTGTTAAAAGCCTAAATATTGCCATAACACTAAGGACAAGGAACATTACCCCGAAGAAAACAAGAACTATTCTGTACTGACGTTTCAAATATGCGTTAGCACCCTTCTTTATTGAGGAAGATATCTTTTGCATTAACGAATTGCCTTCAGGAAATTTTAGAACTTTCTTAGCTGTAAAAAGTGCAAATAACAGTGCGAGTATTGCACCGGCAAAGGTTAATGCAATAAGAAGCTTATCCATTAAAACATCTCCAAGTCAAACTTAATTTCGTTAATTAATTATCAATAATTAACGATAAACATTATAATAACACTAATTTTAGAAAAATCAAGTATTTTTTTTGAAAATACCGTAATATGGGATAATTGTATTCGATTTTACAAATTATTTGTATTATATGCGCATTTTTCCGTGTTAACAAAGGAAATACCAAATGTTTGTTGCTAAGGGTATTCATATAGCCGTCTTCATTTCATCAGCTCATCTGTCAGACGAATAATTTCAGGTGCTATTTTTTCACGTTCTATCTTTACAATGCGGTTATAAATAGGATAAGCAAGGCTGACAAGAATAATTCCGACAATACCAATAATGATTCCGAGAAGCATAGCCATTCCTCTGTGCGAACCAAGAATTTCGCCCAAATCGGTCATTGCAAGGCTCATACCAAGTCCTAAAAGCAAGGCTCCAATTACACCAAAGACAAGAGAAACTGCCTGAGCTTTTTGTGTAACACCGGCATCCAAGCGGCGAAGCTGTGCCATCTTATCCTCGGTTTGTTCTGGAGTAACATATTTTTTGCGAATTGCTTTTATTTCTTCCTGCTCTTTGGCAGAATACGTGTAATTAAAACTCTCTTTATTTTCCATTTTGCACCTTCTGTTATTTTAACTCTTTTAATTTTTTACTGCTTTGATTGATCATATAGATAGCCATCACAACAACGAAAGCTGAGATTACACCTCCGGTACAACCAAGGAATATTTTTTTAGTTGTAGCATCCATGCTTCCGTCGCCAAAGGTCGTCAGCATCGTTGCTTCTAAAGTCAGCATAGACACGCAAGCAGAAGCAAGGCTGATCGCCTTGGATGCCGAATACACGGGACTGTTATATTTGCGGTATTTCACCATATTGACAATTGCCACTGTGAAGGCGGTAAAGGTGTATGCTGCCAGAGCAATGGTGGTAATTTCATGATGCCGGAAAGTACGATTCCAATACACCATAAAGAATACCATTAGTGAAAGGGTTAAGTTCATTGCAAGGAAAATCCAACCGCACAAGCGATAACGGATCAATTCCTCCCGCATTTTTTCTCCTGGTTTATGTTTGATCGTATATCTCGCTAAGAAGAAACGCATCACCGCAAGGCAAATGTAATAACCTGCAAGGGAATAAAACCAAAAGGTATGATGCCAAAATCCCATACCGAGCTGCAATAATGCGTAAGCGGTATTATAGATAAGCGTTCCGTAAAGAGACACATTTACTCGCAGTCTTGTGTCGTCTCGCCAAATTCTGGCATACTTGTTTTCATCCTTAAACGTCTTAAAAAACTCAATCAGATAAGGTATCTTGAAGCACCATATCGTTAATGTATATGCGGAGAGCACATACGAAATAATTGCGATAACCGATTCTGTCCCTAAAAAGATCATCGAATACACAAGGAATACAGTTGCAATGGGAATTAAAATAATCATAATGGAAATATGTGGAAACAGTAAGGATTTTCCGAGTTTTTTCCAGTTCATTTTAAGCCCTCCGTATCCTGACGGTAAAGGTAGAACCTTTTCCTGCAGCGCTTTCCACACCGATTTCACCCTGCATAATATCAATCACCCTTTTGACAAGCGCAAGTCCCAAGCCGTTACCCTGAACAGAATGAGAGGTATCGCCTTGATAGAACTTTTCAAATATATGTGCTCCGACTTCGGCAGTCATGCCACATCCGGTGTCACGCACTTTTACAATGGCGTGATGATCCGTTGCAGTTAGAGATACCGTTACCGTACCACCCGACGGTGTGAACTTAAAAGCATTAGAGAACAGGTTGTTCCAAACGTGACCGAGCAGTTCGGCATCAGCTTTTACTTTAACATCCTCTGCAATATCCGTTTCAATCTCAATATTTGCTTTTTCCCACACGTTTTCATATTGCAAAAGACACTCACAAAGCTGCTCGCCTAAATCGAATTCCGAAACCTCGGGATAAATCTGTTGATTCTCCAACCGATTGAGTTTTAAGATATTTGTCATCATATCCGCCATACGGCGAGAACCGTCGGAAACACCTTTGGCATATTCGATCCGTTTTTCTTCACTCAAATCAGGAGTTTGCAGCAGTGTACCGTAATTCTTCATAACGGTAAGCGGAGTTTTCATTTCGTGGGATACGTTGGCGATAAAATCGGTACGTAAGGTTTCCACGCTCGAAAGTTCCTCTGCCATTTTGTTGATTGCCATAGCAATCTGATTAAAGCCCTCCATACCAGAATTTTGCATAGGCTTAATGCGAACAGAAAAATCACCGGACATAATCTTTTCGGTTGCCTCTGTAATAATTCTGGTTGGACGCTCGACCATTATTTTGCGGCGAACGTAATCTGCAAATTTGAAAAGAAATGTAATCAAAATTACGTTCCAAAAGGTTACCTTTGCAGCAGAGGCAATATTGTCGCTAGTAAGTGTGAGTTCCATAGTGTCTGCTAATATGCTCACAAACAGCATCATACAGCAGGACACAATAAAACCTACTGTCAAGAAGAATAACATAAAGCTGCTGACCGACCCCAATACATTTTTAATTGTCGGTTTCTTCACTTGATCACCGCCTTGTATCCGAGCCCGTGAACGGTTTTAATTTCAAAATCCTCGCAGTCAGACAGTTTTGAACGAAGCTTCGTCATATAGACATCCACCGCTCTCGGTGCAGTTTCGGTATCAGCATCCCAGAACTCATCCATAAGCTGTGTTCTTGTAAAGGTCTTTTTCGGATAACTGAGCAATTTGTAAAGAATACTGAACTCGCGGTTGGTAAGCATTATTTCCTCATCACCAAGATAGGCGGTATGTTCATCGGCATCCATTTGAAAACTGCCGATTTCAAGCTTGCGGGAGGAGGCAATCTTGGCACGTCGAAGAAGTGCGCCGATACGTAAAAAGAGTTCGTCAAGGTCGATAGGCTTTACCATATAATCATCTACACCGATACGGAAGCCTCTTTGCTTTGAGGCAATGTCATCACGGGCGGTCATAAAGAGAATAGGAATATCTTCATTGAGTTCCCTGACGTTTTTTGCAAACTCAAATCCGTCAATTCCCGGCATCATAATATCAGATACGATAAGGTCGAACATATTCTCATAAAGTGCATCGTAAGCATCTGTGGCGTTAAGACAGCCGGTTGCTTCATAACCGCTGTGATTCAAAAAGGAGCAGACAGTTTTGTTCAGTTCCTTATCATCCTCAACAATTAATATCTTAAACATCGTGTTACCTCCGCTATTTACTATATTTCATTATACAGTATAACACTCAAATGTTAAAGTTTTGTTTGCGTTTCGACACTTTTTAAAAAAATATACCTTCATTTTAACATTTTTCGATTTGAAGGTGAACAACATATTCACTGAAAGTGTATATTTCAAGAAAAAAGGCAACGCCGAATTTTCAGCGTTGCCATTACTCTTATGTGAACTATTTCTTAATGTCAAAATACATATAATGCAAAGAGAATTATCTCTTTTTCATTCTTATAAGCATCATTATTAATTTTGGCGTATTATATCGCAAAATGATAGTCGGCAATATATTCAAAAACAAATTAACAACTGCAACGGGGAGCGCTATTGTGAAGGCACACATATTTGGTATAAATAGCATTGATAAAAAGCCGATTAGATATGACAATCTGTGAGTAAGCACGCCTTTATTACACTCAATGATAAATTTTTCTATGTACTCAGGACTACTTGGGCTTGCCAGTTTCTTTTTGCTAAAGCCACTAAGTCCCCCAAGCTCCCATACTTTATCCTTCCAACTTCGCACCTTTATTTTTTTGTAAAGTGTTTTTTCAAACTCTGATACGTTGTATAACGGATTATCAACACCGAAAAGTTTGTTCGGCATTTTTCTTACGTTAATAGCGAAGTCCACAAGGAACAGTTTTGTCAGTTCCCGTACCGCTTTGCCCTCCAAACGGATGGCGGTATCCTTCCAATGACCATATTTCACAATCTCATTGATATATTCGTCAGCAATATTAACGCCGCCTGTATATCCGATTTTTCCGTCTATAACTGTGATTTTACGATGGCTGCGGTTATTAAACTCGCTGTCTACATTGCCTTTCAGTCTTGAAAACGGGGTTGCCTCGATTCCGTATGCTTTTAGCGTTTTATGATAATCGCCAGGGAGTGTCATCATACAGCCGATGTCATCGTATAAGACTTTAACCTCAACACCAGCAGCGGCTTTTCTCTTCAGAATCTCCAGTATCGAGTTCCAAAACTTACCTTCCTCAATGATGAAATATTCCATATAGATGAACTTCTCGGCGGTATTCAAATCTTGAAGCAGACGTTGGTGCATATCTTCGCCAAGGGGAAAGTATTCTTGCTTGGTATCGGTAAACAAATTCGCTTCTCCAATACTGCAAAGCATCTTTGCCTGAGAAGCAACTGCGGGATTTTCTTTCTTGAGAGTCGAAAACAACTCACTGTCATTGTGTTTATAGCTCTGACTTTTTAAGGTGTCCAGCCGTTTGACAAATCGCTTCTGCAATTTTCTCGAATAAAACATAAAATACAGCATGAATCCGGCAATGGGGATAATCAGCACGAATAGCAGCCACGGTACTTTATAATCCGGATTGTCATCCGAGGCGATTATATGAATAACGCAAAATATCTCGGTTGCCCACGCCGCAAGGTAAAAGTACGGCACATAAAAACAAAGAGCTGCCACAATACCGATCACAGCAAGAACCTCAAAAAGAGTTATAAGAACAGCAAGTATGTAGCGGAAAGGTATGTAAGAATATTCCCGTTCAGCCTGCTTTTTGCCGTCAAAATAGCTGTATTTTCGCTTCATTAAACCACCTCATAAAACGCCGAAAAGCGAGACGGCTAAAAACCGTTTCGCTTACCGGTCTTATTCTTCTGTTACAGAAACAGTATACTTACCGTCCAGACCCTTGGACTTCAGGAAGGCATTAAATTCATCCTCAAGGGTAGCAGCACTTACTTCTGTTGCTGCGGTCTGGGTTTTACCCATAGCGTTTGCACGGGCAACAGCCGCCTGTGTTTCGGCCTGAACCTTTGCAATCTGTGCGGCGGTGTTGGCAGGAGCTGCCTTTGCGCCCTTCTTAATATTTTCAACAACCAGCTTATATTTTGCTTTAATTCCCTTGGTGCGAAGAAATTCTGCGAACTCCTTGTTGTCTTCTGCAGACTGAGCCTTTACTGCTTCAAATTCGGCAACGTCAGTAGCGTGCTGCTTTCTTGCAGACTCGCCCATGTTATTGAATGCCAGTTTAAACTTTGCGGCAATGCCCTTGGTGTGAAGGAATGCGGAAAACTGTTCATTCAGTTCGAGCATCTCCTGTTCGATTTCCTGTTGTGTCGTGGTTCTGTTTTCCATTTTCATTTACTCCTTTTCAGATGTTATTACTTGTTCATGATCTTATCGCTGAGAGCGATGATTTTATCAGCATACCTCTTACGGCGAGAGCCGAGAATGCTTTTATAGATGGGATAGTTGATGATTGCCATAAACATACCAATAATTCCGATTACAATACCGTAAAGCATTGGATTCTGAATGCCGACAGTTTCTGCGATGTCAGTCATCACAAGGCTCATACCGCTACCCATAATAATGGCGCTGATACTACCAAAGATGTATGCAAAGACATTTGCAGGCCGCTTTACCTTGGAGTCCAATTCCTTGAGTTCGTCAAGACCGGTATGTTCCTTTTCGGTGTACTGTGTACGGATCTTCTGAACGAGAAAATCCTGATCATTTCTATTCATAATGCTAACCTCTTTCTTCTTTTTATGAGTTTATTATAGTTTACTGTTGTTTTTGAAAAATTTGAGAAATGTTTGAATCTTGTTAAAATCAAACAATTCTTTAGATAGTGTTTTGCGTGTTCCTCAGCGTACAAGCAGATTATATCCTGTCAATGTTTTTGCGATGTTTTTGAAATGTTTAAGTTTTATTAAAATGAAAAAATCCTTCCGATTCTTCATCGCAAAGATCCAATCATAAAAATCAATAGCAATATCTATATGAGCAAAGCTCCCTCGCAATACTTATTACCTCTTACTTTTTACTTATTACTTCTCAAAAAACCCGTTCGAATTTTATTTTGAGGAAGAGTGATGAGGTAAGAAGTAAAAAGTAAAATCCCGAACGCTTACGCATTCGGGATTTTTCGGAGTTTTGAACTTAATGACACGAGTAAAAAGTGCCTGAAAACTTGATTTTCTTTATAACTTATTCTACCTTATATATTTCATCGCCATGTTTGTCTAGTTCTGAATTTTCTTCGCAATAAAAATCACATTCATAAAACAATGCTTTCTTTACCTCCTCTAAACTATCATATACACTTATGCCGTCTAAATTTTTCCAATTTCCCGTATGTTCTTCATACTCTTCAACATACAACTTAATTTGCTCACCTTGTTTCAAGATTAAAGCTCGTTCCGTGTTTGCAAAATCAAACCATACATAATCATAATCGCCTGGTTTAATTCCTAAATATTTATCGGTTTCCCATTGCTCAGTAATTTTCGCATTTCGCTTTTTGCTAATCTTGCATGCTAAAATGACAAATAAAAACATCGCACCAACTATTATTAATTCTTCAACTAAAAATATAGCAAGCAACTGCCAATCATGTTGCAAAAATTCAGAAAACGGCTTATCCCCTGTCCAACCGTCTGTTCTATAAATGTTACCAATAAGCAAAATGGAACAAATCAAAATAATAATCAAATAGACCCAATATCGTTTAGGAAACGGAAATCGCTTATTCATTTCATCACCGACCTTTAGGTGTATTATAACATAAAAGCGGCAGAAAATCAATGCGGAGCATTGTATATCATCAATTCCGCAGGAATTGCATATCATCAAAGCGGAACGCTTTGTATATCATCAAGCAGACAGTTTTTTATACACACCTATGGTGTGATGAGATGCAAAGGCGGCACGGCGCCTTTGATGATATACACGCTAAAGCGTGATAATATACCAAGCCTGTCGGCTTGGATAAAAAAACTCTCGTTCCGAAGAACGAGAGTTTTTTGGGAGTTTTGAACTTAATGACATGAATCAAATGTGCCGGAAAACCGTAGATCTTTTGTGGAAATAGGAATTTTATTTGCGAAACACAAATTTTAACTGCTGAATAATCATTGGCAAAGACAATAATGCCATAATTCCAGAATATATTGCTATAGCAATCATTCCTCCGATATAAAACGGAGTTTCAATAAACAAAGCAACTATAGAACCAATAATAAAGATGATTATATCGACTATCTTTGCACCTGTATTTAAGTTCCTCCATTCAATAATTGTTTCTATAACATACAATAAGACACCAATAATTAATGCAATTATTGAATCGAAAGCAAACCAACCAATTAAAGCAATTAATGAACCAATAAGTCCTATGAAAAAAGAAAGCATTTCCATCACTCCAATAAAAACTTTTTTATCATTATACCATATATTTGCGCGAAGTGCAACTTCGTTGGTCGTAAGCCCACATCGTTTGTGCGAAGCACAACACTGTTTGCCGTAAGGCAACCTCGTTTTGCGTCCGCTAATGCGGAATGATGTTAGCCTTCGGCTAAATGATGTTGCGAGTAAACTCGCAAACGATGTTGTGTCCTACGGACACAAACACAAAAAGAAACACTTCCCAAAAGGAAGTGTTTCTTTTTGGAGGCACCACCCGGATTTGAACCGGGGCGTAAAGGTTTTGCAGACCTCTGCCTTACCACTTGGCTATGGTGCCATATTCTATTTTCTTTGAAGAAAGGACGCTTAAAGGATTTTTAAGCGTCCTTTTAGTTGGAGCGGATTACGAGGCTCGAACTCGCTACCTCCACCTTGGCAAGGTGGCGCTCTACCAGATGAGCTAAATCCGCATGAATGGTGCCTCCGATCGGAATCGAACCAATGACACGGGGATTTTCAGTCCCCTGCTCTACCAACTGAGCTACAGAGGCAAAAATGGCGACCTGGATGGGGCTCGAACCCACGACCTCTAGCGTGACAGGCTAGCGTTCTAACCAGCTGAACTACCAGGCCAAAATGGTGGGGACAACAGGGCTCGAACCTGTGACCCTCTGCTTGTAAGGCAGATGCTCTTCCAGCTGAGCTATACCCCCATTTTGCTCTCCATCAACGATTGTGATTTCCAGCGGCAAGTGATATATTACCACAACAAAAGTGAAATGTCAACACTTATTTTTAATTTTTTTCAAGAAATTTTAAAATTTCTTTTTTCGAGAATATATAGCTATTATCGCAGAAGTGACAATTAACCTCTACCTCTGGCATTTCCTCTGCCATTTTAGTGAGCTCTTCCCTACCAACCGATATTAGAGCCTGAGAAACACGCTCCCTCGAACAATTACATTTATATTCAATATTCTGCTCATAAAGAACTTCTACGGGAAATCCCGACAGTGCTTCTCTTACGATTTGTTCAGGCGTCATTCCCGAATCAAGAAGGGTAGTAACCGGTTTCATTTTGGATATGCTTTCTTCGAGCTTGTCAATGGTAGACTCCTCTGCTGCAGGGAGAAGCTGAATAATATACCCGCCTGCTGCTCTGACGGTAAGGTCGGGATTAACAAGCACACCAAGTGCACAGACCGTAGGAATCTGCTCACTAAGGGCATAATATGAAGTAATATCCTCTGCTATCTCTCCCGAAACAAGAGGCACAGTGCCACTAAAAGGTTCTTTAAGACCTAAATCCTTAAGTACGTAAAGGAAGCCGTCTTTTCCGACAGCACCACCTACGTCGAGCTTGCCATTTTTATTAAGAGGTAATTCAACAACAGAATTCTGAACATATCCGCGTACGTTACCCTCGGCGTCCGATACAACGATAAGCGAGCCGGTAGGACCTCCTCCAGCAATTTTTAAAGTAATTGAATCGTCACGGCCCTTCAGCATATTGCCCATCATGGCGCCTGCGGTAAGAAGTCTGCCAAGTGCGGCGGTAACAACTGCAGATGTGGTATGAATACTTTCTGCCCTTGCAACGATATCCGTTGTGTCAACTGCAGTCGCCATTACCTGACCGCAGGAAGTTATACATCTTATAAGTTTACCCATTTTTTAACCTTCTTGTGATATAAATATTTCTTTCACTGTTTTCTTTTGGTGCTTGCTCTGTACCCTCGCCGTAAATCGCGATAAGCTCGAGTCCAGCCTCACTAATAGCAGCGGCTATCATTTCCTCGCTGTAGGCGCGTTCCTTAAATTCCTCGGTGTAATATTCCTTTTTGAAAATACCCGTTTTAAGGGTAAAATCAAGACGAATAGTAACCGAATCGTCCCTCTCATCATACTCGTTCGACCAATCAAGGGTAACTCCACCTTGTTTTTCGCGAAAAGTGTTGTTTGCAAGCACCTTTTTGTGTTTGTAAACAGTATTAATGTCGAATATAAAAAGTCTCCGAGGCTCTAAAAACAGAGCGGTTTTTGCTATTGCCTTTTTAAAATTCTCATAATTGGTAATATGATTGAGGCTATCGAGAAGACATACTGCGCCATCTACAGTGCCGTAAAGCTCAAGCTCCTCGGCAGGCTGACAGAGATATAATACCGGCTTTTCGAGTTCACTGTTTTTATCGTTAGCGACGGCAAGCATATCCTCCGAGATATCAACACCGATAACCTCTATCCCCTGCCTTGCAAATTCTGTGGAAAAGTTACCTGTTCCGCATGCAAGGTCAAGCAGAAGGGTCGGCTGTCGGTCGAATTTCTGGAAAAGGGAGAGGATATATTTTGCTCTATCAGGATATTTTACGTCCTTTGTAAAGGAATCATAAAATAGTGAAAAAACGTTATAGCTGCTCATTTTACGCCGTTCAGCATATCCTCAAAAAACTCGGGGTCGGCCGCAACTGCGCGCTTCACACGGCTTACCGTTGCACTGCTTGCGCCAGTTTCTTCAACTATTTCACTATAAACCTTATTTTCGGAAAGAAGCTTTGCAACGTAAAGACGCTGTGCTATCAGCTGAGTTTCCTTGTCGGTAAGAAGTGTCTTAAAGAAAAGTCTTGCTTCTTCCTCATCCTTAACATTTGTTGCGGCTTTAAAAAGCACCTCAAGTGCGGCTTCAGTTTTCTTGTCCAATTTAATATCCCCTTAAATATTCTGCTTGCTAACGCTTTTAAAATAATCGGTTGTCTCTAAAAGCTCAGCATCTATTTTCTCTTTTTTAGCGGTGTCATCATCGTCACTCATAGCAATATTTAAAATTTCTGCCTTCGCAAGCTCACTCTTACCCATTACAAGGCTAAGAAGCTCTTTGATATTAGAACCGCCGTTTTTTGTAATAACGTCACAGCATTTTGCAGATTCTACCGTAATTTTACCTATTATTACTGCGCCGTATTCCATAGGATTCAGTTCTTCATCCGATACCGAAGCTTCCGTTAATTCAACCTCGTCAACAACGCGAACCGTAAAGCCCTTGGATTCAGGGGTGGCTGCGTTAACTGTTTCGGTCGCCTGTTCTACTGCAGTAGCGCTTATAGCTTCGGGAGCGGGTACGGTTTTATTCTTTTCAAGTTTCTCTATTTTAAGTAAAAGCTCTTCATTTTCCGCCTTTAACTGCTTTACAGTCTTATTAAGCTTTTCAATCGTTAAAACAAGGTCTGACAGACGTTTCATAAGTTCTTTTTTTCTCATTTTTCCATTTCTCCTTTTGGAAAATACTGCAATTATTAAGGTTACAAGCAATACACCTGTAACCGAGCCTGCAAAATCGAGCATAACGTCGGTAATTTTTGGCCCTCTGCCCGGTACAAAATACTGGTGTATTTCGTCTGACACTGCATATAAAAGACAAATAAGGAGCGAAATAAAGTATTTAAGCCAATGTTTAATACTATAGGTATAAATAGCTGTAAGTACCGACACACCTAGCATAAAATAGGTTGTAAAATGGGCCAATTTTCGTGCTATAAACTGAAAAGATTGAACCAAGTCTTCCCTCTCCGCGGTAGATATATCATCAAATTCGGGAAGTACTCTATTAAGCACAGCAGAAATAACTCCTCCCGAGGTTTTGCTTGACACATCAGAGGTTTGAGACGAGCTCATAAAGGTTAAAAACATTATTATAACTGCGGCTACAGAAGCTATCCATCTCGTTGCAATTATCTTTTTAGAGGTCATTATAAATCTCCGTAAAGTTTGTTATATGCGGCAATAAACACCTTATCTTCGGTAATGGGTTTCATATATCTGTCTCTCTGTTCCTCTTCTGTGAGGGAAACCTCGATATTGGGCGAGATGCCAATTCCGTTAAAGGATTTCATACTTTTCGGTAAAAATTCTGCTACGGTGAGAACTACAGAAGCATCGTCAAGCAACCCGTAGGTATTTTGCATTACACCCTTACCATAGGTTTTTGTGCCGACAAGCACACCCTTATTAAAATCGCGGATTGTTGCTGTGAAAAGCTCTGCCGCGCTTGCGGTATTACCGTCTGTCAGTACCGCCATAGGAAGGTCGATTTCCTTATCATCTGACTCGACCATAACGTACTCTTTGCCATTTTTGTAGCGGACTGTCATCACGGTACCTTCGCCAACGAGGGTATCAAGAATCTTACCGACAGAATCAACTGTACCGCCGCCGTTACCTCGAAGGTCGAAAATAAGACCCTTTATCCCTTGTTCTGTAAGGTCGGTAATCGCCTTTCCAAACTGCGCAACGGTTTCGGAGTTAAAGGAGGTTATCTCGATATAGCCAAAATGCTCAATTTTCTCATAGAAAACGGTTTGAATTGTCACCTCTGAGAAGGTCATTTCAGCAGTAATTTTTTCCTCTCCACGTAAGATCTCAAGGGTTAATTTACCCCCGATTTCTCGAGGGATAGAAGCAACCGCAGCATCAAAGCCAATCTCCGAAATTTCTTTTTCATCTACCGAAACTATTATATCACCACGTGAGAGCCCAGCCTTGTCAGCGGGCGAATCCTTATAAACGCGAATAACGTAAAGTGCTTCCATATCGGGGTGCTTCACATAGGTTATACCAATACCCTCTGCCGCACCCGAAAGTCTGTCTGCTCGTTCCTTTGAATCTTCAGCATTTAGATAGCCCGAATACTTATCGTTAAGACCACTTACAAAGCCGCCGAGAAGCCCGTCAGCAAGCGCATCCTTGTCATATTCTCCAAGATGATTCGCCTTGATAATGCTATTCAGCAAAAGGAGATTACCCATACCCGGAACGCTCATAACAACAGATAAGCAAATAATTGCGCCGGTAAGAAAGGAAGTAACACCTGTAGTTATACAAGCTATTATTGTTCTTTTATTTTTGTTTTTCGGTTTGCTTTCGCAGTTTAAATCATTCATATATTACTCTAAAGAATCGGGGAATTAAACCAGACGATTAATTCCCCTCTTATAATTTCTATTTCTTTTTCTTAACGTAGGGCTCAGGGTCGGTGTGCTTAAATGTTTTTCCGTCTGACGACTTATGAATCTCAAAATGGAGATGCCATCCCGTCGAATAGCCGGTGGAACCAACATAACCGATAACGTCACCCTGCTTTACGTACTGACCGGGCTTTACCGCCACCGAGGACATATGTCCGTAAAGTGACTGGTAATAGGTGCTTCCCGCTTTACCGTGGGAAATAACAACGTGGTTACCGTAACCGCCGCCACAACGGACACCACCTTGATAACAACTTCCGTTTTTGCCGTAATTATGCGGACATGAGGTATAGGTCTTGGCAACAACACCGCTTGCAGCTGCTATAATAGCTTTACCCTTAATACCTGCGCTTGCGATATCAATACCCTTATGCATTGTACCCCAACGCTCGCCGTAACCTGAAGTCATTCCGAGGTATCCCGGAACAGGCCATGTAAAGGTGCCGTCGAAATATCCCTTGTAAACGTCGTCATCACTGGGATTTAAAAGCTCATTAAGGTAGGCTTCCTTTGCCTTAAGGTCATTTTCAAGACGCTTCTTGTCGCTTGCTACACCGGACTCCTTTTGATTGAGTTCAGCAATATTTTGCTTTGCCTCGCGCACGAGTGCATCGTATTCCTCATACTTTTCATTAAGGAGCTCTTTAATTTCTTTTTGAGATTCTAAAAGGTCTTCGTTTGCCTTTTTAGAAGCATTAATCTCCTTAATCATAGCCGTTATGTCGTCCATAAGAAGCTGGTCACGCTTCGAAATATTAAGTGAAAGCTGAGAAAGTGCAAGGAAATCGGAAAAGTTTTCTGCACCGAGCAGAATTTCAATTCCACTGTCACTGCTACTACTCATATAAATTGAACTTATTCTCTTTTTAAACTCGGTGATAGCCTCTGCCATTTGGGTTTCCTTGGCAACGATATCAGCCTCGTTTTTAGCAATTTTCTCGTTAGTATCACGGATAGCCGCGTTGCAGATATCTATCTGCGCCATATAAAGAGCCATCTGCTCCTCATATTTATTCTTCAGCTTCTGCTGATCTTTTTTGTCAGACTGAATATCCTTAATTTCGTTGGCTTTATCTTTAATCTGCTGTTCGAGCTTGTTAATCTGGTCACGAAGAGAGTCAACCTCATCAGCAGAGGTGGGAACAACCGCCAAAGTAACCGCAAAAATAACTGCTACGATAAGAGAAATGATTCGTCTTGTTTTTTTCAAGTGAGTATCCTCCGAATAAATATAGTATGCCGCACGTTCACTAAATAGCGGTGAACTCGCTTCCCTCTTTTCTGAGATACTTGCTTATCATAATTACACTTCCAATGAGGCCCGAGAAAACACCGATTGCGAGCGAAACAAGAAGTAACGGGAGCAGTGCATCACGGAAGAGTATAAGACTAACTGTTCCAAGCGATTTCGCAATTGTGTCGCCCACTATTCTGTAGCAAAAATAGATAAGACCCGTTGAAATTCCTGCCGAGATAACACCGATCGAGATACCCTCGATTACAAACGGCAGTCTGATAAAAGAATTTGTTGCACCGACAGCCTTCATAATGCCGATTTCAAGCTTTCTTGTATACATTGTAACACGGATTGTGTTGGAAACGATTACAAGAGAGATGATAAGAAGAACTGCAATTATCCAGCTTCCCGCAATAGCAATGCCGTTTTTTATGGCGTTAATCTTCTTAGCCAGGTCGGCAAAGGACTGTGTCTGAGAAACACCCTTTGTGTTTTTTATAGCTTCAAGCGTTTCATCGAATTTGCTCATATCCTCGAGTGTAATACGGGCGCCGCACTGAAGGGGATTTCCGTATGAATCAAAGAATGTGAAAAGCTCTTCCTGACCCTCAAAATGGTCTTCCCGAAGCTCTTTAAGTCCGTCTTCACTCGAAATAAATTCAACCTTTGCAACGTTATCAATTTTTTCAAGCTTTTTACAAAGCTCTAAAGCCTCTTCTTCGTTGTGGATAAGGTAAGAATCATAGGGTACGTCATCGGGCTTAACCTCGGTGTTGTCATTTGACTTCGACGAGGTGTTTACAGATGAATTTTCCTTTAATGAGGGCACATCTGATGAAGTTTTGTCGGAAGACACTTTGACAGATGATGTTTTATCTGAAGAATTACTGTCGGAAGATGAATTATCTCCTGCAGAAGCATCGCTAGAGCTTGCATTTTCAGAGGTAGTGTTCTTATCTGAATTTTTATCAGAATCGCTTCCGTAGAGCACCGAGTTTTTATCGTTAAAATATGCCATTACGACGTTTTCCTTTTCGAGGTTGGACATAACATCGTTAATGTTCATTGTAAGGAGCATTGCAAGTCCGATAATTACCATACAAGCCACAAGTACACCTACAGACGCGATGGTCATCAGGCGGTTTGCCCAAAGGTTTTTAATACCCTCACCTGTCAGGTAGCGTACGCTTCTCATTTTCATATTGCGCCACCTCCTGCAGGGTTATCAGCAACGATTTTTCCGTCCTCAATCATAATTACTCGGTGACGGAAATCACGCACAAGGTTATAATCATGGGTAACCATTAAAACGGTAGTTCCCTGTTTATTGATTTCGGTAAGACGAGAAACGATTTCGTAAGAGAGGCTAGGGTCTACATTACCCGTAGGCTCGTCCGCAATAATAAGGTCAGGTTTATTAACAAGGGCACGGGCAAGACCTACTCTTTGCTGTTCACCGCCCGAAAGCTGATTAGGCATTGAGCGGGCTTTATCTCCAAGACCAACCATTGAAAGCATCGAAGCGACCTCGCGTCTGATATCGCGTGTTTTTGCGCCTATTACTCTCATCGCGAAAGCAACATTGTCAAAAACATTCATATTGGGGATAAGTCTGAAGTCCTGAAAAACTATTCCCATTGTTCTGCGAAGCATAGGAATCTGTCTTTTGCGAATCTTCATAAGATTGTATCCGTTAACGGTAAGGCTACCTGTGTTTGCCTTTTCCTCTCGGACGATGAGCTTCATAAAGGTACTTTTACCGGCACCAGAAGCGCCAACGACGAAAACAAATTCGCCTTTATTGATGGTTATATTAACATCGTCAAGGGCATGTGTACCCGTGTTGTAGGTTTTTGAAATGCCTTTAAATTCGATAATCGGTTTTTCTGTTTCTAAAATCTCAACGTTTTCTATCGTAATCAACCCTTTCTATAAATTTTGAAAGAAGAACTAAAACTTAACGGGGTCTGCCTGTAAATACTTATTAACCATAAGCGCAATCTTAAAGACGATAGCCTGGTCAAACTCGCGAAGGTCAAGACCGGTAATTCTTTTGATTTTATCAAGACGGTATACAAGTGTATTTCTGTGAACCGGAATCTGCTCTGCTGTCTTTGACACATTAAGGTCATTTTCAAAGAACTTCTGAATTGTGAAAAGCATTTCCTGATCGAGTCCCTGAATAGAACCACGTTTAAAAACCTCTTTGAGGAAGGTTTCACAAAGGGTTGTGGGCAGCTGGTAGATAAGACGAGCTATTCCGAGGTTATCATAACTGACGATGGTCTTGTCGGTATCAAATACCTTACCAACCTCAAGTGCAGCCTGAGCCTCCTTGAAGGATTTTGCTAGGTCTTTTATAGAATCAACAGTTGTTCCTATACCGATTGAAACGGTTGTATAGAACTCTCCTGCAAGCGTGTCGGAGATAGACATTGCGAGCTTCTCAATATGCTTAGGCTCAATATTGGACTTGGTCTCCTTGATGAGTGCAATATTTGTTTCATTAATGCTGATAACGAAATCCTTGTTCTTCTCGGGGAAAAGATTCTGAACAATATCGTAAACAACAACATCGCTATGGTCGAGAGTTCTGATTAGAAGAACGGTACGGCTGACATCGTTATTAAAATGAAGCTCACGAGATTTAAGATAAATATCACCGGGGAGAATGTTTTCAAGAATAACGTTCTTTATAAAGTTGCTTCTGTCATATTTCTCATCGTAGTAAAACTTGATATTTGAAAAAGCGATTGAAAGAAGAATACAGTATTTTTCAGATATCGGGTCTTCTCCGTCAACAAAAACATAATAGTCAGAAGGCATATTGGAGCCAACTGCCTTGAAGGTTTTGCCGTTAGATGTGTAAACCTCACCTGGTGCAGCAACGTCAAACGCCATCTCGATTGTTTCACCCATCCTGCCAAGCTCGCTGCAAGCGATTACGGTAGCATGGTCATCAACAACGCCAATAATTCTATCTACCGCATCCTTCATCTGATGTATTACGCTCTGAAAAAGTCGATTTGCCATAATCTGTAAACATCCCTTTCAAGAAAAAATTGCACAAAAATACACATTTACATTTTACACAAAAACCGATTAATTTTCAAGTATTTTATATAAAAATTACAAAATAATTACAAAAACTATCGGTACAATAATATTTTATAACATAAAAAGATATGTTCGTCAGGAAAAACTGTTAAAAGGCGCAAAATATAAAGGCACGACCGCTTGGTCGTGCCTTTGTTCTGTAAATATTTTACCAAAATTAGTTGCAGATGGTAATTTCGGTTTCCTTATCAAAGAGATGAATCTTACCGGGTTCAAGTGTGATAGTGATGGTGTCACCAGGCTTTGCAGTGTTGGTGGGAGCAACACGAGCATTGATGTGCTGACCCTCACATACCATATAAAGATAGGTTTCAGCACCCATAAGCTCTGTAACTTCAACATCAGCTGTAACAACACCGTCGGGGAACTTCTCAATAAGTTCTTCCTCATTATGAACATCCTCAGGACGGATACCCATAATCACTTCCTTGCCTACGTAGTCGTTAAGCTTTCCGTCAGCATTCTTGGAAGCGGGTAACTTAATCTTATACTTAACACCTGCGCGTGTTTTTGTATCTTCAGAACCGAACTCTACGAAGAAATCGTCGCCCTCTTTGAGGAGAACTGAATCGATAAAGTTCATCTGGGGAGAACCGATGAATCCTGCAACGAAGAGGTTGCAAGGATAGAGGTAAAGGGTCTGAGGAGTATCAACCTGCTGAATAAGACCATCCTTCATAACAACGATTCTGGTACCCATGGTCATAGCCTCGGTCTGGTCGTGGGTAACGTAGATGAAGGTTGTACCAAGCTTTAAGTGAAGCTTAGAAATCTCGGTTCTCATCTGTGCACGAAGCTTGGCATCGAGGTTTGAAAGAGGTTCGTCAAGAAGGAATACCTTAGGCTCACGAACGATTGCACGACCGAGAGCAACACGCTGACGCTGACCACCCGAAAGAGCCTTCGGCTTTCTCTCAAGAAGGTGTGCAATGTCAAGGATTCTTGCAGCTTCCTCAACACGACGCTTAATCTCCTCCTTCGGAGTCTTGCGGAGCTTAAGTCCGAATGCCATATTGTCAAATACTGTCATATGAGGATAAAGAGCATAGTTCTGGAAAACCATTGCAATATCTCTATCCTTAGGAGCATCATCATTAACTACTCTGTCGCCGATGTAGATTTCACCCTCGGTGATTTCTTCAAGTCCTGCAATCATACGGAGAGTGGTAGACTTACCGCATCCGGAAGGACCTACGAGAATGATAAATTCTTTATCCTTAATTTCAAGGTTAAAGTCTGATACCGCGGTAACTCCGCCGGGGTATCTCTTGTAAACGTTACGTAATGATAAGCTTGCCATAATTGACCTCCTAAAAATTAAGTACAGCTGCGCACAGCACAGTAGTACCATTAACACATTGGTATTATAACAAATAAAACCAATAATAACAATAGTGTATTTTAACAAATATGACACCATTCATTTGGTAAAAAAGATGATTTTTTGTCCTATTTGTTAACAATTTCCTTTGTTTTCCTGCAATACCTCAAATTCCTGTGTTGTCAGCTCACGGGACTCTCCTCTTGCAAGGTCTGTGGGTAAGCTCAAATTACCGATAGATAGGCGTTCTAGCTCATTAACTCCCAGACCGACAACACCGAACATTCTTTTTATTTGATGATATTTTCCCTCCTGCACAGTAACAAAAGCGCCCGTCTCACCCGCTCTTTCAAGCCTTGCGGGAAGACACTCAGTTCCGTCTGTAAGGGTTACGCCCTCGGCGAACAGCTTAATATGTTCTTCGGTTACCGCGCCGTCAAGAACCGCTAAATAACGCTTGTCCGTACCCGATTTTGGCGAAATAATCTTGTGTGCAAAATCTCCGTCATTTGTAATAAGAAGAAGTCCCGTTGTATCCTTGTCCAGACGACCAACCGGAAACAGGTCGTAATGCTTATATTCTTCGGGCACAAGGTCTACTACCGTTTTCACTCTTTTATCTGTGCTTGCAGAGAGTACACCTTTGGGTTTATTTAGTATGAGGTAAACAAACTTTTTATAAATTAATTGCTTGCCATGACACAAAACGATATCGTTTTCACAAACCTTGGTATCTGCTTTTTTAACGGTAACTCCGTTAACGGTTACTGCTCCGCTTTTAAGAAGCTGTTTTGCATCGGTGCGTGAAACCGCCGCAGCAACCGAAATAAATTTATCAATCCTTAATGTTTCCATTACTTTCTCCGTTTTCATATGTTAGAGACAAATATTCGCCTTCGGAAAAGACAAAAACATCGCCACCGATTAGTCTGCCATTATAGCAGAGAAGTCCTATTTCCAGATTTCCGTTATCTATAATATAGCTATATCTTACAACAGTTTTGTCCGAATAGTCCGAAAGGTCAAAGCCGCAGATATTCTGAAGCTCGTTATAGTCGGAAAAGATATCTCCCGAAATTAAAGACAAATCAATATGACTCTCGATTTCCTCTGCATCCGAAATATCGTATCCGTAAACCGAGGCAATATTTATCCGTTCATCAAATGTATCGGCATTCTTTTCCAAGTCACTGGCCGCATTAATAAATGATGCAAGCAAGAATCCGAAAGCAATTACAACTGACAGAACAATTATTGCAACACTCTTTTTAAATCTCAGCGATGCATAAAACACAATATCACCTCAAGAAAAGATATGAGGTGATATGGACAAATATTACAAGTTGTCTATAAGGCAGACGGCATGGGCAGAGATACCCTGAAGTGCTCCGGTAAAGCCAAGTTTTTCTTCGGTTGTAGCCTTAACGTTAACGGCATCTGCATCAACACCGCAAAGAACGGCAATAGTGTTTTTCATACCCTCAATATATTGGGCAAGCTTCGGTTGCTGTGCCACAACGGTGGAGTCTATATTTACTACTTTATAGCCTTTATTCTTTAAGAGATTTATCGTGCGAGAAAGGAGCAGCTTACTATCTATACCCTCGAAAGCGGGGTCAGAATCGGGAAAATGGCGACCAATATCGCCTAAGGCCGCCGCACCGAGAAGGGCATCGCAAATAGCATGAAGAAGAACGTCGGCATCGGAATGTCCGAGAAGCCCCTGCTCATATGGAATCTCAACACCGCCTATAAACATTTTTCTGTTTTCGGCAAATCTGTGAACGTCGTATCCATGTCCGATTCTCATACCTTTCCCTCCGTTAAATATACTTCTGCTAATTTTATGTCAGCAGGCGTTGTTATCTTTATGTTCCTGCGGTCGCCTTCGACAATTAGGGTCTTGCAACCGACTGCCTCAACAACAGATGTATCGTCCGTAAAGCGGCAAACGGGAAATTCAGCGGCACTATTTCTAAACTTTTCAACACTTACGCCCTGCGGTGTCTGTACAGAATACAGAAAATCGCGATTTAGTGTTTTTGTAACGATCTTATCCTCGTTAACGGATTTTACCGTATCAACGATTTTTACACCACAAGTAACGCTGTCATGGTTTTCAAGCGCATTGGCGACTCTTGCTATAACCTCGCCGCACACAATTGGTCTCGCGCCATCGTGAACAAGCACCTTTTCGCAGTTGCCAAGTGCGTTAATTCCGCATAAAACACTTTCTTCTCGCGATGCGCCGCCAACAACAACCGAATAATCCTTTGATAAAGCATATTTTTCTTTAAAAGCACCATATTCAGCTATCTTATCTTCCCTTGTTACAACAACAATCTTGCTTATTCTATCTGATTCTTCAAAGGCTAAAACAGTTCTTGCAAGAACGGGGAGTCCGCAAATCTGATAGGAGAGCTTATCAATTCCTTGCATTCGGGAAGCAGAGCCTGCTGCAACGATTATAACGGGAAACGTGCGTTTCTCCTCAACCTTTTCATAAGCGAGCTTATACTCAAGACTTGTCGCTATCATCTTCTTTTGTAATCCTTCTGTAAATTTTAAAGTAGAAATAAATCACATTATAGGCAACTATCGCACCGAGTGACCAACCTGCAATAACGTCGGTAAAATAGTGAACTCCAAAATAAAGTCGGGTAATCCCGATTATTATGGGAATTACAATACAACCAATCTTCAGCCAGGTTCTTATCTTAGGCGCATTTACAATGAGTAAAAAAGTGATAAGAATAGCAATATAAAGCGCCATATTGTTTTGTGAATGTCCGCTCGGAAAGCTTGACTCCGAAGCGTGCATAACCTTGAAGTCAGGACGCTCACGCATAAGGATATTTTTAATTGTAATGTTAATTACGCGTGAGATAATAGCAACGATTGTTACGGGAAGACCGAACTCAAAAAAATGCTTATTAAAAATAAGTGTAATTAAAAAGATTAGCGAGGTAATTGCTATAACTCCAACTGCGCTTCCAAGCTCAGTAAGTGCTCGCATAGGTATATTGGCAAAGGGTGCGAGGTTTCGCAAAGCATCAAAAATACCGCGCTCAAACCCGAGTATGATTCCGTCGTTTATCGCCACAAAAAGACCGAAGCCAAACGGAATAAGCAGTAGTAGATTTAAATAGTTGTATTTTTTAAGCATAATAACCCCTATGTTAATAAAGCCGCGCTGTTTGCGCGGCTTTAAAATTATTCTTCTTCGCAGTCACAATCGCCGTCGCAGTCACACTCGAATTCAAACTCTAAAAGTGTGCCACAGTTAGGACAACGCATTTCTTCATCCTCAAGCATAGATTCATCAAGATAGATTATATCGTGGCACTCGGGGCATTCAACCTCGTAAACCTCACCGTCGATTTCTTCATCATCGTCGAAATAATTGTCCTCGTAGAAATCTTCCTCAATGGCAGAAAGGTCCTCATCAACAGCATCGAGCTGCTCGCCTAGCTCTGCACAGGCCTCGTCTATAGTGACAATTTCATCGCACATATCCTCAAGAAGGTCGAGAATTGCCTGAATTACCTTTCCCTCTTTGGTATCGTTTCCGATATTAAGACCGTCAGCAAGACCTTTGATGTAAGAAACTCTTTCATTGATATACATAGCTTTTTCTCCTTAAAAGTAAATTATGCGCGCTCCATATATTCACCGGTTCTGGTGTCAATACGAATCTTGTCGCCCTCATTAATAAAGAGAGGTACACGGATTTCTGCTCCTGTTTCGAGAGTTGCGGGCTTCGTAGCATTAGTAGCGGTGTTGCCTGCAAAGCCGGGATCGGTCTGGGTTATTTTAAGCTCAACAAAGGTAGGCGGCTCAACTCCGAAAACCTTGCCCTTGTAGGACAGAATCTTGCAGGTCATATTTTCCTTAACGAACTTGAAGGCATCGCCAAGGTCTGCCTGACTAACCGGAATCATTTCATAAGATTCAGGGTCCATGAAATAGTAAAGTCCTTCATCGCTGTAAGAGAATTCCATATCCTTTCTCTCAACGAAAGCGGTGGGATATTTTTCACTGGGGTTGAAGGTGCGCTCAATAACAGAACCTGCAATAACATTTCTGATCTTTGCGCGAACAAAAGCGGCACCCTTACCCGGTTTTACATGCTGAAATTCAATAATCTGATATACGTTACCGTCCATTTCGAAGGTTACGCCGTTTCTGAAATCTCCTGCACTTACCATTTAAAATTCCTCCAAAAGTGAAATTTGATTAATAAATTAGTGTATATACACACCATTCTATAAGATTATAAGGCTTTTTTCAGCTTTTGTCAAGTTTTTACAACCGTTCTTTGTAATAAAAAGCATATCTTCTATTCTAACACCGAATTTCCCGGGAAGATAGATGCCCGGCTCGTTTGATACAAGCTGTCCACGGCGGAGCTTTACCTCGCCGCTTCTTGGCGAGAGAGACGGAATTTCATGAACCTCAAGGCCTATTCCGTGACCGGTTGAATGAATAAAATATTCTCCGTATTCTGCCTCGGTGATTACATCCCTTGCAGCCTTGTCAACCTCACTACAAAGAACTCCTGCGCGTGCGATACTTTCAGCAGCGGTCTGTGCCTTTAATACGGTTTCATATACCTTTCGCATTTCATCTGTAGCAAAGCCCATTGCAACGGTACGGGTCGTATCAGAGCAATAGCCATTAATAACGGCGCCGAAATCCATAGTTATAAAGTCCCCTGCCGCAATCTTTTTATCGGTGGGAACTCCGTGAGGAAGTGATGAATTTGCGCCCGCAACAGCGATAGTCTCAAATGCCGCACACTCGCTGCCATAAAGCTTCATTCTGTATTCCAAAAATGCCGCTATTTCACGCTCGGTCACACCCTCTTTTATAAATTCAAGGGTATCGCAAAAGGCCTTTTCAGCAATTCTCTGTGCATCAATAGAACACTCTAATTCTTCGCGACTTTTAATACTGCGCATCTCGGTTAATCTCTTTGAAAGAGAGGCGGATGCCGATACTCTTACAGAAAGCTTTTTACGAAGAGTGTTTAAAAACGATATTTCGTTTTCAGTTTCTATAAGTAGTCTTTCGATTCGCTTTTCGACAAACAAGTTATTCATTTGGTCAAAGAGCTTATCGATAAGCACAACCTTTGCGCCGCTAACCTTTTTTGTTGCAGCTTCAAAATATCTTCCGTCAACAAAAAGCACATTCTCATCATGGGTCATAAGAAAATAACCGAGTGATGAATTAAAACCTGTCAAATATCGTCTGTTGACAGGTGTGTAAATGAGAGCCGCCGTTTTACTATTTATAAATCTCATACTCATAAATATTTTTTAATGGCGTCTATCGCAAGCGTATAACTATCCTTGCCGTGACCCATTATCGACTCACGGCATACTTCACGAATCACAGAAACCTTTCTGAATTCTTCTCTGTTATTAATATCAGACATGTGCACTTCTATGACAGGCTTACCGATAGAAGCAATTGCATCACGCATTGCGTAGCTATAGTGTGTATATGCTCCCGCATTAAGTATACATCCGTCAAAATCGTAATATACACTCTGAATAGCATCGATTAAATCGCCCTCAGAATTTGACTGGAAAAAGTAACAGTCGATGCCCTTTTCGTTGGCATATCTATCGATATATCCGATTACATCATCCAGTGTTTCCGAGCCGTAAACCGAAGGCTCGCGAATACCAAGGAAATTCAGATTCGGTCCGTTTAAAACAAGTATTTTAATCATTTTGAAAGCCCCCAATAATAATCCTTCATAGCCTTTGCGTCCTCTGCCTGAGTGCCAGCCGATTCACAGATAAAGGTAGGTGATGCGCCGTATTTATAAGTAAGCTCCATTACTGGCTCAAAATTTGGTCCGTAAAGATCATCCTCAAAGGTGAGATGTCTTACCTCACCACCCTTTGAATACTCAATCTTGGAGAAATGGGAATGGAAGGCGCGAAGGCGGTCTATACCGAGCTTGTCTTCTACGGTTTTGAAAACTTCTTCAAAATCAGAATATGTTCTCAGTATTCCCTGTTCGCGTGCGTTAAGATGGCCGAAATCGATACACGGAATAAGGCGCTCGTCTACCGCACAAAGTTCCATAACCTCGCTTAGTGTGCCGAGCTGATTTACCTTTCCCATAGTTTCGGGGCAAATATGGATATGTCCGAGTCCCTCGCTATCGAGTGCTTCAAGGGATTTTTTCATGGTATCAATGGCAAGGTTGAGGGCTTCCTCGCGGCTTATTTTACCGCAAGAGCCTGTATGAACGATAATTCTGTTACCGCCCATTGCCTTTACAGCTCTAGCACTCTGTAAAATGTAGTTAATAGAATTAAGGCGCTTATCCTCTTCCACAGAGGACATAGAGATATAATAAGGTGCATGAAGAGAGAGAGAAATACTGCGTTCTTTCGCAAGCTTTCCTAGTTCTTCAGCCTTATCGGTACCGATATTTACCCCTCTGCCGCATTGATATTCAAAAGCATCAAGTCCCATTCTCTCGATATATTCGGGTACTTGAAGACTATGCTTGTAGCCTAAAGCGGTAAAACTTTCGCTGTTTCCTGCGGGTCCGAATTTAGCAGCCATCTATTTCACGTCCTTTAAAATCTTATTTTCGAGCTTACGGCGAAGGCGAAAGCTCCAACCCTCCTCGGGAGTAATATCGGTGACTAAAATAGTTTTAATTCCAATTATTTTTGCACCAACTGTATCGGTGAAAATCTGGTCGCCTACCATTGCGACCTCGCTTTTCTTTGCTCCAAGCTGATTTACTGCCTTTAAATACCCGAAGGGCAACGGCTTTGCCGAACCGCCGACAGTTGGAAGCCCTATACTCTCGCCAAACTCCTCCGCTCTTTTCGGCTTTGCATTCGAAAGCACTATAAGTGAAATACCATTCTCACGAAGAGTGGCAAACCAATCACTTGCACCGTCACGAAGCGCCTTTGATTTATGGGCATAGGTCAAGGTATTATCAACATCAAGCAGCAGTGCTTTTATATTATTATCAGCTAAAAACTGCGGCGTTATGTCCAAAATGGAATTAAAAATAAAGTTTGGTTTTAACACTGAATTATACTCCTTAAAAAACAAAAAAGCGGTTGAAAATCAACCGCTTTCGAGTTTGTGCAACAATCGCTTAGCGGAACTTACGTTTGCGTGCCGCTTCGGACTTCTTCTTGCGCTTTACAGAGGGCTTCTCATAGTGTTCTCTTTTGCGGACTTCCTGAATAACTCCGTCCTTTGCCGTCTGTCTCTTAAAACGTCTAAGCGCGTTATCAAGCGATTCGTTTTCTTTAATGCGAACCTGACTCATCTAAAATTCCCTCCCTTTGCGTTCTTCAAAGGCATAAACTTGCAAAGGTTATTATACTATAAGTAACATTCAAATGTCAAGCAATATTTTATTAATGCGTTTTTGTTTAATTTATATAAATAAATCCACATTATAAAGCTCGAACCAGTAGTCAAACTGAATTAGCCAAGCCATAAGCTGCGGCCCACTCATTAACTGACCAAACCATGTGCTCGTGCTACCCGATAATATATCTTGGATTCTTTCTTTTTTGATAATATCCGAAAGAATACCACCTGCCTCCATGCGGTTTTTAAGTATATCACGAACCGCCTTTTCGTATACGGGAGAATGTGTTTTTGGATAGGGGCTTTTCTTCCGATGTAGTATTTTGTCGGGTAGTTTATTCTTCATGGCGTTGCGAAGCAGTGCTTTTTCAACGCCATTTTCATACTTAATACTCCATGGTACATTGTAAACGAATTCAAGGAGTCTGTGGTCAGCAAATGGTACTCTCGCTTCTACCGATGAATACATGCTCATTCTGTCCTTACGCTCCAGCAGACTCGCGCCAAAGTAATTAATCGACAAATAGGTCGCGCAGCGGGCAAGCACCATATCATCGCTGTCCTCCTCCAAAACAGGGCATGCCTTGATTATATTCTTATATTCTCCCGATAAATAGTCATAGCCCTCATTCTTTAAGGTTAGTTTATCATCAAAAAGATTAACCCTCGCAAATGGGTCGTGAATAAACGGAAAAAAATCACGGTATAGCATTTCCGGACGGTAAAACCACGGATATCCGCCAAAAATTTCATCAGAGCATTCACCCGAAAGAACCACCGTATGCTTTTTCTTAATCTCGCTACAGAAATATAAAAGCGAGGAGTCAATGTCTGCCTGACCGGGAAAATCGCGCGCCTTTACTGCAGGAAAAAGACACTCTGCAATCTTTAAATTGTCTGCCGTAAGCACGGTATGGTCGGTTTTAAGATGCTCGGCTAAATAGAGTGCAAACTCATCATCTCCCTCAGGCTGAAAAAGTGAAGATTTGAAATTTTCTTTGTTTCCCTCATATTGAAAGGAATAGGTTGCAAGGGTATCTCCCCTTTTGCTGAAATCCTCTGCCGCAATAGCAGTAACTACCGATGAATCAAGCCCACCAGAAAGGAGAACTCCGAGTGGTACATCGCTTTTAAGCTGTTTGCAAACGGAATCTGTTAAAATCTCTTCGGTAATAGCAGCGGCTTCTTCCGCCGTGCCGTTATAAACTGTTGCTTTTAGTGTCCAATATTCGTACAAATTGATTCCATTCTCATCTATATACCCCGCCGTCCCGGGAGTAAGCTTGTTTATACCTTTAAATATACCGCTTCCCCGTAATGTAACGGGAGCAAGAAATAGAAGCTCCCATAGACCTTTTCTGTCTATGCCTGCGCGAAACTCGGGGTGTGCAAGTATACCTTTAATTTCTGAGCTGATAGTTAAACTTGTTCCTATTTTTGCATAATATAAGGGTTTCACGCCCAATCTATCACGGCAGATAAAAACTTTTCTTTCGAGCTCGCATAAAACAGCAAAAGCAAAAATACCAACAAGTCGTTCAGGACACTTATCTTTATAAATTATATAAGTCCAAAGCACCGTTTCGGTGTCTGAATTTGTTTTAAAAGTTACACCCCGTGTTTTGAGGTCACGACGAAGCTCATCACAATTATAAACCTCGCCGTTATAAATGATAGTGTATTTTCTGCCCTCCCATTCAGCAGTCATCGGCTGAAGCCCGTTATCAACATCAGAAACGGCAAGTCGGTTATGCTGAAAAATCGCGAAATCACACGAATATATACCCCTGTTGTCGGGACCGCGTCGCCACATACTCTCACCCATTTTTGAAGCTGTAGCAACAGATAACCTATTTTTATCCTCAAAATCTACAATTGCGCATAATGAACCCATAATATACCTCCGCAAAACAAATCTGTAATATGTATATGCGGAAATTTCAAAAAATTATTAAAAAACCGTCTGAAAAAATCAGACGGTGAAATAATTAAACTATCTTGTAACCAAGGTCCTCAATTGTTTTTGCTGCAATAATAACGGGCATCTCTACCCAAGTGTTTACTGTAACATCGCCTGTCGCAAGGTCAACCTCACAACTATCAACCTCTTCAAGGGTCATAATAGCCTGTTTTACTTTTTCGGCACAATGCTCACACATCATACCCGAAACTCTAAACTTGTAAACATCAACAATTTTTCTCATATTATCATTCTCCTCATTGGATTTTTTAGTATTTAAAGCCATTGTAAGTGGCATACCTTCAAAAAGTTTTTTATCAAACTTTATAAAGTTAAGACGCAGCGCATTAAGAACAACAGTTATGCTCGAAACGCTCATTGCAGCGGCCCCGAACATAGGATGGAGCTCCCATCCGAACAAATTTATAAAAAGACCTGCTGCAAGCGGTATTCCGAGTGCATTGTAAAAGAACGCCCAGAAAAGGTTTTCCTTTATATTCAACAGAACTCTTCGGCTAATTTTTAGCGCCTTATCAACATCGCAAAGACTGCTTTTCATCAGTACAGCATCCGCAGATTCTATCGCTATGTCGGTGCCTGCACCGATTGCAATACCGGTATCGGCTTCGGTTAAAGCAATCGCATCGTTAATACCGTCACCGACAAATGCAACCTTGCCATGTTTTTTAAGCTCGCGCACTTTTTCAGCCTTTTCATCCGGCATAACACCTGCAATAACCTCATCAATTCCGACATCTTTCGCAATACTATGAGCAGTTTTTTCATTATCTCCCGTAAGGAGTACAACGCGAATTCCCTGTTTTTTAAAGCTTTCGATTGCAGCTTTCGAATCGTGTCTTAAAGTGTCGGCAACAGCAATTATTCCGAGCAGCTTATCTCCTAGTGCAAATATCAAGGGAGTTTTTCCTTCGTTTGATAACACATCGATTCTCTCTGCCAAATCATTGGTTGACAAATCATTTGAAATTATAAACTTAGAATTTCCTCCGATAAGCCTTTTACCGTTTAAAAGACCAGATACGCCCGAACCGCTATGAACGGTAAAATCTAAAATCTCTTTTCTTTGGATATCAGCTTCCTCTGCATGGACACAAACCGCTTTTGCAAGTGGATGCTCACTCTTATATTCAAGAGAATAAGCCAATGTCAGAAGATCTATCTCCGATGTACCGTTTAGAGGCACTATATCTGTAACGCTGGGTTTTCCTTCGGTAACCGTTCCTGTCTTATCAAGAATGATTATAGCAGATTTTCCGGCATTTTCAAGTGTTTTTGCGTTTTTAAATAAAATTCCCTCTTTTGCCGCCAATCCACTGCCTACCATAATGGCTACGGGAGTCGCAAGACCAAGTGCACAAGGGCAGGAAATCACCAAAACAGAAATGCCTCGCGCAACTGCAAAGCCGAGTGACATATCTGCAACAAGCCAAGCCACTATTGTTATGCCTGCAATGATTAATACTATCGGTACGAAAATAGCTGAAACCCTATCCGCAAGCTTTGCAATAGGTGCTTTCGAAGCGGCAGAATCACTAACCATTTTAATAATACGTGATAGTGTAGTATCTTCCCCTACTTTTTCTGCTCTGCATTTTAAATAACCTGAGATATTAACTGTTGCGGCAGAAAGGCTATTTCCGACACTCTTATCTATCGGAACACTTTCTCCCGTAAGTGCGGATTCGTCAACGGCAGAGTTGCCCTCAACTATCACTCCGTCAGCAGGTATGCTTTCACCTGCACGGACGGTAAAAATATCGCCGACCGAAAGCTCTTCTATAGGTATTTGGACTTCTCTGCCGTCTCGAATAACCCTTGCAGTTTTAGGTGCAAGGTCGAGCAGCGAATTAATGGCGTTTGTTGTTTTACCCTTTGCGCTGTCTTCCAAGGCTTTACCTACCGTAATTAGGGCAAGAATCATTGCGGCAGATTCAAAATAAAGCCCATGCAAGAGATAATTTGCAGCCGCTATATCGTTAGCTTTTTCTAAATTACCAATAAAAACTGTCTGATATACACTGTATCCAAAAGCTGCAAAGGAGCCTAGCGAGACGAGTGTATCCATGTTCGGTGCCCCATGAAGCACACCCTTTATTCCATTTATATAAAATTTTCTGTTAATAATTATCACGGCAAGAGAAATTATCATCTCTAAAACCGCGACCAAAAAAGGTGAGTTCGAAATTAAATGCGGCAAATGAATACCGACCATATGCCCCATCGAAAGGTACATCAATACTATAACAAGAATAGCGGAAGAAACTAGTCTGAAAATAAAGCTGTTATCGGCTTTTTTAGATCTTTTTGGCGTGACAACTTTGCCCTCACGCTCTGCCTTATAGCCCGCTTTTTCTACTGCCGAAATTATCTCTTCATCGGTTGCATTTCCGCTGATTTCCATTGAGTTTGTAAGCAAATTAACCGAGCATTCTGCTACTCCGTCAAGAGATCCTACCGCGCCTTCAACCCTTGCACTGCATGCGGCACAGCTCATACCTATTACCTTAAATCTTCTCATTTGCTTACTCCCTAAACTATAAAATCTTCAAATCCGCTACTGTAAACGATTTCTCCGTCGGCAGTTATCCACACTGCTTCAAGGTCTTCAAATTTATCCACAAGTTTTTTACCCTCTTCAAAGCTCATCGAGAAAAGCGCCGTTGAAAAGGCATCTGCCAATGCGCTACTGTTTGCAACGATAGTAACTGAGGAAAAGTGATTTTTAGGATAACCCGCAAAAGGGTCAATAATATGATGGTATCGTACTCCGTCAAGCTCAAAATAGCGTTGATAAGAACCGCTTGTAACTACCGCTTTTTTTTGAATTTGAATTGTCATAAGACTGTCAACCTGACCGTCTGGGTCTGCAACCGAAGCCGTCCATTTTCCACCATCGGGCTTGTCCCCGATAATACGAATGTTTCCACCAAAATTAAGGGCATATCCGCTTATTCCCTTTTCTTCGAGATACTTTGCAATCTTTTCGGTTGCATATCCCTTTGCTATTGCTCCAACATCAAGTCTGATACCCTGTTCAGTAATAAAAACGGTACTGTGTTCGCGGTCAATTACTAATTTATCAAATCCGCATTTTTCCATAGCAGATTCTATTTTGTCTGCACTCGGAAGATAAGCTTCTTCTGGGGCAAAAGACGCGGTATCTCTAGCATCGTGCCAAAGCTTAAAAAGCGCGCCATGTGTTATATCGGTATAGCCCGACGTCACTTCACAAATTTCCCGTGACAGCTCCAGAAGGTCGATAATTCTCGGGTCAACCACTACAGGCTCTTCGCCTGCTTTTTTATTTATGTTGCAAATATTGTTAACACCACTATAGGTGTTGTAAATATCATAAAGCTCGTGAAATTCTTTCAGGAGTTTTTCTATGTCGTCGGCTACCGCGTCAAACTTCTCTTGACTCTCCGCGAAACCGACTACGGTAGATACCGTGTCAAAATAATCGATAAAAGTTTCGGAGAAACGCTGCTTTTCTGCCGTTACAGTATTCTTTTTTGTGCAAGAAGCTAAATTCGTTAAAACAACGGCAAGTATAAGCACGACAGAAATTAATCTTTTCACCGAATCACCTTATCTCAAAAGATTATAAGAGGGCACGAATGCCCTCTTATATTTCGTAAGCTAAAATTTATTTTGCTTTACTCATTGCAACAGCAATGTTTGTAACATCGCCCACGATAGAAATGGTGCAGCTAGCAGCGAGGTCAGCATCAGCAGCCTTGCCGTCAGCACCAGCCATAGCCTTAACTTCGTCAGCGGTTTTGCCTGCAGCAGCATTCTCAAGAGCCTCAGCCTGCTTGTACCATTCAGCCTTTGCGCCTGCATAAGCTACCATGCCATAGCTGTCCTTAAGTTCACGCTTTGAGCCGCTGTACTTAGCCTCGGTAACAACGCCAGCATCGTCATAGGTGAATGCGGGCTGTGCACCGTCAACGATAGCAGCGAGAAGCTTGCCATCCTTATCAACTACCGAAGCAGCAACGGTAACAATGTAATTAACCTCGCCGTCATCAGCCTCTGAATCCTTTGCAGATTCAACCTTACCGTTAGCAGTAAGACCAAGCTTTACTTCGCCTTCAGCCTTGAAGGTCTTTGCAGCGGGATCTTCGCAAGCCTTTGCTATAGCTTCAATATAGTCCTTGACGCCGATTGTGCAAGATGTGGTAAGGTCAGAGGGTGCACCCTTGTCGTTAAGAGCGATAGCCTTAACCTCAGAAACAGTCTTGCCAACGCAGTAATCTGCAAAAGCGTCCGCCTGTGCATACCACTCAGCGATTGCGCCGCCGTATGCTACCATTCCGTAAGCATCACCGATATCGTGTTTCGACTTAAAGGTAGCGGTAGCCGCACCGTCAGCAAGGTAGCCGTCGGGTACGTCAACACTCATAGAAACTACATCAAATGCACAGTCAACAATTTTGCCGTCTTTGTCAAGGATTACAGCTGCAACGTTAGCGTCAGCGGCAACCTTTCCTTCCTGTTCTTCGGCATAAGCAATTGTTACGTTAAGACCAAGCTTATACTCTGCTTCTGCGGTCTCAGGAGTCGCTTCGGGGTCCTTCTTACCACTGCAGCCTGCAAGTACAGCTAAAATCATAAGAAGCGCGAGGGTAAGGGATAAAAGTTTTTTCATTGTTTTTTCTCCTTTTAAAATTTTAGTGAAAAAGCTTTTCAATTTTTATTCAACGGTAACGACCTTCAGTGTGTTAGTATTACCCGACACGTTTATAGGTTCGCCACCAAGAATTACTACTATATCTGACTTTTCAACAAGATCAATCTGCTTTGCACAGTCAATTGCATGCTTAAAAAGCTTTTCTTCGTTTTCCTGGAAAAGAGCTAGAACTGGATGAACACCCCACGAAAGCGACATTTGATGATAAGTCTTTATTTCGGGTGTTGCCGCAACAATAGGCTCACTCGGTCTAAACTTTGAAAGTCTGCGCGCAGAATAGCCTGATTTTGTAGATGCAATTATTGCCTTAACCATAAGGTCACGGGCGGTTGTGCAAGCGGCATCACAAATAGCGTTTGTGGTATCGCTTACAGACTCAAACATATTGTTTCGGAACATATCCATCTCCAGAGCATCGCTTTCAGCCTGCTCTAGAATTGTAGACATAACCTCAACGACGTGTGCTGGATCAATTCCCATTGCGGTCTCTCCCGAAAGCATAACGCAGCTTGTGCCATCAAAAACAGCGTTTGCAACGTCGGTAATCTCAGCACGGGTGGGGTTATAGGAATGAATCATTGATTCAAGCATCTGGGTTGCGGTAATTACAATCTTTCCCGAGCCGTAGCACTTCTTTATAAAGCGCTTTTGCAGACCGGGAAGCTTTTCATACTCAATCTCGACGCCCATATCTCCGCGGGCAACCATTATGCCGTCAGCTTTGGATAGTATTTCGTCAAAGTTATCCACGCCGTCGCGGTTTTCAATTTTAGCAATAATCTTAATTGAATGTCCACCATTGTAGTTAAGAAACTTACGTAGCGCAACAACATCCTCCTTTGTTCGAACGAAGGAGGCAGCGACATAATCAACGTCCTCTTTGATTCCAAAAAGAATGTCGGACTTATCGCGTTCGGAAAGATACGGCATATCAAGATGAACCCCAGGTACGTTAATACCCTTGCTGTTGCCAAGCGTACCTCCAACCGTTACAACGGTAGAGATATAATCGTCACACACCTCGGTTACAAGAAGAATTATGCTTCCGTCATCAATCTTAATAACATCACCGGTTTTTACAAGCTTTATAAGACCTGAATAGGTTATTGAAATACCGCTCTCATCCCCTATTCTCTCGTCAATATAAAGTCGGAAAGTAGAACCCGATTTTAACTCTACGGGTGATTTTTCAAGTAGTCCAGTTCTGATTTCGGGGCCCTTTGTATCAAGAAGCACTGCGGCAGGAATACCAAGCTCGTCACGAACAGAACGGAAAAGGTCGATAGTTTCCTTATGAGCCTCGTGTGTACCGTGTGAAAAGTTAAGGCGGGCAACGTTCATTCCGTTTTTAAACATATTGATAAGGGTCTCACGGTTGCTACTTGCCGGACCGAGGGTGCATACTATTTTGGTCTTTCTCATAAGAATCCTTTCTAAAATTTGCCGGGACAATAATTTATTTCATCTTAATATGACGGATAAGTCCGTTTTTATAAAGCATATTAGGCTCTCCCTCGATAAGGGGTAAGAAATATTTTACCGCCTCATCGGTAACGTTGTTCTTTTCCTCGTTAATCCACTCTACGGGGAAATTTCGCTCGCCGTTTGCCACAAGGTTCGCAGGGACGGGAGCATAGCCAACGCTATAAGGCGTATCGGAAAGACGTCTAATGGACATCATCTTGCCGGTCTCGCCTTCTACTGCAGCCTCGACAGCAGCAGTACCTACCGCCTCGCTCTCTTCAAGGTCGGTTTCACTTGCTATATGAGAAGCACAGCGCTGAAGAACAGAAAGCTCAACAGAGCGAACCTTTACACCAAGCTTATCTTTGATAAGATTCTCGAGGGTCTTGCCGATACCGGCAAGCTGAACGTGACCGAAAGCATCGGTCTTCTGCTCTACCTTTTCGTCAGAGGGAATTGTTACACCCTCCGAAACAACAGCAATAACGGTGTTTTTGGTTTCAAGCTTAGATTTCAGGTCCGAAAGGAAGCGCTCAGCAGAGAAATCTACCTCCGGAAGATAAATAAAGTCGGGGTATTCTTCACCGTTTGCGCGAAGCACACATGAAGAAGCGGCAAGCCAGCCAGCCTGTCTGCCCATAACCTCGATAACAAGGACAGATTTCATATCGTAAACCTCGGTGTCACGTGCTATCTCGCTAACTGTGGTAGCAAGATATTTTGCGGCAGAGCCAAAGCCGGGTGTATGGTCGGTCTCGGGAAGGTCGTTATCAATGGTCTTCGGAACACCCATAACGCGGATGGGGCTATTCTTTTCTGCAAGATATTTAGAAAGCTTATTTACGGTATCCATAGAATCGTTACCGCCGATATAGAACATTGCACCGATTTGGTATTCCTCGAAACGGGCAACTATTTTCTCGTAGGTTTCGGGCGATTCTTCGGGGTCAGGAAGCTTAAAACGGCAAGAACCGAGTGCAGAAGACGGTGTCTGACGGAGCAGCTGCATATCCTCTGCGCTCTTAATAACCTCGCTAATATCTATAAGATTTCCATAAAGGATACCTTCTATTCCGTTAAGTGAGCCGTAAACCTTCTCAATCTTTTGGGATGCGTAGCCGCCCTTGATTACACCAAGAAGAGACGCATTAATAGCGCAGGTAGGACCGCCTGACTGTGCAACAACAATATTCATAACAATCACCTCATAAAGTATTTTAAATTACAAAGAATGAAATTCCAAGAATCTTTCCGCAAACAAAGTCGAGAATTGAGGAAAGAAGTATAAGAATTGTGAAGATGGGAGCGATGTATTTGATTATAACAACGAATATCTTCTCACTTTTAAATTTGCTTGACAGCTTAATTTCATCCGACACTGCCTGGGGCTTAATAATATAGCCAACAATAATGCAGGTAAGGAATGCGGCAATAGGCATAAGCAGGCTGTTGGAGACAAAGTCGAATAGGTCGAGAATAGTCTGACCTCCGATTGAAATGAAGTCGAGCACGCCAAAACCGAGCGAAGACGGAATTCCAAGAAGCATGCAACCGACAAACACAAGCAGGCATATGGTTCTTCTGGAAAGCCTTGTTTTGTCAAGGTAGATAGACACAACCGTTTCCATAAGTGAAATTGAAGAAGAGAGTGCCGCAAAGAAGACCATTATAAAGAAGGTGGCACCGATAAGGCCGCCTGCCGGCATTGCGTTAAATACCTTGGGCAGGGTTATAAACATAAGGGTAGGCCCTGCCTTTGTAAGGTCTGCCATAGCCCCTGCCTCGGACGGGAAAGCAAATACTGCGGGGATAATCATTAGTCCCGCAAGGAAGGCGATTCCGGTATCAAAAAGCTCAATCTGCTTAACCGATTTATCAATAGCTATGTCCTTCTTCATATAGGAGCCGTAGGTAATCATAATTCCCATTGCAATACTCATCGAATAAAAAAGCTGACCCATAGCGGCAACAACCGTCATATAGTTGAAATGCTCAAAATTAGGAATTACATAATACTTAAGACCGTCGATAGCGCCCGGCATAAAGAGACCATAAACGGCAATACCAACGGTAAGCACAACGAGTACCGGCATCATAAACTTAGATACCTTTTCAACGCCCTTTTCAACACCGAAAAGAACGATAAGAGCGGTAAGACCCGTAAATATAAGGAACCAACCTATGGGTTCTATAGGATTAGTGATGAAGCCCGTAAAATAGCCTGTTTCTGCGGCTTTTTCTACTCCTCCCATAACGTATGTACCTATATACTTTGTAACCCAACCGCCGATTACCGAATAGTAAGGCAGAATTATCATAGGTATAACAGATACTATCCAACCGACGAAGGAAAATCTCTTATCAAGGTCACCGAATGCTGCGATTGCACTCTTGCCTGTTTTTCTACCGATGGCAATCTCTGCACAAAGCAGGGCAAAGCCAAAGGTTACAGACAAAATGATATAAACAAGCAGGAATATACCGCCACCGTATTTAGCCGCAAGATAAGGGAAACGCCATATATTACCAAGTCCTACAGCAGAGCCTGCCGCGGCAAGTACGAAGCCTATCTTTCCTGTAAAATTACTTCTTTTCTCACTCATAGTAAACTTCCTTAGTACATAGTTGCCTATATTATAACAAAAGCCGGATAAAAGGTCAATTAAAAAATAGAAAAAAGCCATCAAATTTGATGGCTTTTGCGAATTTAATATGAAATTATTTTTTCAAAACAGACTGAAGCTTAATTTCACGGCGGTTCTTGACCTCGTGAGACATAGGCTTAATCTCACCTGCTGCCGTAAGTGCCATACGAGTAAACAGCGGACCGACAAGCTCATAAATAAGAACTGCGAAAAGTGTGATATTACGAATGAGATTTCCATCTGCACCGAGCTGCATTGCAGTTGCACACATTCCGAGTGCAACTCCTGCCTGCGGAAGAAGAGTGATTCCAAGGTATTTACAAATATGCGAATCACATTTGACCGCTTTTGCACTCACAAAGGTTCCCGAATATTTGCCGAGTGAACGGAAGATGATGTAAATAATACCAATTACAACGATTGCAACATCGGCAAATACAGATAACTCAAGCTCTGCACCACTGATTACGAAGAATAGTGCAAAAAGCGGCGAAGTCCACTTATCACTTCTCTCCATAAGGTCATGAGAAAGAGGACAGGTGTTGCAGAATATCGTTCCTAGCATCATGCAAACGAGGAGTGACGAGAACTGAATGTGTACGGGGCCAATCTCAAATTTAAGCATTGAAAGTGATGCGGTTAAGAAGACGAAGCCGATAGTAAGATTAAGTCGGTTTGTATTAGAATTGAAAAGCTTTTCAAGATAGGTCAGCACAACACCCATAACAGCACCGAGAATAAGAGAACATACAATCTCGATAATGGGGTTTACCAAAATGGAAATCATATCAATCTGACCGCTGACAAGTGTCTTTGCAATTCCGAACGAAACTGCAAAAACGATAAGACCAACCGCATCGTCAAGTGCAACTATTGGGAGAAGGAGCTTTGTGAGAGGACCGCTTGCCTTGTACTGGCGGACAACCATAAGTGTTGCAGCAGGAGCTGTTGCTGTTGCGATAGCTCCAAGAGTGAGCGCCTGTGCAAGGGAAAGCTTATCGGGCATTACAAGGTGAACTCCCACAAGCGCAAGGTCAACGAAAAGCGTTGCAACAAGGGCTTGGAATACACCGATTGTAAATGCCTGCTTACCCGTCTTTTTAAGATCTTCAAAACGGAATTCATTACCGATTGAAAATGCGATAAAGCCGAGGGCTACGTCGCTGACAAGCGAAAGACGGGAAACCGCATCGTGCGAGGTAAAGCCAACACCTTCAAAGCCGAAGGAACCAATGCAATAGGGTCCGATAAGGACACCCGCTATAAGATATGCCGTAACAGAGGGTAATTTTAAGGGTTTAAAAAGTCTTGTCATCAAAAGTCCTGCAAGGAGGGCCAATGATACCGATAAAAGTGTACTCATAATCAAAACCTCGAAAAAAATTCTCAAAAACGCACATATTATACTCTCGTTTAAGAAAATATTCAAGTAGTTTTTCATACAATTAATGTGTAAAATTCTTGTGATTTTTGTGCAAAACAGAAGCCGACCTACATTAGGTCGGCAATAAGTCAGTATCTTATGTGGAATTAAAAAAGTCTGTAGTATCTTTTGTGTATATAAAAAGCGCACATTTGAGAAAAATGTGCGCCAAATTATTATTGAGAGTTGTTTGAACCAATAGTAACGGAGCCGTTATAATAACGCTTTGAGCGGTAGATTTTAACCGATATCGTCTCTCCTGGTTTGCACTCCGACAGCACTTCGCCGAATATTGAATAATCGGTAATTGCGGTACCATTAAGCTCGGTTATTATATCGCCCCTCTTAATTCCTGCATCGTCTGCAGGGCTTCCCGAAACAACGCTTTCAACAACTGCACCAACGGGATAACCATATTTTTTAAGAGTTTCTGCATCGTAATAGCTTGAAACGGTTACGCCAAGATAGGGATCCGGGTCATTTTCCTTTGCAATTATTTTATCGCAAATCTCTCTTGTCGCATTGGACGGAATTGCAAAGCCCATTCCCTCATAGCTCTCGGATACAAGCTTGCTTGAATTTATTCCCACAAGCTCACCCTTTAAATTCACAAGAGCACCGCCCGAATTGCCTGGATTGATTGCGGCATCGGTCTGAATCAGAGAGCTCTTTGAGCCGATTCCCGAGTTTGCAAGATTACGGTTCAGTCCTGAAATAACGCCATAAGTTACCGAGCTCATAAACTGAAGTCCGCCGGGATTTCCGATCGCAACAACAAACTCACCAACCGTTAGCTCGTCTGAATTTGCAAATGTAATCGCAGGAAGTCCATCAACATTAATTTTTATAACAGCAAGGTCGTAAGAAATATTATATCCCACAACGGATGCGGGGAATCCCTCGGTATCCTCACCATAAGAAAGAAAGACACGAATTTCAGAGGATTCGCTTCTATTTTCGACAACATCCTGAATCACGTGATAGTTTGTGATGATATAGCCGTCCGCGGTGTAAGCAACGCCCGAGCCCTCACCCGAGGAAGACTGCTCGCCGTAAAAGAAATCGTGAACAGAAACGGTTGTTCTTATACCCACAACACTGGGTGTAACCTTTTTTGCAACCGCCTCAACAACAGTAACATCAACATCGCTTACATCGATGTCATATGAAGCGGGAGGGGTTACATTATAGGGAGCACCATTGTCACCAAAAATAACATTATATGCTATACTTCCGCCAACACCGCACATACTGCCGACAATAGCGGCAACAAGAATTGAAACGATAAGGGTTGTAACCGAAAATTTAACCTTTTCACGCTTGGGTTTTATTGGCTTTGCTGTAAAGCTAAATTCAGATGGCGGTGTATATGCAGGCGTGTGATAGCCGTACTGCTGTGGCTCGTTATAACCGGCACTCGCATTTTCAGGTGGAGTGCGAGTCTCCTCTGCCCTATTCTCTTCAGGCTCTGCATTTATATGGGGCTCATTGGCTGAATCAAATCCAAAAATCTCTCCGTTTTTATTTTCATCCATCAAAAGCACTCCTTTGCTTTTAAAATGAGTTTCGGTATATAGATATTATAACAAAACGATAATATAATATTTTGTCGTAAATATGAACGAAAAATTAATTTATATAACTCCGTTCTGCTTTTTATAAGCGGTGAGGGTATTTTTCATAAGGGTTGCGATGGTCATAGGACCAACTCCACCCGGTACAGGTGTTATATAAGACGCTTTGGGCTCGCACTCGGAGAAATTAACGTCGCCGCAAAGCTTTCCGTCGGGAAGTCGGTTAATACCAACATCTATAACGACCGCACCCTCCTTTACCATATCGGCAGTTACGAAATTAGCTTTACCGACTGCGGCAACGAGGATATCCGCCGAAGCGCACACCTCGCGAAGATCCTTCGTTCTCGAATGGCAGATTGTGACCGTGCCGTTTTTATGGAGAAGCAGCATACTCATCGGCTTGCCGACAATATTACTTCTGCCAATAACAACACAGGTTTTACCCTCGATATCAATATTCTCGTAGTCGAGCATTTCCATAATTCCTGCAGGGGTGCAGGGCAGGAAATCATAATCGCCTGTCATGATTTTACCAACGTTTACAGGATGGAAGGCATCAACATCCTTGAGGGGTGAAATTGCATTAATAACTGCAGTTTCGTCAAGATGACGGGGCAGCGGTAACTGACAAAGAATGCCGTTTACCGAGCTGTCGTTGTTAAGTTTATCAATAAGGGCTAAAAGCTCATCATTTGTAGTTTCTGCAGGAAGTGCGAATTTGAGCGAATTCATTCCCGTTGCCGCACAAGCCTTTTCCTTGTTTGCAACATAAACCTTCGATGCGGGGTCTTCACCTACTATAATAACCGCAAGACAGGGCTCCGCACCCTTTTCTTTAAGGGCAGAAACCTCGTCTGCCACCTTTTGTTTTACTGCAGACGAAATAACCTTTCCGTCAATTAGCTTTGCCATTTTCATTCTCCTCTTTTATTTCTTCGTCTATTTTCTCTTCGTTTTCTTCCTCATCAAAAAACTCTTCGCCTGCTGCAAGCTCGTCTTTGAACATAGATTCGTATCCGCCCTCTGCAACCCTTTCTTTATGCTTATTTCTCGTTATAACAAGCAGAACGAAGGCGGCAACGCAGATTGCAAACGAAAGTATGCAAGAAACACGGAGACTTCCGACCATAAGACTATCGGTACGAAGCATCTCGTTAAAACCTCTTCCGAAACCGTACCAAATGCAGTACAAAAGACCGATTTCGCCCGAAAAACGTCGTTTCTTCATAAAGTTGTGCAGAACTATTGCGCCCGCAATACACCAGATTGATTCATAAAGAAAGCAAGGATGAGCAAGCGCAGATGAGCTGAAGCCGAGTGCTCTGAACTCTCTTGCAACATTTTCACTAGTCATTCCCCAAAATTCGCTGCCTGTAGGTGAGCCAAATGCTTCCTGATTAAAGAAGTTGCCCCAACGGCCAATTCCCTGACCAATAAGGAAAGCGACAGAAGCAAGGTCTAAAAGGTCTAAAATCTTAACCTTGCGGATTAAGCACATAATTACGCCTGCAACTACTGCACCAATAATTCCGCCATAGATTGCAAGTCCGGAAAAGCCCGAACCATCAAGACCGAAAAAGTCCTTTATTCCGCCCAGCGGCTTACCGTCGAATATTACGTAATAGGCACGTGCGCCGAGAATTGCACAGGGGGTTGCCACGAGGACAACGTCAAGCATTCTGTCTACATCTATATTCAATCTCTTTGCGTTTAAGTAACCGTAAAACATAGCAAGCGCAAAGCCGGTCGCAATAATAATTCCATACCAATAAACGTCCCAACCTCCCGCAATGGGTAGGGTAAACGCAATTGGATTCAGGGTCAATTTGATTCCGAAAATTGTAACATGATACATAAAATCAATCCTTTCCTCTGACTACCGACAGAACGGCGGAGTGCGTGTTTAAATTCTTTAGTCTTACTTCAACATCTTCTTTCAAGATGGACTTTATAAGCTCACTTGGGAAGATATCCTCATCGTAAAATGCGGCATCAAGCATATTTGAAACGGTGCCGTCAAGGCTTTCAAACTCGCGCACAGTATCTCCAAAGTATGATTTTTTAACCGCTTCGAAAAGATGCTTATCTATTCCCTCTCGGAGTAGCCTATCCGCCTCTTCGGTTATCATTTTTGATACCGCTTCTGGGTCGGAGCTTTCGCCCGAGAAGAATATTACCGAGTAATTTGGTCCACTGAAATATTCGCCTTCAAACTCATCGTTTATAAGTCCCTTCTCGGTGAGTGTTTTATAAAGTGGTGATGAATCTCCGGCAAGAATCTCTATAAGAAGATTTGCAACTAGTCTTTCCTTTTGACTGCGAAGAGGTGTGTCAAAATCCTCCTTAAAGCCAAAGCAGAAAAGCTCTCCCGATACGGCGAGCTTTTGCTCTACGTAATGCTCACGAACCCCCTTAGGTTCTTCGTCGTTTTTGCGGTAAATGGTTACGGGTGCGCCGGGTTTCAGGTTTTTCTCAATCACCTCGAGGGTTTTGTCCGAATCGACAGCACCTGCGATACATATACACATATTGGATAGATTATAGAACGTATTATAACAGTCAAATAGCAATTTGTCATCAATTTTTGCAATTGATTCCACAGTACCCGCAATATCAATCTTAACAGGGTGCTTCCGATACATAGCACCAAGCATATTAAAAAGCACTCGCCAATTCGGGCTATCCTCATACATTTTTATTTCCTGACCGATTATCCCCTGTTCCTTTTTAACCGTTTCGGCGGTAAAATAGGGGGACTGTACAAAATCAAGCAGAATTTCTAAGTTTTCATAAAAGCTGCTCGAACAGTTGAAAAGATAGCAGGTGCGATCAAAGCTTGTATAAGCGTTACAATAAGCACCCGTTTTGGCAAATCTAGAAAAAGCGTCGCCCTCTTCACTCTCAAAAAGCTTGTGCTCTAAAAAGTGGGCAATTCCCTCGGGCACCGTGATATAGTTTTCTCCATCGGTTGAAAAGCAGGTATCAATAGAGCCGTATTGTGTGCCAAACACCGCGTGAGCAGAGGTGAACTCGGGCTTTTCCATAATGAAAATTTTAAGTCCTGACGGATGCTCTGCCCGTGTAAGTTTTCCAAAAGCGGGGTGGTTAACTACTGTTTTTTTCATCACTTATCCCCTCCTTGGTAAGGCATAAGCTCAAATACTGTGTGAAGCTTTATTCCCCTTGCCACATTCACAATATCATCCTTTGTAATGAATTCTATTCTCTTTGCGGCGGCTTCGGGAGTAGGTAATTCTTCTGTGTAAATATCGCGCGTATACCACGAATCAAGTGCAGAGGCACTGTCGCTATAGGAATGAAGTGAATCAATTACAGACTTTTTGGAAGCCAAAAGTCTCTCATCCTCAACCTCACCGTTTTTGATTGCGTCAAGCTCGGCGAGAATTGCCGTCTTTGCCTTTTCATTGTTTTCAGCTTCAACTCCCGAATCAACAATCAAATATCCCTTGCTTCTTCTCTGTGCAGCAGAACAATAATAGCAAAGTGATTGCTTTTCGCGAACATTTTCAAAAAGTCGCGAATATGGCCCGCCTCCAAAAATATCCGAAAAGAGTAGTAGCGGTAAAGCCGTATTAAGACCACCCGACATCTCACTTGAAAATCCCATAACAAGCTTTCCTTGGGTTATATCCATTTCCTCACGTATGGTTCTGGGCGTGCCTGTCGGCACTAAAACAGCTGAATCGACCGATCTTTCATCGCTTCTGTCGAAGTTTAATAATTTATCTGATACAAGAGTGAAAAGTTCGTCAGGTCTTTCGTTTGAAACAACGTTCAGCGTAATGGTACTCTTGTTCAAAAGTCTTTGCCAAGCTTTAAACATTGCCTTTCCGTCAATTTTCTCTACCGTCTCTCGCGTACCGTATATAAACTGACCATAGGGTGTTCCCTCAAACATTAGGCTGGTCAGCCTTGTTCTAGCATAGGAGCGCTTGTTATTAATCTCGTTTTCAATACGCTCGATGGTCTTACGCTTTTCACGGTTTACATCCTCCGCCAAAAAGGCGCCCTCCTTTACCGAGGGGTTGAAAATCAGTGACAATAGAATATCGGCAGCCTCCCCTACCGTATCCTCGTTTTCAAATGCAAATGAAGGGTTTATAACCCTTATGCCTATTCTTGAATGAAGAAAATCACCACTTTTGGAAACAGAGCAGGAAAGCTCTGCACCATAAAGCTTTAAAAGATGGAAATTGAGCTCGGTAAAGCTTTTATAATCCGCAGAGCAGGAAGTAAGCAGATAAGGAAGCAGCGCATCCTCTGCCAAGGTTTCAAAGGAAAGGGGTGAATAAAAATGAAATGAAATAAAGGTTGTGTTAAAACGTCGGCTTTGGATAAAGCGAGCCTCTGCCGATGCACCTAATTTTACTGTATCGTTTTTTTGCATATTTTCCTCCGAAAATATTGATTAGGGTAATTATAGCACAAAGAAATTGTAAATTCTATAGTTTTTTTGTGAATTTGTATTTGACATGTCGTTTTGGAAATAGTATAATTGATACAGGCTGAAGATTCGGCAAATTTTAAATAGGACGGTAAGACACTTATGAAAATGAAGCATGTTTTTTGGATAATCTCTGCTATCGTCGGCGTTGTTGCTATGGCAGCAGGAATAGCAGTATTAATTGACCGCTATGTAACCCGTAAGGAATGTCCTGACGGATATATTGACTGCGATGAGGAAGAAATTCTTATAGAAGAATAAATAAATTTTCCGGCAAGCACCTGTTTTATGCAGGTGCTTGTTTTATTTTTACCCCAAAATTTGTGCACTTTAAGTATTTATTCGTTTGTAATGTAGTGATATTTTAGTTCTTTTTATCTATTTTGCATAATTTTCGGCAAATTTTTATACTATGAGACTCTTGAAATTTTTGTGAGAATATAGTAGTATAGTTATGGAATAATATATTTATCCATGCGATTTTTAAACAAAGGAGTTTTTTTGTGGAATTTACCTCTAAATATCTCGCTCGCGAGATTGAAAAAAAGCTTTCTCATAACTTTGGTGTAACCCCCGATGTGGCAAGTGACGAGCTATTTTATAAGGCGGCCGTTACTGTGCTTATGGACATTATGCGTGAAAAGCGCACCGAATTTAAGAAAAAGGCTAACGAATGCCAGGCAAAATCGGTTTATTACCTCTCTATGGAGTTTTTGATGGGCCGTTCATTTAAAAACACCCTTTATAATTTAAATCTTACCGAAAAGATGCGCAAAGCACTTTCCACCTTTAAGGTTGACCTTGAGCAGCTTTATGAGCACGAACCCGATGCAGGTCTTGGTAACGGAGGTCTCGGTCGACTTGCCGCCTGCTTCCTTGATTCGTTAACCTCGGGTGGCTATCCAGCTATGGGCTACTGCTTAAAGTACGATTTTGGTATCTTCCGTCAGCGTCTTGCCGAGGGCTGGCAGACCGAATTCCCCGATAACTGGCTACCCGGTGGCGCGGTTTGGCTTGAAGAACGTCCGTCTGCAGAATGTGTTGTCAACTTTGACGGATATATTGAGGAATGGTGGGACGGCAAATTCCACCACATTGAACACAAAAACCCAAATCCCGTTCGTGCCGTTGCCTATGATATGATGGTTGCGGGCAAGGATGGAAAGGCGGTAAACGTGCTTCGTCTTTGGTCGGCAAAGGCGCCCGAATTTAATATGTCTGCATTTAACCGAGGCGACTATGTCGGCGCTATGGAGCAGCAGGCAATGAGCGAGGCTATCAGCAAGGTGCTCTATCCAGAGGACAATCATATAGAGGGCAAGAGTCTTCGGCTTCGTCAGCAGTATTTCCTCGTTTCTGCGTCTATTCAGGATATTCTACACCGCCATCTTCGTAACTACCACACACTTGAAAATCTTGGTGACAAGGTTGCCATTCATATTAACGACACCCACCCTGCCCTCTCGGTGCCAGAGCTTATGAGGTATTTACTCGATGAGTGCGGCTATGAATGGGAAAAGGCATGGTCGATCGTTCAGAAGACTATAGCCTATACAAATCATACTGTAATGCAGGAGGCACTTGAGTGCTGGAGCGAGGACCTTTTCCGCCAGCGTCTCCCCCGAATTTACCAAATTGTTAAGGAAATAGACAACCGCTACCGCTATGAAATGTACGACCTTACCCACGATGCCGATATGGTTGAGCGTACCGCCGTTATTTCGGGCGGAGTAGTTAAGATGGCTAACCTTTCGGTAATTGCAGGTCACAACGTAAACGGTGTATCGCGTCTTCACAGTGATATTTTAAAGGATGACCTTTTCCGCGATTACTACAAGATTACACCGCAGAAATTCTTAAACGTTACAAACGGAATTGCACACCGTCGCTGGCTCTGTCAGGCAAACCCCGCACTTACCTCTTATCTAACCGAGCTTATCGGTGACGGCTTTGTGAACGATGCCGCCGAGCTTTCAAAGTTGAACGCTTTTGCAGAAGATTCTGCCGTCCTTAAAAAGCTTGATGAAATAAAGTTCCAAAACAAGGTGCGCTTCTCTGATTTTGTGCAGAAGAATAACGGAATTACCCTAAACCCCGATTCCGTTTTTGACATTCAGGTAAAGCGCCTTCACGAGTATAAGCGTCAGCACCTCAACGCACTTCATATTATTAAGGATTATCTCTTTATAAAGAATAATCCAACCGCTCCCTTTACCCCCAAGACCTATATTTTCGGTGCAAAGGCGGCCCCAGGATATCTTCTTGCAAAGCAGATTATTCAGATGATTTGGGCACTCTCAAAAGTTATCGAAAACGACACCCTTTGCAAGGATAAATTAAAGGTATTTTTCCTTGAGGATTACCGAGTTACTATGGCAGAGTTGCTTATTCCCTCGGCTGAAATCAGTGAACAGATAAGCCTTGCTTCTACCGAGGCAAGCGGAACCTCGAATATGAAGTTTATGATGAACGGCGCTATTACCCTCGGTACCGAGGATGGCGCAAACGTTGAGATTCATGAGGCTGTGGGCGATGACAATATTGTTATATTCGGTATGCATACACCCGAAGTTATGGAGCTTCGCAGCAGAGGCTACAATCCCAAAAACTATATTGACAACAACGCAGTTTTAAAGGAATGCCTTAAGTTTATAAAAAATGGCATCGGCGGACAGAACTTCGAGCCCATTTATAACACCCTTGTAAACGTAGACTATTATATGGCTCTTGCAGATTTCGCCGATTACTGCACCGCACACGACAAGATTAACACCCTTTATTCCGACCGCGAGCAGTGGAACAAAATGTCGCTAAAGAATATAGCCGAATCGGGCATTTTTGCGGCAGACCGCTCTATCGAGGACTACGCAAGAGATATCTGGAGCGCGAAGCCGATTGTATAAAATGCTAAATTAAGGCGTCTGCGACGCTATTTAAAAACCGAGGTCGTTATGGAAATTTTCAATTCCCGTGACAAATTTTATAAATCTAAATTCGGAGCTGTGGCTTCGGGCGAAAGCCTTAAGCTACGGCTTTTAGTCAATAATGAAGCAAAGGTTTCTACGGCTATCTTAAGGGTTCATCGCGACGGTGAAGAGTGTATCTCAGAAACACTTCTTACCCCCGCCGAAGCCTTTGGCGATTATAAGGCCTTTGAGTGTGAAATCTCTTTTGATGCGGGTCTCTATTTCTATTCATTCCGCTATTTGTCAGATTTTGGAGAGTTTTTTGTAACAGCCGACAAGGACAATACTGCAATAATTTCTAACCAAGGTAATTGGTGGCAGCTTACCTGCTATGATAAGGACTATAAGACTCCCGAATGGCTCAAAGGCGGCATAATTTATCAGATTTTTCCCGACCGATTCTACTGCTCCGGCAAGCGCAAAAAACATATACCAGAGGACAGATTTTTAGTCGAGGATAAGACGAAAACTCCCGAATTCAGGCAAAAAAACGGTCTCTGCTCACTCGGTAACGATTACTACGGCGGAGACCTTGAAGGAATCAGACAAAAACTGCCTTATCTTGCCTCGCTCGGCGTTACCTGCATATACTTAAACCCGATTTTCGAGGCTCATTCAAATCATCGTTACAACACAGCGGATTATAGCCGTATCGACGATATACTCGGTGGTGAAAAAGATCTCATAAGGCTTTGCAAAGCAGCTAAAAAGCTCGGTATCGAGATTATTCTCGACGGTGTTTTTTCCCATACCGGAAACGACAGTATTTATTTTAACGAATACCGCAGATATACGGGGCTTGGTGCGGCAGAAAGTGTCGATTCCCCCTATCGCAGTTGGTACAAGTTCGACGATTCTCGTCTCGGTTATTCGGCTTGGTGGGGTGTTCCCTCTTTGCCCGAAATTAACGAAGACGACCCCTCCTTTGATGGGTTTATTACGGGCGACAACGGTATAATCAAAAAGTGGATGAAGTGTGGCGTCAAGGGTTGGCGTCTCGACGTTGCAGACGAGCTTCCTGATAGCTTCCTAGACCACATACGAAAGGCAGTAAAATCCTCCGACCCTAATTCCTATCTGTTAGGCGAAGTCTGGGAGGATGCCTCAAACAAAATCAGCTACAACGAGCGCAGACGTTACCTACAGGGCGCACAGCTTGACAGTGTTATGAATTATCCCTTTGCCGCTGCTATTATAGAGTTTGTAAAGGGCGGCAATGGATACGAATTTATCGGCAAGGTAATGACCATACTTGAAAACTATCCCAAAGCTTCGGTAGACCTGCTTATGAACCACCTCGGTACGCACGATACTGTCAGAATTTTAACAGCTTTGGGATATGAGGGCGAGCAACCGAAGACCAGAGCTGAACAGGCAGTAACAGAACTTACGCCCGATCAGTATAAAATGGGAGTAACTCGGCTTCGCGTTGCGGCGGTTCTTCAGTACACACTTCCAGGTGTCCCCTCTCTTTACTATGGAGATGAAGCGGGAATGGAGGGCTTTGGCGACCCGTTTTGTCGCGGGTACTACCCGTGGGGAAATGAAAACGCTGAGCTTTTAGAGTTTTATAAATGGCTCGGTACCTTAAGACGAGAAAACGCCGTATTTAAGGATGGGGAATTTACCCCCATAGAGTCGGGACTCGGAACAGTTGCGTATTTAAGAGAAACGAAAACAGAAAAGCTTCTTGTTGCAGTTAACCGTTGGTGCGACCCCGATACTATAACCCTACCTGATGAATGGAAAACAGCTAAAGTAATCTACGGAAAACCACCCGAAAACGGAAAACTGACAATAAATTCTGTAGACTTTTCAATATTGAAGCTATAAAAAAGCCTTGGGTTTCCCCAAGGCTTTTTTGCTGTTATTAGTCTAAAAATTTCTTAACTGCGCCGTCGGCAATTTCGTCTGCAACAACGTCAGAAAGCTTCTTACCTATGAAGTCGAGTTCCAAATCCGGTTTATTCTCTTCAACGGTAATCTGAATAGTAACTGATTTTTCATCAAAATCAACGTTTGAAGTTAAGCCCATGTTATCGTAAATCCGCGCTACCAGTTCACAGGTTTCAGCAATGCTTTCATCTTTATTCTCGGCATTGAAGTTATCACAAAATTCTTGTCTGGTCATGATTGCAAAGGCAATCGCCTGAACAATCTTACCTTCTTTATCAGCAAAGTAGTAATACAGTTCAATTCCCTCGCCATCACTATCTTTAGCTAAAATAGCATAGTTTCCGCCGCCCATTACACGGGGCTCGTTGAAGCCGTATTTTGTGAAAAGCGCCTCATATTCGGGGTTAAGCTTCTTTACAACAACATCTCCTCCGACTTCCTGGTCTTCGTCGCCGTCACCGCCCTCAACGGGTATATCTACCTCTTCTTTTTTGTTGGAAGAAATGGTGTCGTCATCGTCATCGTCCTCTTCCTTAACGTAGTCACTCTTGTTGCCGAACTTTAAAATAAAGCCGTCGTTAAGGTCGTATGCAACGTTCTCGGAAAGTGTCTTATCGAAAATGTCTGAGCGAACACCCTCGTCATTCTTAGTGATTGTCTGTGTGATAACTATATACTCATCCTGTACAGAAAGCTCGGAAGTAATGAAGTCGGCTTCCATAATCTCACTAAGCATCTCATCGTTGTACCATTGATTAATAGCCGCGTCGGTATTTTCGGCTACTATCTTTTCTTCAATAAGATATTCTCTTTTAACAACGCTAATCTGTACTATTTTCAGAACCTCGTCGCCCTTATAGCCGTATTCAATTATGTAAAGACCGTCGTCCTCTTCCTCACGAACGAGCGAAACGTATTCCATATCCTTAAAATACACATTCTTTGTATCGGGAATTGTGGCAGGATATTTGTCAAAAAGTGTCTTGCTTTCTTCATTAACAGAAGGTGCGCCCGGTGCAGGAAGGCTGCTATTATCGCCCGAACTGCTCGAGCTTTTTTTGTCATCATCTTCTACCTCTTTGTCCTTACAGCCGGTAAGTGCAAGTGCAAACACCATAATAAGTGCTAAAATAAGTGCTAAAAGTTTTATTGCTTTTTTAGTGAACATTTTAAGTTCCCCCTTTTATAATTTTTCGACAAAAACTACTGAGGCAGTCTTTTATCGATAATTTCCTGCATCATTTCGGGTGAGAGAGGAAGAATTTTACCCTCAATTTCGGTGTGAAGTGCCGCGAGCTTCTTTTCGGTATCCGCGTCAATCTCGAAGGGCACGCCGTTAATATGCATATATTCGCCCGAGAAATAAACCTCAACCGTTCGCCCATCGGAATATTCGAGAATAAACGGGAAATAAGGTGCGCCGCTTACAGGCTCGTATTCGGTTTTCATTTTGCCGATATCTATATTTTCAATAGCATCAATAAGCCTTGCTTTCTCCTCGTCGGTAAACTCATAAATTTCTCTGCCGAGTTCGTTATGATAGATATAAATCCTTTCTGCCGTATCGTGGGTAAGCTTATATTTTGCCGAGGTGAAATGTAAAAACAAACCAAACGCAACCAGAAGTGCAAGAACAACCGACACAATAATAATTAAAACCTTAACCCATTTTTTCAAAAAAATCATCTCCAAAGGCATTATAACATAAAAATTCGAAAATTACAATATTCCCTATTGACAATAAAAATGCTTTTCGATATAATACATATGAACATTTGCTCATATGTTTAGTTGAGGTGATATTAATGCCAAAAGAAATAGAAATTTGTTCCGAACCGCATCCTCACGAGGAAACGGTAAGCATCGCAAAGAAGATAATGCCCGCAGAGGAGCTTCTCTGTAGCCTTGCGGAGTTTTACAAGGTTTTCGGTGACAGTACCCGAATCAAAATTCTTTTTGCCCTTTACGAGAGTGAAATGTGCGTTTGTGATATTGCCGCAACACTCTATATGACCCAAAGTGCCATTTCTCATCAGCTACGGGTGCTTAAAAATACCAAGCTTGTTAAATTCCGCCGCGACGGAAAAGAGGTCTACTACTCCCTTTCCGATGCACATATTTTTAAAATTTTAGCTCAGGGACTTGAGCATATAAAGGAGTAATTCTATATGAGAAAGCAGTTTAAACTTGAAGAACTTGACTGCGCAAACTGCGCCGCCTTTATGGAAGCTGCTATAAACCGGCTTCCCGAGGTTAAGCATGCTACCGTCAGCTTTATGATGGCGCGTCTTGTTATTGAAGCCGATGACGATGCATTTCCCGAGGTTATCGACAAGGCGGAAAAATGCATTAAGGGAGTAAACCGAAAGACGAGGATTGTGCGCTGATGTCTTCAAAACAACGCTTTAATCTTGCAAGAATTGTGGTTTCAGCCTTCCTTTGTGTGTCAGGTCTCACCGTTTCACTAGCATTTCCGATAATAGCCGAATATTCCTTTTTCCTCTTTTTTATTGCGGCTGTTGTAGTTGGCTATGATGTTATAATCGACGCTCTAAACGGCATATTTCACGGACATTTGCTCGATGAAAATTTTCTTATGTCGGCAGGCAGTATTAGTGCATTTATACTCGGTGAATTTGCCGAAGGCACAGCAATTCTGCTTTTATATCAGGTTGGCGAGCTTTTTCAGTCTGTAGCTGTCGGAAAATCCAGGAATTCAATATCAGAGCTTATGAATATCTGCCCCGATGAGGCAAGGCTTGAGGACGGCAGTATAGTCGACCCGTTCGAGGTTGAGGTCGGTGAGGTTATCCTCGTTTTGCCGGGGGAAAAGATTCCGCTTGACGGCGTTATAGTGTACGGCACATCTACACTTGACACCTCTTCCCTTACGGGAGAAAGTCTGCCTGTGTCCATAACCGAGGGAGATAATATAATAAGCGGTACGGTCAACCTTACAAGTCCTGTAAAAATTAAGGTTTCAAAGGAATTCTCCGAATCAACGGTTTCTAAAATACTTGAGCTTGTTGAAAATTCGAGCGAGAAAAAGGCCCGGCTTGAAAGCTTTGTAACACGCTTTGCAAGATATTACACACCGTCGGTTGTAATTGCGGCGCTCCTTGTAGCGCTTGTGCCTCCCCTCGCCTTTGGTGCGGAGTTTTCCACCTGGCTTCTCCGCGCTGTTATGTTTATAGTAATTTCCTGTCCCTGTGCCCTTGTGGTGTCTGTGCCCCTTTCATTTTTCGGTGCGCTTGGTACAGCTTCGAAATACGGTGTGCTGGTTAAGGGTGCGAATTATCTTGAGGCTTTATCGAAACTTGACACCATTATTTTCGACAAGACAGGCACTCTTACCGAGGGTAGCTTCACCGTACATTCGGTAATGGAAAGTGACGGTGTTCCGGAACGAAAACTAAAAGAAATTGCCGCTCTTTCGGAATATTATTCATCCCACCCGATTGGTTTATCAATTAAAAAAGCCTTTGGCGAAATTACACCGCCCAAAAGCTTCGTTTTCGAAAACGTTTCGGGCAAGGGTATTAAAATTACAGATGATGAGAGGCTTATTCTTTCCGGAAACAGAGAATTCCTCGCAGAATTTGGTATAACCGCCGCCAAAACACCCGAAGACTTTACAGCGGTTCATTTATATGATAACGGCTATCTCGGATATATACTTCTTGGTGATAGAATTAAGGAATCATCAAAGAATGCGGTCGCTCGGCTTAACAGTGTAGGTGTTAAGACCGTTATGCTGTCGGGCGATAACGAAAAGAGCGCCGAAAAAGTGGCAAGGGAGCTTGGAATAAGCGAATTCCACGCCTCTCTCCTACCCGATGATAAGGTGCGCATTACCGAAGAAATACTGAAAAATGCAAACGGCAAGGTTGCGTTTGTCGGAGACGGAATAAACGATGCACCCGTGCTAGCCCGTGCCGACATCGGAATTGCTATGGGTGCACTTGGCAGCGATGCAGCAATAGAGGCAGCAGACATAGTTATTATGAACGACGACCTTGCACTTCTACCCAAAGCAATAGAAGTAAGCAAAAAAGCTGTCAAAATTTCAAAGCAGAATATAACCTTTTCCCTATTCATTAAGTTTTCACAGCTTGCACTTTCCCTTGTTGGGCTCGGCATGGTATGGATGGCGGTGTTTGCCGACGTTGGAGTGCTTATTCTTGCGATTGCAAACTCACTCAGAACACTTAGAAAATAGAAGAAAGCTCACGATTTCGTGAGCTTTTTTCTTTTTAAATATGAAGTACCGCAGAGGCTATTGAGAAATAGATTATTAGTGATAGAGCGTCAACAATCGTTGTAATAAACGGGCTTGCCATTACGGCGGGGTCCAGCCCTATTTTCTCGGCAATTACCGGAAGCATACAGCCAACAAGCTTTGCGATAACAACCGTAAAGAATAGGGTTGCCGAAACAACGGCTATAACCAAAATAGTGAGACCCGAGGTCTGGAGAAGCAACAAATCAAAGAGCCACATTTTAATAAAATTGAGAACCGATAGCGCAACTCCGCAAAGGATAGATACCCTTGATTCCTTCCAAATAATTTTTAAAATATCCTTGTATTCAATCTCGCCGAGGGAAAGTGCACGAATAACCGTTACCGAGGACTGAGAACCTGAATTACCGCCCGTATTCATAAGCATCGGCATAAAGGCGGTAAGCACAACACAGGATGCAAGTGCCGCTTCGAACGAGGTAATTATCATCCCGGTAAATGTGGCAGAAAACATAAGTATTAGCAGCCACGGGATTCGCGAGCGGAAAAGCTCGAAAACACCGGTGCGCAGATATGCCTTTTCGGTAGGCGTGATGGCCGCCATCTTTTCAATATCCTCTGTTGCCTCTTCCTGCAAAACGTCTATCGCGTCATCTACCGTTACAATTCCGATAAGCCGTTTTTCGTTATCAACTATCGGGAGGGCTAACATATCGTATTTATCAAACATTTGGGCAACTGTTTCTCTATCATCGTGGGTATAGGCGAAGAGAAGCTCGGTTTCCATTATGTCGCCGATTTTCGTATCAGGCTTGGCGAGGAGAAGCTGACGGGCAGAAACAACACCGCGAAGCTCTCTTTTAGAGTTTGTAACATAACAGGTGTAGATGGTTTCCTTGTCGATTCCCTCGCGGCGAATCTTTTCAAAAGCCGCTTCGACACTCATTCCCTTTTTAAGGTCAATATACTCGGTGGTCATAACGCTTCCCGCAGAGTCCTCTGGGTAGGCCAAAATCTGATTGACCGCTTTTCTCGTTTCGGCATCAGTATTTTTAAGTAGTCGCTTTGCAACTACGGCGGGCATTTCCTCAACGATGTCGGCGAAGTCATCGACAAAAAGCTCATCAAGGACGGCGGTAAGCTCCTTATCTGTAAATGCACCAACAAGTGCCACCTGATGGTCACTCTCCATCTCGACAAAAACCTCGGCGGCTGTCTCCTTCGGAAGCAATCGGAAAACAAGTGCGATTTGCCCTAAGGGAACAGCCTCAAAATATTCACCGATATCGGCAGAATTAAGTTCTGCTAGAATGTTTTTTAGCTCTGCATATTTTTTCCCTTCCAAAAGCTCAAGTATTTTTTCCTGCATATTCTTCCCTCCTTGTTAGTAGTATACTGAAATAATACAATTATTTTACCTCTATAGCAAGAAAAAAGCGTATGAGAACATACGCTTAAATTTTAATATTAACAAGATGAGCGATAGAGGGTATGCTCTCACCCTGACAGGTTGAGGTTGGTGACAAAAGCGCACCCGTAGCACAGAAAAGAATGTTAGACAGAAGCCCCTTTTCCATCTGCTTCATAATGTGAGAGCATAGCACCGATGCCGAGCAACCGCACCCCGAGCCGCCCGCGTGAACGTCCTGACGCTCTCGGTCAAAAATCATAAGTCCGCAATCCTTATGCACTGCAGAAATATTGATACCGTCACCCGATAATAACTTATAAAGAAGCTCAGTGCCCACCGCACCGAGGTCCCCCGTGAAAATGGCATCATAGTCGGATGGCAGACTACCTGTATCCTCAAAATACGCTTTTATGGTATCCGCCGCAGCAGGTGCCATGGCGGCACCCATATTGTTCTGGTCGGTGATGCCCATATCGACGATTTTGCCGATAGTAAATGCGCTGATTTTCGGGCGGTCTGTTCCCTGTCCGACTATTGCTGCACCTGCGCCCGTGACCGTCCACTGACTGCTGGGGGGTCTTACGCCGCCATATTCAAGGGGGAATCTATACTGTCTTTCTGCGGCGCAAAAGTGAGATGAGGTGACGGCAACGGTGGTGCTGCCCTTCACACTGTCGGCAAAGATTGCGGCATTTATAAGGGTTAGCGCCATGGTTGAGCATGCACCGTACATTCCAACAAAGGGAATATTCATCTCGCGAAGTCCGAACGAGCTTGCGATACATTGGTTAAGCAGGTCTCCGGCATAAATGCAATCGATTTGCTCAGGGGGTTTACCTGCCTTTATTAACGCAAGCTCCACTGCCCTTTTCTGAAGCAGGCTTTCTGCCTTTTCAAAGGAATCCTCCCCCATCATACTGTCGCTGAATAGTCGGTCAAAATCTCGTGAGAGTGGACCTTCGCTTTCCTTTGGCCCTACAACGCCTGCCGATGCTAAAATGACGGGTGGGGTTCCGAATTCAATTGTTCTTTTGCCAATTTTTCTCATAAAAACACATCCATAAATTATTTATTAATATAATCTGCGTTGATTCTGTATTTATTCGAAAAACGGCAGCGGTATAATTACGAATTATTAAAAATAGTATTGTAATCGGTCTATTTCCTCATAAGAAGAATAAATTTGAAATAATAAAACAAATACATAATAAAGGGTGATTTTATTGCTACCTGCTATAATTTTGTTTGCAGTTACCTATGCACTTATGCTTATTTTTCCAAAATACCGAACCTATATTGCAATCGGCTCAGGAATTATTTTTATTGCATCCGGCGTGCTTCCTGCCGCAAAGATTATCGACTCAATTGATTTCAATGTTATTTTAATGATTGGCGGCACAATGGGACTTGTAGCTCTCTTTACCGAGAGCAAAATGCCCTCACTCCTTGCAGATTTACTTATGGAGCGTGTGCCCAATGTACAGTGGGCGGCGGTTACCCTCTCACTATTTGCGGGAATTATCTCGGCATTTGTCGATAATGTTGCAACGGTGCTTATGATTGCTCCGATTGCCCTTGAAATATGTAAAAAGCTCTCTGTTAATCCCGTACCTTTTATAATCGCAATTGCCGTTTCATCAAATCTTCAGGGTGCGGCTACACTTGTTGGCGACACTACCGCAATTATGCTGGGAAGTGAGCTTAATATGAGCTTTCTGGATTTCTTCTTCTACAACGGACGCCCAGGTATGTTCTTTGCGGTTGAGCTTGGCGCAGTAATTTCTGCGTTTATTCTTTACTATATTTTTCGCAAGGAAAAAGCGGTTATTGTGAAAAGCACCAACAGAACAAGGGTTACCGATTACTTTCCAACCGTCCTTCTGATTTTAATGCTGGCACTCCTTATCGGCGTTTCCTTTATAGAAAATAAACCCGCCGAAACAAACGGACTTATCTGCTCTGCTCTGCTTGCCCTCGGTCTTATCTATTCGTTCATAAGAAAGAAAACGATTTCTGCCTTTACCGAGCCGCTCGGACAGATTGACTTTGAAACTATCGGCATTCTATTCGGTCTTTTTCTTATGATTGGCGGTCTTGAGGCTTCGGGCGCGATTGATGGCGCGGGAGCGCTACTGGCTTCTCTTGGCGGCAACAATATGTTCCTGCTTTACACAATTATCGTTTGGGCTTCGGTTTTACTTTCGGCATTTATCGACAATATCCCCTATGTCGCTACTATGATTCCGATAATTTCAGGTATGGCTCCTGTTCTCGGTGTAGACCCCACCGCCCTCACTCCCCTGTACTTCGGACTTCTATCAGGTGCAACACTCGGCGGAAACTGTACTCCTATCGGCGCATCTGCGAATATTACTAGTATCGGCATACTCCGCAAGGCGGGCTATACTGTTCGCAACTCCGACTTCTTTAAAATAGGCATTCCCTTCACAATCTCTGCCATCATTCCTGCGTATATTTACATTTGGGCAGTATTTGGAATATAGAAAATTCGCCTCGGAAGGGACATTACCCTATGTAGTGTGTCCCAAGAGGTTCTGTTTTTAGTCAAAGGGCTGAGGAGAGGTGTAGCTTTTGGCAACGGAATATATAAATATTTGCATAAAGTGGAAAATGGTGGTATACTACCTTTAGTATTTTATGAAGGTGATTTTTTGACCGCTTTATGGATAATTCTCGGAGTCTTAGTTTTTCTTGCGATTGCTATGCTTGTTATAACCTATATCTGCTACCGCATAACATTTTATGCTAAACCGAGAAAGCCTCGCGACCTCGAATATATTCCTACGCCAAACGGCAAGATTTACGACCCATACCGAGAACAGATGCGTGAATGGGTCAAGGAAGCCCGTGAATTACAGCCTGAAGAATTTTCAATAAAATCCTTTGACGGACTAACCCTTTATGCCAAATACTATGAGTTTGAGCCGGGAGCACCGATAGAGCTTATGCTTCACGGCTACCGAGGAAATGCCGAAAGCGATCTTTCGGGCGGAGTACAGCGCTGCAGAGCTCTTGGCAGAAGCTCCTTTATAGTTGACCAGCGATGCGCCGGCAAGAGCGACGGAAAGACAATTTCCTTCGGCATAAACGAGTACCGAGACTGCCTTTCCTGGGTGGACTTTATGGTGAAGCATTTCGGTCCCGACGTTAAAATTTTACTGACGGGAATTTCAATGGGCGCATCAACCGTGCTTCTTGCATCGGGTGAAGAGCTGCCGCCTAACGTTCGCGGTGTGCTTGCCGATTGCGGATATTCCTCTGCAGAGGCTATAATCAAAAAGGTCATCCGTGATATGAAGCTTCCGCCCGACCTTGCATATCCTTTTGTAAAGCTCGGTGCTAAGGTCTACGGCAGATTTGATTTAGATAAAAATTCACCAATTGAAGCCGTAAAGCACGCAAAGGTGCCGATAATTTTATACCACGGAGAGGCAGATGCCTTTGTCCCATGCGAAATGGCGCACGAGATTTATGAGGCTATAGGCGGAAAAAAACAGCTTGTTACGGTTAAGGACGCAGGCCACGGCCTTTCTTATATAATGGATAGTGAAAACTATATTAAAACCCTCCGTGATTTCTTCGCAGAGGAGCTTAGCTAAATATATTACCCAACACTTTACGGTTGGTGATGATAACTTTCGATAAGATTAAAAGCCGTGGATATCCACGGCTTTTATGTTATTTTATATTTCCTTTTTCTTCTTTAAAAGAGCTATTAAAAGAACTGCGCTGATAAGTGTAAGGATAGCACCTATAGGCAAAGCATAGCCTGCAACCATTTCAAGGTCGGTCATAGCCGAATTGATTTCGGGCTCATTTGCCGCCTTAAAGGAAACGATGCTGTAAAAAGGCTCCTGTTCATAAGAGGTTTCTATTCCCTTAACATACATCTGCCATCTGCCGGGCAGAGGGTCCTTGACCGTGATACTCGATGGAATTTTCGACTCATCGGTAACCGCACCGGGGTAGCTTTCATCAACAACTCTTCCGTTGGGGTCTATAAGAATTGTGTCAAGGAATGAGCCGGGCCAAGCGGTTGTAACGATAAGGTCTCCGCTTTTATCATCAACATTAAAACGAACCTTTTCCGAGCTTTCACCCTCGCCTACCGTTGATTCAATATCTCCAAGAACCTTTGCATTTCCTGCCTGCTGTGCGTACATAAAACTGCCGATAATGCTCATTACGTTTTGGGTATTGGCATATCTGTATTCGCCCTTTGTAATGGTGGCAATTTCTTTGAGCAGATCCTCGTCTACGCTGTCGCCAAAGCCGATTGTATAAATCTTGATTTTTGCCTCAGCCGCCTTGCGTGCAGATTCGAGAGTTTTACTGTCGTTTCCATCCTGTCCGTCGGTCATAAGAATTATCATCTTATTGCCCGACTTCACGGCCTCAAGCTGGCTGACGCCCATATCGATTCCGGAATAAATACTGGTTCCGCCGCCGTCGCCTACCGTTGCAATACAGTCGTTAATATATTTATAGTCAATATGCGGTGTGGCAACCGTTTCGGCATAGTCTGAGAAACGGATTACGCCGATTCCGTAGTTGCCCTTGTAGCTTTCTGACCAATCCTTTGTTGTACCGACAATGGTCTGTGCCGCTTCCTTTGCCGCCTGAAGCTTGGTATGACCTGAGCTTATTCTGTCCTCCATAGAGCCGGAATCATCGAAAACAAGGCTTATTACCGAGCTGAAGCTTTCGGGTCGCTCCATAGAAGAAATAGGCACAGCCGGGATATATTTATCGGGGGTAAGTCCCTTTGTAAAGAGGGTTATATCAAGAAGTGTAAAGGTGAAATCAGCGTCAAGCGAGAGCTTTTTAAGGAAACCCTTTCCGTCCGCCTTCAGCTTTACATTTGCTCCAATCAGCTTTAAATATCCCCGTATGTAAAACTCTGTCTCTTCTGGTGACAGTATTTTCAATCCATCTTTTGAATTGGCAGAAATACTGACATCGCATTTTGCTTCAACTCCGATTTTTGCAAGTGAAATTTCACCAATATTTACGCCTGCAACATAGAAAAGAAGCGAGCCGCCAAATAGTGTGAGGTCGGTATCTGCCTCGAGGGAGAGTGTTATATCCCAAACAAGACCGTCCTCGTCCTCGGCATCGTATGCCTTGTCATAAGGATAGCTCTCAAAGGAAAGTGCGGGCTCTCCGTTTTTGAAGACGCGAAGTCCGTTATTAAAGCTGTGAGCATAATCAAAACCGGCCGTAAGTTCAAGGCTGATATTGCCTTCCCAATCGGCATAGAGCATAAGATAAAGCGAAGGAATTATCGATTCCTTATCGGCATCAAACATTGCGTTTGTGATATAAACGGGGGTTGTTCCCTTAAATTCGAAAACCGCAATCGGGAGAAGCTTTTCATTAAGTCCCGAAAGCTCGGCGATAAAGAGGTCTTTTTTGCCTGCATTCATATTTGCAGAGGCTTCAATCTTTCCGTAAAGGTCGATATCAACATAGGTCTGTCCGCTTACGCCGATAAAGAGCTCATTCATCTCAAGAATTGAGGGCATATCTACCACAACATAGGCACAAAGGTCGCGTATTCCAAAGGTACCTTTGATTCCGAAGCTGGCATCGGCTTCAAAAAAGGAATCTCCGCCATCCTCTTCGTCATCCTGCTTTGAATGGTCGTATTCAATAGAAACGATAAGGTCATCGCCCTCTGTGGTGTATTCTGTGCCAAGGGGGATGATTTCAGGGTCATCCTTTTTAACCATCGGGGCAACCTCGGGCTTCAGCTCCTCGGTTACCGAAACGCCCTTCATTTCCACATCAATATCGCCGAAATGAGAAGTTACACCGTTTGCATAATAGGCTTTAACAAGGTTTTCCTCGGTCAACATATCAGAGGTGCAGATTTCAAGACTTTTGAAAACGTCCTCGAAATAAGGCTCATAAACGCGTGCGTAGGTCTCGCCATTCCATGAATTTATATAATCAACCTGAAAGATTCTGTCACCACCGAAGTGGGTGGTTTCATCACCGTGTAGATATATTATATCTCCGCTGCGGATTCTTCCAATATCCTCGGGCAGATTCCCCGCAAGGGTTATGCCTAGATAGTCTCTGCCGTAATTATCGGCTACCTCAACCGCGGTGATAGCTGAGTTGATTTGAGCCGACTGCTCCTCGGTCAGAACCTTTACGTTATCCTTTAGCTCAACCTCGTTATCAAGGTTGCTGTAGTCGGTGGTGGGGTCTTTGTATTCGTTGGATTCGTTCTCGTTAGTGGTCTCGCCCGTCTCACTTATAGCCACATCGGAGGTGGAATCGGGCTTAGCGTCAAGTGCAATGACAACCGAGCCAAAGGCGGTTGAAAGAATACCGAGCGAAAGGGTTATGCTAAGGACAATTATTCCTATTTTTCTTAGTTTTTTCATAAGCTCTACCTTCATTTTGCCAACCTCCTTTTATTAACAATCGTAGTTAAAACTATTAAAGCTACCGTAATCAATAACACAATCACACCGAAAATAATAGGCTTTATAAATTCAAGCCCTCCAACATCTCCCGCAAGCATAACCTGCTGCTTTGCGATTGCAACTGTAAGCTCGGGCACTAACATTTTTGAAAGCGGAGCAAGCATAGCAACAAAGAGAGCAGCTACTACAGAATAGATTACCGACAGAATATGTAAAAAACTGAATCTATTACCGAAAACAGCCGTGCCGATAAAGGAAAGCGCGATAAGTGCCGGTGCGCCGAATATAAGCAGATATGCAGCTATTGCAAGTGCGGTTGACGCGGCAGTGGGATTGAATGCAGCATTACCCTTCAGCAGCATCTCGCAAAACTCTTTAACTGTTAAATATCCGTGAATTTCCTTTTCATAAAGCGAATTTACTCCAATGGCTTCCTGCACGGTGAAGAGCTTTAACAGTGTAAACACTACCCCAAAGCACAGAGCAGCGAGGATGAAATATAAAAGAATATCCACAGCCGTCTTCTTTGACAAAAGGGGCTTTTTAGCCTTTTTAACTACGGGAGCTGCAACGGGTACCTCCACCACAGGAGCTGCAACGGGTGCCTCCACCACAGGAGCAGCTGCTTCGACGGGTGTCTCGACCACGGGAGCGGGTACCGTTTCTGACAAGCGCTGACCGCAAGCAGAGCAAAAGGCAGAACCCATTTTATTCTCTGTTCCGCAATTTGAACAAAACATATATATCAAACCTCCTTGAATAAATTAATTATACATCAGTTTACTAAAATTTACAAGGTATTGAACCGAAATATTGATAGAAAAAAAAGAATAGAAAGTAATCAACCTAAAGGTCACTTCCTATCTATTTGGTCCTAGCGACAGGAGACGGTGCGCTCTAGATTTCAAAGACGGCTCCGAGCCGTTTGCTTTGAAACCTTCGTGCTGCCGACTTCACGGCTCAAAAATGCTATCTCGCATTTTTGACCGCTTCGACTGTACCTGCAGCCTCTTGACCGTCCGCGGCAATGCCGCGTACTACACGCTTGCCGACTAAACTATGCGAGTTCAGTAACCGGCTTCGCGCTCTCCGCTAAAAAGCAGCCGCAGGCAGCTTTTCTTAACGCGCAGACCCTCTCGGGTTCAAGAGGCCAACGTAATCAATTACTATTACCAAGACAAAAATAAAACAGACCGACATAAAGTCGGTCTGTTTTATTTGGTCCGAGTGACAGGAGTCGAACCTGCGGCCTCTTGAACCCCATTCAAGCGCTCTACCAAACTGAGCCACACCCGGATTTCTTAATTCTTTTTATCGAACAGATGATAGTATATCACACTATTTCTGAAAAATCAAGAAGAAAATTGCCGATATTCAGAAAAATATCGGCATAATTTTAGAATTTTTTAAAATTAGTTGTTGAAACCCTTTTCAATGAGGTCAACGAGAGCTTTCATGCAGACCTCTTCGTCATTGCCGTCAACGATTATGCGAATCTTGGTGCCGCCAACGATGCCGAGAGAAAGAACACCGAGAAGGCTCTTTGCATTAACTCTTCTGTCTTCCTTTTCAACCCAAACGGATGATTTGAACTCGTTTGCCTTCTGGATGAAGAAGGTTGCAGGTCTTGCGTGAAGTCCTACCTGATTATTAATAACTACATCTTTAACGCACATAATAATACTCCTCACAATCGGTATTTTTTAATATTCCTATAACACCACAGAGTGTTGCTCTAAAAGTATTATACCACAATATATTCCGCAGTCAACGAGAAAAACAGAAGTTCTAATTTTCCACCAAATCGCATAAAAATTTGACTTTTCTTTTTGTGCAAAATTACCTATACTGTTAATAACTATTGAGCATTATGAAGCAGAGTTATTCACATTTCTGAAGCTCTGCCCTCTCTTTTTCGGTCAGGGGTGCCGTTTTCAGCATATCGGGACGTCTTTTTGCCGTTTCCTCGATGGCTTTCTGTCTTCGCCACTTCTTTATATTTGCGTGATGGCCCGAAAGCAACACCTCCGGCACCTTCATCCCCTGCCATTCCTCGGGCTTTGTATACTGAGGATACTCGAGAAGTCCGTCGAAGTGGCTTTCCTCGGTAAAGCAGACCTCATCGGCAAGAACACCGGGAAGCATTCTGCAAACGGCATCTGCAACGGTAAGTGCGGGTAATTCGCCGCCCGTAAGGACGTAGTCGCCAATCGAGATTTCCTCATCCACTATTGCTTCGATAACACGCTCGTCGATTCCCTCGTAATGTCCGCAGAGTAGCACAATTCTATCCTTTTTAGAAAGCTCAACGGCTTTTTTCTGCGTAAAGGTTTCGCCCTTGGGCGACATATATATAAGGTGGGGCTTTTGTTCGGTTTCAGCATTATACAGGGATGAAAAGCAGTTGTAAATCGGGGTTGCCGACATAACCATACCCATTCCGCCGCCGTAGGGTGTATCGTCCACCTTATTATGCTTATTTCCCGAATAGTCGCGGATATTATGGCACTCTATTTCGACCTTTCCGGCTTTTCGGGCTCTGCCGATAATACTCTCGCTCATAACCGCTTCGCACATTTCGGGGAAAAGGGTCATAATATCAATCTTCATCGTCAAAAATTCCTTTTAAGGGCTTTATTTCTACCCTTTCGTTGTCGATATCAACCGACTTTACAACGTCGGGAATATTGGGGATAAGGTATTCCTGCTCTCCCCTTTTAATATGCCAAACATCGTTTGCACCGGTCTCGGACACATCACTGATTTCGCCAAGCTCCTCTGCGGTATCCATGTCAAAAACATTACAACCGATAAGATCCTCAATGAAATATCTGCCCGGCTCGAGCTTCACGTCACGTCGGTTTATATAAAGAACACGATTTCTGTATTTTTCTGCCGCCTCGATGCTATCGACCCCTTTAAGAGTGCCGATAACGATATTCCCGTGAGGCTGAAGCCTAATAACACTTAAAAATTCCTGTCCGTTTTCGTCTAAGTAAAGCTTTTTAAAGCTACATAAAAAATCTGGGCTATCGCACCACGGCTGGATTCTAATACCGCCGCGCACACCGTGTGTTCCAACGATTTTTCCCGTTTCAAGAAATTGTTTTTTCATTTATTTCTCCTAGTGCCTAGTGCCTAAATTAAGATAAAGCCCTCATATTAAAATGAGGGCTTTTGTCTTCGACCATTAGTCAATCTCGACCATGATCTTCTCATTATTGCGGTTTGCTGCTGCGCGCATAACAGTACGGATAGCCTTTGCTATTCTGCCCTGCTTGCCGATTACACGGCCCATATCGTCTTCAGCAACGTGAAGATGGTAAACGATAATACCTTCCTCATTGGGCTCATCGACAGTTACGCTTACCTGCTCGGGCTCTACAACGAGACCGGCAGCTATAGACTTTAACAATTCCTGCATCCTGAGCGTCCTCCTGATTAAAAATTTAGGTTGACGGTGGTTCCGTCATACCCGCCAAGGGGAGTAGATTGAGTGGTAAATTTAGATGATCTCTGCTTTTTTAAGAAGAGCCTTAACGGTATCTGTGGGCTGAGCGCCGTTTGCGATCCATTTCTTAGCTTTTTCGCCGTCAATGTTTACAGCTGCGGGATCACGAGTGGGATCATAGGTTCCGATTTCCTCAATGAAACGGCCGTCTCTGGGGTATCTGGAATCTGCAACAACTACGCGGTAGAAGGGAGCCTTCTTTGCACCGAGTCTGCGAAGTCTGATTTTTACTGCCATTGGTACACCTCCGTAAATTTTACATTTTTCTTAATACTTATTAAAAAGAGAGTTTACTCTTAATAACCTAAAGTCCCAGTCCTGGCGGAATATTGAAGCCGCCGGGCATTTTCATCTTTCTCTTGCCGCCCTTACCGTTCATCTGCTTGAACATTTTCTTCATCTGTTCATACTGCTTAACAAGGCGGTTTACGTCCTCAACACTAGTTCCGCTGCCCGCGGCAATACGTCGTCTTCTTGAGGCATTCAGTATATCGGGCTTTTGTCTTTCCCTCTTGGTCATCGACTTGATAATTGCCTCTGTGCGAAGCATTGCGCGTTCATCAATGTCAACGTCCTTTAGCTGATTGCCGACACCCGGCATCAGAGACAGAAGGTCCTTGAGGTTGCCCATTTTCTTTATCTGCTGGAACTGCTCGAGCAGGTCGTCCATATCGAACTTGTTTTCCTGCAGCTTTCGAGCGGCTTCGAGAGCCTGCTTTTCGTCAATCTCACTTTCGACCTTTTCAATGAAGGAGAGCACATCGCCCATTCCAAGGATTCGTGACGCCATTCGGTCGGGGTGGAATTCATCAAGGTCGTCTAATTTTTCGCCGACACCTGTAAACATAATCGGCTTGCCGGTTACCGCTCTTACAGAAAGGGCAGCACCGCCACGGGTATCGCCATCGAGCTTAGTGAGGATTACGCCATCGATTTCGAGCTGTTCGTTAAACGCCTTTGCAATATTTACCGAGTCCTGACCAATCATTGAGTCAATAACAAGCAAAATATTATTAACCGTTACAGCCTTTGTTATACGGTGAAGCTCGCCCATCAGCTCTTCATCTATGTGAAGACGGCCTGCGGTATCTAGAATAAGATAATCGTGACCGTAATCTCTAGCATATTTAACCGCTTCGACTACCGTTTTTTCGGGTCGCTCGGTGCCATTATCGAAAACGGGGACAGAAATTTGCTCTCCGAGCACTTTCAACTGGTCGATAGCGGCAGGTCGGTAAATATCGCCTGCTACAAGCATCGGTCTGTGGCCATTCTTTTTAAGGTGCTTTGCAAGCTTTGCGGCGTGGGTTGTTTTACCGGAACCCTGAAGACCGCACATCATAATAATTGTGGGGATTTTGTCCGAGGTTTTAAGGCGGACCTGCTCCAAACCCATAAGCTCGGTCAGCTCATCGCGAACAATTTTTACAACCATTTGTGCAGGTGTCAGGCTTTCCATAACCTTTTCGCCTATGCACTTTTCGGTTACCTTATTTGTAAAGTCCTTTGCGACCTTGTAGTTTACGTCGGCTTCAAGGAGGGCAAGTCTAACCTCGCGCATTGCGTCCTTAACGTCCTGCTCACGAAGCTTTCCTTTACCGCGCAGACGTTTAAATACGCTACCTAGTTTATCCTGAAGACTGTCAAATGCCAACGTCAGCGCCTCCTTAGATATTTTCTATAAGCTCGGCAAGTGTTTTTATATCTTCGCCCGAAAGCACCTTTTCAAAAGCGCCTTTAAGCTCTTCTGCCTTTTTACAAAAGCCGAGTGCCGCTTCAAGACGGATAAGCTCTGCCTCGCTTCGCTTTACAAAGTCGGATGCGCCCTGTCTTGTCATCCCCTCATTTTCGGCAATTTCCGAAAGGGATAAGTCGCAGTTGTAATAGCCGTCAAGAATTCGCATCTGCTTGTCGGAAAGAGCTTCGCCGTAACGCTCGAGGAGCTTTGAAATCTCGATATTTACTGCCACCATGCTCACTTCCTCTGTAAAGTTTTTTACTTGTCAAAGGTATAATAACACAAAATGCACCTGTTGTCAAGCATTTTTCTTGACAGAGCTTTATTAGGATATATTTTAAACGTGTCGTAGGCACACCTAAATTCTGCATTATGCATTATGCATTCTGCATTATAAAGGTAATCTCCACTTCCCATTCAAATGGTGTGCCGAGACCCATTTGCTCTGCCATATAGCCGAGGTTGTTTAATGTGCTACCGAGACCGTCGTTTGAATCATTTTTCTCAAAATTATATTTATCGTATACCCGTATTTTAAGATGATATGCGCCGTCCTGCTCGGTGGTGGCAATATCTACATAAGCCTTTCGGACCGAAAGCCATAGGTCGGGCTCTTCCCTTGTAAATTCAACCCACGTGTGTTTTGTGGTCAGACCGTTTTTATAGCTTTTTACGGCATCCTCTGCGAGAGCTTTAATTTTTGGGGAATTTTTCATAGCCACACTAATCGGGTCGCTCTCTTTAAAGGTTAGCTTTTGTCCCCCACCTCTGATCCAATGCTGCAGCATATAGTAAGATATGGGTAGCTCCTGTTTTACGCTTGTCTCGGCAGATTCGGTGTCGCTGCTTATATCGTTTGAGGTTGTGGTAAAAGCTTCGCTTGAAATCGGTGAATCAGATGAATTTTCGGGCATTTTACCCTCTTCTTTGCAGGAAGAGAGTAAAAAAACCGAGATAAGCAGCAGTATAATCAGTTTTTTCATCACATTCTCCCCTTTCTGTTTTTATATTGGCATAAATTATTGATAAAATCAAGGATTTTTCTTCAACCCCCTTTTCCCCTTCACTTTTCCCTAAAATATTTCTATTGAAAATACTTTAATTTTATATTATACTATTATTAATATTAATCATCGGTGGTAAAATGAAGTTTTTCTTAAAATTATTATCCCTCTGCCTTGCCCTTTTAATGCTTATCTCGGTCGTGGGCTGCGGCAGTAATTCAGGCGATGCCTTTATATATTTCGAGCTTGACGAAAAGCCCTCTACCCTCGACCCTCAGCTTGTCTCAACGAGGGTGGAGACGGTAATTGTCCGCTCTATTTTCGATACTCTGCTTCGTTATAACGAGGACGGAGATATTGTGCCATCTGCCTGCACTGATTACGAGATAGACGGGCTTACCTATACTTTTTATATTAAAGATGGTGCCAAATGGACAAACGGTGACGACCTGACGGCGTATGATTTTAAGTTTGGTATGGAGCGCGCACTCGACCCCGACCTCAAAGCTCCTGCCGTCGCAACCCTTAAGGCGGTGGACGGGATTTCTACCCCCGACAATAAGACCCTTGTTATCACCCTTTCGGAGTCTGACCCCGATTTTCTTCACACACTGACCACCCCCGTTTCTATGCCATGTAACGAGGAGTTTTTCGAGAAGGCAAAGGGTAGATACTGTCTTGAATTAGACTACACCCCCGCCTGCGGTTCATACTATATCAGAAAGTGGAACAATAAGGATAAATTCCTTATCCGCCTTGCAAAAAACCTTGACTACAAGGGAGATTTTGAGGCAAGAAATATGCGTGTTTACTTCACCTGTGATGAGCGAAGCAATCTGACAATGCTGGAGGAATCAGACACCGACTTTGCCTATTTATCGGCAGATGAGGCTAAAAATGCCGAAAAGGCTGGCATTCCGCTTTCGTCTTTAGAGAACAAAACGGGAATTTTATTAATAAATCCCGACCTGAATGAGAATATGCGAAAAGCCCTTTCCTGCTCAATCAAAAACGATGCCGAATATTATGAAAAGCTTTATGGGGTCAGGGTTGCCAATTCTATTGCGCCTGCCGTTTTAAAGCCCGCGAGCACCGATATTTCAGCCGACGAATATTACGACCTTGAAGCAGCCCGCACGAACTACGCTGCGGCACTGAAAACCGACCCTGCGAATTCTCTTGACGGAAAGAAGATTCTCTGCTACTCCTCCCCCGCTTCGGTCGCCGCCGCAAAGGCTGTTGCCGCCCATTGGCAGAAAAATCTCGGCGCATTTATTAACATTGAAGAGGTTTCCTCGATTTCCACCCTTAAATCAGCTTATGACAGCGGCAACTACACCCTTATCGTTATGCCTTTTTCAGCTTCCTTTAATCATACGGGGGTTTACCTCTCCCAATTTAATACCGATATGGCTACCATAGAGGGGGCAGAAAAGGAACTTATGACCGCTTCTTATTGCTATCCGTTATATAGCGAATCAAGCTTTACCGCCCATCTTTCTTATATAGAAAATGCGGATAAAATATCCTTTGGCGGTGTGCCCGACCTCGCCCTTGCAATTAAGGTACAATAATTTTATAAAATATATAATTTAAAGATTGACACGGGAGCCGTTTCGTGATATAATCTCCCGTGGTAAATCTTTAAGTGCGATACCGTGATATCGGCAAGATTTAGAATATTTGAGTTTTTGATACCAACGAGGTATCGTATCTTCTTGTATGCAAATCTTGTCGAATAGACAGGATTTTTATTTTTATAAGGAGAACTAAAATGACTCACGAGCTAAAAATAAACACTCTAAACTCAATGCAAGAAGCCCCCTTTGTTTCGTCATTCCTTGAAACCTTTGGCGGTAGTGTTTATAATTCTCCAGAATACGTGTTATTACCCGGTTTTTGCGATGTGCATGTGCACTTTCGTGAGCCGGGTTTTTGTTATAAAGAAACGGTAGAAACGGGCTCGAAGGCGGCGGCACACGGCGGCTATACCGCAGTTTGCACAATGCCGAATCTAAACCCCGTGCCCGATTCAAAAGAGCATCTTGCCCTACAGCTTGAGGCTATTAAAAACGATGCCGTAATAAAGGTTTTCCCCTATGCCGCAATAACAGTTGGCGAAATGGGTGAAAAGCTTTCGGATATGGAGGGGCTCGCTCCCGACTGCATAGCCTTCTCGGATGACGGTCGAGGTGTGCAGAGTGACGATATGATGAGGGCAGCAATGGAAAAGGCAAAGGCTCTCGGCAAGATGATTGTTGCCCATTGTGAGGTAAATGAGCTTCTTCGTGGCGGATATATCCATGACGGCGAGTATGCAAGACTCCACGGACACAGAGGAATCTGCAGTGAGAGTGAATGGAAGCAGATTGCAAGGGATATTGAGCTTGCAAAGGAAATCGGAATCCCCTACCACGTATGCCATATTTCAACAAAGGAAAGTGTCGAGATTATCCGCAAGGCTAAACGTGACGGTGTTGACATTACCTGCGAAACGGGACCGCATTACCTGGTGCTTGATGACAGTATGCTGCAGGAAGACGGAAAGTGGAAAATGAATCCTCCCCTTCGCAGTAAGGCAGACCGCGAGGCTTTAATCGAGGGCATACTCGACGGAACAATCGATATGATTGCGACCGACCACGCTCCCCATTCTAAAGAGGAAAAATCAAGAGGTCTTGAAAAGAGTGCATTCGGAATTGTCGGTATCGAAACCGCATTCCAAACAATGTTTACCCACTTTGTTAAGACGGGAATTATAAGCCTCGAGCGACTAATCGAGCTTATGAGCACAAACCCTGCAAAAAGGTTTAGAATAAATATTCAAAATGACTTTTCGGTTTGGAAATTAGACGAGGAATTCACGGTAGACCCCGAAAAATTCTTATCCAAAGGCAGAGCGACACCGTTCGAGGGCGAAAAGCTCTTTGGCAAATGCCTGCTCACTGTATCAGACGGAAAAACAGCATATAATGAAGATTAAAATATACGGAGGAAACAACAATGGCAAAAAGAACAGATCTAAAGAAAATTCTTATTATCGGCTCAGGTCCGATTGTTATCGGTCAGGCGGCTGAGTTTGACTATGCAGGCACACAGGCTTGTCTTGCACTTAAAGAGGAGGGCTACGAGGTTGTACTTTGCAACTCTAACCCCGCAACCATTATGACCGATACCACCATCGCAGACAAGGTTTATATGGAGCCTCTGACACTTGAATATATCGCAAAAATCCTCCGCTATGAGAGACCCGATGCAATTCTCCCCGGAATCGGCGGACAGACGGGACTTAATCTTGCAATGCAGCTTGAGAAAAAGGGCATTTTAAAGGAGTGCGGAGTAGAGCTTCTTGGTACCTCAAGTGATAGTATCGAGCGCGCAGAGGACCGCGAGCTTTTCAAGGAGCTTTGCGAATCTATAGGCGAGCCTACAATCCCCTCTGAAATTACCTACAATCTTGACGAAGCAAAAGCTGCTGCAGGTCGCATCGGCTATCCCGTTGTTCTCCGTCCTGCCTTTACCCTCGGCGGTACGGGCGGCGGCTTTGCAAACAATGAAGCAGAGCTTATCGAAATCGGCACAAACGCATTCAAGCTCTCCCCCGTTCATCAGGTCCTTATTGAAAAGAGTGTAAAGGGTTATAAGGAAATCGAGTTTGAGGTTATGCGTGACTCTAATGACCACGCAATCACCATCTGCGGAATGGAAAATATCGACCCCGTTGGTGTTCACACCGGCGACTCCCTCGTTGTTGCGCCCATTATGACACTTTCCGACCACGATTTAAAGATGCTGAACGATTCTGCAATCCGTCTTATTAAGGCACTCAAAATCGAGGGCGGCTGTAACGTTCAGTTTGCGCTTGACCCCCACTCCCCACAGTATTATCTTATCCAGGTTAACCCCCGAGTTTCCCGTTCTTCTGCCCTCGCTTCAAAGGCTTCGGGCTATCCGATTGCACGCGTTACCGCAAAGATTGCCGTTGGTATGGCACTTGAGGATATCAAGATTGCAAACACCAATGCCGCATTCGAGCCTCAGCTCGACTATGTAATCGCAAAGCTTCCCCGCTTCCCCTTTGTTAAGTTCACAACCGCATCAAATCTCCTCGGTACACAGATGAAGGCTACGGGCGAGGTTATGGGAATCGGTTCTACCTTAGAGGAATGCTTACTCAAGGGCATCCGCTCGCTCGAGGTTGGTGTAAACCACCTTTATCATCACAAGTTTGATAATATGTCGGATGGTGAAATTCTCGACTATATAAAGGAATTCCGCGATGACAATATCTTTGCTATTGCAGAGGTAATCTACCGCGGTGCTACCGTAGAGCAGATTCACGAAATTACAAAGATTACCCCCTTCTTCCTCGAGGCAATCAAGAGAATTATTGATATGGAAGAAACCCTCAAGGCTCATCCTTTCGAGCTCGAAACCCTAAAGGCGGCAAAGAAGATGGGCTTCTCGGACAAGTATGTTGCCAGAATGTGGAAGTGCGACGAGCTAGCCGTTTGGAATTTCAGAAAAGAAAACAACCTCTTCCCCGTATTCAGAATGGTTGACACCTGTCACACAGGCGCATATATCCCCTATTTCTACTCGTCATACACCGGCGAAAACGCTTCGGTGCTTACAAATAAAAAGAAGATAGTAGTTCTCGGTGCTGGTCCTATCCGTATCGGCCAGGGCGTTGAGTTCGACTATTCAACAGTACACGCAGTTACCACAATTAAGAATTCGGGCTATGAGGCAATCATTATAAACAACAATCCCGAAACCGTTTCAACCGACTACACCACCGCTGACAAGCTTTATTTCGAGCCCCTCACTCCCGAGGACGTTATGAATATTATCGAGTTTGAAAAGCCTGAAGGCGTTGTAGCCTCCCTTGGCGGACAGACTGCCATAAACCTTGCAGAGCCGCTTCGTGCTCGCGGAGTTAAGATTATCGGTACCGATTGCGACGCTATCGAGCGTGCAGAAAACCGTGACAGCTTTGAGAAGATTTTAACCGAGCTCGGCATTCCTCAGCCGAAGGGCAAAGCCGTAACAAGCATTGAGGCAGGTGTTTCCACCGCCGCTGAAATCGGCTATCCCGTGCTAGTTCGCCCCTCCTTCGTGCTTGGCGGCCGCGCAATGCAGATTGTTGCAAACGAAGAACAGCTTCGCCACTACCTCAAAACCGCCGTTGAAATAGACGAGGACAAGCCGGTACTTGTTGACAAGTATATTCAGGGTAAAGAGGTTGAAGTTGACGCAATCTGCGACGGAAGAAATGTTTTCGTTCCCGGTATTATGGAGCTTGTAGAGCGTACAGGTATCCACTCGGGCGACTCAATTTCAGTTTACCCCACCTTCTCAATTTCCGATAAGGTAAAGGGCAAGATTTTACAGTATGCAAAGGCACTCGGAATCGGCATCGGCATAGTTGGTCTTTACAATATCCAGTTTATCGTTGACGACAAGGACGATGTTTATATTATCGAGGTTAACCCCCGTTCTTCCCGTACCGTTCCCTTCCTTTCAAAGTCGACCGGCTATTCACTTGCAGATATTGCAACCGAGGTAATCCTTGGAAAGAGCCTCAAGGAGCTTGGAATTTTCGACCTGTACCCCGACGAGAAGGACCGCTGGTACGTAAAGGTGCCGGTATTCTCCTTCAACAAGCTTCGTGGACTTGATGCTTACCTTTCCCCCGAAATGAAGTCTACGGGAGAAGCAATCGGCTATGACGACAAGCTCAACCGTGCTCTCTTCAAGGCTCTTCAGGCTTCGGGCATGAAGGTACAGAACTACGGCACAGTTTTCGCAACCATTGCCGACAAGGACAAGGAGGAGGCTCTCCCCCTCATCCGCCGCTTCTACAACCTCGGCTTCAACATTGAGGCTACAAGCGGTACTGCTAAATTCTTAAAGGAAAACGGTATCCGCACCCACGTTCTGAAGAAATTACACGAGGACAGCGATGAGATTGCAGACGCTATCCGTCAGGGTCATATCGCCTACGTACTCAACACCCGTGATATTTCTTCAAGCGACCAGTTAAGTGACGGTGCAGAAATTAGAAAACTTGCTACAGAAAACAATGTTACCATCTTCACCGCACTAGACACCGTTAAGGTTCTCCTTGACGTACTCGAGGAAACCACACTCACAATTTCAACCATTGATGCTTAAAGGTGCAGAAAATGAAACAATCAATTTTCAAAGTTGAAACAAATAAAAAAATCGCAAAAGACGTTTTTGAAATGACACTTTCGGGCGACACTTCATGTATTACCGCTACGGGTCAGTTTGTTAATATAAAACTCGACGGTATGTTCCTCCGCCGCCCCATTTCGGTTTGCGATTTTGATACTAACTTTTTAAAGCTTATATATAAGGTCGTCGGCAAAGGCACCGAATATATGTCAACCCTCGAAAAGGGTGCCGAGCTTGATATTTTAACAGGTCTCGGCAACGGCTATGACACCGAAAAGAGCGGTAATAAGCCCCTCCTTATCGGCGGCGGTGTCGGTGTGCCTCCAATGTATGCCCTTGCTAAAAAGCTAATAAATGAGGGCAAAAAGGTATCGGTTATCCTTGGCTTTAATTCCAAAGACGATCTCTTTTATGAGAATGAATTTAAGTCGCTCGGCTGCAGCGTATTCGTTGCAACCGCCGACGGTACATACGGCCAAAAAGGCTTTGTAACCGACTGTTTAGACTCTGTTGGCAACTACACCTATTTTTACACCTGCGGACCCGAGCCGATGTTAAAGGCACTTTATAAGACCACCGCAACATCGGGTCAGTTCAGCTTCGAGGAGCGAATGGGCTGTGGCTTCGGTGCTTGTATGGGCTGCTCTTGTAAAGTAATTACAGGCTATAAAAGAATTTGTAAAGAGGGCCCCGTGCTAGAAAAGGAGGAGATTTTATGGGAAGCTTAAAGGTAAATCTTTGCGGAATTGAAATCGATAATCCCGTAATCCCTGCCTCGGGTACCTTTGGCTTCGGCTATGAATTTGCCGAGATTTACGATATAAACTGCCTCGGTACATTCTCATTCAAGGGTACGACACGAGACCCCCGTTTCGGAAACCCCACCCCGAGAATTGCCGAATGTCCAAACGGAATGATTAACGCCGTTGGTCTTCAGAATCCCGGTGTTCAAAAGGTAATTTTGGAAGAATTACCCAAGCTTAAAAAGTGTTTCAATAAACCCGTTATGGCTAACGTCAGCGGCTTTTCGATAGAAGACTATGCCTACACCTGTGAAAAGCTTGACAAAGAGGAACAGGTTGGCTGGCTTGAGGTTAATATCAGCTGTCCTAACGTTCACGGTGGCGGTATGAGCTTTGGAACAAGCCCTGAAGCTGCGGCTGAAGTAACAAGAGCCGTAAAGGCAGTTACCACAAAGCCGGTAATTATTAAGTTATCCCCGAACGTTACCGATATAGTATCAATAGCAAAAGCCTCTGAAGAGGCAGGTGCAGACGGTATCAGCCTTATAAATACACTGCTCGGAATGAGAATAGACCTAAAGACAAGACGCCCCGTTATCGCAAACAAAATGGGCGGCTTCTCGGGTCCTGCTATCTTCCCCGTTGCCGTTCGCATGGTATATCAAGTGGCAAATGCCGTAAACATTCCCGTTATCGGAATGGGCGGCGTATCATCGGCAGAGGACGTTATTGAAATGATGCTTGCAGGAGCTACTGCGGTAGAAATCGGTGCGGCAAACCTTGTTGACCCTATGGCTTCGAAGAAAATTATCGAAGATTTACCGAGGGTTATGGAGAAATATGGAATTAATAATTTAAGTGATATAATAGGAGGAGTCAAATAATGGGTAAGGACGTAATTATCGCTTGCGATTTCGCGAGCAAGGAGGCTTGTCTTTCTTTCCTTGATAAATTCACCGGAAGAAAGCCCTTTGTTAAAATCGGTATGGAGCTTTTCTATGCAGAAGGACCCGAGATTGTAAGAGAGATTAAAAAGAGAGGTCACAAGATATTCCTCGACCTTAAACTCCACGATATCCCCAATACCGTTAAAAAGAGTATGTCGGTGCTTTCTCGCCTTGACGTTGATATGACAAACCTTCACGCAGGCGGCACCGTTCGTATGATGGAAGCCGCTATCGAGGGTCTGACCCGAGAAGACGGCACACGCCCCATTCTTATCGCAGTTACTCAGCTTACCTCAACCGACCAGGAGGCTATGGGGAACGACCTGCTGATAAGAGAGCCTATCGACCGTGTGGTTATGCACTATGCCGCTAATGCTAAAAAGGCAGGACTTGACGGTGTTGTTTGCTCTCCCCTTGAAGCAGGCAAGGTGCACGACACCTGCGGCAAGGACTTCGTAACAGTTACCCCCGGTGTTCGTTTTGCAGACGGAGATATCGGTGACCAGAAGCGCGTTATGACCCCTGCCGAGGCAAAGAAAATCGGCTCTGACTATATCGTAGTAGGCAGACCCATTACCGCCGCAGAAGACCCGGTTGCAGCTTATGTGCGATGTGTAACAGAGTTTATCGGATAAACTCTGTTACAGGCATTAGGCACTAGGCAATAGTAAAGGTGTTGCCAAAGGCAACTAAATTATAAGGAGAATTGAAATGGAAGGCTATAAGAGAGAATTTATACAGTTTTTAGAGGGTGCAGGCGTGCTGAAGTTTGGCGATTTTACCGCAAAGTCGGGCAGAAAAATTCCCTACTTCATTAATGCCGGCGACATTAAGACCGGTGACCAGATTTGCAAGCTCGGTGAGTTCTATGCAAAGGCTTATTTTGAGAAGATTGGCAAGAAGAAAACTGTGCTTTACGGACCTGCATATAAGGGAATCCCGATTGCCGTATCGGTTGCAACTGCTCTTTCCCGCGAGGGTATCGACGTTCCCTTCTTCTTTAACCGCAAGGAGGAAAAGGACCACGGTGAGGGTGGAGTTTTCGTAGGATATAAGCCGCAGGGCGAGGACATCGTCATTGTTGAGGATGTTATCACCGCAGGCACCGCAATCAGAGAGAGTATGGAAATTCTCTCTTCTCTCAAAGATTCAAAAGTTGCCGCAGTTTTCGTAATGGTTGACAGAAAAGAAAAAGGCAAAACTGACAAGAGCGCTATGGCAGAGGTTGGCGAGGAGTTCGGCTTCCCCGTTTACTCGGTAGTTGATGTATATGACATTATCGAATACCTTGAGGAAGACGAGAAAAACCCCGAAAATGTTGACAGAATCAAGGCGTATCTTGAAATTAACGGAGCAAAGGAATAGAATTTATGAGAAGTTTAATTGATATTCTCGACCTTTCCACTACAGAAATTGACGAGCTGATTTTAAAGGCTAACGATATAATAGCAAGTCCCGAAAAATACGCTCACAAGTGCCAGGATAAAAAGCTTGCAACCCTCTTTTTCGAGCCCTCCACCCGTACCCGTCTTTCCTTTGAGGCGGCCATGTACGAGCTTGGTGGAAATGTGCTCGGCTTTTCGGAGGCGCAGTCATCCTCCTCTGCAAAGGGCGAAAGCGTTGCCGATACCGTAAAGGTTGTAGGCTACTATGCCGACATAATCGCAATGCGCCACCCGAAAGAGGGCGCACCCCTTGTTGCCTCGATGAACACCGATGTTCCGGTAATTAACGCAGGGGACGGTGGCCACAATCACCCGACCCAGACCCTGACAGACCTGCTCACAATCAGCCGTGAAAAGGGTCGTTTCGACGGACTTACCGTCGGCTTCTGCGGAGATCTGAAATTCGGCAGAACGGTTCATTCGCTCATCGGTGCACTCTCGCGCTACAATAACGTTCGCTTCATACTTATCTCTCCCTCCGAGCTTACAATTCCCGAATACCTTAAAAAAGAGGTTCTCGAAGCTCGTAATATAGAGTTTATTGAGACTACCGACCTTGAAAAATATATGCCCGAGCTTGACATTCTCTATATGACCCGCGTTCAGAGAGAGCGCTTCTTCAATGAGCAGGATTATATCCGACTCAAGGACAGCTATATTCTAAACCCCGAGAAGCTCCAAAATGCAAAGGCCGACCTTTCTATTCTTCATCCCCTGCCGAGAGTAAACGAGATTGCGGTAGCGGTGGATAAAGACCCGAGGGCTAAGTATTTCGAACAGGCGAAGAACGGAAAATACATAAGAATGGCACTTATTTTAAAGCTTTTGGAGGTAGAATAAATGATAGTCTCCCCTATTGAAAACGGAATTGTACTTGACCATATCAAGGCAGGCAGAGGCATGGAGCTTTACCGCGCTTTAAACCTCGACAAGCTCGACTGCACCGTTGCTCTCATTACAAATGCAGACTCACTCAAAATGGGTAAAAAGGACATTATCAAGATAAACGAGGTTATTGACCTTGACCTTCAGATAATCGGATATATCGACCCCGGTGTAACGGTAAACTTTATAACCAACACCAAAAACCGCAAGCGCGAGAAGATTGAGCCTCCGAGAGAGATAACCGGTATCATCCGCTGCAAAAACCCCCGCTGTATTACAACGGTTGAACAGGAGCTCCCCCAAATCTTCCGCCTGACCGACAAGGAAAATATGGTTTATCGATGCATATACTGTGAATCGAAAGCAAAATAAAAGAGAGCCATAAGGCTCTCTTTTATTTTGTAATGCAGAATTCAGAATGCAGAATGCAGAATTTAGGTGTGACTACGTCACATATATTTACGATACGAAAAACGATATATTGCTATTAACAATTTATATTTACTCGTATCGTAGTTACATGTCCGAAGGACACAATAATTCTGAATTCTGAACTCTGAATTCTGCATTAAAAAAGAGCCCAATGGGCTCTTTTTTATAACACACATTTTAGGAACTGTTGTGTTCTTGGATTCTGGGGATTCTGGAAGATTTCTTCGGGTGTGCCCTCTTCGGCAATCACACCGCCGTCCATAAAGACAACTCGGTCGGCAACCTCACGGGCAAAGCCCATTTCGTGGGTTACTACCACCATTGTCATTCCCTCACGTGCAAGGTCTTTCATAACCTCTAATACCTCGCCTACCATTTCGGGGTCGAGTGCACTAGTCGGCTCGTCAAAGAGCATTACGTCAGGGTTCATAGCAAGAGCGCGGACAATAGCAACTCTCTGCTTTTGTCCACCCGAGAGCCTGGAAGGATATTCGTTTGCCTTATCCTCAAGACCGACTCTGCGAAGAAGTTCAAATGCTCTGGTTTCAATTTCACTCTTAATCTCGGACAATGATTTAATCGGCTCGTTATTTTGGTTGTTCCTTTTAAGGCTGCGCATTCTCTTTTTCTCAACATAAATCGGCGCAAGCATTATATTCTGCAAAACAGTTTTATTGTTAAAAAGATTAAAGTGTTGAAACACCATTCCCATCTTTTGACGGTGAATATTAATATCAACCTTAAGGTCTGCAATATTTACATCGTGGAAATAAATTTCGCCCGAGGTTGGGTCCTCCATACAGTTAAGGCATCGAAGGAAGGTCGATTTGCCTGAGCCCGAGGGACCGATAACACACACTGTTTCACCCTTATTTATCTTGATGCATACATCCTTTAATACTCGGAGTTCTCCAAAAGATTTATTAAGATTAATAACTTCTATCACTCTTTCTCAAACTCCTTTCCATTAACTTAACAAGTCCGCTGATAATTAGGACAAGCACGATATAAATTATCGCCATTACAAGGTAGGGCACCATAAACTCATAACTGTTGGAGCCTATTCTGTTAAAGGCTACATAGAGGTCAAGCGCACCGACAAAGCTGACTACCGAGGTTTCCTTAATGAGCGTGATAAACTCATTTCCGAGGGTCGGCAATATATTTTTAACTGCCTGCGGAATAACTATCGCCATCATTGTTTTTGAAAATGGCAAGCCCATCGCTCTGCCACCCTCCATCTGACCGGGATCTACTGAAAGAATACCGCCGCGCATTATTTCAGATATATATGCACCAGAATTCAAACCAAAAACCACTATCGCAACTGTGACCGAGCGCATATTTATACCCATAAGCGGTAAGGCTACATAGTACGAAAGGAGAAGCTGAACAACCATCGGCGTTCCTCTAAAAAAGGCAACGTAAAAGCTGCAAATTCCGTTTAGAATCCTCGGCAAAAGCTTATACTTAGGAATAACTCTGACAGTTGCAATAAGCGTGCCGATAACGATACCGATGATAAGTCCCAAAACTGCTATTTTCACAGTATTGGCAAGGCCCTCCAAAACAGTAACATATCCCTTTGAACCGATGAAAACATCGATAAACCTATCGAATTTTACACTAAAATTTCCCATAAATTAAACCCTTTAAACAAGGCAATAGCCCCACCACTCGGGTGAGGTTATTGCCTTATTTCTTAAATAATTTTTTATGCAGCCTCGTTAATGGCTTCGGTGATAAACTTAGCAGGGTCAGAGTCGATAATTACATAATCGATATTTCCGTTAAGCATATCCTGGACTGCAAGTGCGCCGCTTCCGTAGCCAACACCGGTAACCTTATATCCGTCAAAGCCCCAATCTTCATCGCCTTCAACATAAAGTGCACCTGTTGTGCCGTTCTGATAGCCAATCTTCTTGGACTCATCGAAGCTGTTGAGGATCTTAACAACGTCATCAACGGTTTTGCAATCATCAAAGGTCTTGTCATCGGATTTAACGATTATACGCTGATTTGCAGTGTAATAAGAATCAGAGAAGGTTACGAGCTCTTCACGCTCCTCGCTAATGGTAAGACCTGCCATAGCAATATCACACTTGTGCTCGCCAACGCTGAGGCAAACTGCGTCAAATTCCATATCCTTGATAACGAGTTCAAGGTCGAGATAATCTGCAAGCATAGCTGCGATTTCCATATCGATACCGAGATACTTATCTCCATCCTTATACTCGAAAGGCTCAAACTGTGCATTTGTAGCAACAACAAGCTGATCCTTTGAGGGATCCTCTTCAGCAGAGGTTACGGGAGAGGGAGTTCCTTCGCCAAAGTACTTTTCACAAATCTCATCAAACTTTCCGTTTTCCATAATCTCCTTGATAAAAGCATTTACCTTTTCAAGAAGCTCGGGCTGATTCTTGTCAACGCCGAAAGCATACTGCTCTTCGGTAAGGTTGATTTCGATAACCTTAGCGGTTTTCTTGCCGCCGCAGCCTGCGAAGCAGCAGATAACAAGTGCCATAGCCATAAGTAATGCGATAATCTTTTTCATCTTAAATTTCCTCCTAGAGAAATTATTCTACCTCTGCATTATATTCCCTCTTAGATAATAATGCAAGCTTTTTTTCAAAATTTGCATAAACGAGGGTGATTTTATGCAATTATGCAGGTTTTTTGTGCATAATTGCCTTTATTAACAAAAAATTCATCTAATTTTTAATTGACAGTAATACTTATATAAGTATAATTATAGTGTTAATATTTTACATTTAGAAGAGGCAAATTTATGAAGCAATGGATTAAATACGTAAAGCCGTACCTTAAATATTTCATACTCGGTCCTTTTTGTATGATTGTTGAGGTTATCGGTGAAATTTTAATGCCCCTATTTATTGCAATCGTGATAAACGGCTACGAGGACGGCAGTCTTACTATGGGCTCCTCGGTCGGTACGGCGGGGCTTATGATTCTTACTGCCCTTGTTATGATGGCAGGCGGTGTCGGTGGTGCATATTTTGGTGCAAAGGCATCGGTCAATTTTGCCGCTGACCTCCGCTCGGACATCTTCAAGAGGGTTCAGTGCTTCTCCTTTGCCAACATTGATAAATTCCAGACCGGCTCGCTCGTTACCCGCCTTACAAACGACGTAACCCAGCTTCAGAACTTTGTCAATATGCTGCTCCGTATGTGCCTGCGCTCCCCAGGTATGCTTATAGGCGCGATTATTATGGCTGTTTCTATGCGACCCGACCTTTCGCTCGTGCTTCTTGTAACCTTGCCGCTTATGATTATTTCGATTTGCTTCATAATTTTCCGTGGCTTTCCCCGCTTTGAAAAAATGCAGACAAAAATCGATAACCTTAACAACACCGTTCAGGAAAATATTACCAACGTTCGCGTTGTAAAAAGCTTTGTCCGTGAAGAAAAGGAAACCCAGAAGTTTGAGGGCGCAAACGCAGAGCTAAAAAACGCAGGAATATCTGCTATGAAAAATATGATATTTATGGGTCCCGTAATGACCGTTTTTATGAATATTACCACCCTGCTCGTCCTTTGGTTTGGTGCAAATATCGTGCTTGGCGAGGCAGGCACCATCGGTGGAATGAAAATCGGCGACCTTTCGGCATTCATTACCTATGTTTCGCAGATTCTCTCCTCCCTTATGATGGTAACCTTTATGCTTATGATGTCCTCCCGTGCGCTCGCTTCGGCAAAACGCATTAAAGAGGTGCTGAATGAGAAAATTGACCTTGATGACAAGGATGCGGCGTACCCTGAAAAGACGGTAAAAACGGGCAAAATTGAATTCAAAAATGTTGGTTTCCGCTATTTCAAAAACAGCGAGGAATCGGTGCTTGACTCGATTAACCTCACGATTAACGCGGGCGAAACGGTTGGCATTATCGGCTCTACGGGTTGCGGTAAAACTACCCTCGTTTCCCTTATCCCCCGCCTTTACGATACCGACTCGGGCGAGGTGCTTATTGACGGCGTAAACGTAAAGGATTATTCCCTTTATAATCTTCGTGAGGCGGTCGGTATGGTGCTTCAGAAGAATCTGCTTTTCTCGGGCTCAATCCGTGACAACCTCCTTTGGGGCGACGGAGAGGCAACAGATGAGGAGATTGCAAAGGCGGCCCGATACGCCCAGGCAGAGGGCTTCATTCAAAGCTTTAAGGGCAGCTATGATACCGAGATTGAGCAGGGCGGCGTAAATGTTTCGGGCGGACAAAAGCAGAGACTTTGTATTGCCCGTGCCCTTCTTAAAAAGCCAAAAATACTGATTCTCGATGACTCGACTTCTGCGGTTGACACCGCAACCGAGGCTATGATTCGCCGCGCCTTCCGTGAAGAGCTCGAGGGCTCTACCAAAATTATTATCGCACAGAGAATCTCCTCGGTGCGCGACTGCGACAAGATTATCGTTATGAACGAGGGCAAAATTACGGGAATCGGACACCACGACGAGCTGATGGAAACCTGCACCGAATACAGTGAAATCTTCTACTCGCAGATGGATAAGGAGGGTAAATAATGGCAGCAAGAAATTTAGACGCCCTTCGCCGTCAGTATTACTCTAATGCCGCTGACCCTAAAAGACCTCAGATGATGCCGAGAGGCGGCAGAGGTCCCGGTGGTCCGGGTGGTAGAATGGGCGGAAAGCCGAAAAACACAAAGGCTACGATTCTCCGTCTTCTCTCCTACTTTAAGCCTCATATCGGAAAGCTTATCATCGTGCTTTTATGTATGCTGCTGTCGGCGGTAACCTCTCTTATTGGCTCCTTTACCCTACTCCCGATTATTAACCGCATCGGCGGTGTTCCCACTACAAAAAAGGCAGGCGTTGCCGCAGTTGCTATGGACGGTCTTATCGATAGGCTGACAGAGATTCCCTTTATCTCTGCTATTATGTCAGGTAGTCGCTTCGCCGAGGTATTGACCTATGTTTTAACGGCAGTTTTCTTCCTAGGAACTGTATATTTAATAGGTATTGTTTCTTCCTACCTTCAGGCAAGAATTATGCTCGGCATTACCCAAAATACCCTTGAGAAGCTCCGTAACGAGCTTTTCGGCAAGGTGCAGAAGCTTCCCGTAAAGTATTTCGACCAAAATCCCACGGGTGAAATTATGAGCCGCTTCACAAACGATATTGACAACATCGATATGATGATGAACAACTCTGTAACCGCCCTATTCTCGGGTGCGATTACCCTGCTTGGCACACTCTTCTTTATGATTACAACCAACTGGGTGCTGACCCTTATTACGGTGCTTTTCATTCCCCTATTTACCTGGAGCGGTGTTGCAATCGGCAAGGCTTCGCGCAAGTATTACAAGAGTCAGCAGGAGGCGCTCGGCGCGGTTAACGGATATATTGAAGAAACGGTTACAGGTCAAAAGGTTGTCAAGGTTTTCAACCACGAGGAAATCTGTGCCCTGGAATTTGATACCCTCAACAACGATATGCGCGATAAACAGTTTAAGGCTCAGTTCTTCGGTGGACTTATGGGTCCCGTTACCCATAACGTCAGTATGGTAAGCTACGGAATTACCATCGGCGTTGGCGGAATTATGATGATAACCTCCGGCTTCACACCCGGCGCACTTACGGTTTTTGCCAACTACACAAGACAGTTCAATATGCCGATAAATCAAATTTCTCAGCAGATGACGGCTATTTTCTCGGCTTTAGCCGGTGCAGAGAGGGTATTTACCGTTATGGATATGGACCCCGAAACCCCCGACCGCGAGGGCAGCGAGCCTCACACCGAGATTAAGGGACATATTGAACTCCGTAATGTATCCTTCGGCTATAATCCCGATAAAAAGGTACTCAAAAACATCTCCCTTTACGCAAAGCCGGGACAAAAAATTGCCTTTGTTGGCTCAACGGGTGCGGGCAAAACCACCGTTACAAACCTTATAAACCGCTTCTACGATATTGACGAGGGTGAGATTTTAATAGATGGGGTTGATATCCGCGACTATCCGAGAGATATCCTCCGCCATAATATTGCAATGGTGCTTCAGGATACTCATCTATTCACGGGCACGGTTATGGAAAATATCCGTTACGGACGGCTTGACGCCACCGATGAGGAGGTTATCGCCGCCGCTAAAACGGCAAGCGCACATTCCTTTATTATGCGTCTTGAAAAGGGATACGACACTATGATTACGGGTGACGGTGCAAACCTCTCTCAGGGTCAGCGCCAGCTTCTCAATATTGCACGTGCCGCCGTTTCAAAGGCACCTATCCTCATCCTTGACGAGGCTACAAGCTCGGTAGATACCCGTACCGAGCGCCACATTGAGCACGGAATGGATAGATTAATGCGCGACAGAACAACCTTCGTTATCGCTCACAGACTTTCGACCGTCCGCAACTCGAACGCTATTATGGTGCTCGAAAACGGAGAGATTATCGAGCGCGGCGACCACGATGACCTCCTCGCACAAAAGGGCCGTTACTATGAGCTTTACACAGGCAAAAAGGAGCTCGACTAATGCAAAAGGCATTTATTTTTGATATGGACGGTCTGCTCTTTGATACCGAGCTACTGACTCAAGAGGCTCTTCGAGCCATAAGCCGAAAGTACGGCGAGCGCGAGGACGTTGACGAGTTTTATCCGACCACCTGCGGTACTACCCTTGCCACCGCAAAGATTCTGTATAAGAACTTTTTCGGTTCGGACTATCCCTTTACCGAGCGCCGCGAGGAAATGCGGCAGTGGATACGTGAGCAGATTTACGAGTATGGTATACCCGTAAAAAGGGGTGCCGAGGAGCTCCTCAAATTTTTAAAAGAAAAGGGCTACAAAATCGCCCTTGCAACCTCTACAACAAGGGCTTCTGCTGAGGGACACCTTAAAAAAGCAGGCTTCGTCCACTACTTTGATGCCACAGTTTGCGGCGATGAGATTGAAAAGGCAAAGCCAAACCCCGAAATATTTTTAAAGGCGGCAAAAAAGCTCGGAGTAAAACCCGAAAACTGCTTTGTCGGCGAGGACTCATATCTCGGAGTAGAGGCAGGTGCGGCGGCAGGAATGAGGGTTTTTATGATTCCCGATATGAACCCACCGAGAGAGAGGGAACAACGGTTAGCTTATAAAATATGTGATAGTTTGTTACAAGTAAAACAGCACCTCAAATGAGGTGCTGTTTTAGTCATTATACAAGACCACAAAGCGCAAAATGTTGGTGTGGCTTCGCCACTAATGTAATTACGATACGATTACAATAGATTGTTAATAGTAATACGAATGCTTTCGTATAGTAAATATATCGTCCGTAGGACACATTAACTTTGCACTTTGCATTTTATATCTTGCCAAGTTTTATAATTTCATACCCTTTTTTCTCACATATTTCCGCATACTTTGCACAACCGCCAAGCGAATTATTAATATATGTCACTACCATTCCGCTATTTTTTATCATCCACCGATTTCTCCTATCAATTGCAAAGCGCAGTGGCGTTCTTTCCAAATCTTCGGGAAAAATCGTTTCGTTCGTATCATACTCCCACCGTTCATCCTTAACCACATTAAAATATGATAACACAACCGTATATTTTATATCATAAGATTCCGATAGCTTTCGCAAGGTTGCTAGAACTAATCGGTCAAATTTACCGCTATCACCTATGAAAAACTCTTTAATCCCTCTTTCTACTATGAGCCCTGTAACAGTATCAAATATTAACTGTTTAACCTCTTTTTCATTATGTATCTCTCTGTGTCCAAAAAAAGTGCAAATCATAAAATACCCCCAATAAGGCGATGTGTTGCCTGTATGGTATCACGTATTGCCGACTTTTTCAAGAAAAATTATATATTATATGCACAGAATAACACTAAAGGAGCTGTGTATATGATAGAAGCTGTAAGAAACAGATTACTGCAACTTTGCGGAGAAAGAAACATAACAATTAATAAACTCGCAACCCTCTCTGCTCTGCCTCCCTCTTCAGTTAAAGCCATTCTTTACGGACGAAGCAAAAACCCTAAATTATTAACAATCAAAATGATTTGTGACGGTCTCGGCATCACTCTCGCAGACTTTTTCAATACAAAAGAGTTTAAAGAACTCGAGCCTGAAGAGATTGAGTAGTAAACAGCGCCTCATTTGAGGCGCTGTTTTAGGGCATAGATGAATTGTTTGCTTTGCAAACATAAATTCATGCTTCGCATCATGATTTCTCGGAGGCTTTCGCCTCCTCCATGATTTGAATTGAATCCAATTCCTAATGCGCCGCGGCGCAATTCATGAAACGAAGTTTCAATTTATACCTCAAGGCAATTCACGAATCCGTAGGATTCAATTCATTAAAAAAGAGCCATATGGCTCTTTTTTATATTGTCCAGTTTTCAGTATCGCGGAGTACCGTTGCAACAAGCTCGTTGCCCGAGAAATAGAAATCAAGCTGATACTTGCCGCTTACATATCTGAGGATTATTGCCTCGGAAAGCTGAGGAATAAGATAAAGCTCCGACTCCCCTGCATTCAGCTTTTGGGTTTTAAGGCTTGACAGCCTGTCCTCAACGTCCTTACGAGAAGAACCCTGGCTGAAGCCGAAGGCATTATCAAAGGAAATTATAACCGAAATACCGTTCTTGCTGTTGTCCTTAAGATAGCAGTAGCCGTAGGTTCCGATGGTGTAATTAACCATATTGTCGTCCTCGGAACGGTCATAATAGATGTCGCCGTCACCGTGAACGTGGCCGCCCTGATTCTGATACTGCTCGTTTACAATTTCGGTATATCTCTCGGAGAGGGTCGAAACCTTGTCGCCAAGCTTATAATCGGCTTCGGGAATCTCGCCTCTTGCAACGGCATCGGCGATTTCATCGCTGCGGTTTTCTACCGAGGAGGTGTCACCGGTACCGCCATCCTTTTTAGCACAGCCGGCAAATGCAAAAACAATTACCAGTGCAAGTAATACTGCTATTATCTTTTTCATTTTATTTCTCCTTTTCGCTGAGTAGCTTTTGTCTTAAATCCCAAAGCTCCTGAGAAAGGTCTACATAGTAGGCGTGAGGATTTTCAAAACGCTTAACCTCGTCCCAAAGGTGGTCGACTGAGTTTGCTCTGTGGGCAGAAATCTCCTTTACTGAGGGTGAGGTATAAACCTGCCTACCCTTTTCCATAATCTTAATTTGAAGCTTCTTTGCGGTAAAGTTTGTAACCGTTTTGCGCTTCCATGTGTGAACAGGGTCAAAAATCTCATAGGCGCAAGTATCGTCAATCTTCTCATAATTCATACAGATAACGTCGGCTAATGCCTTGCCCGTTTCGTTATCGTAAAGGCGCCACGGAATTTTTACACCGGGCAGAGTAATCTTTGCAATATTTTCGCTGATTTTGATTTTCGGGATAATATTGCCGTCCTTGTCCTCAACTGCGGCAAGCTTGTACACTCCGCCGAAGACCGCTTCGCTCGATGCTGTGATAAGACGTTCACCTACACCGAAGGAGTTAATCTCTGCCCCCTGATTGTCAAGCTCTTTAATAAGATGCTCGTCGAGTGAGTTGGAGACGACAATAGCGCAGTCGGGATAGCCTGCGGCATCGAGTGCCTTTCTTATTTTCTTCGAAAGGTAGGCAATGTCACCGCTATCGATTCTGACACCCTTTGGTCTTTTGCCCAGCGGCTTTAAGACCTCGTCAAAGCACTTGATTGCATTCGGAAGTCCCGATTTTAAAACGTTATAGGTATCAATAAGCAGAGTGCAGGAATCGGGATAACGCTCGGCATAGGTTTTAAATGCGGTATATTCATCCTCATAAAGCTGAACCCAGCTGTGTGCCATTGTGCCCGATGCTATAACGCCGAAATCCTTTGCCGTCATAACGTTCGATGTTCCGAGACAGCCTCCGATTATAGCGGCACGGGCTCCGTAATAGGCAGCATCGTAGCCGTGGGCTCTTCTTGCGCCGAACTCCATAACGGGACGCTTTCCTGCAACGGTGCAGATACGGTTTGCCTTTGTTGCGATAAGTGACTGATGATTAATGGTGAGAAGCACCATTGTTTCTACCATAAATGCCTGAATTGCAGGACCTCTAACAGTTACGATAGGCTCCATCGGAAAAATAGGTGTACCTTCGGGTACTGCCCAAACGTCGCACTCAAACTTAAAGTTTTTAAGATAGTCAAGGAATTCTTCACAGAAGAGGTTTAATGAAGCAAGATAATTTATATCATCCTCGGTAAATGAAAGCCCGTTAAAATACTCCATTAACTGTTCAAGTCCTGCCATAATGGCATAGCCGCCCTTATCTGGCACGCGGCGGAAAAACATATCAAAATAGGTAATCTTGTCCCTCATATCGCTCTGTAAAATGCCGTTAGACATTGTGAGCTCATAAAGGTCCATAAGCATTGAAAGGTCATTTCTCATAAAAAATCGCCCCTTAAAGTTAGGAAATGTTAATTGATGATATAATTATATATCAAAAATTCCTATTGCGCAATATCTTTATTGACAATAATTGACGAAAAATATATAATTATAATGATAAATTATAAGGAGTTGTCCAATTTGATTAACACTTATATAAATCAGCTTTGTAAATATGCTATCGATTACGGACTGATTTCTGCCGATGATGAAATTTACTGCCGAAACAGAATTTTAGAGATTTTATCTCTCGATTCTTATGACGAGCCCGATAACACCCCCGATGCAGAGCTCGAGGAAATACTCAAAAATATACTCGACTATGCGTGCGACAAGGGACTCATCGAAAACTCTGTCGTTTACCGCGACCTTTTCGATACAAAAATAATGAGTGTTTTCCTTCCTCTGCCATCTGCGGTACGTGAGAAGTTTTGGTCGCTTTATAAAGAGTCTCCCGAAGCCGCTACCAACTGGTATTATAAGCTTTCATGTGATTCGGATTATATCCGCCGTTACAGAATAAAGAAGGACCTTCGCTGGGTGACCGAGACAAAATACGGTGCTATGGATATTACGGTAAATCTTTCCAAGCCCGAAAAGGACCCTCACGCTGTTGCCGCGGCAAAGCTTCTTCCTCAGGTCGGATACCCCAAGTGTATGCTCTGCGTGGAAAACGAGGGCTACGCCGGCAGAGTAAATCACCCTGCCCGTCAGAATCACCGCATTATTCCCATTACAATAAACGACACACCCTGGATGATGCAGTTCTCCCCTTATGTATATTATAATGAGCATTGCATCTGCTTTAATACGGTGCATACTCCTATGGCAATTAATACCGACACCTTTAGAAAACTGCTCGACTTTGTAAGACAGTTCCCCCACTATTTTGTCGGCTCGAATGCAGACCTTCCTATTGTTGGCGGCTCGATTCTTTCCCACGACCATTTCCAGGGTGGACACTACACCTTTGCTATGATGAAGGCTCCTATTGCAAAAGAGCTTTCCTTCGACAGCTTTCCTGATGTTGAAGCAGGTATTGTTAAGTGGCCTCTATCGGTAATCCGCCTCAAAAGTGAGTCAAAGGAACGCATTATAGAGCTTGCAGACAAAATTCTTACCACTTGGCGAGGATACACCGATGAATCGGCTTTTATCTTTGCCGAAACTGAGGGTGTACCCCACAACACAATTACTCCTATTGCCTTTAAACAGGACGGAAAGTTTGTTTTAGACCTTGCTCTTCGCAACAACATAACAACCGAGGAGCATCCGCTGGGTGTTTATCATCCCCATGCTGAGCTTCACCACATAAAGAGAGAAAACATTGGTCTCATCGAGGTTATGGGCCTTGCCGTGCTTCCCTCTCGCCTGAAAAATGAGCTTGGACTCGTAAAAGAATATATTTTGGAGGGCAAGGACCTCAGGGCAAACAAGACAACCGAAAAGCACGCCGATTGGGTAGATGATTTTAAGACAAAATACGACAAGATTACCGCCGATAACATTGATGAAATTATCGAGCGTGAGGTTGGTCTCGCTTTCTGCCGTTGTATTGAGGATGCAGGCGTTTATAAGCAGACTCCTGACGGTCTTGCGGCATTTACACGCTTTGCAGAGTCGGTGAAATAAATGCTCCATAATTTACTCACCGTCTTTTGGCAGGTTGTAGCCCTCTTTCTCCTTATGGCATTTGGCTTTGCGGGAGAACGTGCCAAAATCATCAACGAAAACGGCTCGAAGGTGCTGTCTAACATTTCACTCGTTTTCGTTACACCCTGCCTTATAATCAACTCATTTAATATTGAATATAACCCCGAAAAGCTGACGGGTCTGCTTATCTGCCTTGCCGCTTCGGTTGCTATTCACGCCCTGTCTATAATCGGTGTTGAGCTTTGGGCAAAGGGCAAAAGGAACGCTGCCGAAAAACTGAGGATTATAAAATTCGCCATTGTTTTTTCAAATGCGGGTTATATGGGCATTCCGCTTCAGGAGGCTGTCCTAGGTGCCGACGGAGTATTTTACGGCTCGGTCTACGTTGCAGTCTTTAATGTAACACTCTGGACCTACGGTGTGGTGCTCTCGACGGGCAATATAAAGGAAATCTCAGGCAAAAAGCTGGCTTTAAATCCCGGTCTTATCGGTGTTACTATTGGAATTTTATTGTTTCTTCTGCCGATTGAACTGCCGAAAATTCTGTCACAGACCATATCAAGCATGGCGGCACTCAACACCCCCCTTGCAATGATTATTATCGGATTTTATCTCGCACAGAGCAATCTGCTCCGCGCTTTAAGGGATAAATCGGTGTACATTGTAGCTATTTTCAAGCTTATTGCAATTCCCCTCGTCACCCTCGGTGTTATGTACCTTTGCGGTGTTAGGGGCGCGCCCCTCGTTGCAATGGTAACCACCGCTTCGGCTCCGACCGCGGCGGCAACCTCTATGTTTGCAACAAAATTCGACAACGACGTTATCCTCTCGGTAAATCTTGTTACGGTAACGACCGTACTCTCGATTATTACGATGCCCGTGCTGGTAGCATTAGCACAGTATTTAGCATAAATTCGCAGGATATCCTGCTTAAATTAAGGAGTAATATTTATGAAAAAGTTTTTTGCAGAGTTTAAAACCTTCATCACACGCGGAAATGTAATCGACATGGCTGTCGGTGTAACCGTAGGTTCTGCCTTCACCGCTATCGTTACTGCCGTTTCAAACAACATTTTAAAGCCGATTATCAACTTTGCGATTGCAAAGGTTATCGGCGCAGACACCCTTAAAGAGTGCTACACCTTCCTTGGTGAGCCGGTCCGTGATGCCGCAGGCGTAATTGACCTCACCGCCTCCAACTACATAGATTGGGGCGCATTTGTCAGCGCAATCATCAACTTCCTCGTTATCGCATTCGTTCTTTTCTGCATTGTTAAGGCTATCAACACCATGACGGCTCAGCAGCAGGCTCTTGTTAACAAGATGAAGAACGGCAAGTTTACCCGCGAGCAGAAGAAAGAGCTTAAAGAAAACGGCATCTGCCCCTGCGATAAGGTAGCAGCTGACAAATATTTTGCCGATAAGGTAGCAGCCGCAGAAGCTGAGGCAGCAGCAAAGGCAGCCGCAGAGCGCGAAGCCAACCCCACAGCAGAAGATTTGCTTAAGAAGATCGTAGTTCTTCTTGAGAATAAATAATAAAAAAGGCTCGGTAACGAGCCTTTTTTACAAATTCAGAATGCAGCATTTCGGTGTGACTTCGTCACATATACTTACGATACGACTACAAAATATTGAGAACGAAAATATTATATGTTCTCGTATCGTAGCTATATGTCCGTAGGACACATTAATTCTGCATTCTGCACTATGAATTCTGCATTTTATAAAAGGATGTTTTAATTGAAACGTATAAAACTAATTTTAACCGGCGGGACTATCGGAAGCCGAATCGATGAGCAGGGCAATATCTCCCCTGCAGCCGAGCCAATGCTACTCATGTTTTGCAGTGAAACGATTAAAAATACTGCCGATTTCGATATTTCAGAGCCTTTTTCGGTACTTTCGGAAAATATGACCGCCGCTCACCGTGAGACTCTCATAAAAGAGCTTTTGAAGGCGGAAAACAACGGTATCGACGGGGTGATTATCGCCCACGGAAGCGACACTCTCTGCTACACCGCGGCTCTCGTCGCTATGGCTACTCGGCATCTTCCCTTTCCGGTCGTTTTTATTGCAAGCGACAAGGTACTATCCGACCCCGACTCCAACGGAAGGGAGAATTTTGAAAGTGCCGTTACCCTTATAAAAAGCGGTATAGTAAAACGCGGATGCTTTATCTGTTATAGGGATAAATCGGGCGAAAACTCGGTATATCTCGGCACACGTCTTTCCTCTGCCGAGCCGATTTTTGATAGCTTTATGCCCTTTGACGGCTCTCGCCTGGGTATTACATCAAACGGAATGTTTTATCCCGAAAACAATCGGATAATTGATGAAATCAATCTTGAAAAAGAGGCTGTAATAAAGGGTGATTTTACCCTTTCCGACGATATTTTGCTAACCTTTTCGTCCCCCTATTTTTACCCTGACAGGCTCTCTTTAGATGGGCTTTCCGCCGTTATAAACTACGGTTATCACTGTGGTACAGGCAACGAAAAGGGGCTTCTGTCTCTTGCAGAAAAGTGCAGCTATAAAAATATTCCTCTTTATCTTGCCTCCTTTAAGGATAAGGACGCGCCCGTTTACGAAAGCCTTGCCGAGGTTTTAAAAATGAAAAACGTAACAAGGCTTTACAATATTTCGCCCGAATCTGCCGCCGCAAAGGTTAGTCTTTCGGTGGCTGTTTCTCCCGAAATTTTACAAAAACATCTATTTTTTGAGGAAATTTGTTGACAAACCCTAAAATGAGGTATATAATACCCTTGCCAATCGAATAATGTGATCAGGGGTGCCGCAAGGCTGAGATGAGCGAGTGCTCGAACCCTTTAACCTGATAGGGATAATACCGGCGTAGGAAGATCTTGAAATTCTCATTTTAAATGATTTTGCCGCACCGAAATTCGTGCGGCAAATATTATTTTACGGGGATACTACCCCAAAAGGAGAATTATTATGAACAAAAAAAGGCTACTTACAATTTGCGAATGCGGTATATTTATCGCACTTGCCGTGGGACTCTCATTTGTTGAGATTCAGATTGGTCCGTCGGGCGGCTCGATTAACTTTACGATGCTTCCCCTCTTTATTCTTGCCTACCGTCATGGCGGATTCTGGACAATGTCTGCGGGTGCTGTATTTGGACTTATCAAGTGCATTATCGGCGGTGGCATCGCGTGGGGTCTTCCCTCAATTCTGCTCGACTACGTTGTAGCTTATGCCGTAGTTGGTGTTGCAGGCTTCTTTATGCATAACCGTCGTCTCACAGAGGTTGGCGCCCTCATAGGCTGTGCCGCGCGCTATCTCATTCACACCCTTTCGGGCGTTCTGCTTTATGCAATCACCGTTCCGACAGAGGTTGTCGGCTTCGGAACCTATGCAAATCCCTTCGTTTATTCACTCGTTTACAATGCAGTTTATATGATTCCCAGCAGTGTGGTTTGTGTCATCCTCCTCGCACTCCTCAGACCAGCACTTAAAAGACTTTAAAAAAAGAGCCCAAAAGGGCTCTTTTTTAGTACAAAGCGCAAAATGCAAAATTAATGTGTCCTTCGGACGAAATAATTAGGATACGAAAACAAATAGATTTACCCCGTATCGTAATTAAATCGTGGCGAAGCCACACCATAACTTTGAATTTTGCACTTTGTGCTTTGCATTTTGTCTATTTCCCATTGACATTACCTAAGTTATAATATATAATATCTTGTGTATATACACTAGGCGAATATTTTTATAAGGGTGAATGTTTTGGATAAGAAATATACAAAAGAGCTTAACCTGTCCGACTTTATCGGAATTTTAAAGTCTCACTGGCTCGTGCTTCTTGTAACAGCCGTTTTCTGTGCCGTGCTTGCGTTCGGATATTCAAAGATTTTTGTAACTCCTCTATATCGTGCAAGCGCTCAGATGTTCGTTGATACCCGTAAGGTTTCGTCCGAGGGTAAGGACACCTACATAAATCAGACACAGATTGCAGCTGCTAAGGAGCTTGCTTCAACCTATGTTCACATCATTAAGACAAATACCGTTCTTAACAAGGTTATCGAGGAGCTTGACCTTGATATGAACCACAATCAGCTTAAGAATAAAATAAGCGCAGAGGTCGTTGACGAAACGCAGCTTCTTAAAATCTATGTTACCCATGCAGACAAAAAAACAGCTCTCGAAATTGCCGAAAAGCTTGTTGAAATTGCTCCCGATATGGTAAACGAAAAGGTTGACTCGGGTAAGCTTATCTCTATCGACGACCCCGAGGTTTCCTCCTCCCCCGTCAGCCCCAACGTTACCCAAAACACACTCATCGGCTTTATTGCAGGCTTCGTTCTTCTTTATATATTTTTCCTTGTCAGAAGACTTCTTGACAACAAGTTTAAGTCTGCAGAATCCATTCAGAAAATACTTGACCTGCCTGTGCTTGGTGTAATTCCCTCGCTCGACAAGGTTTCATCTAAATAAGGGGGTGCCGATAATGTTATTCAAAAAGAACAAAAATCTTCAAAGCAGCGGTTTAGGTGAGATTTTGACCCAGAAGCTCCCCTTTATGTATACCGAGGCTTACAAGGCACTCCGTACAAATGTTGAGTTCCTCTCGGTTTCTAACAACGCTAAAAAGATTGTAGTAACAAGCTCACTTTCGGGTGAGGGCAAAACCTGTCTTTCCATCAACCTTGCAATTTCCCTTGCACAGACCGGCAAAAAGGTAATCATACTTGACTGCGACCTTAGAAAGCCAAAGGTGCACCGTTATCTCCGCATTAAGCACTCAGCACAATACGGTGTCTCTACCGTGCTGAGCGGCACCGCAGAGACGGATAGCTCCATCGGATATTTAGAGGATATAAACCTTTATGTTATGCTCGCAGGTCCCACTCCTCCAAACCCCTCCGAGCTTCTCAACAGCGAAAGGGCGAAGAAGCTTTTCAACGACCTTGCAGAACGTTTCGACTATATTATCTGCGATACTGCGCCTACCGCTATCGTTACCGATGCAGTAACCCTCTCGCAGCATTGTGACGGCGTAATCTTTGTTATCCGTCAGAATTATGCTACCACCGAGCACGTAAGAGAGGCGATCGACCGACTAAAGAGCGTCGATGCAAAAATTCTTGGTACCGTGCTTAACGGTTACAACGCCAAGGACGACAACGGAAGCTATTACGGACAGTATTATTACTATTACAGCAATAAATACTATGAGGAATAAAAAAGACCGCTTATTAATATGAACCCCCAAGGTTACACACTTTTGGAGATGCATATCAATCCCGTTCACGAGGTGAACACCTTAAATATAAAAAGGTATCCGAGAAAATATAAATCTCGGATACCTTTATTTTTTGTTCCCTTTTGTTCTCCGCCAATTATCAAGGTTCTTTTACAAGTACCTTTTCAATTTTTCCTATTATCATATTATGATAATCCTTTTCGGGGTAGTAACGAGGAAGGACCGATTTGTCAATAAAGGAATCCTCCTGCATCTGCTGTACAAACTGTTTTTTTACAACGAGAACAAGGCGCGCCTCTTTAAAATAAACATACTTTTCGTTTAGAACGGGGGTTAATCCGCATTCCTTGGTTTTGTCAACCTCCCTGCCCGATTTTGAGCCGCAGATTTTGTGAATATCTTTGCGGTCGCCATAGAAGGATACGGTAAAATAGTCACTTTTATCGATAAATTCCATAGTATAGCGCTGAGGTCGTACAACCACACAGAGAGAGTCCTGTCCCCACATTTCGCCGGCATAGCCCCAGGACGCCGTCATCATATTATAGCCGCCCGTACCTCCCGCCGTAATGAGTGACCATTCGTCTGCAAAACACCTTATTAAATTGTCTTTGATTTCCTTTGGCTCAATTGTTTTAAAAATAGTAATCATCGCCTTTTATTTTATGATTAGTTTGATAATATTATACCACAAGAAAAACAAATCGCAAAGAACAAATTGAAAAATTCCCTTTTCCCCTTTCCCTTAATTTTTGTTAAAAATTTATCGAAAAGTGTCTCTTTCCTCTTGTAATTTTTTATATTATTTGTTATACTTATTTCGTATGGTCGGGAAAGACCAAAATTTACCGAAAGGAGAATTCTACCAAATGAATTATTCAGTAGAAGTTCAGAACATGTGCTCTGTTGCCAAGGGTCCTCACCACGGTCCCGCTCCCATTCCGGAAGAAGGCAGATGGGTACAGGCAAAAGAAATTAAAGACATTTCCGCTTACACTCACGGTGTGGGCTGGTGCGCTCCTCAGCAGGGCGCCTGCAAGCTTTCTTTAAACGTAAAAGAAGGCATCATCGAGGAAGCCCTCGTTGAGACTATCGGCTGCTCGGGTATGACCCACTCTGCCGCTATGGCAGCTGAGATTCTTCCCGGCAAAACACTGCTCGAGGCTCTTAATACCGACCTCGTTTGCGACGCTATCAATACCGCTATGCGCGAGCTTTTCCTCCAGATTGTTTACGGACGCAGCCAGTCGGCTTTCTCTGAAGACGGTCTTGTAATCGGTGCAGGTATGGAAGACCTCGGTAAGGGCGAGGGTTCCATGGTTGGTACTATGTACGGTACCAAGGCTAAGGGTGTTCGTTACCTTGAAATGACCGAGGGCTACTGCACAAGAATGGCACTTGATGAGAACGATGAGGTTATCGGCTATGAGTTCGTATCTCTCGGCAAGATGACCGACTTCATCAAGAAGGGTCTTGAGCCGAACGAAGCATATGAGAAGTCCAAGGGTACATACGGCCGCTTTGCTGACGCTGTAAAGTACATTGACCCGAGAAAAGAATAAGGAGGAGAACGCAAATGGCTAAATTTGAAGGTTATGAGAGACGCGAGGCTAAAATCCTTGCCGCTCTTAAAGAATTTGGAATTTCCTCCATCGATGAATGTAAGGAAATCTGCGATGCCAAGGGCATTGACCCCTACAAGATTGTAGAAGAAACTCAGCCTATCGCATTTGAAAATGCAAAGTGGGCTTACACCGTTGGTTGCGCTATCGCAATCAAGAAGGGCTGCACAAAGGCTGCTGACGCTGCTGCCGCTATCGGTATCGGTCTTCAGGCTTTCTGTATCCCCGGCTCTGTTGCTGAAAACCGCAAGGTTGGTCTTGGCCACGGTAACCTCGGCAAGATGCTCCTCTCGGACGAGACCGAGTGCTTCTGCTTCCTTGCAGGACACGAGTCTTTCGCTGCTGCTGAAGGCGCAATCAAGATTGCTCTTAACGCTAATAAGGTTAGAACTACTCCCCTTCGCGTTATCCTTAACGGCCTTGGTAAGGATGCCGCTTATATCATTTCCCGTATCAACGGCTTTACCTATGTAGAGACCGAGTTTGACCCCTATACCGAAGAGGTTAAGGTTATTTCTGAGAAGGCATTCTCGAACGGTCCCCGTGCTAACGTTAAGTGCTACGGCTCTGACAACGTTCCCGAGGGTGTTGCTATTATGCAGCTTGAGAAGGTTGGCGTTTCCATCACGGGTAACTCCACCAACCCCACCCGCTTCCAGCACCCCGTTGCAGGCACCTATAAGAAATGGTGTAACGAAAACGGCGTAAACTACTTCTCTGTTGCTTCGGGCGGCGGTACCGGACGTACCCTCCACCCCGACAACATGGCAGCAGGCCCCGCTTCCTACGGTATGACCGATACAATGGGAAGAATGCACGGCGATGCTCAGTTCGCAGGTTCTTCCTCCGTTCCCGCTCACGTAGAGATGATGGGTCTGATCGGCGCCGGTAACAACCCCATGGTTGGTATGACCGTTGCTTGCGCAGTTGCTATCGAGGAAAGCTGCAAGTAAGAAGCTGATAAACCCTTGATTCTATTGACTTTGTAAGATCTTTTAACATCTTTAAAGTAAGTCTGAATC
>JAZUAU010000025.1:0-15418 GCA_045638145.1 Acutalibacteraceae bacterium
GTAAAAAAACCAAAAACAGCTTCTGGAGATCGAAAGATCAGAATACCTCCAGAGATACTTTATCTAATTAAACAACAGCCACGCAAGGACGAGTATGTGGTACACATGACTCAAAACGCAATGCGAAAGGGATTGAGCCGAATTTGCAAGAAAGCGAATATTCGTCATTTCCGTTTCCACGATCTTCGCCATGTGTTTGCATCGGTTTCTATCAGCGTCGGAACGCCTATGGAATACATCAGAAAAGAGATGGGGCACAAGACCGATAACATGATAAAGAACGTGTACGGACACATGATGCAATCCGTAAGAGACGAGTACGCGGACAAGCGTGAAGAGATGTTTTCAAAATTTGCACACGGAAATGCACACGAAAAACAAAAAACCTAGTGATACCAACGCTTATAAGGTTTTTTATTGCAGGTTCGAATCCTGTCACTCGGACCAACAGGGAGGAATTTACCTTTAGGTTGATTCCTCCTTATTCTTTTCTATGTTAGGGATCGAACCTGAGAAGGTCCCGGCGTAATGAAATATAATAAAACCCTGCGGATTTGTTATTTACAGTACACTTCTATTGCTTTCGACACGAATTCTGCGGTGCCTTTGCCACAGATGTCGATATTGTTTTTAAAACGTTCATCTGAGACATATATCTGACCAAGTCCTGCAAGAATCTGATTTGTGCAAGCATAATAGTTTTCGCTGATATAGTCTTTAAGCTCAATTACCAGTATCCACCCGTTTTCTCAACTATTCATTTTTAATCAATTTCAGGTCATCGGTTGCGGGGTTATTAATAAGGTTGCCGTTTTCCGCAAAGCGCGAACCGTGGCAAGGACAGTCCCAGCTATGCTCGGAGTGGTTGTATTTTAAGGCACAGCCGAGATGCGGACAACGAGGTACTGTGGGCGTAAGCAGTCCTACTGCAGAATCAAAGATGTTAATTGCAAGTTGTGGGTGTAGGATACTGCGCGAGGGGGAAAAGACCTCTGCATAAGGGTTAACCTTGCCTGTAATTTGGTCTGTGAGGATATTTGACGCTACCATGGCATTTGTCATACCCCATTTATTAAAACCGGTTGCCACATAAATGTCGCGCGTGTTTTTAGAATACTGTCCGATATAGGGTATACCGTCGAGCGTCATACAGTCCTGTGTTGCCCATTTGGCTACTATCTCAGAATTTTTATAATATTTCGCCGCAAAGGCTTCGAGCTCTTGCCAGCAGCCTCCTTTTTTGCCCGTTCTATGACCCCCACCACCGAGGAGCAGTATATCTCCGTAATTTCTAAAGGATAGTCCCTTATCACATCCATCAACGTACATTCCGTTTGGCTGTTTTGCGCCTTTAATTGCAAGAAGGTATGAACGGTGCTGATAAAGCTTTAAGGCATATAAACCGTGTTTATTTAAAATTGGGAAATGAGTTGCAATTATAAGTCGCTTAAAGGTTACGGTGCCGCGGTTTGTTATAACCTTATGTGGCAAAAATTTCAAGACCTTTGTGTGCTCAAAAACAGGCAAGTCTTTTGATATTTCTAATAGAAATTTGAGTGGGTTAAACTGCGATTGATTTTTTATCTTTACGGCACCTTCAACCCATATTGGTAAATCCGCCGAATCCGAAAACTCCGCTTCTACACCAAGGCGACAAAGTGCATTTACTTCACCCTTAATTTTTGCGCGGTCATTCTGCGAATAAACATAAGAATCCACTTTTTCATAGTCGCAGTCAATTTTTTGGCAAAGTCTTTCATACTCCTCCCCTGCCTCTAACTGTGCCTGCAGATAAAGTTTCGCTTTATCCTCTCCATAGTGTTTTATTATTTTATCATAGATAAGCCCGTGACCTAGGGTTATTTTCGCAGTTGTGCTGTCGGTTACTCCACCGCAGATTCTATCCGCCTCCAATAGTGCACAATACACACCCTCTCTCCCTAGTTTATAGGCGCAAAGAAGCCCTGCGATACCGCCGCCGATTATTAAAACATCGGTGTTTTTATCTCCGTCCAGAGCAATAAAACTCGGTCTTTCAAAACTCTTCTCCCAAATTGATTCCATTCTGGTTACCTCACAGTTTTTCTTTAGTGTTTGTATTTTCACTCGAAATAAACACAAAAGACACCTGTACAGGTGTCTTTGATTTTACCAAACAAACGGTATCATACGGTATTTGACCTTTAACTTATATTCCTTGTATCCGACAAGTTCTTGTTCTAGGAGTTTTTCTTCGTTTATTATGCGAACAACGATAACCACTATGTACGGCAGGAAGCAAAGAAGTGCCCAGAGCGAGCCGAGCACGAGGGGAATTGAGAGAAAAAGCCAAACGGTTACGGTATACATAGGATGGCGGACGACTCCATAAAGACCCGTGCTGATTACTAACTGTCCTTCTTCCACCTTGACCGTTCTTGAAAGATATTCATTTTCACGCATCACCTCGGCATAAAGAGCATAAGAAGCTAAAAGAATTATTGAGGCGATTACTATAACCGCTGTCGGAAGTGAAGACCAACCAAAGCGAAAGTCAAGCCCCGCAACAACAAAGCCGCCAACAAAGAGAATTGCCGCCACACCAACAACCCCCTTTTGGGTTTTGTCCGTTTCTTTAGTATCAAGCCGCTTCTTAAGCAATTCGGGTGCTTTTACAAAAAGCACTACGCCAAGTAGTAGCATCGGCACAAATAAAAGGGTGATAAACAACCATCCGTTTATAAAATCAAGACTTCCCGCAGGCAGAAATAAAAGCAACGCCACGAGCGCAAGCCCGCAAAGAAATTTAATAACAGCACTAATTAAAAGCTTTTTATTATCTCCCATTTATTTCACCGTCCCATAGTTCCAGTTGATAATTCCTCCGAATTCCTTTACGTTTGTATAACCGAGGCTGACTAGTGTTTCTGCCGCAATTTTACTGCGTCTGCCACTGCGGCAATATACTAAAATGAGCTGATTTTTATCGGGTAATTCCACATATCTTTTTCCAATCTCTTTGTAATCTATATTTACGGCATTTAATATATGTCCATCGGCAAATTCCTCAGGAGTTCTTACATCTAAAATTATATATCCCGATTCAGTATCAATCAGTATTTTAGCTTCTTCCCCGGTTATCTGTTCATAGGTTATCATATTACTGTCCGCTTCCTCACTGCTATTATTTTCACTTGTTTCCTGCTCTATTAATTTATCACAAGAGGCAAGCAATAATACAAAAGCAAGGCAAAAAGTTAAGACCATTATCTTTTTCATAGATTCAACTCCATATTTTCCGCTTTGACACTTTGTTAAAATCGCGGTGAGCCCCCAAAAAAACGGTTGGCACCACCGCAAATAATATCCAGCGCACGCAAATCGCATCGAAGCTACGGTGTTTACTTAATTATAGCAAAAGGATGAAATAGTAACAACAAAAACCTTGTTTTATCCGCAGTTTCATAATAAATATCGCACTATGCACAAAAAATTCCCTTAATTTTCTACGCCACATCATAGAAAAATTTATTTTCGCATGCTATAATTATTTTGAGGAGATGAGATTATGAGAAAAATCAAAATTTTAATCAGTATTATCATCACATTGTGTCTGCTTTGGAGTTTTTCGGCAGTCAGCTTTGCGGCACCGTCGGATAAGGATAACTATTACGGACTTACCGTTATGGAAAAAATGAGTAAGACCGATAAGCTATCTGACATCTACAACACAATCCTTGAGGGACTTAACGCAAGCAAAAGCGATATCGATATGGAAGGTCTTGAGGCTTCGTGGGAAGACTGCACCCTCGCTTATAAATTAGTGCTTCACGATCACCCCGAAATTTTTTGGGTAACGGGTGCTTCAACCGGTACTGTAGGCGATTACGTCATTACCTTTTCCCCTACTTACACTATGTCGGGCGACGAGATAACTACCGCTAAACCGAAGCTCAATTCGGCAGTTTCTTCGCTGACCTCGGGGCTCTCGGGAAAGAGTGACTATGAAAAATCGCTTATTCTGCACGACCGCCTTATTGACAGAGTAGAATATAAATTCGGAAATAATCATCAGAACTCTTATGGTGCTCTTGTTGAAAAAGAAGCCGTTTGCGCAGGCTATGCAAGAGCTTATCAGCTTTTGCTCCACAAGGTCGGTATCCCCGCTTGGTACGTAACGGGTGAAAGCCTTAACCCTGCAACAGGTCGTCGCGAGGCTCATGCTTGGAACCTAGTAAAGCTTGACGGACAATGGTATTATACCGACACCACTTGGGATGACCAGGGCGATGTGCTTCACTATGCATATCTGAACCTAACTAAGGCACAGATGGATGAAAATCACTCGTTTGGAGAATTCTCGCAGTATCTTCCCTCTGTAACCGCTACCGAAAATAATTACTTTGTGAAAAATGACCTTGTGTATTCTTCATTTGACCTCGACAGAATAAAAGCCGCCTTTAAAAAGAACAAAACAATCCGCGTTTTTGTAAACGGCGATATTGATAAATTCCGCACCGACTTTGGAAACTATGTTTCGGACATTGCCAAGGAGCTTGGTGCAGAGGACGGTTCTACTTGCTCGACAAGAATTCTTACAATTGGCAGAGAGCTAATTCTTACACTTAACATTGTTTCTCCCGACCACGTACACTCTCTCACAGCGGTTAAACGGGTTGAACCAACCTGCCAGACAAGAGGTAATATTGCCTATTACGCCTGTGATTGCGGACATTGGTTCTCCGACAGTGCGGGCAAAAATGAAATTACAGACCACGATTCTGTTTTGCTCGGCGTTACCGACCATAAGCCCTCAAACTGGAAGAGCGATGCGGCACATCACTTTAAGACCTGTACCGTTTGCAACGGTACAATTAGCGGTAGCTCGGCAACCCATTTTGATTCTGACAATAATCTAAAATGTGATATTTGCTTCGCAGAGCTTCCCTCCCCCGAAAGCGGCGTTGTGATTGGCGGAGACCCTGCAACAAAGCCTACCGACTCTCCGTCTGAGCCTGACGCTTCGTCCGAAATTGTGACGGCAGACGAAACCACTTTAGAAATCAAAGACAAGTCTGAGCCTGCTTTTGAAGTGTCAAACACTGTGATTATAATTATTATCGCGGTGGGTGCGGCGGTAGTTATCGGTGCAGTTGTAATTATAATAGTTTTAACAAAGAAAAAATAACGTGATATAAAAGACCTCGCAAGCTCATTTTGCGAGGTCTTTATATGTTTCTTCTGCTGTTTTAAAGATTTCTTCGGCTTCTGTATTTTTGAACGTGCGAAGCTTTTTAAGGCTTGGTTTACCCCAAATATTAAAGATGCGTGGACCTATCCAATAGCCGTATTCGGTTTTTGAAAACACTCCGGCAAGAATAGACAGTGTCGCTTTTTTCGGCTTCATAAAAATTATCTTCATCGGATGTTTTATAATTGTAAAAATAACTTTTGGATAATGAGCGGTTATATTCGTAAATGTAATTCCCGGGTGTGTTACCGAAAGTGTCACCTTATCCTCATTTTTAAAAAGCTCATAGAGTGAGAGCATAATATAACGCTTAGCATTTCCGTAAACGAGAGATGCGGCAGTGCGGGTATGAAAATCTATATCTTGAGGGTCGCTCTTTGAATAGTTGTGGGCAATACTTCCTACCTCCACTACCCTGCCTCCTTTTTCTCTGAGACTCGGCAATATCTCCTTAATAATATAATATGGTGAGGCAAAATTTATTTGAAAGACATTAATGAGCCCCGTATCACAAATCTTTCGCGGTATGCTATATGCACCTGCGTTATGTATAAAAATATCTATTTTTCGATTTTTAAGCTCTTCTGTCGCAGATTTTACCGAGCTCATATTCTCTAAATCAAGGGTTATATGCTCGGTTTTTATGCCAAACTCCGATGAAAGCTCTTCTGCAAAGGTGATACTTCTGTCTCGGTTTCGGTCGCAAAGTATCAGGTTGGCGCCAAGCTCTGCAAGATATTGGCAAAGCTCACGACCTATACCTCCTGTGCTTCCCGTTACAGCAATATTCTTACCTTTTATCGATTGAATTTTAGTATTCATTATTTCACCGTTTTAGAAAGCTCATCAAGACTTTTTCTCTTTTTCTCGCGAAGCTTATCGTTTTCCTTTGCATAGCCGAGGCAGATAACAAGACGTACAGCTCCGTCTAGCGAGCATATTTCACGAATCTTTTTATTATCAAGCCAACCGAGAATGCAGGTTGAAAGCCCTTGTGCCGTGGCTTCGGCGGTTATATAGGCGGCAACGATACCAATATCTATCGAGCGGTAATCGTTTCCCTTTACCTTTGCACCGAGAGCGGCACTTTTAACGTAAGGCATTTCGGAAATAACGAGCTGTATCGGAGCATCTGCGGCAAACTTATTCATCCCCATTCCCATAGTTGCCTTTGCCACACTTTTTGCCTTTTCACCCTTACATACGGTTATCATATAGGGCTGACCGTTGCAGGCAGAAGGGCTAAGCCTTGCGCTCTCAAGTATTGCAGAAATTTTTTCATCTTCAACAGGCTTTTTTGAGTCGTAGCTTCTGCAGGACTGTCTGTATTTTGCTATTTCGGTAAAATCCATAATAATCACTCCAAAAAGATTATACAATAAAGGATATTCATTTGTAAAGCGAAAGTAAGCTTTAATATGACCGCACTTAACAATATCGCGCTTGATTTTTCCTTGGAGGATCTTTCCACGCCACCGAGCTGATACTCGGGTATTTTGAATAATAAAAAAGAACCTTGAAAATCCAAGGTTCCTTTTGTTTATCTCACATTGAGAATATCATCATACTTTTTGAAGTTTTCGTAAACCGCAGAATAGTCCTCACCTGTGGGAAGATAGACCTTGTCGGTTGCGATCTTTTTAGTTGCTTGTTCGACAGAATCAAATGCTCCTGCACCTACACCTGCAAGAATTGCAGATCCAAGGCAAGCGGTTTCCTTATTTTTAAGGGTAACAAGTTTTTTGCCCGTAAGGTTGGTTTTCATACTGCACCAAAGAGGGCTCTTTGCACCGCCACCCATAATTCTGATTTCCTCTACGGGAACTCCGAGATAATCGAGGTTGCTTTTAAGCATACATGCAACCGATTCCATTATCGCTCTTGCAAAATGAGCGGGTGTGTGCTCGGGAGTAAGCCCCGTAAACGAGCCTCTTGCATCGGGATTATATTTCGGCATAGTAGAGCCGCAAAGGTAAGGCAGGAAGGTTACTCCGTCACTACCAACGGCTATTTTTTCTGCCATTTCGTCAAGTTCTTTAAAGTTCTTATCACTAAGAAATGCCTTTTGGAACCATTTAAGCGCCATACCTGCTGTAGCACTCCAAGAAAGAAGAGCATATCCGCCGTCAAAATTATAGTGGCAAGGAACAAAGCTCGTCTCATCATATTCGGGCATTTTTGAGGTAGGCATAAATATTGCCATTGTAGTACCCGTCATCTCGCTGATGATACCCTCCTTGATAACGCCTGCACCGACAGCACCTGCAACCTGGTCCATAGCCGAGGTTACAACCTTTATTCCGTCATATTCGCCGACCAATACTCCGCTGTCGAGTAATTCGGGAAGCATAGAACGGTCGACACCAATAAATTGCAGCATATCATCCCACCAGTCGCCGCTTCGAAGGTCAAAGTAGAGGCTTGAGGACTGGAGCGTTTTTTCTGTAACAAATTTACCCGTAAGCTTATAGAGCAGATAATCCTCAAGCAGGAATATCTTTTTTGTCTTTGCCCATACCTCAGGCTCGTTATTCTTTACCCAAAGAAGCTTTGACGCAGGCCAGGTAGCGGTAATTTCGGGTTGACCTGTTACCTCATAAACCGTCTTTCTGCCAAACTTCTTTTCGATTTCCTCAGCTTCCTTTACAGCGCGGTTATCAAGCCAAACAACGGCATCACGCACGGGGTTTCCCTCTTCATCTGTTAGAATAAAGGTTTCGCACTGGGTATCAATAGCGAGAGCATCAATAGGCGCAGTTTTGCGAGCATTCTCTATCGCATTTTTAAGTAAAGTGAAATACCCCTCTGCAGGAAATTCAACCCTGTCACCTGAAGTGCAGAGAGTATAGTCCTCGAGGGTGTCGGCAATTTCATTGAAGCTTTCATCGAACATTACCGACTTTACAGAGGTTGTACCAAAATCTATTCCAAGTAAATTCATATTAGCACCCGTATCAGTTTATTTTTAAGTATTATAACAATAATTTCTACATATATCAATAGCAAAAAAGAAAGAACGAACGATAATCTTCCGTTTTTATCCCATATATGGATTGTTTTGCATCTCAAAGCCGATAGTCGTTTTCCCTCCGTGACCCGGTAACACACGAATTTCGGGTGAGAGATTTTTTAGTTTGTCGAGAGAAGTTATAAGGCTGTTAAAATCAGCTGTAGGTAAATCTGTTCTACCGATGCTCATTTTGAATAGAGTATCTCCGCTGAAAAGGATGTCCTGGAGCAAATAGCAAACCGAGCCCTTTGTATGGCCCGGAGCCCAAATCACCTTTAAGGTCTCCTCGCCAAGCTTCAATTCATCCCCGTCAGATACTGTAATATCGGGGACTATTGATATTGCTTCATCGGTCCAATAGCCCGAAAGATTGATTCTGTTATCGATAAGTCCTTCTGCTTCATCCTTTGAAATTACGACCTTTGAGCCCCAAATTTCTTTAACAGCTTCTACTCCGCCGATATGGTCAAAATGGCAGTGGGTTAGAACTATGAGCTTGTTCGGCTTATCCTTTTGCCCTTCGGCAAACTCTAAAAGCTTAGGTGTTACCTCTCCGGGGTCGATAACGGCGGCGTTATTACCGTTTTGAAGCAAATAACAGTTAGTGCCGTAATTCGGAGTTGTTAATACTTTTATTTCCATATCAGTAGAAGGTTGCAACGTGCTCTTCGGGCGCAGATGTACGGCTGACAGAAACTGCGGTCAGAATCGGGCCCTTGGACTTATAAAGTCTGTGATTGCCAATAGAGAATTTAACGGTTGCGATTACCCAATCGTTAGTATTCAGGGTTTTTGCACCCGACCAATCGCAGGCAATTCCGCAATACTGCACGTCATCGGCACAGCAGGTCATAACGTGGCGACCGACCACAAAGGTATCGTCGGGGATTTTTCCGTCACGGGCTACTACGCCCTTAAACTTCAGAGTTTTGCCAAGATATTTATTCATGTCGTTCATCATGTCCTGAAACCAGAGAGCGTAATCCTTATCTGCAATTTCGATAACATCAGCATTCACGTCAAATGGCAAAGGGTCAACGATATCGTCATACTTAACGTAGCCGCTCTTATACTCATAAGCAATATCAGCACGGCGGCTTACCGCACGGACAAGCTTGTGGAAAGGCATAAAATCTGTGTTTTCGTCAAGTCGGTTGAAAACTATAAGCTCTGCCGTCTGAAACTTATCAAAAACGAGACTTCGCATATTGGCGTTGTAGTTCATAATAGTATTTGAATCAACAAAACAGAATTCCTGATTAAGTACAAACTCACGTGGCAGTGCGGCATAAAGCTCCTGCAGCATCCACATTCCGTTATACTCGATTATAACTCGCTCTGCATTATGCTTTTTAACGAGAGCAGTAAGATTTTCGGGCGTCAGTTCTTCCTTTTCCTCGATTACCTCAATAAAAACATTTTTGCCGGGGTATTTGGCTATATCATATTCCTCTATTCCCTCTTCGCAGAGAAGGAGCAAAGTGCGCTCCCCAGCGTTAAAACGCTCATCCTGAAGCGTTTCATCTATAAATTTAGTCTTTCCCGACTCTAAAAAACCTGTGAAAAGATAAACGGGTATATCTCTCATTACGATCACCTTATAATCCGAATAATTCAGCTACAGCCGACTCGTTAAGCTTTGAGCCTATAACACAAAGTCTGCCTGTAACGTCGGCTACGCCGCTTCTGATATCGGGCTCACCCGGTACGTAGTCGAAGTGAATCCAGCTTCCGTCCTCGGCTTCAACGATTCCCTTTGCACGAAGAACCATTCCGAATTTTTCTTCATCGCCGAAAGCGATAAGTGCATTTTCAATAAATTCCTTTGTGAACTTCTTTGCAGTTTCGCGACCAAACGAGGTAAATACCTCATCGGCATGGTGGTGATGGTGTCCGTGGTGGTCGTGGTCATGGTCGTGATGGCATCCGCAGGTGCATTCCTCACCGTGTTGATGATGATGGTGATGTTCGTGCTCGTCGTGATGATGGTGATGTTCGTGATGATGTTCATGGCAGTCGCACTCTTCATCATGGTCGTGATGGTGATGATGTTCGTTGCAATCGCAATCTTCGTGGTGGCCATGATGATGGTGATGACCGTGACAAACGGGGCATTCATCCTCTTCGTGAAGATGCTGAAGAGCGGCTTCAAGGGTATTTTTGAGCTCGATAGCCTCTAAAAGCTGCTTGCCCGTAAGCTTGTCCCAATCGGTAGTAACTATAACCGCCTTGTCGTTATGCTCACGGATCATCTCTACACACTTTTCTATTCTTTCAGCAGAAGCGGTACCGGTGTGGCTTAAAACGATCGTTGCGGCATGCTCAACCTGATTTATAAAGAATTCGCCGAAATTCTTTATATACATTTTGCACTTGTTGGCATCTACCACGGTGGTAAAGCCGTTAAGGGTGCAATCTTCAAGACATGCGTTTTCTACCGCAAAAATAACGTCCGACAGCTTACCAACACCCGAAGGCTCGATAATAATTCTCTCGGGAGCAAAATCCTTTACAACCTTTTTAAGGGCTTCCGAGAAATCACCTACAAGGCTACAGCAAATACAGCCCGAATTCATCTCGTTTATCTCGACCCCCGCTTCCTTTAAAAAGCCGCCGTCAATACCGATTTCGCCAAACTCGTTTTCGATAAGTACAACCTTCTCACCCTTATAGGCTTCTTCAATAAGCTTCTTTATAAGTGTGGTCTTCCCTGCTCCTAAAAAGCCCGAAAAAATATCTATTTTAGTCATTTAAATTACTCCTTTGTATTAACTGCCTCTAATCTGTAAATAGGCTGGCCGAGGTCCAAAAATCTTTGCTCATATTCGGTTATTATATTGCCTTCAAAGCCGCTGTTATGCAGGTCTAAAGAAACATTTTTCAGTCTGTAGCCAACCTCGGTGTAGTTCTCGATAGAAAATTCGAAAAAGTGCATATTATCGGTTTTCTGATGAATCTCTGCGCCCTTTTTGAGGATTTTCTTATAAATCTTTAAAAATCCGTTTGAGGTTAGACGGTGCTTCGCATAACGGACCTTTGGGAAGGGACAGGAGAAATTAAGATAAATTCTCTCGACAGAATCGTCTTTTATGTATTTGAGAAGAAACTCTGCGCCCATTATCATAAAGCGGACGTTTTGTAGTCCTGCCGCCTTTATCTTTTCGGCAGCCAGCACCGCAACGTCGTCGCAGACCTCGATTGCAATATAGTTTATATCGGGATTTCGCTTTGCAATTTCGGTTATAAACTGTCCCTTGCCGCAACCTATTTCAAGCTGTAAGGGATTCGAGTTGCCGAAGATTTTTTCTATGTCGTAGTATTTCGGCTCATCTGCCGCCCGTCTTATATCTGGATTGTGCGGTTCTATTGGCAGAAGAAGCTCGCTTATCGCATCCAAACGCTCGGTAAGATGCTTTTTCTTTCTCATTCTCATAGTTATTTAGTCCCCGTTGAACCGAAGCCGCCATCGCCTCTCTGTGTTTCAGAAAGTTCGTCAGCTTCCACAAAATTTACAGTAAGATAGGGCGTTATAACCATCTGGGCGACCCTCTCGCCTGCCGCTACGGTCTGTGTTTCGCCCGAATGGTTGAAAAGAGACACCAAAATCTCTCCGCGGTAGTCCGAATCGATTACTCCAACCTTATTCGAGGGAGCGAGTCCACGCTTTGAAGCAATACCGCTTCGGGCATATATAAGCCCCACATAGCCCTCGGGAATCTCCATAGAAAGGCCGGTATGAACAAGTTTTGTTTCGCCCGCCTTTATTACTATTTCATCCTCACATGAATACAGGTCTGCGCCTGCGGCATTTGCCGAACCGTAAGAGGGTATAACAGCCTTTTCATTCAGTTTTTTAATCTTTAAATCAATCATAAGGTATTCTCCTTTAGATTTTTTCATTACCGTTTATTATATCACAATTAGTTCAGTCTGTCAAACGCGTTAAGGAGATTCTTCAAAGCCTTCTCCGTAGATATTATTAACATTTGCGACAAAATAAAATGCTTTTTCATCATTTTCGAGGATGATTCGTCGAATGTTTTTAACCTCGGGTATTAAGGCGGCACAAATCAGTACACTTTTTGCCTTTCCCGTATAGCCACCAAAGCCCTCAAGCTCGGTTACTCCCCTTTTTGCATTATGCAAAAGTTCCCTTTTTATTTCAGCTCCTTTTTCGGTAATTATAAAGAATATGCGACCAAAATTTCGTTCCGACAAGAACATATCTATTACCTGAGATGATAGGAAAATGGCAATTACCGAATAAAGGGCGGTTTCGATGTTTGCATAAACTATAGCAGCAAGAAGTATTACGAATGAATCAATTATCAGAAACAGTCTACCTATTGCAAGGTTTTTGAATTTACGGTTTATAAGCTTTACGGCAATATCTATTCCGCCCGTCGTCGAGCCACGGGACATAACGATTCCAAGTCCGAGACCGAGCAGCGCGCCTCCGAAAAGCGCCGACAAAATTGTGTCAAATGAAAAAAGTGTGCTTAACGGCTCGAGTATTTCTATATAAAACGAAGTCAGCATTACAGAAACGGCGGTTTTTATTATAAATTCACCACCGAAAACCTTTAGCCCTGCGACTATAAGCGGAATATTCAGCACTAAAACCGAAAGACCGGTCGGAAGCCCAAAGGCATCGTGAAAAATTACAGCAATGCCGGTAAGACCGCCCGGGGTAATCTCAGCAGGCTCGAGCAAAAAAGCCACCGCCGCCGAATAAATACCCGTACCGATGGCAATCAAAATATAATCAAATATGATTTCTCTTATTCTTTTCAAAAACACCACCAACTATATTATGCACAAAAAAGGTGTCCGTTTACAAAACGAACACCTTTTCCCAAATTATATTAAATAGTTCCTCGGCCCGGTCGTGCCCATCTGATAGATGAAGATAGCCGAACAGGGTTTCAAGTCCCGTAGCGATATGATAGTCGCGGACGCTTGCGTTCTTCGGAACAGAATGAACATGAGCGTTTCTGCCCCTCTTGTAAACCGACAACTCCTTCTCGGAAAGAAGCTCTTCTATTGCTTCAAAGCCCTTTGCCTGCTCGGAAGCCTTTACAAGCTTTACCGAAAGGGTGTGTAGCTCTCCCGCGGGGCGGTTAATCTCCGCAAGACGGGTACGGACAAGCAGTCCGAAATAGGCATCTCCAACAAATGCAAGCGCACCGGGGCTTAAATTATTTACTGTATATTTATCCATTCCAGCACCTTAATCAATATAATCGAACTCGATATCGTAAACAACAACGGTATCGCCTTCCTGAACACCTGCTTTTTGAAGCTCCTTTATGATGCCTGTCTGACGAAGCACACGTTCGAAATACTGAAGCGATTCGTAGTCCTCGGGGTCGATGGTTTCGAGTATTTTAAGAATCCATGGAGCATCCTCAACAAAGTAAACTCCATCCTCTGCACGAATGGTAAAGGTTCTCTTGTCACTCTTGACGGTAAAGTCCTCCGCAGGAGCAGGCTCGGGCTCGTATACTTTGATATCGGGAAGCTTTGCAAGCTCTGCCGCAACGTAGTTTATAAGCTCGTCTGTGCCTTCTTTTATGGGGGCCATTATGGGGAAGAATTTATAGCCGAGGTTCTCAAAATAGTCCTTTAACTCTGCGATTTTTTCTTCCTCTGCCATATCGCACTTATTACCGACAATTATCTGTGGTCTGTCCTTAAGCTCTTCGCTGAAAACGGCAAGCTCGCGGTTGATTGCATCGAAATCCTCTATGGGGTCTCTGCCCTCGCTGCCCGAAACGTCGATAACGTGGAGAAGAAGTCGGCAACGCTCAACGTGGCGCAAAAACTCGTGACCAAGACCCACGCCCTCGCCTGCCCCCTCAATAAGACCGGGGATATCCGCCATAACGAAGGATGAGCCCTCGCCCATACGGACAACACCGAGAACGGGAGTGAGGGTTGTAAAATGATAGTTTGCGATTTTGGGCTTTGCTTCGCTGACTACCGAAACTAAAGTCGATTTTCCAACGTTGGGAAAACCGATAAGTCCAACGTCTGCAAGTAGCTTAAGCTCAAGCACGGCATCAAAGGCTTCTCCGGGATTACCGTTCTTTGCAAATCGAGGTACCTGACGGGTAGCCGTTCCAAAATGCATATTTCCCCAGCCGCCCTTACCGCCCTTTGCGATAACTACGGGCTCGTCAGAGGAAATATCGGCAATAAGTCTGCCTGTTTCGGCATCGCGGACAAGAGTTCCTCTGGGGACAGAAATAACGAGATTGGGTGCACTTTTGCCCGTGCAACGGCAAGCACCGCCATTTGCACCGTTTTCTGCCGCATATTTTCTTTTGTATCTGAAATCGGCAAGGGTTGAAAGATTGTTGTCAACCTTAAAGATTATATCTCCGCCTCTGCCGCCGTCTCCTCCGTCGGGACCGCCTGCAGCTACGAACTTTTCACGATGGAAAGAAACTGCTCCGTTTCCTCCGTCGCCCGCCTTCAGATGAATTTTTGCTATATCTACGAACATTAAAATTCTCCGTTGTTTTCAAGTTTAAAAATTTAAGCCCAGCATAAATGCCGGGCTTTAAATCAAGAGTTAATTACTGCTCAACAGCGTAAATGCTGACCTGCTTGCGCTCACGACCTACGCGCTCAAACTTAACCTTACCGTCAATAAGAGCAAATAAGGTATCGTCAGAACCCTTGCCTACATTGTTGCCCGGGTGAATATGTGTTCCTCTCTGGCGAACCAAAATGTTGCCTGCAAGAACAAACTGACCGTCAGCACGCTTAACGCCAAGACGTTTAGCCTCACTGTCACGACCGTTCTTTGTAGAACCCATTCCCTTCTTCTGACCAAATAACTGAATGTTAATCTTTAACATTATTACACCTCCAAAAAAACTTTTATGCAGTTAGGAAACTGCTCGGATAACTGCTGCATGTGAATTTTAAAGCCCTCAATAACAGCCAAAGCTTTGTCCGACGGATTTTCAATCCTTACGGTCATTTCTGCGTCCGACACATTGGCAACGGCTTTATCACCGATAACCTCAATTATTGTGTTTGCCGCCATATAGGCTGCCGAAGAAACAGATGCACACACCTGTCTTCCAAGCTCATCATCAGCATCAGTTGTACAATGTCCTTTTACGGAAAAACCGTTATTAGACAGTTTAACGCAAGTCATAATTAAA
>JAZUAU010000026.1:0-53266 GCA_045638145.1 Acutalibacteraceae bacterium
GCGAAAGAGAAACACGGTTTTGAGAAAAGGGAAAACTAAAACAAGGGCAAAGATGGACACGGAGTGCCAAACTGCCCACTAGAAAAAAGCAATCGAAGATGTTTAAGCACTTTGGAATGCTCTAAATTGGTCCAGAATCGCATTTTAGAAGTTAGGTGGTGCAATTCCAAACAAGGAACAAAACACCGCTTAAAATTGGTCCTACAAGGAAATAAAAATGCTATGGGGAAATTTCCTCATAGCATTTTTATGTGTTCGAGCAATTGGAATTTATCAAATAGATTATACCATAAATATGTGGGTCTTTCAATCCATATTGAATAGACCTTTTAATCCACTTTTTGTACTTGTTTCTTTTTAACCGCCAATCGAACTGCGGAAAACAATACAAATAATAATCGCACTTATCACAACAACATTCATATTCTGGATGCTCACCATTTCCCAGACATTTGCGACCGTGCCTTGATGGTGTTAATGGTGTGCCGGTTACGTCAATTATTTGCTTTTTCCTCATAACTTTTTTTACCTCACAATAAAAAAAGCACACCCCGAAGGGTGTGCCGAAAAAGTGTTTCCCTCGGTTTCGCTACCACACTACACCGATAAATATCCGCAAGGGAATAAAGAGAGAACACCTTTTACCAAGGTAGTATCTCCCTCGCGGATAATAACATTTATCGAATATATAATTGTAGTGTGGTATGCTCTTATTTTACCATACTGTAAGTAAAAAGTAAAGTCGCTTTTTTGGTTACTCTAAGTTTCAATGTAAATTACAATGAATTCTAGTGCCTAGATAAAAAATCCAACTCTTTTGGAGTTGGATTTTTGTTTTATTCGGTTCTGAGTGCTTCAACGGGGTCTTTCTTTGCCGCGATGCGGGAGGGGAGAAGACCTGCAATAAAGGTTAGGAACATACTGATAAGAACGAGAACTATTGCGGGGGTGAGGGGCAGAACAGCCGCGATAGTTTCAATACCCGAAAGTCCCTGAATTATAGCATTAACGGGGATACAGAAGAGAACTGTGAAGAGAACACCTATAAGTCCGGAAGCAAAGCCTATCGTTAGCGCCTCTGCATTGAATACTCGGGCGATATCCTTCTTTGAAGCTCCGATTGCACGCAGTATTCCTATTTCTTTTGTGCGCTCAAGAACAGAAATATAGGTGATAATTCCAATCATTATCGAGGAAACAACAAGTGAGATTGAAACAAAGGCGATGAGCACATAGGAAATAACATTGATGATGGTAGCAACTGAGGACATAAGCATCGCAACATAGTCGGTATAGGTTATTTGGTCATCTTCGTTATCACGTGTGCTATTATAATTCTTGATTTCCTCTGCGATAATATCCTTTGCCTCAAAGGTTGCAGCATAGATATTGATGGAAGAGGGTGTATCGTGGTCAACCTTTCCGAGTGAGCGAAGAACGGTTTTGTAGTCGCTATCGGAATGGGTTGGAGGCATATGAGTATCGTAAAGGGCGGAAATATCCTCGTTTTTCCCCGTGAGTGCTGCCATCATACCGTCAAGTTGAGCCGCAAACTGCTCCGTCGCAATATCTTTACCAAGCTGTGTTTCAAGAGTAGCGAACTGTTCCATAGCTCCCTTAGTATATGCCTCGGCAATCTTTTCAATCATCATCATTCTGACGGTAGACATAAGCTCTTCATCGCTCATCTTTGCGATATATTCCTTAACCGTTTCGGGGTCCATATTCGACTCTAAGGCAAAGGCATCGACCATTGTATTTACGATATACTCACGGTCCATCTGAGCCATCTGCTTGTCAGCTTCAAGGTTCAGATACTCCTCCGACGGAATAGAAGCGATAGTCTTGTAAAGCTCTGCCTTCTGTTCAGTGGTTAGTCCGTTCACATAAACTGTAAATGCCGCCGCCTTTTCCTCTGCGGTGGGCTCTACGTAATCTGCAGGCTTAAAGGGAAGACCTGTCAGAACGTCGGTTTCCGGGTTCTCGAGCTGCTTTTTAACAATCTCGCTGTTTGCGGTGTAGTCTATAACATAGTCGGTAAGTTCCTTTGTGTAGGCAACCGTGCCGGTAAGCATAGCTGAGGTAGCATCCTTCTTCGGGCGGATGATTCCGCTAACCTTCATCTTAATTCCGTTGTCATACATATAGGTAAGACCCCTATCGGTCTCACTTATATTAACGTAGGAATTAGTTGTCGGATTAAATGAATAGAAATTACAGGAGGGAACAAGCATAAATTCAATATCGCAAATTTCCTCATAGCTCCAGCTTTTGATATCGGTGTCAAGCGATTCGCCCTTGCCAATGGTTTCCCACATATCTCGAGCTTCTTCAAGGGTGGTAAGACCGAGGGCGAGAAGAGCAAGGTCGCTCATTTCGTTATTGGAGTTTACAACAAGCACAACCTCATTATAGCTGCTCGGCCATTCGCCGTAGATGGTTTCATACTGGTCATAAACGATGGGGTTTATGCCACTGCCGTCTCGCTCTGCAAGCATCTGCTCATAAATCTTGAGACCGCCGCCCATCATCATATCACTGCCCATCGGCATCTCTAGTCCCATACCGGAGTCGCCTGCCATGGTTTGCTGCATAAGCTCCATTGCGTCCGACTTTATAATATTTCCATTTTCATCCTTAACAAAAACGTTAAAATCAAAGTCGTAGCCGTAGTTAATAGCGGTAATATGGTTGAGAAGATTGTTGGGGTTGCTCTCGAGATATGCCTTAAAATCTTTAAGGTTATTCTGCTTAACCTCAGGGTTTACTACCGAGTTGATAAGCTCGTTGAGAACGGGGTTTGAATAAACCTTATCAAGTCCGTGTTCGTTTCTCTTTTCCTCTGTGCCCATCATCTTTTCGAGTAGCTTTTGCATATCGGTCTGCTCGGCTTCAATGGTAATTGGCGCCGATGCGAGGGTGTCCTCCTGCACGTCGTCTATATAGGTTTGAATTCCGTTTGAAAGGGCAAGAATAAGGGCAATGCCTATAATTCCGATGCTTCCCGCAAATGAGGTAAGAATAGTTCTTGCCTTTTTGGTCATAAGGTTGTTAAGGGACAGGGAAAGGGCGGTAAAGAAAGACATTGAAGGCTTTTTCTGCTTCTTTTCTTTCTTTGCTTTTTTAGTTTTGTTCTCTTCAGTAACGGGAGTCTCTGCGGTGTAGGGGTCGGTGTCGCCGATAACCTTACCGTCAAGAAGTCGTATAATACGGGTGGAGTATTCCTCGGCAAGCTCTGGGTTATGGGTTACCATTATAACAAGCTTATCCTTTGCAATTTCTTTTAGGAGCCCCATAATTTGAACGCTGGTTTCAGAGTCAAGCGCACCTGTAGGCTCGTCAGCAAGAAGAATGTGGGGATTGTTGACTAAAGCACGCGCAATGGCAACTCTCTGCATCTGTCCGCCCGACATCTGATTGGGCTTCTTGTGAATCTGGTCACCGAGCCCAACCTTTTCGAGTGCTTCTATAGCCCTCTTTTTTCGCTCTGCCTTTGAAACACCCGAAAGGGTCAGAGCAAGCTCAACATTCGAAAGGACCGACTGATGGGGGATAAGGTTATAAGATTGGAAAACAAAGCCTATCGAATGGTTGCGATAGGTGTCCCAATCTTCGTCTTTATATTCTTTAGTCGAAATGCCGTTGATGTACAAATCACCGTCGGTATATTTATCAAGACCGCCGATAATATTAAGCAGGGTGGTTTTGCCGCAACCAGAGGGTCCGAGAATAGAAACAAACTCGTTCTCGCGGAATTCGAGGTCGACACCGCGAAGGGCGGCAACCTTGGAATCGCCTGCAACGTATTCCTTTGTGATGTTAACTAATTTCAGCATCAATTATACTCCTTTTAAAGATTACACGCTATTCTATCACAGTTTACGGTAAATTTTGTAAACTCAACGTAAACAATTAGTATAAATATCCTTGAATTTATTATATAAATATGATAATATATTATGAAGACTTGTGCAACATTTTTTTGAAGGGAGCAAACAGCGGTGTCAGATAACAGACCTATTGGCGTTTTCGATTCGGGTCTCGGGGGGCTAACTGTTCTGCGCGAGCTTGAAAGACTTTTACCGAATGAGAATATTGTTTATTTTGGTGACACGGGCAGAGTTCCCTATGGTAACAAGAGTGACGAAACAATCCGAACCTATGCTCTTCAGGATGAGCGCTTTCTTCTCTCTCAAAACGTAAAATTTATTGTTGCCGCCTGCGGTACAGTCAGCGCAGTTGCCGCCGATACTGCAGCGAGCCTTCCGGTCGGCTTTATGGGTGTTGTTGAGAATGCGGTTATTGATGCGGTCAACACTACCAACAATAAAAAAATCGGTGTAATCGGAACGAATGCTACCATCAATAACGGTGCCCACGAAAGACTCATAAAAAGCCTCGTACCCGATGCCGAGGTGGTAACGGTCGGTTGCCCGCTTTTCGTTCCCCTTGTAGAGGACGGCTGGTATTCGGCAGACGACCCCGTAGTACTTGGAATTACTAAAAAGTACCTCGCCCCTATTATTGACAAAGAATGCGACACTATAATCCTCGGTTGTACACATTATCCAGTCCTTATCGAGGCAATCCGCAAAACAGTTGGAAAGAGTGTTGCTCTTATAAATATGGGTGTTTCAACCGCAAAGGCAGTAAGTAGAGAGCTGAAGGACAGAGGACTTTTAAACGACGGAACCGAACCTGCGTCAAGAAGCCTTTTTGTAAGCGACAAAACTGCCGCCTTCACACAGGTAGCAAAAATTCTTTTAGGAGATAAAATAGACGACAACGATGTAAAAATCGTAGACGTAAGCAGAATATGAATAACGTAGTAATCAGCATAAAAGGAAAACAAAAATACGCAGGCTCGAATGAGTGGGATGTAACCGAATTTACCACCGAGGGGCTATTCGAAGCCGTAGACTGCGGATATAAAATATCCTATGACGAAAGCGACATGATTGGCGCCGAGAATGTTAAAAGTGAGATTGTGGTCGAAAATGGCACGCTTGCTGAGGTATCGCGTCATGGTCCCGTTTCAAGCCGAATGACTATAGAAAAGGGCAAGCGCCATTCCTGTTTTTACTCTACACCCGAGGGAGATTTCACTATAGGAATCTTCGGGGAATCGGTAAATGCAAAAATTGGCGACAAAAAGTGTGAGATTTACCTCAGCTACACGATTGACGTAAACTCCAGCCTCATTAGCGAAAACAAGATGGAAATCAAGATAAAGGGGATTAAACAGTAATGTCAGTTATTGTAAGTGAAGCTAAAAAGCAGATTGAAAGTATTATTGAAGAGGCCGCCGCTACCGCTTTGGCAGAGGGACTTTTCCCCGAAGCAGAGCTTGGCGCATACAGAATCGAATCTACTAAAAGCCGCGACCACGGCGACTATGCCGTAAACTGCGCCCTCGTTTGGTCAAAGGCGCTTCGTAATGCACCCCGCAAGGTTGCCGAAATACTCGAGAGTAGGTTTGATTTTTCGGGCAGCTATATCGCAAGATGTGAAATCGCAGGTCCCGGATTTATTAATTTTTTCCTTTCAAACAAATATTATGCAGATATAGTTGCTGACGTATTATCTAAAGGCGAGGCTTACGGCAGAAGCAATTTCGGCGAGGGTAAAAGAGTGCTTGTTGAGTTCGTTTCGGCAAACCCCACAGGTCCTATGCATATAGGAAATGCCCGTGGCGGCGCACTCGGTGACTGCCTTGCTGCCGTTCTCGATGCTACGGGACACTATGTTGAGCGAGAGTTTTATATAAACGACGCAGGCAACCAGATTAATAAATTCGGTCTTTCCCTTGATATGAGATACCTCCAAATGTATAAAGACGGTATCGAGATGCCCGAGGATTCCTACCACGGCGCAGATATTATTGCCCATGCAAAGGCATTTGCCGATATCCACGGCGATTCTTTTGTAGAAAAGGACGAGAGTGACAGAAGAAAAGCTTTAGTTGAATTCGCACTTCCAAAAAACATAGACGGTCTTCGTGAGGACCTTCTTAAATACAGAATCGAGTATAATACTTGGTTTAAAGAAAGCACCCTCCACGCAGACGGTTCGACTATGGGAATTATCGAGCTTTTAAAGAAGAGCGGTCACACCTACGAAAAGGAGGATGCCCTCTGGTTTAAGGGAAGCGACTTTGATACAGAGGACTTCGTTCTCGTTCGTTCAAACGGTGTTCCTACCTATGTTGTACCCGATATTGCATACCACTACAATAAGTTAGTAACCAGAAAATTCGACAAAGCAATCGACATTCTCGGTGCCGACCATCACGGCTATGTACCGCGCCTTAAGGCGGCACTTACCGCGCTAGGTGTTGATGCAAATCGTCTTGACGTCGTTCTTATGCAGATGGTTCGCCTTGTTCGTGATGGAGAGGTTATTAAGGCTCCCAAGCGCTCGGGCAAGGCAATCACACTTGTAACCCTTCTTGACGAGGTGCCGATTGATGCGGCACGCTTCTTCTTTAACCTCCGCGAGCCGAACAGCCATTTTGATTTCGACCTCGACCTTGCGGTTGAGCAGTCTAATCAAAACCCCGTTTACTATGTTCAGTATGCCCACGCAAGAATCTGCTCTATTATGAGAAACCTAGCCGCAGAGGGAATAGAGCTTCGCCGTTGCACTGCAGAGGAGCTCGGCTTACTCACCGCCGAGGAAGAAAGAGAGCTTATTCTTCACATTTCCTCTCTCACCGATGAGCTTATAGCAGCTGCAAAGGCTTACGACCCCGCAAATATGACCCACTACGTTGTCGAGCTTGCAACAAAGTTCCATAAATTCTATAACGCCTGCCGAGTTAAGGGCGAGGAGGAAAGCTTGCTGATGGCTCGACTAACCCTTTGTAAAGCCACCGCAATTGTAATCGAAAACATTCTTTCAATGCTGAAAATCACAGCACCTGAAACAATGTAAAAAAGAGTTCGGAGGAATCCGAACTCTTTTCCATTTTAGTTATATTTCTTTGTGTAACCGCCGTTAACGTATGCTTCGATCTGTGAAGGAGCGTTTATCGGGTATTCGCCGGTAACGCTTTGGTCGTCAAGGTCTACCGACTTTTCGATAACCTTAACAACATTAGAGAGAACCTCATAGCTATAGGTGGTGTAAGAAGGAGCATCTTCGTTAATGACATATTCATTTACAAAGCGAACAGCCTCGGCAGAGTTAACGCTTGCAGTATCAATATCAAGATACTCTGCAACGGTGGCAAAGGTTATATAATAGTATTTAAAGTTTGCAACCATAAGGTCATTCTCATCATAGAAAACGACAAACTTTTGGATTCCCTCACCGTACATATCTCTCGCTACAATCTGCTTTTGGTAAGAACCGTAAACGGGATCGGGGTCATCAACGAGATTATAGTTTGCGAACAATGCAGTGTAGGCGGAGTTTACGTTTGCTGCAGGGGGAGTAATTGTGGGTGTAGAAGAGTTGTTGCCGGGGTTATTCTCGGAAGCGCCGTCATCGGAAGAATTGTCGCCCGAGGAAGTGGCACTTGTGGTCTTCTTGCCGCCCTTATCATCGTCATCGGAATCGGAATAAGAGTCATCTGCGATAAGCTTGTCGTAAACTATGTAGCCACCCGCAGCGAGAACTGCGAGAGCAAGAATGATGATAATAGCGATTGCCCAACCGGGTGTTTTTGCTTTGGGAGCAGCAATAGGAGCTACGGGAGCTGCCGAAACTGGTGTCGGCTCTACGACGGGAGCTACAACCGGAGCAGATGCTACGGGTTCTTGAACAGTTGCGGGAGCGGGTGTCGGCTCTGCCACGGGAACTACAGGAGCTACAGGCTCAACCACAACAGGCTCTGCTACGGGAACTAACACGGGCTCTACTACAGGAGCAACCAGCTCTGCTACGGGTGTCGGCTCTGCTACGGGTGTCGGCTCTGCAACCTCTACGGGAGTTACAGGAGCAGGGGCGGGCTCAACAACGGGAGCGGGTGCCACGGGTGCTGCAAGAGGACTTCCGCAACCGGTGCAGAACTTTGCTCCGTCGGGAGCTTGCTTTCCGCAATTTGAACAAAACATATTAAATACCTCCAAAGGCTTTATTTGATAAAATAATTATATTATGTGGGCGAAAATAAGTCAAGAAAAAGCGGCGCGAAACCCCACCTTTTCTTTAGTCTATAAATTTGCTCGTGTATCCGTTGTCCGTGAAAATTCTTTGTATTTCTTCGCGGCTAAGCATATGTTCAATACCGAACATTTCTTTAAGATTGCTCGGGTCGTCAAGGTCAACGATTCTCTGTGTTATCACAAGACTAAGCCCTGATTTTTCCATTTTCACAGTTACGTTTTTGCGGTCTAAAAGCTGTTCGTAATACTCGCTTTCTATCATCATTTGTGCAAATGCGTCAAGGTCGGTCCTGTCAATAAGGGTTTTGCCATAATAGGCCTCAATATAGCTTTCTGTGAAATAAATATATCGGTACATTTCCATAGCAATGTCGTTTTCATATCCTGTCTCATATTCGTCTATAATAGAACCTTCAAGAGATATTGCATACTTATCATAGTCATCATAGGTTGCAATAACGCGGGACAACTCCGGAGGAGTGAGATGACAGTCCGAATAGAATTTATCATATTCAGGATTAATTTTTCTTTCGCTATCAGAAGAGGCGTTGCCTGATAAGGTGTCGGATAAATTTTCACTCTCGTTATTAGAAGAGCTTCCCTCGGAGGATGAAATTATATCCGATATGGCTGACTCCTCACTTTCCGCAGAGGTGGGGGCCTGGTTATCGGCTATAATGGTATAAACGAGTAGAGCCGCAGTGCCAAGTACGGCAAGGGATAAAATTACTATAATCGCCACAATCCAAGGGGGAAAAGCTGGGTTTTTCGGCTTTTTCTTCGCCGCCTCGGCTTCAGCTATAACGGTGCCGCATTCTCCACAAAATCTTGCATCATCGGGGATGGGCTTTCCGCAGTTTGGACAAAACATAAGATACTTTCCTTTTGTAATAATTTATTTGGTAAAAGCGGAAGGCTCGGGACCCTCCGCTTTATATTTAGTCGGTGAATTTTTCAATATATCCATAGCTATTTAATATTGTTTTGTGTTCTGCTTCGGTTTTGGTGCCTGAAGTTCCAAAGACCTTTTGGCAGTTGGTAGTATTATCAAGGTTAGTATAGTTTATAACGATTTTAATAAGGTCACTTTCTTTTATATATTCTACGGTAGCAAAATCAAGCTTGTCAACCGGGTCAAATTGCTGTTTCCAAGCGGTTATTAGAGTATTGAGGTTTTGTTCGGTAACCATTTCCTCGCCACCCCACTGTTCTGCTAAAAAGGAATATGGGTAGTAAACAATATTGCACATATTCGTAAGCAGTCCGTCGTTATAGCCGGCCTCCGTCTTTTCAACAACGCCGTCCATAACCTCGTGAGCGTAGACCTGATAGGTGTCACAACGGGTAATTGCGGAAGGAGTTGGATCTTCGGTTATACCGTTATCTCTAAAGAAGGCAGTGTAGGCAGAGTTAACCGGTCTGACAACGGGTTTTGTTCCAGAGGGAAGGTTAGAGGTTGTGTTTGAAGGGGTATCGGAGGATGTCTCGTTCTGCGAATTATTACCGGATGGACTGTTGTTAGAGGTGTTACCCGAAGAGGTGTTGTCAGAAGATGTCTCGCCCGAGGAAGTTTTGTCCGAAGAGTTTGACTTATCTTTCTTTTTATCAGCCTCGTCATCATCGTCGGAATCACTGTATGAGTCTGCGAAGAAGTTATCATAAATAAGATATCCTGCCGCACCGAGAACTCCGAGTGAAAGCACTATAATAAGCACGATAACCCAAACGGGAAGCTTGGGCTTCTTTGGTGCAGAAGCCACAGCAGGTGAAGGCTCGTTTATCTGGAATGCATCGTTAAACTGAACAGCTTCGGTTGTCGCGTTCGGTGGTGTAGCCCCCACAACGGGAGTAGGCGTAACGACGGGAGAAATAGGTGTTTCCTCTGCAACCTTTGTTCCGCAGTTCAGACAGAATTTAGCATCATCGGCAAGCTGTGCGCCGCAATTTGAACAGAACATAGTGAAATCTCCTTATGCTTTAGTATAATAAAATAATACCACCGGAATCCCACTTTGTCAAGAAGAGGAATGTCGGAATTTAGGGAAAGGGGAAGGGGGATTAGGAAAAGAAAACTGCCTCACAGAAAAATCTGTAAGGCAGTTAATTTTTAGTTTTTCCTTTGTTCTGCGCTTATTACGACAGACCTATGGAATTAAAGCTCTGCGAAGTACTTAATAGTACGAACCATCTGGCTGGTGTAGGAGTTCTCGTTATCATACCAAGAAACAACCTGAACCTCATAGAGGTCATCGGCGATCTTGCAAACCATTGTCTGAGTAGCATCGAAGAGAGAACCGTAACGCATACCGATAACATCGGAGGATACGATCTGATCCTCGTTGTAGCCGAAGGAAGCAGAAGCAGCAGCCTTCATAGCAGCGTTGATGCCTTCCTTAGTTACGTCAGTACCCTTAACAACAGCGGTAAGGATGGTTGTAGAACCGGTAGCAACGGGAACGCGCTGTGCAGAACCGATGAGCTTGCCGTTGAGCTCGGGGATAACAAGACCGATTGCCTTAGCAGCACCGGTAGAGTTGGGAACGATGTTTGCAGCGCCAGCACGTGCTCTTCTGAGGTCGCCCTTTCTGTGAGGACCATCGAGAATCATCTGGTCGCCGGTGTAAGCGTGAATGGTGCTCATGATACCGCTCTGGATGGGAGCGTATTCGTTAAGAGCCTTTGCCATGGGAGCGAGGCAGTTGGTGGTGCAGGAAGCAGCAGAAATGATGGTATCGTCAGCGGTAAGAGTATTCTCATTTACGCTGTAAACGATAGTGGGAAGATCGTTGCCTGCGGGAGCAGAAATAACAACCTTCTTTGCGCCTGCATCGATGTGAGCCTGGCTCTTCTCCTTAGAGCAGTAGAAGCCTGTGCACTCGAGAACTACGTCTACGCCGATTTCGCCCCAGGGAAGATCCTTAGCGTCCTTTTCAGCGTAAATCTTGAGGGTCTTACCGTCAACAGTGATGGTACCAGCCTCATCGTCTGCAGAAACGGTGTGAAGATTCTCACCGATGTATCCACAGTATCCACCCTGTGCAGTATCATACTTAAGAAGATTTGCAAGCATAGAGGGCTTGGTAAGGTCGTTAATAGCAACGACATCATAGCCTTCAGCGCCAAACATCTGGCGGAAAGCGAGACGACCGATACGGCCGAATCCGTTAATAGCAACTTTAACCATGGGAAAATTACCTCCAAATAAAATTTCTTTACTTATTTTAACCGAAAAGCCATAAATTTGCAAGCAATTCGTTTAAAAATTAACAATAAATTTGTCTATTCTGCGATATTTACTAAAAATTTCCTGTAAAAGGTAACTTTTAGTGCAAAATTACAGACTGGCAATTAGGCTTTCAGCCGATTTCATTCCGTCTGCCGCCGCCGACATAATGCCACCTGCATACCCTGCGCCCTCACCCGATGGGAAAAGACCGAAAACCGACACAGAGTGCATAGCCTCATCGCGGACAATTCTCACGGGGGATGAACTTCGCGATTCTGGTGCGGTAATGACTGCGCCATCACTTGCAAAGCCCGGGAGCTTCTTATCAAGAAGAGGAAGCCCCTCTTTTAGACTGCGGTTTATAAATTCGGGGAAAATCTTATCTATCTCCGAGAAAATCGCCATAGGCATTACGGTAGGGGCGCAGATAGGTGAGCTTTCCTTATCATACAAGTATTTTGAAAGGGTAGATACAGGCACACCGCAGCCGCCCGTAATATCATAAGCAGCCTTTTCAATTTTTCTTTGAAGCTCAATACCCGATAAAATATCCTCGGGTAAATCCTCGGGCAAAACCTCGGTGAGAACCGCAGAATTTGCATTTTCTTTGTCGCGCGCCATATAGCTCATTCCGTTTACCGCGGTCATTTCGTCCTCACTCGAAGCGTTAACAACAAAGCCACCTGGACACATACAAAAGGTGTAAACCCCTCTGCCGTTTTCAAGATGTACAGAGAGCTTGTAATCTGCCGCCTCAAGGGCAGGGTGCTCTGCAAAATTACCATACAAAGCGCTGTTAATAAGGCTTTGCGGATGCTCAATTCGGAAACCGACCGCAAAGGGCTTTTTAATCATAGAAACACCCATGTCGCGGAGCATATAAATGGTGTCGCGTGCCGAGTGACCTATAGCTAAAATAACACGGTCGCAGGGAAGAGTATAAGGCTTATCTGCCAAAATATCGAGCGAGCAAATCTGCCCGTTTTCGGTATTTATTGATGCTAATTTATGACCGAAACGCACCTCGCCTCCAAGGGAGATTAGCTCGTTTCGTATATTCTTAATAACAACCGCTAAAACATCGGTGCCGATATGGGGCTTTGCATCGGTAAGTATCGAAGAATCTGCCCCAAAATGGTGAAAAATTTTAAGTATTTCTCGGCATCGGGGGTCTTTAATTCCGGTAGTAAGCTTGCCGTCCGAGAAGGTGCCGGCACCCCCCTCGCCAAACTGGACGTTGCTTTCGGGATTCAGTTTTCCACCATTCCAAAAAGCCTTAACGTCGGCGGTGCGAGTGTCAACGTCCTGACCTCGTTCAAGCACGATAGGACGAAGTCCTGCCTTTGCTAAAGTATAAGCCGCAAAAATTCCCGCAGGACCGAAGCCTACCACAACAGGTCGGTTTTCGGGGACTTTTTCGCACTTTTTATATTCATAGGAAGGCTCGATGTAAAGCCTTGCGTTTTTCAGTCTTTTAACCGCCGCCGTATCATTGTCGGTTTCAATTAAAACCGAGCAACAAAAATGTACATTGTTCTTTTTCCTCGCATCAACCGATTTTTTATAAAGGGTAGCCGATTTTACATTTACACCCTTTATCCGAAGGGCAGATTTGAGATGTTTAAAATCTGTATCAAGGGGCAGTTTTATATCGGAGAGTAAAATCATAACGAGTCTACCGCACTTTCTGCCGCAATAGCGCCCGAGGCCCAAGCGAATGAGAGATTAAAGCCACCGCAATCTCCGTCAATATCTAAAATTTCACCCACACAGTAAAGTCCCCGAAGCTTTTTGCACTCCATCGTTTTACGATCAAATTCCTTTGTAGAAAGCCCCCCTGCAGTTACCTGCGAGTTTAAGAATCCCGTGTTGGAAAGCACCTTAAAGCGGAAATCCTTGAGGGTTGCAGAGATTTTTTCAGCATCGCTTTCAGAAAGGGAAGATACAGGGTCTGAAAGCTTAAAGCCGCAGTATTTGAGTACAACCTGACCGAGGCGCTTATTCAGAGCGCCCGTGAAAAATTCTTCGAGTGTGCGCTCGCTCAAAAGTTCGATTCGTTTAATCAACGAAATGACAAGAGCAGTCCTTTCTGTATTGGGATAAAGGTTGAGAGATACCTCGTATTTTCTCTCATCGCGTGCAGATTCTCTTGAAATTTGTAAAATTGCAGGGCCCGAAAGTCCGTAATCGCAGAAAAGCACCTCATCGGTGTTTTTTGCCACACACTTTCCGTCACAGAGAAGTGAAACGGTAGCCACTGACTTTATGCCCTTTAACTGACGAACAAAGTCGGTTTCGGTTTTTAGCTGAACGAGCGAGGGAGTCGCCTTTACCGAGGCAAGTCCCATATTCTTTAAAATCCGGAAAACACTGCCGTCAGAACCGATTTTATCGCCGCCCGAGAATAGTCCGGTTGCCACAATAACCGCCCTTGCAGTAAACTTCTCGCCCTCTGCCAAAAGGGTAAAATCAGCACCCTTTTTAATATCGGTAATCTTGCAGGAGGTAACCGTTTCGACACCGATTCTGTCGCACTCAAAACGGAGGGCGTCAACCACCGATGCCGCCTGAAGGGAAGCGGGGTAAACGCGGTCGCCCTCAGCCACAAAATCAACACCGATGCTCCCGAAAAAGGCCTTTATTTCATTATATCCAAAGCGAGAAAGAGCATATTGGCAAAACTCCTTATCTTCCCCGTGAAAACGGGAGAGAGAAAGGTGGGTATTTGTAATATTGCATCTTCCGTTGCCCGTGGTGATAAGCTTTTTTCCAACGCGGTCAAGCCCCTCAATCAGCGTGACCGAGAGGTTTGGTGCTTTTCTTTTGGCGGTAATTGCGGCAATAAGACCTGCCGCGCCTCCTCCGATAATGGCAATGTCGGTTTTACGGTTCATAAAAATCACCTAAAACTTGAAAATTATACCTGCAAGAGCACCGATTCCGATATAAAGAATGGGGTGCTTTTTGAATTTTAAAACTCCGAAGAGAATAAGGGCGAAAAGAAGGATTGATTTAATATCAATTATCTCAAAAAACGCAGTGCCCGAAAGATTTACAAATATGGGGAATATAAGCCCCAAAAGTGTTACGACCAGCATTCCTATAACGGCAGGACGCAGACAGTAAAATGTGTTTTTTACGATTTTATTATCCTTAAACTTCTCCAAAAAGCCTGCGATTATGAGAATAACAATAATGCTCGGAAGCACGAGCGAAAGCGTTGCAACAACTCCGCCGAGTATACCGAGCAGAGGACCGCCAACAGAGTAGCCTGCCTGATAGCCTGCATAGGTTGCCATATTAACACCGATGGGACCGGGGGTAGATTCCGAAATCGCAATCATATCGGTAAGCTGACTTTCAGTAAACCAGTCGTAATTTCGTGCAATATCCTGTAAAAAGGGGATGGTAGCAAGACCGCCGCCAATAGCGAAAAGTCCTGCCTTAAAAAATTCAACAAAAAGCCAAAGGAAGGTCATTAGTTTTCGCCCTCCTTATTCTTTTTGTCAATGAGAATCTTCGCGGTTACACCGATAACGCCTGCCAAAATAATTATAATAATCGGAGACAGACCGAGAAGCGAAAGCCCGAAAGCGACAGCAGCTATAATCACCGTCATAAGGTCTTTTATTCCCGATTTGGAAAGCTTGAAAATAGCCTGCACGATAAGGGCACAAACGGCAACGCTTATTCCTGCAAAGGCGTGCTCGACTATCGGGTGTCCCGCAATCATCGAGAGAACCGATGCCAGCAGAGTGATTATTATAATAGAGGGAAAAATAACGCCGAGGGTTGCGAAAATGCCACCGATAACACCATTTCTCTTGTAACCGATAAAGGTTGCAACGTTTACGGCAATAACACCTGGGGTGCACTGACCAACGGCATAATAGTCCATAATTTCTTCCATCGTAACGTATTTTTTCTTGTCGACAAGCTCACGCTCAAGCATAGGAAGCATAGCGTAGCCACCACCGAAGGTCATAATTCCTATTTTAAAAAAGGATGTGAAAAGCGAAATAATTTCTTTCATCAGAGCTTTACTACCTCACAAACGGTAAGAATGTCCTCTTTCACAAAAAAGCTGAATTCATAGCCGTCAAATATCATTTTATAAATTCTTTCAGGGTCATTTTGATAAGCGGGGCGCGGGTCCTCTCTTAAAATATCGGTGACCGCCGCAAGTATGCTTTCGGTGAGTGTTTTTGCAATTTCATCGGGTATTTTAACCGACACTCTGCGCTTTTCTGTGGAATCGGTAAAGCCGCAAACCGCATTGGGCACCGAATCGGCATAAGCAAGATAGGGCTTGATATCATAAATAGGAGTACCATTTAGCAGATCTGCACCGCTGACCCAAAGCACCGGTCCTTCGGGAGAATCAAGCTCGACCCTTTCAAGCTTTACAACCGATAAACCAAGCGGATTCGGTCTGAATGGGGAACGGGTCGCAAAAACACCCGTACGCTTGTTTCCGCCGAGCCTCGGAGGACGGACAGTCGGCGACCACTCTTCTCTGTGAGTCTCCGAAAAATCCCAAATAAGCCATAAATGGGAATAGCCTTCAATATCTCTGAAGGCTTCCTTTACTCTGTATTCTGGCGTGAAAATAATCCTCGATAAAACCGAGGGGGCAAGTCCGCTCTGCCTCGGAATACCGAATTTTTCACTGTATCCGTTTTTAATCTCGGCAATCTTTTTAATTTCCAAATTAAAACCTCTTTAAAGCCCTTGCAAGACGGGAAACGGGGAGACCGACAACATTAAAATAGTCACCGTTTATACCCTCAATAAGAAGGGAAGCATAGCCCTGAATACCGTATGCGCCTGCTTTGTCTTTATATTCCTCACGGTCTAAATATGCTTCAATTTCCGTTTCTGTAAGACAGTGAAACTTAACCTCAGTAACCTCGCTGAAACTGACGCTGCGGCCGTTTTTGAAAATAGCACAGCCTGTAATTACCTTGTGGGTTTTGCCCGAGAGAAGGGTAAGCATTCTCTTTGCATCCTCTCGGTCTTGCGGCTTGCCTAAAATAATTCCGTTCACAATAACCGAGGTGTCACTGCCTATAACCGTATCAGAGGGGTAGTTCTTTGATACCGCAGCCGCTTTCTTTACGGCAAGAAATTCGGGTGCCGCCTCTGCCGAAATACCTTCGGGTATGGTTTCGTCCACGTCTGACGGAAAAATCAAAATATCCTCGCTGATAAGCCGAATCAGCTCTTGTCTTCGGGGAGAAGCCGATGCTAAAACTATCATTTTATAAGCTCCTCGAATACGGGCAGAGCGCGTTTAATCATATCTGTATCAACACAGTAGCTGATTCTAACGAACTCGGGCGCACCAAAGCCCATTCCCGATACAACGAGCAGGTTCTTTTCCTTTGCCTTTTCCGAGAATGCATTTCCGTCACCGTTCGGTGCTTTAAGGAAGAGATAAAACGCTCCGTCGGGTGCGGCGCACTCATAACCCATAGCAGTAAGGTTTTCGAGTAAAAGTCTTCTGTTTTCTTTATAAACAGAAAGGTCGGGCATAACGTCGACACATTTTGCAATTACCTTTTGAAGCAGTGACGGTGCACAAACGTAGCCGTATGCTCTGCCTGCACCTGCAACTGCGGCATAAACCTTGTCGGCATTATCGGCAGTATGAGGCACAAAAACATATCCGAGGCGCTCACCGGGGAGGGAGAGTGACTTTGAGTAAGAGTAGCAAACGATAGTGTTTTTATAAATGCAGGGAACATAGGGAACCTCTGCATCGGTGTAAACAAGCTCTCTGTAGGGCTCGTCAGAAATGATATAAATCGGGTGTCCGTACTCGGCTGATTTCTTTTCGAGCAGAGAAGCCAACTTTTCAATAGTCTCTCTCGAATAGATAACGCCCGAGGGGTTGTTGGGGGAGTTGATAATAACGCCAACCGTGTTTTCGTTTATGGTATTTTCTAAAACATCAAAACGAATCTGGAAGTCCTTTGTATCGGCGTCTACAACGCGGAAGCGAGCTCCTGCACCTTCGGTAAATACCTTATATTCGGGGAAATAGGGAGCAATAGCAATGATTTCGGAAGAGGAGTCATCATCTGCAAGTGCACGGAAGGAACAGCAAAGAGCCGCTGCCGCACCGCAGGTCATATAAAGGCTGTCAGGGTTAGCCTCAAAGCCAAAGCGGCGCTTTATTGAATTTGCAATAGCGGTTCTAACCTCAATCGAGCCCTGCGCACTCGTATATCCGTGAATAGAAACGGGGTCGCATTCCGAAATAATCTGGGCAAAAGCCTCGGTAACGGCATCGGGCGAGGGGACACTCGGATTACCGAGCGAAAAGTCAAAAACATTTTCGGCTCCAACGACAGCCGCCTGTTTTTTGCCGTATTCAAAAAGCTCACGAATAGCCGAGCGTGCGCTTCCAAGACCGTAATTTTTTTCAGAAATCATTAAAATCTCTCCTTTAACTTCAGTTTTTTAATAAGTAAAGCACCGCCGATACCGATAAGAGCACCCGTGACGGTACCCGAAATGATAAGTGCGGGCAGATAATACACAATCTGGGAGGTTTCCATTATAAGGCAGGCAACACCGATTTGAGCCGCATTGTGCGAGATGCCGCCGATGATACTGACGCCAACCTCCGAAAAAGCCCCGAGCTTTTTAAAAAATATCATAAGGGCAAGGCTAAAAAGTGCGCCTGCGGCAGAATAAAGCATTGTTAAAACTCCGCCGAAAAGCAGAGACGAGAGGGCAACACGGAGAAGCGATACCGCGAGGGCATATCGGGGCCCCATTCGGTAAAGCACAAATACAATAACGATATTGGCAAGCCCAAGCTTTATGCCGGGAACTGCAAAAAATGGCGGTATTAAGCTCTCGATGTAGGAAAGCATAAGAGCCACGGTGCAAAGGAGTGCAGAAAGGGTCAGTTTTTTAGTCTTCATAGCGTTTAAAAGTCGGTTTCGGGAAGCTCTCCCGAATAAACGGTCACAACTGTTTTATTTGGCAGGCAGACGATTGTCTCGCCGTCTTTTTCGGCATCGCCCTGATTTACACAAAGCTTGTCGGGACAGTCGGCTTCGGTAATATATGCCTTGCCGTCCTTTATTACAAGAAGATTATATCCGAGCTCGCCCTCTATTTCAACCTCTGTATCACGGTCGAGCGGATATTTTCCTAAAATTTCCCCGTCGCGCTTAACCTCAACATAGCCGCCGATCGGAGTGATTAAACCGATAATGAAAAAGACTAAAACGGCTACGACAATAACCGAAGCCGTGAGAATTATATCGTTTCTCATTTTTTTGGAAAAATTAATCCTTTTCATAATACAGTTTAATCAGAGGCAGCATTTACCGCCTCTGATTCCTTAAAAATTATTTATCGGTATTTCTGTCGATAATTGCACCCGTGGGGCAAACAGCAACACACTCTCCGCAAGAGGTACACTTGTCATAGTCTATACGGGCTAAATTGTTTTCAACGTGTATTGCATCGTGGGGGCAGGTCTTTTCGCATTTCATACAGCCAATACAAGCAACCTTGCACTGTTTGCGGGCAATTGCGCCCTTCTCCTTGTTGGAGCACTTAACGTGAACGGTGCGAAGCGCATTCTGGATAGAAATAATAGAGTTGGGGCAAGCCTTTGCGCAAAGACCACAGCCGGTGCATCTCTTGGGGTCTACCTTAGCAACACCGTTTATAACTCTAATAGCGTCGTACTGACAGGCGACAACGCAGTCGCCAAAGCCAAGGCAACCGAAAGCACAGGCACGGGGACCGCCGTAAACCTGCTTTGCAGCCTTGCAGGAATGAGTTCCTTCAAATTCTGCAGCCGTGGGAGCATTGTCGCAGTTTCCGTTACAGTGAACGACTGCAACCTGCTCAATAACGTCGGCAGGCTCAACTCCGAGAACTGCCGCAATATCTGCCGCACAGGAGTCACCACCGGGGATACAGAGGTTAGTCTTTACTTTGGGGTCAAGGCTCAGCGCCTTTGCATAACCGTCACAGCCGGCATAGCCGCAAGCGCCGCAGTTAGCACCGGGCAGACATTCTCTTACAGCGTTGAACATTCCGTCTTCATTAACACCAAAGAATTTAGAAGCAACAACCAGCATAATGCCACAAAGAAGACCAATGGCGGTAACGACGATAACTGCGATTAAAATATCCATTTCGTTACCCCCTTAACCGAATATCGATTCGATTATTCCGCCGAAGCCAAGGAAGGAAAGCGAAACAATAGAAGCGGCAATAAGTGTAAGCGGCATACCCTCAAAGGACTTGGGAGGCTTTGCGTTAGCAATTCTCTCGCGAACACCTGCAAAGAGTACCATTGCAAGCAGGAAGCCAAGACCTGCGCCGAGGGAAGAAGCCATAGCCTCTATAAAGCCATAACCGTCAGTAATGTTTTGTTTACATACGCCAAGCACAGCACAGTTTGTTGTAATGAGGGGGAGATAAATTCCAAGCGATTTATGAAGTGCGGGAATGAACTTCTTAAGGAGAATCTCAACAAGCTGAACGAGTGCGGCGATTACAAGAATGAAAACGATGGTCTGAAGATAGGCGAGCCCGAAAGCATCAAGCAAATACTTTTGAATGGGGAAGGTAACTGCGGTGGCTAAAAGCATAACGAAGATAACCGCAAGTCCCATACCGACCGCCTGGTCGGTTTTCTTTGAAACACCGAGGAAGGGGCAGATGCCGAGGAACTTTGTTAAAACATAGTTATTAACAAGCACCGAGGACATTATGATTACGATAACGCTCTTAAAAAGTTCCATAATTAATTGTCCTCCTTACATTCGGTTTTAGAGCAGGCGTGAGCGTTGGGACAGCCCTCGCAGGAGAACTCCTTGCGGGGTTTTGCTGTCATAAACTTGTTTACAGCCGCGATAAGCAGACCGAAAACGAAGAAGCCACCGGGTGACTCGGTCAGAATCGGGATAGTATAGTTTTTAAGGAAAGGAATTGCCATTCCCATAAAGCTGCCTGCACCGAAGATTTCGCGGATGGTAGCCATAATGAAGAGGGCAAGGGTAAAGCCAACACCCATTCCGACAGCGTCGAGAACCGAGTCAACAACACCGTTTTTAGAAGCATACATTTCTGCTCTTCCGAGTATAATGCAGTTTACAACGATAAGAGAAAGGAATACACCAAGTGACGAATAAAGACCGGGTGCGAATGCGTGCATAATCATCTCAACAATCGTTACGAAGCCGGCAATTATAACGATATAAGAGGGGATTCTGACGCGACCGGGGATTATATTACGAAGAAGCGAAATTACAAAGTTAGATCCGATTAAAACTGCGGTAGCAGCAGCGCCCATACCGAGAGCTGTAAGAACGGACTCTGATTTTGCAAGTGTAGGACAAGTTCCGAGAAGAAGCACGAGAACGGGATTTTCACGGACGATGCCCTTAATTAAATTCTGAAGCTTTGTCACTTAAAATCCCTCCTTCACGGTAATATATGCCGCCTTAATATCATTTTTAGCCTGCTTTACAGCAGTAGAAGTAACGGTTGCGCCCGAAACGAGAATAGTTTCATCACCGAGCGTTTCGATATTTCCGACAATCTTGTCGGTATAAGAACTCTGACCAATCTTGTCACCGTAGTCCGACGATTCACTCTGTTCGGTCGTTCTGCAGATTACGATATTTCCGTCGTAGTCCATAATATAAAGCACCTGAACCATTCCGTGATAACCAACCGCCTGCGCGAAGAATGCGAGGTAGTTATCCTTGCCGTGGGTTACTTTATAAACGCCCGTTACGGTTGAAGCGGAGTCAAGTGTGATTGCCTCAAAGGTGAGCTCGCCAACACCGTCTCTGCCGAATTTTTTCTTGAGCGCAGAGTTAATCTTCTTTTCGTGGTCGCTCTGTGAAGCGATATTCAAAGGAGCGATAGTTTCTGCCTTGGCGGCAGCTTCGGGGTTTTCAATTTCATTACCTTCGGTATCAACAAGCTTGTAAGCCTTGCCGAATGCGTTAACTGCAACTGCAACGGCAGAATCAGAAGTCTTTACAATAGCGATATAACCAATTTCGTTAATGGGAGTGAAAACAGCGGTAACTGCGGGGTCAAGACCGACAAACTGAGAAATGTCGACGGGGGAGAATTTGATTGCGCCACTTGCGGTATTTTTTGCGGCGGGCATAAGCGATTCAAAATAGGGAGAAAGCTTCTGCTCATCCGACTGCTCAATGGTAGAGTATTTAGCAAGTACGGTGTAGGCATCACCTAAAGCCTTCTTAATAGCAGTTGAGGTAATGGTAGCACCCGAAATTCCGTCTGCAGTATTGTCCTTACCTGCAAATGCAGCATCGAAAGCCTCTGCACTGCCCTTTGAATCGGTGTATTCAACGAAGGACATTTTCAGTATCTTTCCGTCGGGGCCTATACCAACGATAAGGGTCATATCCTTGCCGGTATAAGTGCCGGTCAGAAGAAGCTTGAAGGCATACCCGCTGCCGCCCTTGTCACGGAAAAGGGCAAGCACGCTCGGGGGTGTATCGCCGTCGAGCTCTATCTCTTCAAGCTCGGTAGCGTTGGGTAAAACAACCATATAAGCCTCGTTAGCCGCATTTTCTTCAGCCGCCTTAATAATGGGAGCGGTAATGTTATTTACTACCGAGAGAAGGAGTGCCACAATAAGGCAGATGGAAGAAAGAACGATAACTGATTTTAAAGAAAGGCTTTTCATTTCTTCACACCTCCGAACGGTCTTGTTGCGGTTACGCGGTCAATATATGGAGTGAGAATGTTCATAAGGAGAATGCCATAAGAGATGCCCTCGGGGAGAGAACCGAAGCGGCGAATCATAAAGGTAATAAATCCGCAACCAACCGCGAAGATTACCTTACCCCATCCCGTTACAGGGCTTGTCACATAATCGGTTGCCATAAATACTGCACCGAAGAGAAGACCGCCCGAGATTACATTGTAGATAGCATAGTCAAGGTTCTTAACGCCCGTAACGTTTATACTGCTTGAAATAGCATCGGGGGCAAAGAGAAGACCCAAAACGAATACAGTACCGATGATAACGAGAGGAATGTGGGGAGTGATAACTCGTCTTGCGATAAGATATATAAGTCCGAGAATAATTGCAATCGTGCAGGTCTCACCGATTGAGCCGCCTATGTTTCCAATTATCATATCGAAAAGTGAGGGCACGACCTTGTCGGGAGAGGCAATATTTGCCATAGGGGTAGCAGAGGTGGTAAGGTCTGCCATATCCATTGTGGTAAAGGTAATATCCTTGGGAGCTACCCAATGAGAAAGGGTTGTACCGAATGCTGAAAGCAGAACGATTCTTGCCGTGCTGGCGGGGTTTGCAAAGTTAAAACCGATACCGCCGAAAAGCTGCTTTACAACAACTATAGCGATAATTGAGCCGAGAGCCGCCTGCCAATAGGGGATAGAAACGGGCAGATTCATTGCAAGAATTATACCCGTAACAACCGCCGAGAGGTCGCCGATAGTCACATCCCTCTTGCAGAGCTTCTGGAATAAAAATTCCGAAAGTACAGCCGCCACAACGCATACGGTGGTAACGGTAAGGGCACGAAGACCGAAGAAATAAACCCCTGCAACAAAAGCGGGGAGCATAGCGATTATTACGTCAAGCATAATTTTCGCAGTAGAATTTCCACCCTTTAGATGCGGAGAAATTGAAATAGTAAGATTACCCATTATTTTGCTTCTCCTTTTTGCTTATCAAGATGTTTGCGAAGTGCCGCCTTTGCAAGCTTGTTGTTTTCAACGAGGGGTCTCCTTGCCGGGCAAACAAAGGAGCAGCAGCCACATTCCATACAAAGATTAACCTTTCTCTGCTCTAAAAGGTCGTAATCGCGGAGTGCATAGCCTCTTGCAAAATCGAGAGGCATAAGATTCAGCGGACAAGCCCTTACACACTTTCCGCAACGGATACAAGCCGTAGGCTCGGGCAGATGCGCCTCTTTTTCGTTAAAGGCGAGAATTGCGTTGTTATTCTTTAAAACGGGGGAGGAGAGCGACTTAACGGCAAGACCCATCATCGGACCGCCGTAGAGCACCTTTGCAGGCTCTGATACAAAGCCACCGCAGAATTCAAATACAGCCTCAAGCGGTGTTCCAACCGGAACGATAACGTTTTGAGGATTCAAAACTGCGCCACCATCAACCGTGAGCACCTTTTCAACAAGGGGCATACCCGTTTTTATATACTTCGCAATAAATGCGAGGGTAGTTACGTTGATTACGATAGAGCCGACGTCGATAGGAAGCTTGCCTTCGGGAACGACCTTGCCGGTGCAGTTATAGATCAGCACCTTTTCACCGCCCTGAGGGTAAATTGAGGGGAGAACCTTAGCGAAAACTCCGTCGCCCTCAAGTTTTTTCATTTCACGAATTGCGGCAGGCTTGTTCTGCTCAATACCGAAAATGAATCTTTTAACGCCGAGATATTTTTTCAAAAGGTCGATACCTTTTTTAACGTAGGCTGCGTCATCGATCATAGTGCGTGTATCACTTGTGATATATGGTTCACATTCAGCACCGTTTATGATGACCTCCTCGATGACCGACAAGTCTTTGACACCGAGCTTAACCGAAGTCGGGAAGCCTGCGCCTCCGAGACCGACCGCGCCGCTTGCTCTGACCGCCGCTATAAACGAGTCAAGATCAGAGACCTCGGGAGGAACGACCTTGTCCGATACGGTCATCTTGCCGTCCGACTCTATGGTTACTGCCATAATCGAATTGCCGTTAGGCGCCCAGATGGGAGCGATAGCGGTAACCTTACCCGAAACTGATGCGTGAACGGGAGCCGATACAAAGCCGTCCGCCTCGCCTATAAGGTCACCAACCTTTACCACATCACCAACCTTAACGACTGCCTTTGCAGGCGCGCCGATATGCATGGCGAGGGGTATAGTGACGCTCTTAGGCGCGGGCATTCTTACTGCAGGCATATCTGCCGTATTTTTGCGGTGCGGCAGGTGAATACCGTTAAGTTTTGTCATAATAATACCTCGTAATTTTTAAATATAATATTACCAACTATGAATTATACATTACACGACCATTTTTGTCAATGATTTAGCCCCGGTTTCATTGTTAACTTTGTAACAATTAAAAGGCATCTCATTGCCATATTCTGCCCACTTAAAGTCACATTATTTTTTTGCGCTATAAAATCATATATTTCATTGACAAGCATACTTTAGCGTATTATAATAGAAAAATAAATAATAATAGGGGAATTTTACCCTTTTTGTCGAAAATATCTTTCGAGGAGATTTGATATGGCAAGTTTTATTTGTAAAATGTGCGGCGGAAATCTCGAGCTTATCGAGTCCGAGCAGGTTTGTGAATGTGACCATTGCGGCCGCAGACAGACCGTTCCAAAGCCGGACGACGACAAAAAGATGGCTCTCTTCGAGAGAGCAAATCAGCTCCGTGCTGATTGTGATTTTGACAAAGCGGCAGGCATCTACGAGGCTATTGCCGCCGAGTTTACCGACGAGGCAGAGGCATACTGGGGACTCGTCCTTTGTAAGTACGGTATCGAATATGTTGACGATCCGCTGACAAAGGGTAAAATTCCAACCTGCCACCGTTCATCCTTTAATTCTGTATTTGATGATGCCGATTATAAGGCGACTATCGAAAACGCAACGGTTGTTCAGCGTGAGGTATACGAGACCGAGGCAGGGCAGATTGAAGCGCTTCGCCGCGGTATAATCGAGGTCTCCGAAAAGGAAGAGCCATACGACGTATTTATCTGCTTTAAAGAGCACGATGCAAAGGGCGACCGTACGCCCGACAGCGTTTTTGCACAGGAAATATACGAAGCCTTGACCGAAAAGGGCTATCGAGTATTTTTCTCCCGAATCACACTCGAAAATATTCTCGGTACAGAGTATGAGCCCTACATATTCGCCGCTTTAAACTCGGCAAAGGTTATGCTTGCCTTCGGTACTAGCGCAGAATATTACAATTCTGTTTGGGTTAAAAACGAATGGTCAAGATTTTTACAGCTTATAGCCGCAGGAGAGAAGAAAACCCTTATTCCTTGCTATGCCGATATGCCGATAGACGAAATGCCTCAGGGCTTTTCTATCCGTCAGGCACAGAATATGGCAAAGCTTGGCTGGCAGCAGGACCTTATCCGCGGTGTCGAGAAGATTATACCGAAGGAAAAGGAAATCGCTCAGGAAAAGGTTATTATCCGAGAATCCTCGAACAACCCAACCGTTAAATCCCTTCTTAAGAGAGTATTTATATTCCTCGAGGATAAGGATTGGAAGAGTGCTGACGAATACGCCGAAAAGGTGCTAGATATAGAACCCGAAAATGCAGAAGCATATCTTGGAAAGCTTATGGCGGAGCTTCAAATTATGAAGCGTCAATATTTAAACGGACTTGCAGAGCCCTTTGACAAGCTTGTCTCCTATAAAAAGGTGCTTCGCTATGCAAACGCAGATTTAAAGGCAGAGCTTGAGGGTTATAATGCGGCTATAAGAAAGCGCAATAAATATAATGCCGAAAAGGAAATTTATGACCAGGGTGTGGCGATTATGAACGCTGCCGAATCGAGCGCAACCTATTTTAATGCGGCAAAGAAATTTGAAGAGATTCCTGACTTTGAAAACGCCACCGAGCTTGCTAGAAAGTGCCGTGAAAATGGCGAAGAGAGAAGAAGGGTGGAGATTTATTACAAGGCTTCAACCCTTTACAATTCCACCGACACGAGAAAGATTCTTGAAGCAAAGCCTCTCTTTGAGAAAATCCCCGATTATAAGGATGCGGCAGAGCTTGCAGCGAATTGTGAGGAAAAGGCAGAAAACATGCGTCGTCACCTCATCTGCACCTCTGCACAGCACACCCTTGATAATTCTATCGCAGCAAATCTTATAAATCAGGCTATCGCAAACCTTGAAACGATACCAGGCTTTGAAAATGCAGATGAGCTTCGCGAAAAGCTTCTTGCAAAAAAGGAAAATCTTGCCGAAGAGATTCGGATTGCTGAGCGAAGGAAGAAAGAAGCTCAGGCTTTAGCCGAAAAGGAGCGCCGGAAGAAGCGGCAGGCGGAGAAGAACAAGCAGCTTGCAAAGATTCTTGCAATAGTCGTTGCAGTTGCAGTTGTCGCATTTGTGATTTATTTCTTTGCCTGGGGCAAGCCCAATGCAAAATATGAAACTGCCGTAGCACACCTTGAAGCAGGGGAGTATGAAGAGGCAATAACCCTCTTTACCGAGCTTAAACGCTTCCGTGACAGCGAGGATAAGCTTCCCGAGGCAAAATATCAGTTTGCCGATTACAAGCTTGAAAACGGCGATGTCGACGGAGCATATGAGCTCTTCTCGGATATTGCGGGTTACAACACAACCGAAAAGAAGTGGTCGGGCACTCCCTATGAAGATTCAAAGGAACGCCGCACAAAGCTGATATGTGAACATAACCGCCTTGCTGAGGTTGGAGATGTAATAACCTTCGGTACCTACGAGCAGGACAACAATTCCGATAACGGCAAGGAAGCTATTGAGTGGATTGTAGTCAGCAAGGAAGACGGAAAGCTGTCTGTCATAAGTAAAGACTATCTCGATTCGAAGCCCTTTAACGAAGGCGGCTACAAGGCTTGTGTCTGGAAAGATAGCTCGCTTCGCAGATGGCTTAACGGAGAGTTTTACAAAAACGCTTTTACCGATGAGGACAAGGCAAAAATTGTAGAGGAAACACTCAAAACCCTTGCCGGTAAGGATGAGTTTAAATCGACAGATAAGGTTTATCTACTCGTAAAGACAGACTGTGATGACGATGAAGAACACAAGATTTTAATGGAAAATAGTGATATTACGCCTTACGCAAGAAGCAAAGCGGATGCAGTTAAAAACGGAATTATTTCTCCCGATAGAAGAGCCTTTTGGCTCAGAGAATCTACTACCAGTCCTAACGACTATCTGGGAGCAACGGGAGCTTATGTAAAATTTGATAATCAAAATAACGAGTCTTACGGTGTAGGTCTTTCTGAAAAAATAGACGGTTTTACCAATTCTACCTATGCCTACATCCGCCCCGTAATCAGCATAAGCATTGAAAATAAGTAATCAACCTAAAAGGAGATAATAAAAATGGCAAAATTTGCAATCGAATGTCCCAAATGCGGAAGCGTTAATACCGCTTCAAACTTTATTCTCTCAAAGAAGGTAATCAAGTGCGGTACCTGTAATAATGAAATTGATATCCGCACCTCAAAGCTAACCTCAAAGGTCTGCCCCTTCTGCGAGAAGGTATTTGTATACGACCAGTCGAAACCCCACAAGGACCATTGTCCTGCCTGCGGAAAGAGGGTTGATGTTAATGCGACGGCTACCGCAAAGTTCAAGATGGTAAAAATCAACTGCCCCCAGTGTGCCTGTGCTATCGAGGTTGACGAAACCAAGGATACATATTTCTGCCCGATATGCGACCTTCAGATTGATACTAAAAAGGAAATCGCAAAGCAGAAGCTTGTAAGCGATATCGGCGTCAGCGTAATTCAGTATGAGGGCGGAAACGACACCTTCATCTGGAAGCACCCCATTGAGGACTTCAATATGGGCACACAGCTTGTCGTTCACGAATCTCAGGAGGCTATCTTCTTCCTTAACGGTGAAGCGCTCGATACCTTCGGACCCGGCAGACACACCCTCGAGACCGAGAATCTTCCCGTTCTTAAAAAGATTTACGCACTCCCCACAGGTCATCAGACACCCTTCCATTGCGAGGTTTACTTTATTAATAAGACCGTTCAGATGGGTCTTAAATGGGGCACTGATTCACGTGTGCGCTTTATCGACCCCGTTACAGGCATTCCGCTTGATATCGGCGCTTCGGGTGAATTAAACCTTCAGGTTGAAAACGGAAGAAAGCTTCTTATAAAGCTTGTCGGCACTGCAGGCGGACTTAAAAACCGCGAGGTGCTTCAGGCTACAACCGACGCATCGGGCACCATCCACAAAACACTCCAGAGCTATTTCAGAGCGCCTCTTATGACCGAAATCAAGTCTTATCTTGCCGCTACCATTAAGGAGCAGAAAATCAACATTCTTGAAATTGATGAGAAGATGGGCGAGCTATCGGCGGCTCTTTGCACAAAGATTTCTCCCAAATTTGAGGAATACGGACTCGTTATTCCCCAGTTCTATATAACCAACATCTCTCTTCCCGAGGATGACAAAAACTTCAAGGATATCCGCGCCCTTATTTCTCAGGCATATATCGGCGTAAAGGCAGAAGAGGTTAAGGCAAGCGTTGCGAGAGCGGCTCAGGAAACCGAAATTGTTAAGGCGCAGACCGCCGCACAGCTTGAAGCAATTAAGGCTCAAGGAGAAGCAGAAGCACTCCGTGCCCGTGGCTTTGCCGAAGCTGAGGTTATGCGTGCCAAGGGCTACACCGAGAAGGATGTTCTTGAAGCCGACGTTCAAAAGGCATATGCCGAGGGTATCGGTAATATGGGTGGCTCGGGCGGTAACGGTGGCTCTATTGCCGGCGACCTTATAGGCCTTGTTGCAGGAATGAAGGCTGCAGAGGGAATGACCGACCGTATAGGAAACGCTATGAACGGAGCTATGAGCTCATCTGCTCCTGCCACACCCGCAGCACCTACAGAGGAGACCTGGGCTTGCTCCTGTGGTGAAACCGGTAACACGAAGAAATTCTGTATGAATTGCGGAAGTCCGAGACCAGAGGCTTGGACCTGTTCTTGCGGTCACGCAGGCAACAAGGGTAAGTTCTGCGAGGAATGCGGTGCTAAACGCGACGAGGGTTGGGATTGTGCTTGCGGTGCAAAGAAGATAACCTCTAAATTCTGCCCCGAATGCGGAGCAAAAAGACCCGAGTAATAGGTAGTAAGGAGAAAATATTATGAAAATTACAAATAAAAGTAAAATGTTCGCAGGAATGCTCGCACTTGCATTCGTTGCTTATAATCTTGTGCTTTTTGTAGCGGCAGGCTTTGACCACTATGCATCCTTCTGGATTTCCTATGCGTTTATGATAGTTTCCTTCCTTACACTTGCAAGTGCGGGCTTTGTGCTCGGCTCACGCGGAATGCTTCTTCGTGACTGGCTTTTTGGATATCCGCTCATTAAGCACACAATAATTTATATTATTTGCGAGTTCGTTGTTTCTACCATCTTTATCATTATCGATTCCGACGGTTGGAAGTTTGCATTTATACTTCAGTTCCTTCTTCTCGCAATTTATCTTGTTTTTGCCGTTTCCTGCTTCCTCGCAAAGACAACAATCGAAGAGGTTGGCGAAAAGGTTAAGCAAAAAACACAGTATGTAAGACTTCTCACAGCAGAGGTTTCATCTATTGCCGCAAAGTGTACCGATGCAGAGGTTAAGGCAGAGCTAACAAAGCTTGCAGAGGAGCTTCGCTTCAGCGACCCCATGTCAAACGAGGCACTTGCAGAGGTTGAAGAAAAGCTTTCTGCCGCTGTTTCCGAGTGCAACAGCGCTGTTGAGGCAGGGGATAATGAGAATGCAAAATTCTTCTGCACTAAGGCTACAAACCTTCTCGTAGAGCGCAATAACAAGTGTAAGGCACTTAAGGATTAATTTTTTAGGAGAATTTATGGCAACCTTAAAATGTAAAATGTGCGGTGGAGACCTTGCCCTTGGCGGGGACTCTGCCGTTGCCGTATGTGAATATTGCGGAACACAGCAGACCATACCAAAGCTTTCGGATGAGCGAAAGCTGGCGCTTTTTGAGCGTGCAAATTATTACCGCTCGGAAAGTGAGTTCGATAACGCACTTCACATATATGAAAGTATAATCGCAGAGGAACCCGAAGAGGCAGAAGCCTATTGGGGTATCTGTCTTTGCCGTTATGGTATAGAGTACGTTGAGGATAAGAGACAGGGAAAAAGAGTGCCCACCTGCCACAGAGCGCAGTACAAGTCGATTCTCGAAGACCCAAATTACCTAAACGCCTTGCACTATGCCGATATATTCTCGCGCGAGGTTTATCAGGAAGAAGCCAAATATATCGACACGGTGCAGAAGGGAATACTCAGCATCTCTTCAAAAGAAGAGCCCTATGATGTTTTTATCTGCTACAAGGAAACCGACGATAACGGCAACAGAACTATAGACAGCGTTATTGCGCAGGATATTTACGAGGAACTGACTGAAGAGGGCTATAAGGTGTTCTTTGCCAAAATAACCCTTGAAGATAGGCTTGGAATCGCCTATGAGCCCTACATATTTGCCGCCCTTAACTCTGCACCCCTGATGCTCGTTGTAGGCACTAAAAAGGAGTATTTTGAAGCTCCTTGGGTAAAGAATGAGTGGTCTCGCTTTGTCAATATGGCAGAGGAAGACCGCGATAAGGTTATCGTGCCCTGCTATCGTGATATTTCGGTATCCGATATGCCGAGTGAGTTCAGGCCCCTTCAGTCGCAGGACGTTTCAAAGGTCGGCTGGCTTCAGGATTTGGTGCGAGGAATAAAGAAAATTATCCCGAAGGATAACGAGCCCAAAACCACAGAAAGAGAACCGCAACCCGAGCCGAGAGGGAAGGAGAGCCACCGTCAGTATGAGGAGTTTCTTATCGCGAATATTCAGTCCTTTGGCGCAGATTCGCTCTCGGATTATTTCCCACAGAGACCTCAGGTTTCGGTTATCAACCGCAATATTTTCCCCTGCGTAGCCTTCGTGCTGAACGGACGAAGACCTATGTTCCGACAGGGCGAGGTGCTGATGCGCTTTGAGGTCTTGAATTTGAACGGAGAGTGTGTTTATTCAAGCAATCTGGATATACCCGTAAATCCAGGCAACGACCGTCTTTCACAGGTCTGGTCGTTTATAGATATGAACGGTGTAAGGGTGGCTCCGGGCGCATATACCGCCCGTTTCAGAATAAATTACGAGCCCGATTATTTTGATTACAGCTTTGTTGTATCGGATGTTGATATTGCAAAAAGCGTCTTTAGCAGCTTCAATACCCATTCGGTGAAAAACACAGTGAATTTCACCGCGAACCAAAAAGGCAAGAGCGTGGTCGGATACCTGATTCTTTGTATCTTCCTCGGGACCTTCGGAGCCCACAGTTTCTATATTGGAAAGAAGGGAAAGGGCATCGCACAGCTGCTTCTTTGCTTCACGGGAATCAGCTCGATTTGGATGATTATCGACCTTTTCAAGGGTATTACAAAAGGCATTCCCGACTAAAAATTTAATATAAAATAACAGATAAAAAAGCTCCTCTTCAGCTATAAAAGGGGAGCTTTTTTGCGTAGATAATACAAATATTTGCGTTATTTTCAGACATAATCGTGATGAAAAATTATAATACTGGGTGCAATTGTAATACGTGTACGATCCTTTGAATAGGAATTAGTATGAGAAATTTTGTGTATAAAATATACAAGCGTTTTGTATATTTTTAGAAATTTCAGCAGAATGTACAAATTCAACTTGATTATTACCGTGACATATGTTATAATCATATTGTGTATTTATTAATAAAATGTATAATTGCACATTTTTGTTAACTTGGTACAAAATTACGGAAAGGGTTGGCGTAATGTACAAGGGTTTTATAAAGAGGGCAGCAGACATTCTGCTTGCCTCTATCGGCTTAGTTATACTTGCTTTGCCTCTCGTTATTATAGCGCTGATAATCAAGCTTGGTGACGGCGGTCCCGCCATCTTCAAGCAGAAGCGACTGGGCCTTGACGGGCGAGAATTTACATTTTACAAATTCCGTTCAATGAAGGTTAATTCGGAGAAAACGGGAAGCGGTGTTTATTCAGGCAAGGATGACGACCGTGTGACCGGAATTGGAAAGATACTTAGAGCAACTAGCATAGACGAGCTTCCTCAGCTTTTAAACGTGCTTCGCGGTGATATGAGCTTTGTCGGACCACGTCCTCCGCTTACATATCATCCGTGGCCGCTTGCCGAGTATACCGATGAACAGAAAAGAATGTTCGAGGTTCGCCCCGGTATTACCGGATGGGCACAGGTAAATGGCAGAAAAGGCGTTGAGTGGAATAAAAGAATCGAGTTTAACGTTTGGTACGTTGACAATTGCTCATTTCTGCTTGATGTGAAGATTCTTTTCAAAACGGTTGCCAAGGTTTTCTCGAATGCAGATAACCTGAACACAGGCGCTACCGTCGTTACATACGAACAAGTCCCCGCAGAACAAACTGTGAAAGGTGAAAGCGTAGTATGAGCCATATAAAGCTGATGTACATAACCAATAGCCCCGAGGTAGCGCTAATTGCCGAGAAATCGGGTGTTGACAGAATTTTTATCGATATGGAGTATATCGGAAAAAATCTTCGTCAGGGCGGAATGAACACCGTGCAGAATCATCATACCGTCGAAGACGTTAAAAATATCAAAAAGGTTGTGACGAAAGCCAAAGTAATGGTTCGTTGCAATCCCATACACGGTGCAACCGAAGATTATCCGTCATCCGAGGATGAAATTAACGAGATAATCGACGGCGGTGCCGATATCGTTATGCTCCCGTATTTTAAGACTGCAGATGAGGTCAGAGAATATGTCCGTATTGTCGGCGGAAGGGCAAAAACCTTCCCACTTGTTGAGACCATCGAAGCGGTTGAGTGCATAGACGAGATTCTCGAGATAGAGGGAATCGACGAAATCTATATCGGCCTTAACGACCTCAGCCTCAGCCGTCACCAGCGATTTATGTTCCAGCCTCTTGCAGACGGAATGGTCGATATGCTTGCCGAAAAATTCAAGGCAAAGGGAATACCCTTCGGTTTTGGCGGAATTGCCTCTCTCGGAAAGGGAATGCTCCCCAGCGAATACATTATTTGTGAGCATAAAAGGCTTGGCTCAACCGCCGCCATTCTCTCCCGAAGCTTTTGCAACGTGACTAAGATTAACGACCTTACAGAAATCGACAGAATTTTCACCGACGGTGTTCGCAATATTCGTGAATTCGAAGCTCTTTGTGAACAAAGCACCGCTGAACAGTTTTCAAAGAATCATTCAGAGCTTGCGGTGAAGGTTGAAGAGATTCTTGAACTTATGGGTGGATTATAATGAAATTTCTTATAACCGGCGCAGTAACCTGCGCCGAAAACCTTTTAATGGAACTTAAAAAAATCGGTCACGAAGCGGTTTTTATGCAGAATGAATCGGACAAACTGCCCGAAAACGCAGCCGAATTCGACGGTGTTTTCTGCAACGGTCTTTTCCTTCATCACCCGATAGAAAGCTTCACAAATCTCAAATATATTCAGCTCACTTCAGCAGGCTTTGACCGTGTCCCGATGGACTATGTGAATAAAAACGGCATCAAAATTTATAATGCCCGTGGGGTCTATAGTGTTCCTATGGCAGAGTTTGCTCTGGCAGGAGTGCTTTCACTTTATAAGCAGCAGAGATTTTTCTGCGATAACCAAAAATTACACAAGTGGGAAAAGCACCGTGGACTCAGAGAGCTTTTCGGCAAAACCGTTTGCATAGTCGGTGCAGGCAATGTCGGTGGAGAGTGCGCCAAGCGTTTTTCTGCAATGGGCTGCAGGGTAGAGGGCGTTGATATAGTGTCTTTCGAAAATCCTCTTTTTGAAAGGATTCATCTGCTGAATGATTTGGATAAAGCCCTCGAAAAGGCCGATATAGTAGTTTTGACATTGCCTCTGACCGAAGAAACACATCATCTTTTTAATAGAGCAAAATTCGATAAGATGAAAAACGGTGCAGTACTGGTAAATATATCCCGAGGCGCCGTTGTTAAAGAAGCAGACCTTGTATCTGCGTTAGAAGGTCATCTCGGCGGCGCCGTGCTCGATGTGTTTGAGCAGGAGCCTTTAGAAGAAACAAGCCCCCTTTGGGATATGGAAAACGTCATATTAACCCCCCACAACTCTTTTGTAGGAGAGGGTAACAAAGACCGACTCGAAAAAGTTATTACAGATAATTTGGAGAAGTATTTAAAATGCCAAAAGTTTTAATTACCGCAACCCTTCAAAGTCATATAGCACAGTTTCATAAGCCTACTATAAATGCCCTCAAAGAAATGGGCTATACCGTTCATGTTGCGGCTCACAACAATCTTCATCTTAAGAAAAACCTGACCCTTACCGAGCCCGATAAAATATTTGAGATAGGCTTTAGCAGAAGCCCTTACAGTGTGAGAAACCTAAAGGCTTTAAAGGAGCTTAAAAAGCTTATAAAAGAGGGCGATTACAATATTGTCCACTGCAACACTCCTGTTGGCGGAGTAATGACAAGACTTGCCTGCAAGGGCCTTCGCAAAAAGGGTCTAAAGGTTATATACGAGGCTCACGGCTTCCACTTTTTTAAGGGAGGCTCTCGCCTTAACTGGCTCTTATGGTATCCGATAGAGAAGATATTTTCTCGCTTTACCGATTCGCTCGTACTTATCAACAAAATGGACTATGAGCTTGCAACGGCTAAATTTCGGGCAAAGAAAACCTATCGAGTTCCCGGCGTCGGCGTAAATCTAAAGCAGTTTGACGCCGAGTCTACAACCGATTTCAGAAAAGAATTTGGCATACCCGAGGATGCTCCTGTACTGCTGTCTGTCGGAGAGCTGAATGTTAATAAGAACCACCGTGCAGGAATAAAGGCGCTTTCCTTAATGGAGAATAAATCGGTTCATTACTGTATTGCAGGAAACGGACCCCTCCTAGATGAGCTTGTAGCCTTCACAAAGGAATGCGGGGTAGAGGAAAGGGTGCATTTCCTCGGATACAGAAGAGATTTGCCCGCAATCTTCCGTGAAATAAAGCTTTTTCTGCTTCCGTCCTACCGTGAGGGTCTTGGAATGGCGGCTATCGAGGCTATGGCTTCGGGAGTGCCCCTTGTTTCAAGCGACCGCCACGGAATAAACGATTATTCAATCGAGGGAGTGACGGGTTATAAATGTCATCCCGCCGATTATGAAACAATGGCAAACCATATCGACCGTATCCTTTCGGATGAAGAGTTAAGACTCAAATTCGCCGAAAACGCGAGGGAAATTGCAAAGCAGTTTTCTCTCGAGGAATCGGTAGCCACTATGAAAATGATTTACAAAGAAACTTTAGGAGAATAGAATGCTCGTAAGTATTATTATGCCGGTCTATAACGCAGAGAAATATCTCGCGGAAGCCGTGCAATCACTTGTTAATCAAAGCTATCGTGATATTGAAATACTGCTTGTAAACGACGGTTCAACCGATTCTTCACCTGCCATTTGCGATGAATTTGCAAACAGCGACCCGAGAGTACGTGTATTCCACAAGGAAAACGGTGGTACCCACACTGCCCGTAACCTCGGAATTGAGGAGTCGAGGGGAGATTTTCTTATGTTTATCGACCCTGATGACTGGTTTGATACCGATACGGTGGAGCAGCTCGTTTCGGCTATCGAGAAAGACTCGCTCGATGTCATCCGTTTTAATTACGTGAGAGAATTCCGCGACCACTCTGCAGTAAAGCCCAACACGCTTTTATCCGAAGAGGTAATGGCAGGGGAGGACTGCAAAAAGGTCTGCCGTCAGGCAATAGGTCTTATCCAAGAGGAGCTTCACAGCCCCGAAAGCATGAATTTTTTGGCTTCGGTCTGCTTTGCGGCATATAAAAAGAGCATAATCCTTAAAAACAATATCCGATTTGTCAATATCCGTGAGATAGCAACCTTTTCGGACGGTCTTTTTAACATAAATTTTCTGATGTTCGCCGACCGTTTCAGATTTATTGATAAATGCTTTTATCATTACAGAAAATATAACACCGCCTCGGCAACCTCAAATTACAGACCGGACTTTTTAAAGCGCCAGTCTATAATGTTCGATAAACTGTCATGTATGGTAAAGACGCTTGACAGAGCCGACTGCTATGAGGCCTTTAATAACCGAATTTGCCACAGCACTATGGAAATGTGCCTGAATGCATTTAAGGCTAAACATTCTCTTGGCAAAAAGTATAGGGAAATAAAAGAAATTCTTTCCGACCCGCTTCATAAAGAGGCAGGCAAAACACTTGATCTCGGATATTTTCCGCTTAAATGGAAGATATATTTCTTCTTTATTAAGCACAGAATGACCCTGTTCGTATTTTTAATGACCGCTGTTATTCTCACCATTCAGAAAAGGGGATGAAAAAATGAGTGAAAAGCCTCTCGTGTCAATAGTAATACCGCTTTATAACGGCTCGAACTTTGTTGAAGAAGCGATAAAGTGTGCCATAGCGCAGGACTATCCGAATAAAGAGATAATCGTTGTAAACGACGGCTCGACCGACGACGGAGCCGGCAGAGATATCTGTCTTAAATATACCGACAGCATAACCTATATCGAAAAGGAAAACGGCGGTTGCTCCTCGGCACTGAACTTTGGAATCCGTGCTGCAAAGGGCGAATATATTTCCTGGCTTTCACACGATGACCTTTATCTGCCGAATAAGCTTTCTTATCAGATAGATCTTATCGATAAGCTGAGTCTCGATAAAAACACCCTCGTCAGCAATAGCGGAGGACTTATTGATAAAGACGGTAAGGCAATCGCTCATCCGAGCATCAAAACCGACGCAACCCTTACCGCAAAGGAGTTTTTCTCCTATCTTCTTTTCAAAAAGTGCCTAAATGGTTGCGGACTTCTCATCCCGAAGTCAGTCTTCAGTAAGGGACTCTATTTCAGAGAGGATATGCGTTTTGTCCTTGATTGGAACCTTTGGCTAAAGGTTGCGGCAGAGGGCTTTAATGTACATATCGACTCGGCCGAGCTTGTTAAAAACCGTGTTCACGGTGGACAGGTTACCGTAAAACAAAAGGAACTTCATAAAACCGAAGCCAGGGATACGGTAGAGGAGCTTTTCCTAATGCTCCGTGATAAAGAACCCTACTTTATGCAAGAGCTTTACGTCTTTGCATATTCAACCAAAAAAGAAATAGCCCCCGAGATAAAGAAATATCTCAAAGAAAAGGGAATCGCCATTCCCACCACCCGCGCTTTTGGAATAAAGGCAAAAACACGAATTAAAGCCCTTCTCAAAAAAATCTATCACAAAATCAGATAAGAAATACTGTATGTCAAACGAAGGCAAGAACAGAAGTATTTTAGGAGAAATTAAGAATGAGAATAAGTAAAGCTAAGTTAGTGGATGGATTGCTTGCATTTCTCAGAAGTTATGGCAAGAGAAATCAAGTAAAAAAACTTAATAAAGCTAAATTTAAGCTGATTGAGAAAGCTGGAATTCCAAAACGAAAATTAACTGCTTCACAAAAAGCTGAGATTGATGCTATCTACAAGAAATATGGTTATAAGTATTCTTACGATACGCATATTATCACATACTCCGTAACAGGCAAATTCGATGCTCGCATTTTACCTGAAGATCTACATAGATCAAATCTCGAGCTGAAACTTAATAATGTAGGCTTAAAGTTTGTGATGTCTGACAAAAACTATTTCGAAATGTATATGCCGGAGGTTAAATTCCCCGATGTAATAGTAAGAAATATCGAAGGAATCTTCTATGATAAAGATAGAAATATAATTACCAAAGATGAGGCAGAGAGGCTTATTTCTGAATATGAAAGGGTTGTTGTTAAACCTTCTACGGATAATGGCTTTGGAAAAGGGGTTGAACTTGTAGAGAGGGGAAGTTTAAAAATAACAGATAGTTTTAAGAAAAACTATTTGGTACAGAAACTGATACTTCAACATCCTTCTCTCTCGGCGTTTAATGAAAGCTCAGTTAATGTTGTTCGTGTAACTACAATGTTTCTTGGCGGAAAAGCGTTCCATCTGTCTTCTGCGTTTAGGTTTGGCGGAGAAAACTCCTTTACTGATAACACGTCAACTAAAGACGGCAAAGGAATGACCATAGTCGGAATTGATTCCGAAGGAAAACTCAGAGATAAAGGATATTTTTCTTGCGGAATATCCACCAAAAAAAGTCATACCGGAGTTGCATTTGATGGTTATGAAATTCCCAAATACAACGAAATGGTACGGATTGCTTTGAAGCAACACAGCCGTTTTCCCTCAATTGGAATTATTGGTTGGGACTTTACGGTAGATAAGGAAGGTAATGTTGTGGTTGTAGAGTACAACATAAAATATCCCGGAGTACTCTATTATCAATGGGTAAATGGACCTCTTTTCGGCGAAAAAACAGAGAAGATATTGGCTGAGATTAAGAAACTTCCAAAGAGTGAAGGATTTTTCAAATTATAATAGTCCGGTCAAATTGAGAAAGAGAGATAAAAATGGGCAAAAGAGCTATTTTAAATTTCAGAAATGCTTATGAAGAGATTTTTTCTGCAATTAGACGCTCCCACATGAAGCGCCTTGTTGTGAAGCTGAAAAAAGCGCAGAGTGAGAAATATGTGTTAACAAAGGAAATGGAGAAAGAAGTAAAATCTTTCTGGGACAAGTATCAATCTGTACCCTGCCTTTACCACAATTTCTATACTGAGAAATACGGCGAGTTCCATAAGGAATACATTCCCGATGAAGTTTATTATAACTATATTCAGCCCTATTTTAATAATTACAGGCTTGCAAAGGCACTCGATAACAAGTGTTATTATCACAAGATGTTTGGTGGAATTTCCCAGCCGAAGCTTATTGCATACCGCTTAAACGGATTTTGGTATATTGATGATATCGTTGCAAGAGAAGGTATTTCCGATGTTTACAGCGTTTTGAAGGATGAAACGGAAGTGTTTTTAAAGCGTGCAACCGATAGCGGCGGTGGCCACGGAGTAAGATATATTAACTGTGAAGATCTTACTTTAGAACAGTTTGAAAATGAAATTAAAGGTTTTACAGGCGATATAGCAATTCAAAGAGGTATTACCCAACACGAAATGCTGGGAAAAATCAATCCTACTTCAGTTAATACAATCCGTATAATTACCCTTCTTGAAAGGGACGGAGCAAAGGTTTTATCTGTCATACTTAGAATGGGTGTAGGCGAGACCAAGGTAGATAACAGTAGCAGCGGAGGACTCACTATCGGTGTTTCTATGGACGGAAAGCTTAAAAAATTCGCCTGTGCCGATAAGCGCAGATTTTTAGATGCCCATCCTATCTCAGGTGTTATATTCGAAGGATATGAACTACCTTCGTTTGATGAGGTAAAAGAGCTTGTTCTAAAAGCAAGCTATATGGTGCCGCATTTCAGAATGGTCGCATGGGATGTTTCGGTTCTTGAGGACGGAACGCCTGTGCTTATAGAAGCAAACCTTTATGACGGACAGCTCGATTCTCATCAGATTCACAATGGCCCTCTTTTTAAGAAAGATACCGAAAGAATTTTAGATGAGGTTTTCGGTAAGTAATTAATAGGGAGTAAACAAATGAAAAAAACTCGACAATATGGTTTAGATATACTTAGAATTATGTCAATGGTATTGATAACAGTTATACACTATGTTGCTTATTCAGGAATAATGTCGCAACCTGATATTACTGTTTACAATAGAGCTATATTATCAGTGTTTAGCGGATTATCAGTAGTAGCTGTAAACATATTTATCTTGATTACCGGTTATTTTTCATATCAAAAACTCCCAAACATAAAAAGAGTAGTTGCATTATGGGTTCAGGTAATAGTGGTAGGAATCATTGCAACTTTAATCGCAGCAATTGCGTTAAAGAAACAGATAGGGATAACAACTTTGTTAAAGACAATATTCCCGTTTTCAACAATGCATTATTGGTTTTTTACCATGTATATAATATTGATGCTTGCATCCCCAATATTAAATCTTGTAATATCAAAACTTGATGAAGTCCAACAGAAAATGGTTTGTATAATTGGTTTTTTCGTTTTGTGCGTGTTCTTGACCAGTAACCCGTTTATAGATGATATATACTACATTGCATCATCAAGAGGAATAGTTTGGCTTTCATACCTTTATTTTGTTGGCGCAGGAATAAAGAAATATAATTGGAATTTTTTAGGTAAATTTAATTTATTGACTGTCTTATGTTTGTTATTTGCAGTTTGCATTCTAAAGTATTTACAAAAAGATAGTGTGGGCAACTGCATATTATTGGATGCTAATGCAGTATTGCCGTTCGCTTTATCTTTGCTCCTGTTTATTTTGTTCAGAAACATCCATATAAAATCAAAGTTTATCGGGAATGTAATTTCAAAATTATCGGCATGCTCTTTCTTGGTTTACATAATACAAGAGCACAATGTGTTAAGAGACTGGTATTGGAATTTGTTTTCAATAAATTCTTATGCAGATTCCCCATATATGATTGTAAATCTTATAATTTCATTAGTTGCACTCTGGCCGATTGCTTTAATTATTCAATGGGCTTTTGAAAAAGTTTTGCCTATAATAGATCTCATTTACGAGAAGGTTGTTAAAGGTATAAACAAAATTTGTGGTGCAAAAAGAAAGGATGGTAGCCATAGTGAATGCCAGCACGGATCTAGCAGTTAACCACACAGACTTTCCTACAACAAAAAGAAATCATGGAATAGATTTGCTGCGAGTAATAGCAACTGTGATGATAGTCACCTTGCACATTTTGAGTCAAGGAGGAGTTCTGAAAGCGTTAGGAGACTTTACCCTCAAGGGTGAGGTAATGTGGTTTTTTCAAGTTGCTTGTTACGGCGCTGTAAATATTTTCGCTATAATTTCGGGATATGTAGGACTGAACTCCAAGCATAAATTGTCAAGTCTTATTTTATTGTGGTTCCAAGTAGTTTTCTATACTGTTATATCAGAGGTAATAATCGCTGTTTTGTTTGAAGACGGATACGCCGTGATGTCGGTTTTAAAGGGATTTCTGCCAGTTTTTAGTGAGCAAAATTGGTATTTTTCTGCGTATTTTATTGTTTTCCTTTTTATCCCGCTGTTAAACGAAGTGGTGGAAAAAGTGACGAAAAAAGTTTTAGATAGGGCTTTAATTGTTGCCGTTGTGTTTTTTGTTATTTTGGAAACCGTCAGTAGCATAAAAGTTTTGGGCGTGAGTTCGGGCTATTCGTTTTTATGGTTGGCCTTATTGTATTTGGTAGGCGCGTATATAAAAAAATATGAACCACTAAAAAATTTATCATCTAGAATATGTGCATTAGGTTTTGTTGGTAGTATCTTAATTACATTTTTAAGTCGATTATTAATAGAGTTTTTGACTTGGAAAGCCACAGGAACCCCTAATTTAGGAACAAAATTTATCACATATACTTCGCCTTTTATGGTTCTACAGGCTTTATTTGCATTGCAGCTTTTTTCAACAATGAAGCTGCCAAAATTAATTGTCAAGATATCGGCCGGACTTTCACCTGTATCATTTGGCGTGTTCATTATCCATACTACAACTGCAGTGTATAAGTATATTTTAAGAGATTCCTTGATGTTCGTTGTTGATTATTCTTTGCCAATGATTATAGCAATTAGCTTTTTGGCAATAGTTATCGTCTTTTTAATATGCGTTGTGATAGATTTGGTTCGCATATACTTGTTCAAACTTTGCAGAGTTAATATTTTATCTGCTTATATAGGAAACAAAATCGAAAAAGTTTTCGTCAGAAAGTAATTGTATCGTAGTAAAATAAGACGCAAATTCTTTTTTCTAAATATATCTAATTTTAAAACTATTCTAGTTTCGGCGGTGAATTAATGTACATTTTGCTCTCGCTTACAGCCTTTACGGTTTTCTTAAGGCTGCTGAACGGTCAGACAAATTTTGACCTAAAAAATAAAAAAGTATATCTCATTATCGCGGGCATTGCAGTTGCCGTCGTGATGGGTCTTCGTGCGCCGCTCGGGGTTGGAAGCCGCGATACCGAAATGTACGCCATAGCATTTGAAGGAATGCACAATGTAAACAGCTTTGCGACTTATGCTAAGAACAACCTTTTCGACAACGGATTTTTCCTGTCAGAGAGCGGCTTCTTCTTCACCATGTGGCTTGTATCGAGGTTTACTGCAAATGCGCAGATATTTATTTTCTTGACCTCGGCATTTATGATTTTTTGTGTTTGCCGATTCATCTATAAAAATTCAGAAGACGTTGCTTTATCGCTTCTTTGCTTCATAACTCTTGGTTCATTTACCTTCCTAATGAACGGAATGCGGCAGGCTATAGCAATGTGTATCTGCCTTTTGTCATATGAGTTTGTAAAAAAGAAAAAGCTGGTACCGTTTTTACTTGTTGTATTTATCGCTATTCTTTTTCATAAAACTGCCTTCGTTTTCTCGGTAGTTTATTTCTTCCAGTATTTCAAGACTGCTAAAAGCATTGTTTTATACCTTGCTGCATCTGTTGGCCTGTTTACCCTTATCCCTCGGTTTATTTCCTTTTACGATAATGTTACAGGCGAGGATTATTCAAATGCCACTACGCGTGACTCGGGCGGTGCAATAGCTGTTTTGGTATATTTGCTGGCTTTAGCACTTGCATTATTAGTTTTCAAAAAGTTTGAGGATCAGTCGGATAAGAACAGCTTTTATGCAACCTTAACGGGTGCAGCTCTTTTCATTGCCCGATTTGTTATAAACCAGATGGTGGAGCGAGTTAGCTACTTTTTCTTCTTGTTCGTTATCCTGCTTATTCCGAATGCAATACAGAAACTGGGCGACCGTGACCGTCAGCTTATGAAGTTTATTGTTGGAGTTGCCGCAGTAGCTTTGTTCGCATACCGACTGAATAACGGTTCGTTCAGTAATTTCCATTTCTATTTTCAGTAAACATTAATTTAAAGGAGCGTCCTTATGAAGATACTTTGGGTCCTCAATATGGTTATGCCCGACGCCGCAAAGGCATTAGGCCTCAGAACCTCCTTTAGCGGAGGATGGCTTGTAGACTATATGCGCCGCCTGTCCGAAGACAGCGATATAGAGCTTGCGACCATGACCTATGCCAATGTTGAAAAGCCTATTGCAGAAACAGTAAATAACGTTCGCCATTATATCTTCCCGGGCGGCGGCAAAAGACTTCTTTTTACTTCTAAGAAGACCCTTGATGATTGCAGATATGTTCTTGATGATTTCAAGCCCGACCTTATTCATCTTCACGGAACCGAATATTCAATTGCATATTCTATGGTAAAACTTAATCCTCCGATACCGGTATTGCTGACCATTCAGGGAATATTGGCGAGAATATCAAAAGAGTATAAAGGCGGACTTTCAAACTGGACCTTCAACCGTACCACAACTGCAAAACAGATAATTAAAATGAATGCGCCCTTCTTTGCGGAAAAGCTTTTCCTTAAAAATGCAAAGAGGGAAGAGTATGTTTTAAAAAGAGTTACTCGAGTTACAGGACGAACCCTTTGGGATAAAGCGGTTATGCAGTCAATTAACCCCGACCTTGAGTATTACAGACTGAATTACAATCTAAGACCGGAGTTTTACGATACGGAAAAGTGGGGTTGGGACAAAATGAAACCGCACACAATATATACAGGTGCAGCTACCTATTCTCTAAAAGGTTTACATATACTTATAGATGCTCTCAAGATAGTAAAATCAAAATATCCCGATGTTAAACTTTTGATACCCGGCAACAGCACAACCTATAAAGCTTCAAACGGATATGAAAAATATATAAGAAAAAAGATTGAAAACTACGGACTTTGCGATAACGTAAAGTTTATTGGAAGAAAATCTGCTGCTGATATTGTCGGTATTTTAAACGAGGTAAATGTTTGCGTTGTGCCATCGGCTATGGAGGGTGCTTCGGCAACTCTATGCGAGGCAATGATGATTGGCACACCCTCTATCAGTGCTTTTAGGGGCGGTATGACCGACCTTTTAAAGGACGGCGAAAGCGGATTTTATTATGATTTCCCCGAATATCCCGTTTTAGCAGAGCGAATTTGTCAGCTTTTCGAAGAGAGAGCGCTTTGCGAAAAATTCTCTGAGAATACAAAAATTGCGGCTTCAAACCGCCATGCAAGAGATTTAAATTACAATAATCTCAAGAATATTTATAACGAAATTCTAAGCGGAGTTGATAAGGCTTAGAAAACATTATGATTGTTAGGAGGTTATGCGCTTTGAGTGAAAGAAGGCAATATAAATCATTAGACGTGGCAAAATTTATTGCGGCAATGCTTATTATTATTATCCATACGGCACCTTTTGGAAGCTATAGTAAGGCTTTAACCTTTGGCTTTCGAAATATAGTATGTGTAATTGCCGTCCCGTTTTTCTTTTTTACGAGCGGATTTCTTGCTTTCAAAAAGCTTGATTCTTTAGAGGAAAACAAGAGAAAAGACTACATAAAAAGCTATCTCTCCAGAATTGCAGTAATGTATTTTATTTGGAGTGCCGTGTATTTTGTCTTTGTTTTGATTAAGTGGGTCAGAAACGGATTTTCTGTTTTTAGCGTACTCGAATACATAAAAGATTTCTTTTTTGAAGGCAGTTATTCAACGATTTGGTATCTTCCTGCACTGTTTTCGGCAACCTTGTTTGTATATCTGCTAAAAAAGATACTTAGCTATAAACAAATTTTAATTTTATCAATCGTTGTTTACCTCTTCACTTTGGGCGGCAGTTCTTATTACGGACTGGTTACTGACACACCCTTCGTAAAAGGAATATACGATTTATATTACAGCTTTTTTGACACCATTAAAAACGGACTGCTTTTTGGTATGCCTTTTGTAGCGCTCGGCGCCTATATATCTAATAATGAAGAAAGAGTAATGTCCGGCGCAAAAGGTTTTAAAGCATTTATTCCCGTAGGCCTTTTTGGATTAGCCTTAGCCGCAGAAGAAGTTGTAATAGCGTATTTTAATTGGAATTCTAAGGGAGTAGATACTGTAATTTTCCTTATTCCTTTTACCTACTTCCTTGCAAAATTTTTGCTCGTTTCCGACTTTAAAGTCGCGGAAAATATCTGTGTTCTGCTTCGCAAGTACAGTATACTTATGTTTTTAACACAGAGAATTCCAATAAGCATAATAGATTTATTCTTCTCTAAAACGCTTGTTGCAACCAACTCAGTTTTGAATTTTATTGTAGTTTTTGCTGTTACAATGCTGATCTCTTATGTTATTTTGAAATTGTCGGATAAATTCAAAATACTTAAAAAGGCATATTAACCGGTTAATTAGTAATACAAACTGTATTATCATATATAAGGTAGGTATATTATTATGTTACATGAAAGCAAGATAGATATTGCAGTTCTCATTTTATTTTTCAACAGACCTAAAATGTTGGAAAAGGTTTTTGAGCAGGTTAAAATAGCTCGACCCAGCAAGCTTTATCTTTATCAGGATGGAGCAAGAGAGGGTAGGGAAGACGACATTGAAAATGTTAGAAAGTGCCGCGAAGTAGTTGCAAATATTGATTGGGACTGCGAAGTACATACTAATTATTGCGAAAAAAATTACGGTTGCGACCCGTCCGAGTATTTAGCTCAGAAATGGATGTTTGAAACCGAAGAAATGGGAATCGTATTAGAGGACGATGACGTGCCTTCACAAAGCTTTTTCCCCTTTTGTAAAGAGCTTCTCGAAAAATATAAGGATGACAAGCGTATAAATATGATTTGCGGAATGAACAACTGCGAAACCTCTCCCCATTGTCCTTATGATTACCTCTTTACAACCTCAGGCTCAATAACAGGTTGGGCATCTTGGAAACGGGTTATTGATGAATGGAGCGAGCATATTGATTTTGTCGATAATGAGTATGCTACCGAAAACTTCAAAAAAGCTTATGCGGACAGAAGACCGGTAAAAGGCTTTGTTAACCACTGCAGAAACTGTAATAACAGCGGAATTGCCTATTATGAAGCTATTCTTGTGGGTAACGCTCTTTCACAGAACAGACTCAATATAGTTCCCACAAAAAATCTTATCTCAAATATCGGAAACGTTGGCGAATCAACCCACGGAGCAGCAGATATTAAGTTGTTGCCTAAGGGAATAAGAAGAATTTTCAATATGAAAACATACGAGTATGATTTCCCGCTTAATCATCCGCCCTTTGTTATTGAAGATATGACCTTCCTAAAAAATAAAAACAGAATTATGGCGGTAGGCCATCCTTACGTGCGACTATACAGACGCATAGAAAGCATTATTTACAGAATGTGTGCCGGCGATTTTTCTATGTATAAAAGACATTTTAAAAGGGTTTTTAAAAAGAAATAATATACTGTTACTTCTTTAAAAGAGAGCAATGAGTACTATTTAATAAGGCAGGGGGTCTGTTTATGCAGAAAATATCTACGAAGATTAGCAACGTATTATACGCCTTGAGAGCATTTGCTTGTTTGACGGTTGTAGCTGCGCATATGTCGTTTGGTGATAGCTTTTATCTTGCAGAGACTATCAAGAAGTCGATAGCGCAGATCGGCGTCTTTGTATTTTTTATATTGTCCGGCTACTTTTATTCAAGAAGTGCGGGCGACAGTAAAAAATTCTGGTGCAAAAAAGCAAAAACCTTTATTCTTCCGTGGTTTATCTTTGCCTCGGCAGTATATTGTTTATCCGTGCTTGTTTTTTCAAAAGGCGGAGCATCTGTTTTAGATGGGGTAAAATATGTTCTCGGAATAACTTCGATTTATTGGTATATGCTTGTGCTGACCGTCCTTATGGTTTTATTTAAGTTTTTCAATAAGGATATTTGGCTATACATATTTATGGGCATAAGTGTAATTTCGCTTATTGCATCTAACTTACTTGCGCCGACTCATTACTCTCTGGTCAATGATTATCTGATCTATACTAACTGGGCAGGCGTTTTTGCCTTTGGTATGTTATTGCGCCGAAAAGATTTGATTGAAAAACTCATCAATCCGATTTATGCAGTAATTTCACTTATTGAATTGACAGGGCTGGTTATTATCGACGTTGTCAGAGAAAAAACGCTTTATCATTACGTTAGTGAAACATCCCTCTTTGTCGAGTTTTTCGGATTTATACTTCTGCTTAACTTGGCCTATTATCTTTCGAATTTCAACTTACTTTCAGATATTGGCAAAAAGTCGTTTTTCATCTATCTTATACACGTGCAGATCGTCGGAATTATCAATACCCGACTTCCATACAACGCATTATTCTTCATACTCAGACCCTTCATCGGTTTAGCAGTATGCTACGTTTTGGCACTTTTATTAAAGTTGTTGTTAAGGCTTACAAGGACCGAGAAATTCAGTTTTGTCTTTGGATTGGACAGGTAGGCTTATAAGTAATTTCTCAACGTCGGCCTAAAAGAATGTTAAAAAATGATTTGTAATATTCGGAGGGAAATATGATTGAACTGAATATTTTGCAGGATTGTGTTTACGAAATGCTTGTCGAGCTCGACAGAATTTGCAGAAAACACGATATTAAATACACCTTGGAGGGCGGTACTCTTATGGGCGCCGTAAAATACGGCGGCTTCGTTCCTTGGGATGACGATATAGATATTGTTATGATAAGGGAAGAGTATGAGAAGCTTTTAAAAATTGCACCCGGTGAGTTAGATCCGAAATTTTTCCTTCAGTCATACAACAACGTTCCCGAATACCCCTTAAATTTTGCTAAGCTTTGTTATAACGGCACCGAAATATGCGACTATGATTATACGCATATCAAAACTATGAATCATGGAATTTTCCTTGATATTTTTCCAATAGATAATATAATTCCCGAAAAACTGCGTAAGCACTGTACCCATGTTGGAATACTGACGGGTGCCAGGAAAACCAAGCTCCGTGCTATAAAGCCGAAGGGTGTCAGAAAGTTTGTTTATGGTGCACTGGCACTATTACCTATGAGTTTTCTTATAAAGGCGGTTGACCGTGCCTGTAAAAAGTATAACGGCAAGGATACGGGTTATCTTTACGAGGTTTGCAACTCAAACCGAAAATTCAAACCGCTGAAAGCTGAAATGTACACTTCTCTTTGTGAACTGCCATTTAGAGATAAAAAATTCTTGGCGGTAAGTGACTATGATAACTTTTTAAAGTCACGCTTCGGCGAAAATTATATGAGCGAGCTTCCGCCCGAGGAAGAGCGCAAGCCCTCGCATAATCAAAACATCAGGTTTATTTCTGATGCCAAATGAGGTAATAACATTTGAAAGGCTCTAAACAAATAAAAATCGGTGCATTGATGTCCTACTTCACAATAGGTTTTAATATGCTTGCGGGACTTATCTATACGCCGTGGATGATTGATAAAATAGGTCAGAATAATTACGGACTATATACCCTTGCGACCTCTTTAATAACTCTTTTTGTGGTCGATTTCGGTATGAGCTCAGCCGTTTCCCGTTTTGTTTCAAAGTATAAAGCCGAAGGTAATCAACAAAAAGTAAATGACTTTTTAGGTGTTGTTTATAAGTTATATTTGATTATTGCGGCTGTCATTTTCATTGCGTTTTTAGTTGTGCGATTCCGTATAGACAGAATTTACAGCAAATTATCGCCCGAAGATATGGAAACCTTTAAAGTTCTTTACGTTATCGTTGGACTTTTTAGTGTATCATCATTTCCCTTTATAACTCTCAACGGAATACTAACCTCTTATGAACAGTTTGTCGGATTGAAGCTGGCTGACCTGTTCCATAAAGTGTTTATTATTGTTGCAATGGTTATTACGCTGCTGCTCGGCCAAGGTGTTTTCGCCCTTGTAACAATAAACGCAATTTCGGGACTTCTCACTATTGCAATAAAACTTATAATTATTCGCAAAAAGACTGCAGTCAGGGTAAATTTCCGCCACAGAGATAAGGAAATGTTAAAGGAAATTTTCTCTTTCTCTATCTGGACTACGGTTGCAAGCCTGGCTCACAGACTTATTTTTAACATAACGCCGACTATTATCGCCGCCGTTTCGGTAACCGGTGCTGTCGGAGTAGCGCTTTTCGGTCTTGGACAGACGATTGAGGGATATGTTTATACCTTTGCTACCGCTATTAACGGTATGTTTATGCCGAGAATTTCAAAAATTGTATACGAAGGTAAAAAAGAGGAAGAACTTGTACCTTTAATGATTAAAATCGGCAGATTACAGTGTATTATTATAGGTCTGCTTGTAACCGGCTTTATCTCGGTAGGACAGTCCTTCGTGGTTGACATCTGGCGCAAAGCAGATTTTGCAGACAGCTATCTGTGCGCAGTGCTTCTTATAATACCAAGCTTTTTCCAGCTTCCTATGCAGATAGCAAAAACGACTTTGGTGGTAGAGAACAAGATAAAATATCAGGCCTATGTATATATAGGTATGGGCATTGTAAATGTTGCTCTATCTTTGGTTCTTTCAAGGTATTTCGGAGCGCTCGGTGCTTGTCTGTCAATATTTATTGTTTATATGGCACGTGTAGTTATAATGTCAATAATTTATCACAAAGCACTGAAACTCAACATGATAAGGTTTGCGAAGGAAACCTATTTAAAGTTTATTCCGACCTTGCTTATAGTTATGGCAATAGGTCTTGCACTTGAGCATTTTAATCCAATGCCTTACGGATATCTGAGATTCTTAATAAACGGCATTATTTTTGTAGCCGTGTTTATAGTGCTTATGTATTTCAGATTAAACAATTATGAAAAGAATCTGTTTTTTGGAGTTCTTAGAAAACTGAAGAGAAAAAAAGAAATCTAATTTTATTATTTATTAAATTGCATATAAAATGTAAGAGAGGTATTTGTTATGTCGCTTTTTAAAGGAAAAACTTTACTTATTACCGGAGGTACCGGTTCATTCGGAAACGCTGTTTTAAACGGCTTTTTAGACACCGACATCGGCGAGATCCGTGTTTTCTCAAGAGATGAGAAGAAACAGGATGATATGCGCCACGAATTTCAGGCAAAAATGCCTGATGTTGCTGATAAAATCAAGTTTTATATTGGAGATGTGCGTGATTTAGAGTCTGTAAAGGCGGCTATGCACGGTGTAGACTACATATTCCACGCAGCAGCACTAAAGCAGGTGCCAAGTTGCGAATTTTTCCCGATGGAGGCTGTTCGTACCAATGTTATCGGTACCGATAATGTTCTTACTGCCGCAATTGCCGAGGGTGTAAAGTGTGTTATATGCCTTTCTACCGATAAGGCAGCATATCCCGTAAATGCTATGGGTATCACAAAGGCTCTTGAGGAGCGAGTTGCTATTGCAAAGGCAAGAAACACAGATAAGACCAAGATTTGCTGTACCCGTTACGGTAACGTTCTCTGCAGCCGCGGCTCGGTTATTCCGCTTTGGATTGACCAGATTAAAGCAGGAAATCCCATCACCATTACCGAGCCCACAATGACTCGTTTTGTTATGAGCCTTGAAGAGGCGGTAGACCTTGTGCTTTTTGCATTCGAGCATGGTGAAAACGGAGATATCCTCGTCCAGAAGGCTCCTGCCTGCACTATCGAAACCCTTGCAAAGGCAGTTTGTGAGCTCTTTAATCCTAATACCGAGATTAAGGTTATCGGTATCCGCCATGGTGAAAAGCTTTACGAGACCCTTCTTACCAATGAGGAGTGTGCAAATGCCGTCGATATGGGTGAGTTCTACCGTGTTCCTGCCGATAAGCGAGGACTTAATTACGATAAATATTTCAGCGACGGCGATACCGAGCGAAACTCTCTTTCAGAGTTCGACTCTACCAATACCGACCTTATGACTGTAGAACAGGTTAAGGCAAAGCTTCTTACCATTCCTTATATTCAGGAAGCGCTCGCAAATTGGGAGAAATAGTATGAAAATACTTATAACAGGTGCGGCAGGCTTTGTCGGCAGAAATCTTGCGGAAAATCTTAAAAACATAAAAGACGGCAAAAACAGAACTCGACCGAATATCGTGATAGATGAGCTCTATCTTTACGATATTGACTCAACTCCCGAGCTGCTCGATGAGGCATGCAAAAATGCCGATTTTGTTTTTAACCTTGCGGGAGTAAACCGCCCTCAAAATGCGGAAGAGTTTATGCAGGGCAATTTCGGCTTTGCCGAAACGCTGCTTTCTACCCTTAAAAAGTATAATAATACCTGTCCCGTAATGCTCTCGTCCTCAATTCAGGCAACCCTAATCGGTCGCTATGATTCAGACTACGGCAGAAGCAAAAAGGGAGGGGAGGAGCTCTTCTTCTCTTATGCCGATGAGACAGGCGCAAAGGTGCTCGTTTACCGTTTCCCGAATCTTTTCGGAAAGTGGTGCCGCCCGAATTACAACTCGGCAGTTGCTACCTTCTGTAACAATATCGCAAACGACCTGCCCATTCAGGTAAACGACCCCAAAGTTCAGCTCGAGCTTCTTTATATCGACGATTTGGTCGAGGAAATGCTCGACGCATTAGAGGGACGCGAGCACCACTGTGAGTTTGACGGAATTGATACGGTGCTAACTGACGACGGCAGATACTGTGCCGTTCCCGTTTCTCATAAGGTTACCCTAGGTGAGATTGTCGACCTGCTTGATTCCTTTAAAAAGCAGAGCGAAACCTTAGTTATGCCCGAGATTCCCTTCGGCTCCTTCGCAAAGAAGCTATATTCAACCTATCTGTCATATCTGCCGAAGGAAAAGGCAAGCTTCCCGCTTAAAATGAATGTTGACCCGAGAGGCTCCTTTACCGAGCTCTTAAAGACCGCAAAATGCGGACAGTTCTCGGTCAATATCTCAAAACCCGGAATTACAAAGGGTCAGCACTGGCATAACACAAAGTGGGAATTTTTCATAGTTGTGTCAGGCCGCGCCCTCATTCAGCAGAGAAAAATCGGAAGCGATGAAGTTCTGAATTTTAAAGTATCCGGAGAAAAAGTCGAAGCCGTTCATATGCTTCCGGGCTATACCCACAACATAATAAACCTTAGCGATACTGATGATTTAGTAACTTTAATGTGGGCAAACGAGCAGTTTGATCCCGCCCACCCCGACACGTTTTTTGAAGTAGTAGAATAAAGGTAGGCTTTTATGAATAATAAGCATGAAAAACCTTTCAGACAGTTTTTATCGGTTGATATTTCAAACTGTCTGAAAGGAATATTTGCCGTAATGGTTCTGCTTTCGCATCTGCACGGCAGAGTAGCCCTCTTTTCAAATTCAATAGTAGGAACGCTCTTTTCCGCCTTTGGTTATCTTGCTGTTTCAGGTTTTTTCTTTCTTTCGGGATTTGGACTTTCTGAACAGTCTAAAAAAGACGACTACATAAAAGCCTTTCCAAAAAGAAAAGTGCTCCCGTTTTATTTGATTTGCTGTGTTTCGGTTTTAATTTATCTTTTAAGAGATATAATCTTTGCTAACCAAATTTCGATACTTGGTGTTTTAAAATCGTTTTTATGGGGAGGCACCATAATAGAAAACGGATGGTATTTACAAACACAGCTTTTGTTTTACGTTTTCTTTTATCTGTCTTTTCAATTTATGAAAAAACATAAAGAAATAGCGCTTTTTGTGCTGCTTTTAACTTACTGTGTTTTTTGCTTTTCTTTAAATTATGCCTCAACCTGGTATGAAGCCTCGTTTGCTTTTTTAGTAGGATTGATAGTTTCGGAGAAAAAACAAAGGATAGAAGATTTTTTAAAGAAAAACTCAACCGCCTTTACTACACTTGCTCTGCTGACGGTTGTATTTGTGGTTGCTCTTTTCTTTGGAAACAAAACGTATCTGCCCGAAATGTTTCGCGTTATTGTTAAAATGCTTTCAAGTGTTTTGTTTACGCTGGTAGCTTTGACGGCAGTATCAAAAATCAAAATTGAGTGCTCACTCACAAGATTTTTAGGTAAATATTCACTCGGTATCTATGTGATTCAGGGAATATTCCTTACGGCGCTTAGACCAATAATTCAAAATGATTGGCTTTATATTTTGGCCATAATACTGACCGTTATCGCGGCAGCAATTCCAAGCGAATTATTATTTAAAAAAGTTATATCATTAAGTAAAAATTTTTTCAATAACTAACAAGGAGGGAGAAAGATGACGCCCGAACAAGCCGTACTTATAGAGCTTATAAAAAGCCATATTTCGGGAAAAAAGTTGTCTGC
>JAZUAU010000027.1:0-224491 GCA_045638145.1 Acutalibacteraceae bacterium
GGTTTTGTCCCGTATATTTATTTAGTATAATATTTTCCTTTATGCCGCCCTCGGTGTTAATATATTCTATGTAGGTATCTGTGCCGAACGCGTTGGGATATATTATCTTTCCGTTTCCTTTTTCCGCGCCGATACGAGCCGCTGTTTTACCCTGTCTTACCAAGGAAAAGCGCACAAACCGAGAGAGGTCGGCTTGTGCGCTTTAATGAATGAAACGGAGAGGATATTTACGGGATATCTTCGGTCGGTTTCGTTTTTGGCGCGACGAGCCGTAGGTTTTAAGTTCACGAATCACTGCCAACACCTCCGATATCTCTTGTTATTATAATTATAGCGCAGCTGATAATAAATGTCAATATTTTACAGTTATGTTTTCACGAATATTAATATATTACCCCGAATTTGCCGTTGGGACATATTTTGAAAATTTTTGCAGACGGTTAAAATTGCAAATAGTAATAATTTATGGTAAGATAACAAGAAGCCTCCCTTTACACAATGGAGGCTTTATTCTGAGCTGCAAAACAATTACTATTTTATTTATATAAAATAATACTTCTATTTTTCAAATAGATTTGGTATAATATATGAGAATATGGAAAAATTTCGGGCAGGGAGTGAAAAAAGTGTTTGTAAACATAGACGGATTAAAGATAAATTATGTCGATGAGGGCGAGGGTACGCCTGTGCTTTTGCTTCACGGCTGGGGCTCTTCAAATGTTGCCTTCAGGGGAATTATAAACACTTTAAAATCCCGTTGCCGTCTCGTTGCGCCCGATTTTCCCGGTTGCGGAGATTCCGACACTATGCGTGAACCCTGGACACTCGAGACCTATGCCGATTTTGTTTTAAAATTTATGTCAGCGGTCGGGATCGAAAATCCTATAATGATGGGCCATTCCCACGGTGGACGAGTTACCCTTTATATGACGGCTATGGGAATGGTAAAGCCCCCGAAAATTGTTCTGCTCGATGCAGCGGGGCTTATCCCTAAAAAGAGCGCGAAGCAGAAATTCCGTGCAAAAAGCTTTAAGGCTATAAAAACTGTTCTGACACTCCCCGTTATTAAAAACTTTTCGGGCGGTCTTCTGGATAAAGCCCGAAAGCATTACGGCTCTGCCGACTATAACAACGCGCCCGAGGTGCTTCGCCGTACACTCGTTTCGCTTGTCAATACCGATATTCGCGATATACTGCCGAACATCAAGTGCCCCAGCCTTTTAATCTGGGGCGAAAACGACACGGCAACACCGCTTGAGGATGCTAAAACAATCGAAAAGCTTATTCCCGATGCAGGTCTTTGCGTAATAAAGGGCACGGGACATTTTTCCTTTGTTGAGCGGCCCTATGAAGCCCACGCAATCCTTAACAGTTTTATTTGAGGTATAAAATTTTATGATTTTTGAAATTATTTGGCTTGCCCTCGGTCTTGTGGGAATTTATCTCTCCCTCGTCCGCGAGTTTCAGATGCTTCAGCAAAATTCTTATTTTGCCGCCCGTTATTGGGGGTGGCTCCGCAGCTCATTTTCTGTGACACGCACAGCAATTAAGCTTGTTATCTCGGCGCTCATTATTGCCGCCCCAGTTTTTGGAAACGAAACCTTTTCGGACAGTATGATGCTTTTCTCGGTCGTCGGAATTTATTTCGGCTGGAGAGGCTTTTTCGAAAACGTAAAATCAATAAAAAAGCTCGTTTTTACAGCCCGTGTGAAAAGAATGTTCGCTTTTGCTCTCGTTCTCTCGGCTCTGCTCGGTGCGGCAGGTGTTGTTTTCGGCAGAATCGTGGCGCTTATCTGCTATACTGTTTTTTATATTTTACTGACTATCCCCGAGCTGCTTTGCCTTATCACACTTTTTGCGCTAAAGCCGGCTGAAAAGGCAATTTCAAACTATTATATAAACGATGCAAAAAGCATTTTAAAATCTGCGGTTTCTCTCCGTACGGTCGGTGTTACGGGTTCTTACGGAAAGACCGGCACGAAATATATTCTCTCCCGTATGCTTAGTGAGAAATATAACACACTCCACACCCCCGAAAGCTTTAATACACCTATGGGAGTGGTAAGAACCGTTCGCGAGTCTATGCGCGCTGATACAGAGATTTTCGTCTGCGAAATGGGTGCCAAGAAAAAGGGTGATATTAAAGAAATCTGCGATATTGCCTCGCCCGATTTTGGTATAATCACCTCGGTCGGTCCCCAGCATCTTGATACCTTCGGTTCTATTGAAACGGTGGCATCGACAAAATTCGAGCTTGCCGATGCCGTTGCCGATAAATCGCATATCTTTGCAAACGGAGATAATGAAATCATTCGCGAGAAGGCACGAGGCACCGAAATTCAGCTTTACGGAACCGATTCTTCGCTCCCCTATCGTGCCGAGAACATTAAAGGCGGCAGAAGCGGTGCGAGTTTTGACCTTGTACTTGACGGTGAAACAGTTTCGGTTTCAACAAAGCTCCTCGGCAGACACAACGTTCTTAATATCGTCGGTGCGGCTGCACTTGCTTACAATATGGGGGTTGCAACTAAAGATATTGCTTTTGCAGTTTCCCGTCTTGCTCCCGTGGAGCACAGGCTCGAGATGAAGACCTCGGTCGGAGGCTCCTTACTTATTGACGACGCTTACAACGCAAACCCCGAGGGCTGCCTTGAAGCCGTTAAGGTTCTTGGCAGTTTTGAGGGAATGAAAAAGGTTATTATAACCCCCGGTCTTGTGGAGCTTGGCGAGAAAGAATATGAGTGCAATAAGGCTTTAGGCTTTGCCGCAGCAGGAATTTGCGACAAGATTATTTTCGTTGGTCGCGAGCGTTCGGTTCCTCTGAAAGAGGGCGCGCTTGAGGCAGGCTACAATGAGGAAAATATTTTCGTGGCAGATTCCTTTAAAAATGCGATGGAAATTTACACGGGGTTTGCAGATAAAGATACGGTCGTTTTGCTTGAAAATGACCTGCCCGATAATTATTTGAGGTGATAAACTATGAAAACAACAGTTGCTTTTATTTTCGGTTGCCGCTCGGTTGAGCACGAGGTGTCAATTATCTCTGCCGTTCAGGCTATGCGCGCCACAAATCGCGAAAAGTATGATATTGTTCCTATCTACGTTTCTAAAAACGGGGAAATGTTTACATCACCCGAAATGTTCGAGATTGAGCCTTTCCGCGATATGAAGGCACTCCTCGAAAAAAGTGAAAAGGTTACACTTATTAAAAGCGGTAAGGACGTTGTAATGCACTCACTTATCGAGAGCGGACTTTTCAAAAAGAAGCCCCAGGATAAGATAATTAACGTTGCTTTCCCCGTTGTTCACGGCACAAATTGTGAGGATGGAACGCTTCAGGGTTATCTTGAATTTTTGGGCTTGCCCTATGTGGGCTGTGACGTGCTCTCGTCGGCGGTTGGAATGGATAAGGCTATTTTCAAATCGGTACTGAGGGATGCAGGACTTCCCGTTCTTCCCTGCATTACCTTTGGGGCCCGAGAATATGCCGAAAACCGCGATGCTATTATAGACAAATGCGAAAAGGAATTTGGCTATCCCGTAATTGTAAAGCCGGTAAACCTCGGCTCGTCGGTCGGAATTTCAAAGGCAAAGGATAAGGAATCTCTTATCGACTCTATCGACCTTGCGGTTTCCTTTGCCGATACTATACTTGTTGAGCATGCCGTTACAGCTATCCGCGAGATTAACTGCTCGGTGCTTGGCGACCCCGACTCCTGCGAGGCATCTGTTTGCGAAGAGCCCTTTATGAATAATGAAATTCTGTCATACGAGGATAAATACACCTCTAATTCCAAGGGTGGCAGCAAGGGAATGGCGTCTCTTCAGCGCAAGATTCCTGCCGATATTAGCGATGCAAAAAGCGAAGAAATTCGCAACCTTGCAAAGAAAATCTTCAAGGCTATGGGTGCTTCAGGTGTTTGCAGAATCGACTTTATAATCGATACCGAAACCGACATCGTATATGCAAACGAGGCAAACACAATTCCCGGTTCACTTTCCTTCTATCTTTGGGAGGCAACCGGTATGAAATATTCTGAGCTTATAGATAAGCTTATCTCACTTGCATTCCGCAGAAACAGGGGCCGCGAAAATCTTACCTTTACCATTGATACAAATATTCTCTCGGGTGTTTCCTTTGGTACAAAGGGCGCGAAGGGAAGCAAAATGTAATGACCTCTCTTCTCTTAAAGCTTTTTATAAAGGAAAAGTCCGACCACCCCGATTACCGCACAAAATGCGGCAATTTGGCAGGCACCGTTGGGATTTTCTCGAATCTTTTACTTTTTGTACTTAAACTTGTGGTAGGAATTCTCTCAGCTTCCATATCGGTAATGGCGGATGCTATGAACAATCTGTCGGATATGGGCTCTTCTGTGGTGACCATTCTCGGCTTCCGCTTGGCTTCTAAGCCTGCCGACCCCGACCACCCCTACGGACACGGGCGCTTTGAATATATTTCGGCTTTTATAGTGTCAGGACTTATCCTCCTTGTGGGGGTTGAGCTTTTGAAGGGCTCTGTTGACAAGATACTTAACCCCGTGCCCCTCTCCTTCACTTTGGTTTCTGTAGTGATTCTTGCCGCTTCGGTAGTGGTTAAATTCTGGATGTTCCTCTTTAACCGAAAGGTAGGCGAAAAAATAGAATCGGATGCCGTTATTGCAACCGCCGCCGACTCACGAAACGATGCTCTTACCACCACCGCAATCCTCGTTTCTGTGCTCGTAATGATGCAGTGGGGCGTAAACATAGACGCGTATATGGGAATTATGATTTCCCTCTTTATACTTTGGTCGGGCTTTAAAACCGCAAAGGAAACACTCGACCCATTACTTGGACAACCCCTTGATATGGAAAAGGCGAAGGAAATTGAGCGAGAGATTATGTCCTTTGACGGCTTTCTTGGTGTCCACGACCTTATGACACACAACTACGGAGTCGGTAGGAGCTTCGCTTCGGTGCATGTTGAAGTGCCATACGATTCCAATATCGTAAAATGCCACGAGCAGGTTGACCTTTGCGAAAAGGTTGTTTTTGAACGTACAGGCGTTCACCTCACTATTCATATGGATCCTGTCGAAACAGACAACGAGAAGCTGAATTTTGCAAAAGGTGTTATCGCCAAAAAGGTAAAAGAAATTCATCCTGCACTTTCTATCCACGATTTTCGTATGACACCAAAAAGTGATGAGCGAACAAATCTTATTTTCGATGTTGTCGTACCTGCCAATTTCGATGGTAAAAATTCGGAACTGAAAACACAGATAGAAGCAATTGCCCGCGAAATTGACCCAACCTATTGCTGCGTGATTGAATTTGATATTGACTATGTAAAATGAAGAAACCGTGTGAGTAATCACACGGTTTTTATTTATAAGGTCTCGGATTATCCGTCAAACCGACAAGATAATCTATACTTGTGTTGTAAAATTTCGCAAGTTTTATCAAAACATCTATGGGGATATTAAGATTACCAAGTTCATAATCGGAATATGTGGTCTGATGCACTTGCAGATACTCTGCAATTTGCGTTTGATTGATATCACGATCTTCTCTTAAATTTCTTACTTGTTCAAACAAGATAATCACCTCTAAGATAATTATCTCTTAAGGGAATATACCTTATTGATTTTTAAGGTAAATTCCCTTAAAATATTTTAGGGGGATTCTTTTTAAAGCTTGTACTTTTGTCGGACATCGAGACTGTGACTGCACTATCGCGCCTTTTCTTTATGCGGAAATTGAAAAACTGATTGTGTACGAAAACGTATCGACTTTTTATATCGGCCATCAAGGGCGTTTTGATTATTACGTCTATCAGGTATTACGCAAATTGGAAAAACTATATGACATTGAAATTATTATCGTTTTAGCCTATCTCGACTATAAGCCCGATACCTATTATTCTTATTCAAAGACTCTGTTCCAAAACGTACTTGAAAAAACCCCTAGGCGCTTTGCGATTAGCGAAAGGAACTTATATATGATTTCAAAATCACAGTTTTTAATTTGTTGTCTTAATCATACCTTTACTAACACTTATTCGTATGTTAAAAAAGCGCTTAGTCAAAAATTAACAGTTATAAATATCGGCAGTTATGATTTAGATAAAATTTAAACCGTGTGATTACTCACACGGTTTTTGTTATGCGTATTTTATGGGAGAAAAGTGAAAAGCTTCAACCTTTATATCAGGAAATGTATTTCTTATTTCATTGCAAAGCGGTTCAACGATTATATCCTCGCTGTTAAAGTGTCCTGCATCAATAAGAGTAATGCCAGCTTCGTGCGCCTCCATAAATACGTTATGCTTTATATCTGCGGTAACGTAGGCGTCGGCACCCGTTTCTATTACCTCGCTGAGCATACTGCCTCCCGAACCGGAGCAAACGGCAACCCTTTTAATAAAGGAAGAATTACCGACGTATTTTACGGGGAAAGATAATCTTTCGCTGACCGATTTAGCAAACTGCTCACTGGTAGCAGGCTCATCCAGTTCACCGATTCTGTAAAAGAAGCCCTCACTGTCGGCTACCTTCTCTATATTTAAAAGCCCTATAGTTTGGGCGAGCATGTCATTCACACCGCCGTCGGCATGGTCGAGATTTGTATGGGCAGAAATAACCGAAATACCGTTTTTGATAAGACGGTAAACGAGCGACTGCTCGGTAACCGATTTTAACGGGTCGAATATTACGGGATGGTGGGTAACGATAAGGTTTGCACCCATCTTTGCCGCTTCGGTTATTGCTTCATCGGTACAGTCAAGGCAGACGAGCACACCCGTTACCTTTTCTCTGCCATCGCCAACGAGAAGTCCAACGTTATCATATTCAAGAGCCGATGCAAAGTCATACTTTTCGTCTAAAAAGTCGTAAATATCGTATACTATCATTTCTTGAATGAATCCTTAAGTGCTACTGTGCGGTTAAATACGAGGTTTCCGTCGGTAGAATCCTTATCAAGGCAGAAATAGCCCTGACGCATAAACTGGAAGCCGTCGCCAACCTTTGCGTTAGCTAAAGAAGCCTCTAACTTACAACCCTTGAGTTCTGTCAAAGATTCGGGGTTTAGGTTATCAGCGAAGGAGGACACACCCTCTTCGTCGGAGGGATTCTCAACATTGAAAAGTCTGTCGTAAAGGCGGACTGTAGCGTCAACTGCGTGGTCGGCAGATACCCAGTGAAGAGTGCCCTTAACCTTTCTGCCGTCGGGGGATTCTCCGCCGAATGACTCGGGGTCGTAGGTTACGTGAACGCAGGTTATATTGCCGTTTTCGTCCTCCTCGTGTGAAGCGTATTTTACGAAATAAGCGCCTTTAAGTCTGACTTCCTTTGTGGGGCAAAGGCGGAAATACTTTCCCGGAGGGTTCAGCATAAAGTCATCCTGCTCTATGAAAAGATTCTTCGAGAAGGTGACTGTCTTTGTACCGAGCTCGGGCTTGTTGGGGTTAATCTCAACCGAGATTTCCTCGCACTTGTTATCGGGATAGTTGTCAACAACAACCTTTAAGGGACGGAGAACCGCCATTGCTCTGTCGGCGTTAAAGTTCAAGTCATCACGAACGCAGGACTCAAGCAGAGCATAATCGATAACGCTGTACGCCTTGCTGACACCGATTTTTTCAACAAAGGTGCGGATTGCAGCGCTCGGATAGCCTCTTCTTCTCATACCGCAGATAGTAGCCATTCTCGGGTCGTCCCAGCCCGAAACAAGTCCGTCGTTAACGAGCTTTAAGCACTTCCTTTTAGAGGTCAGGGTATAGTTTACGTTCATTCTTGCAAACTCAATCTGACGTGAGGGCTCGGCGAGTTCTAACTTCTCTAGGAACCAGTTGTAAAGGGGTCTGTGATTTTCAAATTCTAGTGAGCAAAGAGAATGAGTTACACCCTCCTTGGTATCAGAAAGAGGATGAGCAAAGTCGTACATAGGATAAACGCACCACTTGTCACCTGTTCTGTGGTGAGCAACCTTCATAATTCTGTAAATTATGGGGTCGCGCATATTGATATTGGAAGAAGCCATATCAATCTTTGCACGAAGAACCATAGCGCCGTTTTCAAACTCGCCTGCAGTCATTCTTGCGAATAGGTCGCGAGACTCCTCAATAGGTCTGTTTCTAAAGGGACTCTCCTTGCCTGCTTCGGTCAAGGTGCCTCGCATTTCTCTTATCTCATCGGGAGTAGACTCATCAACATAGGCAAGTCCCTTGTCGATGAGCTTATATGCGCACTCATGGATAAAATCAAAATAGTCAGAGGCGTAGTAAACATTGTCCCACTTAAAGCCGAGCCACTCAATATCCTCCATAATAGCGTCAACGTACTCAATGTCCTCCTTGGTGGGGTTGGTATCGTCAAGACGGAGGTTGCAGGTGCCTCCATATTTTTCTGCAGTGCCAAAGTCTATACAAATAGCCTTTGCGTGACCGATATGGAGATATCCGTTCGGCTCGGGCGGAAAACGGGTCTGAACTCGTGAATAAACGCCCTCTGCCAAATCCTTGTCGATAAAATCGTAAATAAAGTTGGACGGCGCGGTATTTTCCTCTGCGCCTTCTATTGTTTTAATTTCTTCTGCCATAATTAAAGCTCCTTTATTGCAGAATCTATTCTTTTAATACATTCGTCATAGCCCAACACCTGCATTATGCTACAAAGGTCGGGTGTATTTCTTCTTCCCGTAACGGCAAGGCGGAGGACCGTTGAAAGGTCTCCTGCGCTGCCCTTATAGGCTTCGCGATTTGCCTTATATTCCTTGGTGTCTGCCGCAAAGCCGAGTGAGGGGCAAACATCTTTGATTCTGCCGAACCAATGGTCCTTAATATCTTCTGCACGGTAAACTCCCTTATACGCCTCGAGAAAGGCTTTTGCATCCTCAGCAGCAATATTTTCGGGGAGTTCAAAGCTTGCTTCATAATACTCGGGATAGAAGTAAGCGCAGTATGCCTTTGCTTCGTTCCACTTTGCAATATCCTTTCGGGGCTTCGGCACATCGCGGTCGATTGCGAATACCTTCTTCGTGTAGTCGATATCTCGGGTTAAAACAGTGTAGAACTCGGGGTCAAATTCTTTAGCCCAAGCCGTCAGCTTTTCAACAACAGTATCGCTGCTCATCTTGGAAACAACATTCTTTGAAACGTCGTTTAGCTTATCGTTATCGAAGAGTGCACCCGAAACCGACATTTTCTTAAGGTTGAACTTAAATTTCTTATAAGACTCATCGGGGTTGGCACGGCGCCAATCCTCGAACTCACTTGAGGCAACCGTCATAAGGTACTCGATTACACTCGCTGCATCATAACCTTCTTCGGCAAAGTAGTAAACTGCTGCCTCTGGGTCCTTGCGCTTTGAAATCTTTCTCTTTGCGCCGCCGTCAAGCTTCATAATGGGTGCAACGTGACAGAATTTCGGCACCTTGAAGCCAAGCAGTTTAAAGAGCTGAATATGCTTCGGAACAGAAGAGAGCCACTCGTCGCCGCGAATTACGTGGGTTGTTCTCATAAGGTGGTCGTCAACAGCGTGGGCAAAGTGGTAGGTCGGAATTCCATCAGATTTCAGAATTACGAAGTCCTCATCATTCTCTGGCATCTGGACCTTGCCCTTGATAGCATCATCAAAGATAACCTTGTTTTCTTCGCTTCCGGGAGACTTAAGACGAACAACATAGGGCTTACCCTCTGAAATTAGCTTTTCTGCTTCTTCAACAGTTATATTTCTGTGAACGGCATATTCACCGTGATAGCCGGTGCGGATTTTGTTCTTTTCCTGCTCGGTACGGACAGCTTCAAGCTCCTCCGCAGTGCAGAAGCAGGGATAAGCCAGGCCCTCTCGTATCAGTTTTTTAGCATAGCACTGATAAATCTCGGCACGAAGACTCTGCTTATAGGGACCATAAACACCCTTTTCCTCGGTGGGGGTTACAAAGCCCTCGTCGATATTTATTCCGAAACGGGCAAGACCGTTTATAATATCGTCTACACCGCCCTCAATCTCACGCTTTTTGTCGGTATCCTCAACACGAAGGAAGAAAAGACCGTTTGTAGAATCGGCTGTAATTCTGTTTATAAGGGACATAAAGAGTGTGCCGAGGTGGAGGTAGCCTGTGGGACTCGGTGCAATTCTTACAACCCTTGCGCCCTCAGGAAGATTTCTCTCGGGGTAAAGGCTCTCATAAAAGTCGGGCTCTTTTGTGATATTGGGGAGTAAAAGTTCCGCCATTCTTAAATTATCGTTCATTATAGGGTCTCCTTAAACGGTTAAAATGGCTGTCTCGGTGAGACAGCCCGTAAAATATTATTTCTGAAGCAGCTTATTAAGCTCGTCCATAAAGGTGTTGATGTCTCTGAACTGCCTGTAAACTGACGCGAAACGAACGTATGCAACCTCGTCTATTTCGGAAAGTTTTTTCATAACAAGCTCACCGATTTTCTCGCTTGATACCTCGCGGTCGAGAGAGTTTTGAATCTCGGTTTCAATATCGTCGATGGCACGCTCGAGTGTTTCAAGAGAAACGGGTCTTTTCTCGCATGCACGGACCATACCATTCAGTATCTTTTCGCGAGAGAAGGCCTGACGGGTCTTGTCCTTTTTAATTACGATTATGGGAAGACTTTCAATCATTTCATAGGTCGTAAATCTTCTCTGACATTCAAGACATTCTCTTCTTCTGCGGATGCGTTCGCCCTCGTCTGTGGGGCGGGAGTCAATAACCTTGCTTTCTTCGAATGCGCAAAACGGACATTTCATAAACACGGCCACCCTTTTTAAAAATAATTATATATAGTTATAATAGCATATATTTCTTCCAAAAACAAGAATTTTATATTGATAAAAGGGGCAAAAACTGTTAAAATAGGCTTATAAATCTACTTTGAGGTGAATATTATGACTTTTCAAACCAAAACTCCCGCTCTCGGTGACACTGTTGCTGTGATGCACACCAATATGGGCGTTATTAAAATCAAGCTTTTTGTAGACGAGGTTCCCGTTACTACAAAGAATTTTATTGAGCTTGCTAAAAAGGATTACTACAACGGAATCATCTTCCACCGTGTAATCAAGGACTTTATGATTCAGGGCGGAGACCCCACAGGTACCGGTATGGGCGGCGAGTCTATTTACGGTTCAAAATTTCAGGACGAATTCGACCCCCGTCTTCACAATATCCGCGGCGCTCTTTCAATGGCTAATGCCGGTCCCAACACAAACGGCAGTCAGTTCTTTATCGTTCAGTCGGGCGCAGAAATTCCATCTAACCTTATCGCACAAATGGAGAGTCTCAAGGACCGCGGCTTCCCCGAGGACACAATTGAGGACTATAAGGCACTTGGCGGCACTCCCTGGCTTGACTTTAAGCATTCTGTTTTCGGTCAGGTTTATGAGGGAATGGATGTAGTTGACGCTATCGCAAACGTTAAAACTGGCTTCCAGGACAAGCCCGTAGAGGATGTTGTTATCGAAGATATCGATATAATGGTGCTTGAGGATATGTAAAAAAGGGCCGAGGGATAAGGGAAATGTGTCCTTCGGACAAAATTAAAGAGCCGATTTCTCGGCTCTTTTTTAATGAATAATTACGATACGAATACAAGTCAATTAGTTTCAGTTTTAATCTTTTCGACGATTCGGATAATATTTTCTTTATCCTCAGCATCTATGTAAAGTTCTTGGCATTTTTGCTGAGCTTCAATCAAAACTTCAATAGCTTTTGTTGCTGCAATAAACATTTCTCGATACATTTCTTTGTAATCTGCCATGATACGACCTCCTCCTTATTTATTATACAAAATATGCATTGCAAATGCAATGCATATTTTTAAGGCTATTTGCTTTACACTAAAAGCAATACAAATGTATTGCGAGGTCAGACTATGGGAAAATTCAAAATTCCAACCACTCCTGCGACAACAAATAAAACTATCCGTTTTCCTAATGATATAATTAACGGAGTTGAAACGGCGATCGAGGGAAAAGAGTGTACTTTTTCAGCCTTTGTTATAGCAGCTGTAAAAATGGCACTTGAAGACATTGAAAAAGATAAATAACAAAAAGAGGTTCTCATTAATTGAGAACCTCTTTTATCCGTGCGGAGCACACATTAATCATTCATTATTAATTAAAAATACCCTCTCGGATGAGTTATGAGTGCTGACGCACACTATGATGCTCTTCGAGCAGTTATAAATTTGTTTGCAAATGTTATGATATGATCACTTTTAAAGCTTTGCATAGCAAATCATAACACGGTGAAGCCGTTCATAGTTTGACTGCTGTCAATCATAACTCGCAAAGCGATCATAACTAAAAAAAGACCCGAGAGGGTCTTTTTTTAGTTAAGTCTTCCGTAAAGGGGTACGTCGGGGGAGTCCTTCTTGGGCTCTCTGTTTGCGTCGGGGGTAACATTTACGGTCTGGCTGGGCTTTCTGTCACCTCTGCCACGACCGTTTCTTCCGCCGTGACGTCTGTCACCGCCGCGACCTCCACCCTCGGGGCTTATAACAATGCGTCTGGCGGAGCCTTCGCCCACAGAATTAGAGGTTACACCCTCAATCTCCTGTATTACAGTGTGGATAATTCTGCGCTCATACGGATTCATAGGCTCGAGAGTTCTGCTTCTACCGGTAGAGATAACATGTGCAGAAACCTTCTTTGCGAGCTCCTTTAAAGTTTTCTCTCTCTTCTCACGGTAGTTTCCGATATTGAGAGTAACCTTATGATAACCGCCGTTTGCATTTGCAGCAAGGCTGGCTAAATACTGAAGTGCATCGAGGGTTTCTCCTCTTCTGCCGATAACAACGCCGAGCTTATCTCCGTCGAGCTGAAGATAGGTGCCGCCGTCGAGCTCGCACGCCTTTACAACGACGTTTTCACAACCCATACCCTGAAGAACGGTCTTGATATAAGCCGCTGCCCTACCTGCAGAGCAAGAAGGATCAAGATTTTCAAGCGGAATAAGATCAGCCTCGTTGATTTCGGGCTTTACCTCTTCCTTTTTTGCAGACTTTTCTGCCTTTACTGCCTTCTCAGGCTGCTCTTTTTTGGGCTGATTGTTCTTCTTATGGGGCTTTTTTGCGGGCTTAGGGTCGGGAAGCTCAACATAAGCCCTAACCTTTGCAAGTGAGCCGCCGAAAAGACCGAGGGTCTTTTTCTTAAACTCGGATAAAACTTCTATTTGTACGTCTGCGTCAACGTCTGCGCCAAGTCCTTCGATAGCGGCATTGGTAGCCTCTTCGAGGCTTTCGCCAAGACCGATAAATTCCTTAATCAATGTTGTGCCTTCTTTCTGTTCTGGGCAGAGGTCTATTCCTCTACGCGCTTTTCGATATACTTCTTTTCTTCCTCGTAAACCTTTACGATTTCTTTTGCACGCTCTTTTGCGAGCATCTTATGGGGTCCGTAAAGCCCCTGTACTGCAAATTGAATTCCCGAGCCGATAACACTGGAGCACATCCAGTAGAAACCAACCGCACCGGGCACAGAGAAGCCGATAAAAAGGGTAAGGAGAGGGAGGGTCAGCATCATACCTGCCATTGAGGGGGCATCGGGGTTAAGTTTTTTCTGCATAGCCATAGAAACAACCGAGGTTGCCATCTGTGCGGCAAATGCAAGAATGGGGATAAGCCAGATAGGCTGCCAAGCCTCAACAAAATTAAAGCCGAATTTCGGAGTGACGGTGAGGTCGAGTCCGAACATTTTATAATTCATAATGTCTGCATTTATATACTTGTAATTTTCGGGCTGAGTTACAAGACGGTAAACCGAAAGCATAAAAATCATTCGGATAATCATAGGCAGACAGCCGCCACCCATGGAGATATTTTCCTCCTGGTAGAGCTTTTGCATCTCAGCTGAATATCTCTGCTTGTCATCGCCATATTTTTTCTTAATTTCTTCCATCTTGGGCTTGATTCTCATCTGACCGACGGATGATTTCTGGCTCTTGACGGAAAGAGGCACCATACAAAGGTTTACTAAAAGGGTGAAGATGGCGATAGCACCAGCAAAACTTCCGTTTAGTATGGTTGCAATAAAGTTAAGCACCCAACTGAGCGGAACGTTAATTAAATCAAATATAAAATTCAAATCTATTCACCTTACCGGCAGTTTTTATCTGCCACGTTTTTTTCTTTCCTAGGTAGAACGGGGTCATACCCGCCCTTGCAAAAAGGATTGCATCGGAGAATTCTCCAGACCGACATAAAAAAGCCCCTGAATGCACCATGCGTCTCTATTGCCTCAACGGCATACGCCGAACAGGTCGGTGTAAAGCGGCAACAGGGTATTATTTTTAGCGGTGATATGCACTTTTGGTAAAATCTTATAAACTTAATCAGTAATTTACCCATTATTCCTTTAAAAGGTCTGCCTTTTGCAGAATTTCATAAAGTTTTGTTGCAACGAGGGTGCTTTTAACACCAAGAATTCGACTTCTTGCAACTAATACAAAATCGTACCCCGGTCGAATATGCGGAGCACACTCTCTGAATGCGGCGGTAAGCACTCTCTTTGCGCGGTTTCTCTCAACCGCACCGCCAAGCTTTTTTCCTACCGAAAGCCCGAGCCGTATATCACCCGAGCGGTTTTTTAAGGCATAAACTACGAACGCAGAATCGACGAAGCTCGTTCCGCGTCCGTATATCCTTCTGAAGTCACTGTTCTGCTTCAGTTTTTTAAAACAGTACATAAATTAGTATGTGAGCTGCTTTCTGCCCTTTGCTCTGCGGCGGGCAAGTACCTTGCGTCCGTTAGCGGTAGCCATTCTCTTGAGGAAACCGTGTTCCTTCTTACGATGAAGCTTCTTAGGCTGATAAGTTCTTTTCACTTTGGAACCCTCCTTATTTTTCTATTGCACCCTGTAAAAGGGGATAAATCTCCTTTTACATAGCCTATCAATATAGCATTATACAGAAAACCCTTTGAAAAGTCAATAAAAATTTACCCTGAGAAATTGACATTTATTTTATTCGAATATATAATATCTCACGGAGGGCAGTTATGTTTTATAATGATTTGAATTCACACCTTAAAAATAAATACGGCACTAAAATATATAAGCTCTCTTTGGACGGCGGACTCACCTGCCCTAACCGTGACGGCACAGTTGGCACTAAAGGGTGCATTTTTTGCAGTAATTCTGGCAGCGGCGAATTTGCCGAAAGACAGTGTGGAAGTATTGTTCTTCAGCTTGAAAAGGCTAAACAACGGGTTGAAGCCAAAAACAAGAATGGAAAATATATCGCTTATTTTCAGTCCTTTACAAACACATACGGGAACATAGATTATCTCCGGCGAATTTACCGCGAGGCTATTGCCCCCGATTATATAGTAGGGCTTTCGATTGCGACCCGTCCCGACTGTCTGGGTGATGAGGTTATGGCTCTGTTATCGGAAATTAATAAAATTAAGCCCGTTTCGGTCGAGCTTGGACTTCAGACTATTCACGAAGAAACGGCAGAATATATCAGGCGAGGATATAAAACCGAGGTTTTTGACGGTGCTGTAAAACGGCTGAAAGCTTTAGGCATTGAAACGGTGACTCATATTATTTTGGGGCTTCCCGCAGAAAGTGAAGAAATGATGCTTGAGACGGTTCGGCATATCGGTGCTCTCGGTGTAGATGGGGTGAAATTCCACCTGTTATATATAATCCGCGGCACCGACCTTGAAAAAGACTATGAAAAAGGTCTTTTCAACACCCTTTCTATGGAAAAATACGTTGATATCCTCGAAAAGTGCATACGGGAACTGCCCGAAAGCACGGTAATCCACCGACTGACCGGTGACGGTGCAAAAAGAGAGCTTGTTGCTCCTCTTTGGTCGGCAGATAAGAAAAAGGTTTTAAATTATATTAAAAAACGTTTCAATGATGACTGTCTCATACAGGGCAGCAAATATAAAAAGGGGTAAAGTTTATGACAATGGTTTTAATCACTGCGCTCGGTGTTGGCGGCGCAACGCTTTTCGGCTCGGTTTTGGGCTTTGTTTTCAGAAAAATATCTCACAAGTTTTCGGATATTGTTCTCTCCTTTGCGGCAGGCGTTATGCTTGCGGCGGCGGTACTCGGACTTATTATTCCGTCGGTTGAATACGGCGGAAAATTTGGCCTTTTGTATGCTGTTGCGGGAATTTTTGCGGGTGCACTTTGCCTGAATGTCATTGACAAGCTTGTTCCCCACCTGCACCGTCTTGCGGGAGCGGATCCCGAATCTCATAACAACGGAAATCTTTCAAGGGTTATTCTTTTCTTAATGGCGATTGCCATTCACAATCTGCCCGAAGGTATTGCGGCAGGCGTTGGTTTCGGCTCGGGTGACGTGAGCGGTGCTCTTCTTATCGCCGGCGGAATCGCTCTGCAGAATATCCCCGAGGGTATGGTAATTATCGGACCTATGCTGGCGGCAGGAGTCAGCACAAAAAGGACCCTCGTTGTCGCTCTTATAACGGGGCTTGTCGAGGTTGTCGGCACACTTATCGGCTATTTTGCGGTTACCGTTTCGACTGCTATTCTCCCCTTTGCGCTCGCCTTTGCCGGCGGCACGATGCTCTATGTTGTCAGCGATGAGATGATACCGGAAACCCACGGTCATGGCGGAGAGCGCGGCGCAACCTACTCCCTTCTTGTCGGCTTCTCGGTAATGCTCGTGAGTGATGTGTTGTTGGGATAAACCCAAATGCAAAATGCAAAATGCAAAGCGCAAAATTAAGGTGTGGCTTCGCCACAAATATATATTGTCGGCTATGCCGACACCTTTCCCTCGCTCACGGCGCCGTCCCCCTTTGTCCTACGGACATTTCCCCGAGCCATTTGCCCTCGGCCCTAAAAAAAGAGCTTCTCGACGAGAAGCTCTTTTTTATTCCACAAATTCAGCTATATCTTCAAGTCTGCAATTAAGCGCAGAGCAAAGCTTATCCAGCGTCTTTGTTTCAATATTCTCATTAGCTTTCAGTCTTCTCACCGTCTTACTGTCGATGCCGCACTTTTCTCTGAGCCAATAAGTTGAGACGCCTTTTTCTTCCATTGTTTTCCAAAGTCTGTCAAAAACTATCATTATAATCCCCACCTTGACAAATATTATTATGGGGGTTATAATCCAAATTATTAAGGGGATATAATCCCCATAAAAATAGGTGGTTATTATGACAGATTATAAAGAAATGTATCGCGAGCTGTTTATCGCAACGACAAAAGCCATCGAGCTTTTAGTCGAAGCCCAAAAGAAATGTGAGGATATTTACATAAATGCAGAGGATAAGGAAAACATTATCCGAATAGTAGAAAAAATAAAGGCCGAAAAATAATTTTATAATTATTTTGTCGGCTATGCCGACACCTTTCCCCTTTCCCTAAAAAAGAGGTTCTCGATTAACGAGAACCTCTTTTTATAATCTCCCAATATTCTTTAAATTTCTGCTCGGTTTTGTTGTCGCCGTATTCATAGAACTTAGTGTTTTTAAGATCGTCGGGCAGATACTGCTGAGCTACCCAGCGGTTTGGGTAGCTGTGGGGGTATTTATAAAACTGACCCGGGTTTCCGTTGTCTGCACCGTCAAAATGCTTGTTCTGAAGATGACGGGGAACCGGTCCGCCCTTTCCTTTTTCTATAGCGTCCATAGCCGCAAAGACGGCATCGTGAGCGGTGTTGGATTTGGGGCTGATTGCAACGAGAACTACCGCATCGGCAAGGGGTATTGCCGCTTCGGGAAGTCCTACTGCGTTTGCCATATCGACCGCCGCTTTTACAATCGGAATTATCTGCGGATAAGCGAGACCCACATCCTCTGCTGCGCATACCATAAGTCTGCGGCAGGCAGAGGGTAAATCTCCTGCGGCGAGAAGCCTTGCAAGATAGTAAACTGCGGCATCCGGGTCGCTTCCTCGCATAGATTTCTGATAGGCGGAAACTATATCGTAATGCTCATCACCCTCGCGGTCATAACGTACGGAGGAGTGGGCTAAAAGCTGTTCCAATACCTCATTGGTAACAATTGAAACGCCATCCTCAAGGCTTGTCATAACGGCAAGCTCAAGGGTGTTTAGAGCACGGCGGACATCCCCCGAGCAGCTTCGGGCGATTTTAAAGGCTTCCGCTTGGTCGATTTCCACCTTTATTCCCTTTTCATCCTCCAAAAAGACGGCGGCGCGAAGAATCGCGGGCACAACCTCTCCCGGTGCAATCTCTTTAAACTCGAAAACAGTCGAGCGACTGAGAATCGCATTGTAAACATAGAAAAAGGGATTTTCTGTAGTCGATGCGATAAGGGTTATGTCCCCGTTTTCGATATACTCGAGTAAAATCTGCTGCTGCTTTTTATTGAAGGACTGAATCTCATCAAGATAGAGAAGCACTCCGCCTGCGGCTTCGATAGAGCCGAGGTCGCCGATTATAGATTTAATGTCAGCGGTGGAGGCGGTCGTCGCGTTGAGGTAATAGAGTTTCTTTCCGCATTTTGCAGAAATTATCTTGGCAACCGTAGTCTTACCTACGCCCGACGGTCCGTAAAATATGAGGTTCGGTACTGTGCCCGATTCAATAATTTTTCTAAGCACCTTGCCATTGCCCAGGAGATGCTTTTGACCTACCACCCCGTCGAGGGTAGTGGGTCTTGCTCGGTCGGCAAGCGGTTTTGACATACGGTCACCTCCATTAGTTATTTATTTCTTTCGATTTAATAAAGCGGATATTTTTTGCAGATATCTGCAACGCCTTTCTTAATATAATCCTTATTTGCTTCAAAGTCGGAAATTGCAAGGGAGATATACTCTGCAATCTTGTCCATATCTTCCTCTTTGAGTCCTCTTGTTGTAGCGGCAGGGGTGCCGATACGAAGTCCCGAAGTGATGAAGGGAGACTGGGGGTCGTTGGGGATAGCATTCTTGTTAGCGGTAATGTTTACCTCATCAAGTCTGTTCTCAAGCTCCTTACCTGTTACGTCGGTGCCTACAAGGTCAACGAGCATAAGGTGGTTATCAGTGCCGCCCGATACTAATTTTACCCCTCTCTTGGTGAGTCCGTCTGCAAGAGCCTTTGCATTCTTTACAATCTGCTCCTGATATGCCTTAAACTCAGGCTTTAATGCCTCGCCGAAGCAGACAGCCTTAGCGGCGATAACGTGCATTAAGGGTCCACCCTGATTTCCGGGGAATACTGCCTTATCGATAGCCTTTGCAAGCTCGTCCTTACAGAGGATAAGACCACCACGAGGACCGCGAAGGGTCTTGTGGGTGGTAGTGGTAACGATATCTGCATAAGGCACGGGGCTCATATGAAGTCCTGCGGCAACAAGACCTGCAATGTGCGCCATATCTACCATAAAGAGTGCGCCGACCTCTTTTGCAATGTCGGCAATAACATCAAAACGGATTTCACGGCAGTATGCAGAAGCTCCTGCAACGATTAATTTAGGATTGCATTCCTTTGCAATTCTTCTCATCTCGTCATAGTCGATATATCCGTCGTCGCCAACACCGTAGGGAACGAAGTTGTAATTCTTACCCGAAGCGTTTACGGGCGAGCCGTGGGTTAGGTGTCCGCCGTGAGCAAGGTTCATACCCATAACGGTATCGCCATGCTCGATAACTGCGGAATAAGCCGCCATATTAGCCTGTGCACCCGAGTGAGGTTGAACATTTGCGTGGTCAGCACCGAAGAGCTTACATGCGCGGTCTCTTGCGATATCCTCAACAACGTCTACGTGAACGCAGCCACCGTAGTATCTCTTTCCGGGAAGACCCTCGGCATATTTATTTGTAAGAATAGAGCCCATTGCCGCCATAACTGCGGGGGAAACAAAGTTCTCCGAAGCGATAAGCTCAATATTGTTCTGCTGTCTCTTGTGTTCGTTTTCCATAGCAGTAGCAACCTCGGGGTCGAAGCCTGCCACGAAATCAATGGACTTCATTAAATTTTCGTACATAAAGGTATCCTCCAAAAAACATATATGTCATATTTTACTATAAATTAATTGTAAATGCAAGGACAAATATCAATGAACTTTATGTTTTCTTATGGTTCAATCTGTCTTTGTAGAGGAGGGGTTCCACCCCCTCCCGCAAGAATTAAAGAAACGGGAGGGCTCAGAGCTTCTCATCTTACGCCTCGGTCGGTGCTTCTGCTTCGCAGAGGTATCCTCCGGACACCTGCATCCCTCCCCTACGCGATTTATTGATTATCCGAGAGCGCCAAGGTCATTATTTTTATACCGAGAGAAAGTCCCTCATAAAATGCGTTTTCCTGTAGCTTTGAATTATACTCTTCAACACAGTCCTTATACTTTTCAAAAAGCTCCTTTTGGGCCGCCTTCAGCCCCGAATTTAAGCTTTCTTCATTCCTCGCTATCAGTTCCACAAGCTCTTTCAGGTCTTTCTTCCCCTTTTCGCAGTTTTCAAAGGGAGTCAGATTTCCGTACCATAAATCTCTTATTATTTGTTTCATTTTTATCACCTCGTGATAATTATAGCATAATTACCATAATGGTACAATAGTCAATTGTGCCAAAACGGTAATATATAAAACTATAGAATGTGCTAAAATGGTACAAAAGGAGTGGTTTTATGTACGGTAAAAGATTACAGTCTGCGAGAAAAAATGCAAGACTTTCACTTGAAAAGGTAGCCGAAATAATGAACACAACCCACGCCACTATTTCACGATATGAAAACGAAAAGCGAAAACCCGACCCCGAAACACTCGCGGCGCTCTGTTCGCTTTATAAGGTTTCGGCAAATTATATTTTAGGTTTAGATAAAGACCTGCCTCATCCCCAGGAGTAAAAACACAATATTGAAAACAAAAAAGCAAGAGTAAAAGGAACAATCCTTCTATTCTTGCTTTTATTTTTATAATGATTGCAATTCGTTAAATAAACGAACGGACGATTGTTTTCATTTCGTCCCATTTTGCTTCCATATCGGAAACAAGCTTTAACTGTGTGCGGCAACGGTCAAGATTCTGTCCTGGGTAAGAGGTCTTGAAATAGGTGTCGCCCTCGAGGTAGTCGGTTAAAAATCGCATTCCGCATTCAATGGTCATCATCTTTGCGCCCTCGGGTAAAAGCTCAATTTCAGAGGACTCGAGCAGTCCGTCAACCCCCCTAAGGAAGCCCTCAGTGTATGCCTTGAACATAGGAAGGCTCATAGTAACTTTAGATAAGTCCTTTTCGTCCTCGGTAGCAGTTGATGCGCCAAAGCGGATAGCATCGCCAAAATCGTTTACCGAGAAGCCAGGCATTATAGTATCGAGGTCGATAACACAAAGCGCCTTTCGTGTCTCGGGATGGAGAAGAACGTTGTTAGACTTTGTATCGTTGTGTGTAACGCGAAGAGGAAGTTTTCCTGCCTCATAATTTTCAAAAAGAATAGAGTAAAACACTTTTCTTTCCTTTATGAAATCAATTTCAGCCTGAACGCTGGACGCTCTGCCCATTTTGTCCTCTTCCACAGCCGCGAGTAAGGTCTTAAAGCGCTTGGGAGTGTTGTGGAAATCGGGAATTGTTTCAAAAAGCTTTTCTGCCGGAAAATCACTTAAATTCTTCTGAAATTCGCCAAAAGCAAAGGCGCACTCGTAAAAGTCCTGCTCGTTTTGGGGAAAATCAAGACAAATAGCAGGCACAAAATGATAAATGCGCCAGAACTTGTTTTCACGGTCGGGATGATAATATCTTCCGCTCTTTGTGGGGATAAAATGCATAACAGCGCGACAGCCGCCGGTTTTCTGTACGATATGCTCGCTGACCATACGGATATTATCCATAATCTGTTCTGGGTTTTTGAAAACGTTTGTGTTAATTGCCTGAACTACGTATTTTTCTCCTTCTTTAGAAGAAATGATATATGTATCGTTAATATGTCCGCCTCCGAAAGGGACACAGGTCGCGGGGTCGATGGTAATGTCAAAATGGCTTATAGCCCTCAGTACCTTTTCCAAAAAATCTCCTCGTTTCTCTTTGATTCGACATAGGGGAACCGGATGTGCTGAAGTCATGTACATTAACATTATACTACTAACAGCCGAAAAAAGCAATCAAATTATTTTTTGCGATTTTTTCGGCTTGTGATTTGTAAAATATCGTAAATTTATGTTTTTATCAAGATTTGTTCTATTAAAAGGGTATTTTCGGCTTGCATTATTATATTAAGTGTGTTATATTTCAAGTAAAGATTCACTTTAATACCTTATAAGGAGTAATAACTATGGATTTTCATGCAACACTTGTAATTATGGCAGCCGGTATGGGAAGCCGCTTCGGCGGTCTGAAGCAGGCTGAACCCGTTGGCAAAAACGGTGAAGCTATCGTTGACTATTCCATTTATGATGCTGTGGAAGCTGGCTTTGATAAGCTTGTTTTCATCATTAAGAAGGCTATTGAAAAGGACTTCAAGGAGCTTGTTGGCAACCGTATTGAGAAAAAGGTAAAGGTTGAGTACGTTTTCCAGGAAAACGATAAGCTTCCCGAGGGTTACACCTGCCCCGCAGAGCGCGTTAAGCCTTGGGGTACAGGTCACGCTATTCTTTGCTGCAAGGGTATTGTAAACGAGCCTTTCGCAGTTATCAATGCCGACGACTACTACGGCAAGAGCTGCTTTAAGACAATTTATGAGGAACTGGGAAAGCAGACCGGCGAATATGCAATGGTTGGCTTCCAGCTCAAGAACACTGTTACAGAAAACGGCACCGTTTCACGCGGTATCTGTGAGGTTAAAGACGGCTGGCTCGAAAAGGTTACCGAATATACAAAGATTGACGCCGAGGGCAAATTCTACAACGACAATGGTGAATATGAGGGCGACCTCGACCCCAACGGACTCGTTTCTATGAACCTCTGGGGCTTCGTTCCCGACATCTTCGATTATCTTGAAGAGGATTTCAAGAAGTTCCTCGATGAGAGAATCTTAGAGCCTAAGTCGGAGTTCTTCATCCCCTTCGAGGTTGACCGCCTTGTTTCGGCAGGAATCAAGAAGGTTCGCGTGCTCGCTTCCGAGGACCGTTGGTACGGAGTTACCTACCGTGAGGACAAGCAGAGCGTTGTTGATGCTATTGCAGAAATGACCGCAAAGGGACTTTACAAATAAACAAAAAGACCGCTTCGGCGGTCTTTTTGTAATGCAAAATGCAAAGCGCAAAATGCAAAATTATGGTGTTCCCTTCGGGAACGATGTAATTACGATACGAAAACAGTTTATCTTTTGGGGTATTTAAGGTTTTCGGGTAATCCCAAAATATAATCCGCAGACACTCCGTAAAATTCGCAAAGTGCTACTATGTGCTCTAATTTAAACTGCCTTTTTCCGCTTTCGTACAAATGATATTGCTGTCTTGTAATGTTTAATATCTTTGCCATATCTTCTTGGGTTACTTTGGGCTCTCGGTCTTCTCTAAGGTCTTTCAGCTTTTCATAATATAACTTCATCTAAAAAAACCTCCCGTCTTTTTTAACATTATAACTTAGCATTCAAATAAATGCTTGACATTCATTCGTTTGAATGCTAAAATTGAATCAGACGGTTGTTCGTTTGAATGATTTACGGAGGTTATTTTATGTTGATAATTGATATCAGAAATGTTGATAAACTAAATCGGCTTGTTATGGATTTGTCGGCGCTGACCTGTCTTGAGAGCGCACTCAATGATGAAGAATATACACAGTACAATCTGGACGACTTTGATTTTGTGCTGACGTATGCCCGCTCTGCCTTATATGATAAACTGAAAAAGACAGTTTTGGAATTAAAAGCGCTCATACAAGAAGATAATTTTACGCAGCCGCTTAACTAATAATTATTCATTAAACCGTCAACAGTTGTCAATTTATTAACAGTTGATAAAAACGCAACCCCAACAGTTGATAAAAACACAACCCCACACATATTATATATAAAAGAAATATATAAATAAATAATTAATAAGAAAAAACGGAAAACTTTTCCCCTTTCCCTCTTCCCCTTTCCCTAAAAAAAGCACCTCTTTCGAGCAATACCATTAAGTTAAGGAATTAATGAGTAGGAAAAAGAACTTGAATCAGCAAATAAAGTTGGTTCGAGTTCTTTTTTTGTAAAAAAGGCATAACGAAAAAACAGACTAAAAAGTCTGCTGAAAAAGCATTGCAAAAGGAATGAAATTATGCTACTCTGTAAAGGAAGCAAACAGCCGTTTTAGAGTTCATCTTGCGTGGGTTAGACACAGATTGACGAATTGGAACGACATACTTAGAAATATGTGCTTCAACTAAAGATGGAGATATATTGTCCGAGAAAAAAGAACGACAAATGTGTACAGCGGCAGAAAAATTTACTTTGCAAGGGTATTTTCTGCTCTTTTGACGAATGACTACCTGCGAGGTAATCAATTCGGTGAAGTTGTACATTGTGAGTTTAGCGAAGATTTCTTGGGTAATATACTCCTCTTTTTTTGAATGGAAATATACAAGACCTAAAGTGTATTTAAGAGTTCTGAAAGAGGTTTCAATACCCCAACGCATAGAATATAATTCTTTTAAGTGCGAGGGTGAAAAAACTTCAGGCTTTAAATTTGTAATAAGTAACTCGTATTTATCTTCAGAAATTTTAATACGAACCAAACGCAAAGAAAGGGAATAGGGCTTAACGGGAATTGCCTTTTTGCAATGAGTGGGAAGATAATCAAAATTAGAATTATGCGGAACGAATTTTAGATTTTTATCTTTCTTAGCTTGGTTAGTTTGTTTCCTTGTTAAATTAAGCACAACAGATATATCAAACTCATTAGTTTGTGGTAAATTCAACCCGCTCGAAATACCCTTTGCCATTGTATCTTTAACTCTAATCAAAAAGAATTGCCCTTTTTCTTGAATATGAGCGAGATTATTGTAAGACTCATACCCACGGTCAGCGATATAAATTGTCGGACAAGTAGAAATATCCCTGTCAACCATAGAAACAAAAGCCTTATGCTCGTTAGCGTTATGGGATGGTTGTACTATTGCATCTACATAAAGATTATTCATAACATCATATAAAGCATTAAGATGCATTAAATTGTATGGTTTTTGTCCGTTAGAGCCAGGATAAAAAGAAGTAACTTCGTTTTTGTTGGTAGGAGTATGTAAATCTGAACCGTCAACAGCAAGTAGACGGTAGCCTTTGAAAAGCTTTTGCTTTGTAAACGAAGATGTAAAATTTTTAAAAAGGGTTTCAAAAGCAAGAGAAGATATTTTGTTTCTTTGCTGAACAAAGGCAGAAACAGTTGGTATATCTTTATTGAAGTTGAAAATATCCATAAGTTCACACTTCAAGTCTTTACAACTCATCGACAAAATAGATTTCATAACTTTATCAAAAGGTAGTTTTCTTGTTCTGCTAAAGTCTTTTTGAGGACATTTAGCAAAAGCTTGTGAGTTATCTGAAATTTCGGATATTGTTTTCTTAAAAACTTTTTTAATATATTTTACTGTGTATTCCATATGCAGTCTCCTTGTCTTAAAGTAGGGATACTTCTATTAACAAGGGTCGCTTTATTAACCGCAGTTAATAAAGCGACCGCATATTTTAACCTATTTGTCAAGTGTTTTTAAGAATTTAATATATATTTTTTTGCAAAAAAATAACCAGGCTCATTTCTGAACTTGGTTATTTTTCTTAACTTAATGGTATTGCTCTTTCGAGGTGCTTTTTTAATCATCAAACAGATATCCGTAATAGTCGGTTTCGAGTATTTTGGCTGAAATTTGGAATTTGTTATTCACTATCGACTGATAGCTTTTGATATACTTTTCCCTTTCCTCAGCGGAATCAAATTCTTCCTCATCATCAAATAGTGTAAAGACCTTTTCTGCCGCGTCATACATACCGCGTTCGGTAATGAAGGAGCGGTCAGCAAAGACAACAAGCTGGCTTGAATGGGAGAGAATGTCGCTTCCCATAAGGAGTCTTGAATCGTACTCCATTCCAAAGAGGTTCAGCATAGTGGGAAGAATATCTACCGAGTAGCAATACTTATCAATGGTGGGCGCATTTTTTGTGCCCTGACAGTAAAGCAGGAAGCAGCTCTTATAAAGCTCAAAGGTCGTGTCAACCTCGTGACCGAGAAGCTCCTCCCAAACGGCGTATTTGTCGCCGTCCTTCTTTTCAAGACCGTAAGGATAATGGTCGGGTGTAATGGTAATAACCGTCTTGTCGGCAACGCCTGCCTCGTTCAGTTCCTGAAGCAGCTTTTCCATAGCGCGGTCAAGCTCAATATTGCAGGCATAATAACCCTTTAGCTCTTCGGAACAGTCCAAGTCTTTGACAAGGTCCCAGTTTTTATTAGACATACTGTTTCCAATCTTGGTGTAATTCAGATGTCCGCTCACCGTCATATAATAAACGTGGAAGGGCTCAGAGTCAGAGAGATACTCGTCGACGGTATTTTCAATCATTTCAAGGTCGGAGCGCGGCCACTGGTTTTTAAGTCCCTCAAGGCCGTTTCCGATGCCCTTATAATCATATCCCATATTGGGATGAGATGCGTCGCGGTGATAATAGTCGTAGGTATGGTTATGATAAGCCAACACCTTTTCATAGCCAGCATTAGAGAACATATTTCCAAGGCAGAAGGGCATATTGTTTTCTGCCGAGCGGTAAAAGCTCCAAACGCCCGATTTTGGAAGAAGTCCCGTGCAGTGGGTGTACTCTCCGTCCGAGGTGGAAACGCCCCAGATTGGGGTATAGAAATTCTCAAACTTAAAGCCTTCCCTACTCATCTTATAAAGTGTCGGGGTAAGCTCGGGGTGTATCGCATAGGGCGAGAAGCCCTCGGCTGTTATTGTAATGAGATTATACCCCTTATACATACCCGTATACTTATTCTTGTTAGTAGGCGCCTTTTCGTGGAAATACATATTCATGCTTTCAAGGGTCTTATTCTTTTCAACATCATACAAACCCTTAAAATCAATATCCATAACGTTTGGCGAGGTGTCAATATCGGGATCCTCCTCAAAGGGTCCGAGATCTTCCTTAGGGGTGTATTCCTTTTCAAGGACAAGCCTTTGCTCAATCCCTAAAACATTATACTTTGCATCAAGCACCTCGGTATAGAAAAGACCGAACTTTCCTACCGAAAGGTTGGGATCAAAAGAGCCCGAGCGCACCGCCGCAAGGGAGGGCAGGAAGGAGATTGCAAGGGATACAACAACGCAAATCACCACCGATGCTGCGCCGTAAATTGCCGCAAGGGGCAGATTCCTTTTTGAGAACCCAATATGTTTTCTGAAAACGCACAGAAAAACGATGGGAAGTGCCAGCAGGAGAATTACCGGGATACCCGTAAGCAAGGCTTCAAAGGTATTTTGAAGGACACCGTCGCCCATTATCTGCTCTGCGCCGCCGTTAAAGAAGGAAAACAGTATGAGATATTTCCCAAAAAAGCCGTGATAAACCGCCTGTGTTGCATAAACCAGAAACATTATAGAGGTTACGACAATGGCAGAGATGAATCCGCCTTTTTTATTGAATATCTTTGTAATAGCCCAGCAAAAAATAGTCGGCACGAAGGCAAAAACAAACATAAAGACAAGCCCCCAGTCCCAGAATGGACGGCAGGTAAATATGCGGAGAATAAGCTCCATATATACAAAAGCGGCGTATAAAACGGTAAAGCCCCTCACTTTTGTTCGTTCAGCGTGCTTCAAAAACATCACCCGTTTCGAATATGCTACTCGCATTATACCACATATTATCCCTAAGGTCAATCTTTAGAAATTTATCACAAAATCGAATATGCGGATATGATCCTGCCCGATAAAAACGGCAGACACCTCTTCGCCAAAGGATATGCGTCTTATCTGCTCATAGCTTTCGCACATTGAGAGAAATACCGCAGAGATGCAAAGAAGCACCACTGCGGTAATAAAAGCCGACCTTATAAATAATTTCCATTGCCTTTTTCTTTCCCTTGTCATTGTCATCTTAAGGTATTGAGCAGACTGATTAATGCCTTTGCCGTCAGCTCTGCCGAATACTCCGCTTCCTCCATTGTGTTTGATTCAGTGCCCACTTCAAGTAGAATGGAGCCAGTTGTTAAATTCTGATTGTAGAGCTTTGAAGCTAGCACCATGGGGCGGGCAAGCCCCGGATACATAACCTCAAAGGTCTGCTGTAATTTCAGCGCAAGCCTCATATTTTCCCGCCAATTTGGATGGTTTTTAACCGTACCGCTCTGGCTTCCCATACATAGCATTACCTGCGCCGCCCTCTTACCATCAATCTCGGCAACGGGTCTCACGCGGTCGGTTTCGTTCAGCGAAATCGAGTCGCGATGAATATCTATCACTATTTTTATTGACGGATATTTTTTTAAATATTCATTCACCGTCACCTCGGAGCGGGAATAACTGCCCGTATATGCAGGGTGGTCGTGGTGTGTGCGGTCGTGAAGAACCGAAAAACCTGCCGTTTCAAGTCTCTCAGCAATTATGTCCCCTATATGGGTAACGTTTTTTTCATTGTCGGTTGTTCTTGAATTATCCGCTGCCGTATAATAATCGCGAAGCTGGTTCGAATAACATTCTGTCGCGTGGGTGTGCATTATCAGTACCTCGGGCTCGCTGCTCTTTTTTATCTTGAACTTTAGCTTTGTGGCAAGCTCCTCTTTTAGGTCTATACTTATTCCGGATGTGTTTTTGAGATACACATTATTATAAGAATATTTTGCTGTATAGGGAGACAAAAATTGCTCAGAAATTTTACCGAGAGCCTGCTCACTGCCTCCGTTTACCTCTACCGAACCCGAGGGGACAGACGAGCTGTTGTCCAACGGTTTTTCTGCCGAAAATGGCGGAGCTTCGGGCTCAGCGAATTCATATATATAATCAAAGACCGAAAGCGGCTCGTTTTGGGGCATTGGAAGAATTACCTCGCCCGTATCCCCACCAATATTGCCCACTACACTCGCTTCATCCATAAATATAAGACCGAATGCCAAAAGTATTGTAATAACCACTAAAAAGGCATTCCCAGTTTGCCGCATATATTTCACCTCGGGTAAAATATATGAAATTCCCCGTTAAATTAGACCCATAATATCCTCTAGTGTAAGACTTTTCTGTAGGCATAGGTTTATCCCCACAGCCAAAAACTCGGCGGCACGGTCAATCATCATATCGACCTCTTTGGGCGTGACAATCATATCGGGTGCATTTTCACTTTTCGCACCGACATCAGAAAGCAGGGTTTTTATATCAACCACGGTTGGAATTCCTACCGATATCACGGGGCGCGCAAGGGTGCTAAGACTTATCTCTTTTCGGCTGTTGCCGACACCCGAGCCGGGGCAGATTCCTGTGTCGCTCATCTGCACCGTTGCACCCAGTCGGGACAGACTTCGGGCGGCAAGGGCGTCTATCACTATTACCGCCGAGGGCTTTATTCTGTCGGTCGTACCGAGGATTATCTCCCCTGTTTCAATCCCGGTTTGTCCAAGTACACCGGGGGAAAGGACCGACACGGGCAAAAGCTCACCGAGCCCAAGCTCGCGGCAAAGTTCACGCCCTAAGTGTCTGGTCGCAATGACTCGCTCGGCAGTTTTGGGACCAAGGGCATCGGGTGTTATGGCGGTATTGCCAAGCCCTGCAACAAGCACAGATTTCGTTTTGGCGGGAAGCAGTCGGCAAAGCTCCTCTGCAAAAACTACCACTGCATTTTTATCCAGTCCTCCGTTTTTGTCAAACCTTGGAACGGTAACCGTAATGTATCTGCCGCAAGGCTTTCCTAGAGCTTTTTCGGCTTCGGACGTCTCTATTTCCATTCTTGTAACCGTTATTCCGTCGTGATTTTCCTCCGAAAGAGATACCCCCGAAAGTCCTTTTCCCTGAAATTCCGCCCTCTCCAGGGCAAGGTCGGTGCGAATATTCATTTTATCTCCTTTATTTTTCAAAAAACTTCTTGCATTTTTTAAAATAGTATGTTATCATATCTGTTGCTCAATCTATAATTAGGAGGTGTATCTATGCCTAACATTAAGTCCGCAAAGAAACGTGTATTAGTAAGTGCTGCAAATTACGAGCGCAACAAGGCATACCGTTCAGGTCTTAAGACTGCTGTTAAGAAGGCAAATGCTGCCGTTGAGTCAGGTGCTGCAGACGCTGAGGTTGCTGTAAAGGCTGCTGTTAAGAAGATTGACCAGGCTTGTGCTAAGGGAATTCTTCACAAGAACACTGCTAGCAGAAAGAAGTCTGCTCTTGTTAAAAGCCTTAATAAAGCTCAGTAAGTTTATAGATAACAACAGACTTCGCACAAAACAGTGCGAAGTCTGTAAGAGCTTTATAAAATACGAGTTTCAGAAGTCTTCGGCACCACGGTTAGTGTGTGTCGAATTTTCTTTTTATATACAAAAAGGCATTCGAGATTTTATCGAATGCCTTTTGTTCTGCGCTAATTGTAATTAATCTTGATACTTTACAGCGGTAGTGAGTTTTTTGTCTTTTCCAAGGAGAGGAATCATATTGTTTACCGCAGTAACGAGATGGATACATTCGTCCATATGTGCCGTAGCGGCATTAAAGCGCTCCTCGTTTTTGCCGATAGCGGCGGCAAGAAGAACGACGACCATAGTAGAGGTGGGATTATCTCCACCGACAAACATTTCAATAAGCATATCGACAAGCTTCTTCACCGTCTTTTTGTTTCCGCTCTCGAGTGTGCGTCTTATCTCGGGCACAAAATAGGTGCACATAAAGTCAAGATAAAGATACTTGCCCTTTGCGTCAACCTCTGCCTTATAGGTGTCTTTAAGTGTGGGGTAGATTGCAAGAAGCTTTGAGGTGAGGGTTGTAACGGTAATGCTGTCGCCTTTGTTTGCGCTGGGGAGCTCAACTGTATAATTCTTTCTTGTAGCCTTTATGCCAAGCTGCTTTTTAAGGGTGTCGACAAAGTCGATTCCAACGCTTTCGGCATCGCGCTCGGTCTGTCCGTCCTCGAAAAGATAGCTTGTAATAAGGGCGTATTCTCCTGCGCCGTTTTCGCTGACCTCTGCCATTTTAAGGTTGTAAACCTGACGGATCTCGTCATATTCTACCTTTACCGAATATTTTTCGTTCACAAAAGCATCTTCATTTGCTTTAAAGCCCTGTTCCTCAAAAAATCCCGTCATTTCTCCGATGACTGTTCCGTAATATCTGTTATCCAAAATATTCACTCCATTTTAGAAATTAAACTTATTCTATCATATAATTTGCAATTTGTCACGAAAAATAAATTATATCTGCCAATCTATCGGCTCCTGACCCGATTCTATAAGCAATTCGTTGCATTTTGAGAAGTGCTTGCAGCCGAAAAATCCCGCGTAAGCCGAAAGCGGGCTCGGATGGACGGTGATAAGCTTTTTATGTATCGGGTTTTTAATTATTTCTGCCTTTTTTCGAGCGTTTGCACCCCAGAGAAGAAATATAACGAGGGTCTCTTTTTTATCAAGCTCGGCTATTACGCGGTCGGTAAAATTCTCCCAGCCCATTCCCTTATGAGAATTAGCCGCGCCCTCGCGGACAGTAAGTACAGTGTTTAAAAGAAGCACTCCCTGCTCTGCCCAATGAGTTAACTCGCCGTGGTCGGGAATTTTGAAGCCGACGTCGCTTTCGAGTTCACGGAACATATTTTTAAGGCTGGGCGGCGGCTCTACGGGGCGCTTTACCGAAAAGCAAAGCCCGTGCGCCTGACCCTCGCCGTGATAGGGGTCTTGTCCGATAATTACCACCCTTGTTTTTTCAAAAGAAGATGCTTTAAGCGCATTAAAAATATCGTTCATATCAGGATATATTCTGCGGGTGGAGTATTCTTTTTTCAAAAATTCGCGAAGCTCTAAATAATAAGGCTTAGAAAACTCATCCGCCAAAATATTGTCCCAATCATTACCAAGATTAACCATATACTCAACTCCCGCCCAAATTTGGACCGTTGACGCTATCACAAAGCCTTTGGATTTCGAGCATAGGGTTCTCCTCATCCACCGCAAGCGGTCCCCCTTCCCCGCTGGGGAAGGCTACAGTAAAATCATACCAAAAATTTGTGAATAATTCAAGATAAAGTCGTAGCCTCTCGTATCGTAATTATATCCGTTGCCGAAGGCAACACCGAAATTCTGCATTCTGAATTCCGCATTCTGAATTAAAAAAGCAGGAGCCGAGGTTTCCCTCGAACTCCCACTAAAAAGGGGGGCTATTTTGGAATGAGTATTCTATACTCAATAAAATTGTCCGTTTCCTTTTGCTCGGTAACGGCGTTATATCCCGTCTGCCGCATTGTGTTTACTATTTTGGCAAGAGAATTTGCAAAAAGTCGCACGTCGCTGACGGCGCCCTTTCGTATAGGCTCGACAGACTTTGGCTTGGGGTTTATAAGCTCGTCTACGTACTTCTCGGTTTCGGTAAGGGTGAGCTGTTCGGCAATAATGTGGTCAAGGGCAGAGCCTCTTGCCTCCTCGGGAAGACGGAGAAGCGCTCTTCCGTGCCGCTCGGTAAGGCGCGCCGCTTCAAGACGACGGCGGATATTCATATCGAGGCGAAGAAGCCGCAGCTTATTTGATAGGGTGGATTCTGCAATCCCGAGCTTTTCGGCAACCTCCGAACGGGTTAGCCCGTAGACGGTGAGCAGACGGTTTATGCCCTCTGCCTCCTCAAAGACCGAGAGGTCGGTTCGCTGCAAATTTTCAATTATTGTGATATATGCCGCAGAAAGCCCATCGGTGCGCTTAATTATACAAGGCACCTTTTTAAGACCGACAAGCTTTGCTGCGCGAAGCCGCCTTTCCCCTGCTATCAGTTCGTAAACGCCACCCTCCTCGGGTCGGACGAGAAGAGGTTGTATAATTCCGCTCGTCTTTATGCTTTCGGCAAGCTTTTCAAGCTCGTAGGGGTCGAAGTGCCGTCTTGGCTGTGATGGACTTGGGAGTATATCTGAAACCTTAATTTCAATTAGCTTTCTGTCCTTCAAGAGTTCTCCTCCCTTCGAGTAATATTATAATGGACAAGGGGTAAAAAGGCAAAGAATACCGCTCGACAAAAAGCCCGTAAAAGAGAAAACAACCGCTATCGTTATAGCGGTTGTTTTGATATTTTTGCCGATATTCTGGGGTACTTTGGCGGAGTTTGCGATATCTTTTTTGTAATTACAAAGGTTCGGATTTCTTCGCCCGTTAAGGTTTCCTCGGTAATTTTGCCCGTGTCTCCGCCGAGAACGGCTGCCGCCCTCTTTGCGTCACGAAGCTCGTCCTTTGCAGAAGGTCCTTTCATAGAGCAGAAAACACCGCCGACTTTACAGAGGGGCAAACAATATTCATAAAGTGTGCGAAGCTGCGCCACAGCTCTTGCCGTTACGAGGTCGTATTGCTCGCGGTGAGCCGCCGCCTTGCCCGCCTCTTCGGCTCTCATATGCACCGTTCGTGCCGAAAGATCGAGGGTTGACAGCACCTCGTTTAAGAAACCAAGGCGTTTGTTAAGCCCGTCAAGGAGAGTGAGCTCGATATCGGGGCGAAAAATTTTGAGCACCACTCCGGGAAAGCCGGCGCCGGTGCCGACGTCGATTACCTTGGCATTTTGAGGAATTTCCACCTGCTTTAATATAAGAGCGCAGTCAAGAAAATGCTTTACTACGATTCCCTCGGGGTCGGTTATGGCGGTAAGGTTTATTTTCTCGTTCCACTCGATTAGCATATCGGCATATTTCTCAAGCCTTGCTAGAACGGTATCGTCATATTTTATCCCGTTTTTATCCAAAACGGAGGTCATTAGTTCAAAGGGATAGTTCATTTTGTTCTCCTGTTTTTTTCTAACCAGATATTAAGGACCGATATGTCCGACGGGCTGACACCCGAAATTCGGGAAGCCTGACCTACCGACAGAGGTCGCACCTTTGAAAGCTTTTCTCTCGCCTCAAGGCGAAGCCCCTCAATAGCCGAATAGTCTATATCGTCGGGTAAGTGCTTACTCTCAAGCCTTAACATTTCATCAACCTGAGCCTGCTGACGGGCTATATAGCCCTCATACTTAATCTCGGTTTCCGCCTTTTCGGCAACCTCGAAGGATAGCTCAGGGCGGTCTTTGTCAAACTCGGCAAGGTCAAAATATGAAACCTCGGGGCGCTTAATAAGCTCGCTCATTTTGATTCCGGTTGAAAGAGGTGTTGTGCCGAGAGCTTCAAGCCTTTCATTGAGTGCTACGCTCGGTGCAACCGTGAGTCTTCTTACTCTTTCAATTTCAGCTTCTTTTTGAGCTTTTTTCTCTAAAAACTTGTTATATGTTTCTGCGCTTATCAGTCCGATTTCATAGCCAATCGGCATTAGTCTCTCGTCGGCGTTATCCTGACGGAGTAAAAGCCTATATTCGCTTCGCGAGGTCATCATTCGGTAGGGGTCCTGACATCCCTTTGTAACGAGGTCGTCTATAAGGGTACCTATATAAGAAGATGCGCGGGAGAGAACAATAGGTTCCTGTCCTTTATTCTTTCTTGCGGCGTTTATGCCTGCAATAAGTCCCTGTGCGGCGGCCTCCTCATAACCCGAAGAGCCGTTGAACTGACCTGCACCGTAAAGTCCCTCTAAGCTCTTAAATTCAAGGCTTGCATTCAGACAAACGGGGTCTACGCAGTCATACTCGATAGCGTAGGCGTTACGCATAATCTGTACGTTTTCAAGACCGGGGATAGAATGATAGATCTCAATTTGCACCTCTTCGGGCAGCGAGGAGGACATTCCCTGTAGGTACATTTCCTCGGTGTCGGCTCCGCAAGGCTCGATAAATAGCTGATGACGCTTTTTATCGGCAAAGCGGACGATTTTATCCTCAATCGAGGGGCAATATCTCGGACCTACACCCTCAATCACACCCGAATAAAGGGGTGAGCGGTGAAGGTTATCTAAAATTACCTGCTTGGTTTTATCGTTAGTGTAGCTGACGTGACAGACTACGGTATTTTCTTTCACTTTTTCGGTACGGTAAGAGAAAGGCACTACCCTCTCGTCACCCTCTTGTACCTCAAGTGACGAAAAATCAATAGAGGATTTTAAAACTCGGGCAGGTGTTCCCGTTTTGAAACGGCGAAGAGGTATGCCGAGTTTTTTAAGTGCGTCACTCAGTCCCTCTGCGGCAAACATTCCGTCGGGTCCGCCGCTGTAGTTTACCTCACCAACGAAGATTTTTCCTGCAAGGAAGGTGCCCGTGGCGAGGATTACGGTTTTTGAAATATATTCCGCGCCGAGCCGTGTGACAAGGTGCCATCCGTCAGCCTCACGGAATAGGTCTGTGACCTCTGCTTGTTTTAAGAGAAGATTTTCCTGCTTTTCAACAGTATGCTTCATAAGAGCGGTATAAGCCTTACGGTCAATCTGGGCGCGAAGCGAATGGACCGCAGGACCCTTTCCGAGGTTCAGCATACGGCTTTGAAGCATTGTTTTATCTGCCGCAACACCCATCTCCCCACCGAGGGCATCTATCTCGCGGACAAGGTGTCCCTTTGCCGTACCGCCGATTGAGGGATTACAAGGGAGGTTTCCGACAGAATCAAGATTTATGGCAAACATTACGGTTTTCTGACCGAGTCGCGCCGCGGCAAGCGCCGCTTCAATACCTGCGTGACCCGCGCCTATAACCGCAACGTCTATATTTCCTGCAAAATAGTTCATTTTATCCTACTTTCCTACACAAAATCTTCTGAAAACCTCGTCGGCAACCTCGTTTGTAACACGCTTGCCGAGGAAGGTATAAAGATGAGAGAGAGCATCGTCAACACAGACCGATACGGCATCTATCGTGTAGCCTGCCAAAAGCAGTTCTTCTGCCTCGATGACACAGTTAAGTGCCTTCCGGGCTAAATCGCGTTGACGCTCGCTGAGAAGCACCGCCGCTGAGGAATCGATATTCCCTGCTCCGACCGCTTCTTCAATGGCGGCGATAAGCTCGTCTGCTCCGCTTCCCTCTTTTGCCGAAATTTTGACGGCTTTAAAGCCATCGGGAGCATCTGTAACCGATGCCTTATCGGTTTTGTTAAGAAGAACGATTGCCTTTTTGTCACGTATCAGCTCTAAAATTCCCAGATCATCGCTGTCGAGAGGCTCGGAGGCATCGAAAACGGCTAAAATGAGCTGTGCCGTGTCGATTCGCTCCTTTGCGAGAGCGACTCCCACCTGCTCGACCTCATCGGAAGACGAGTGGATTCCTGCCGTATCGGCAAGTATGAGGGTGAGCCGTCCGCATTTTACCCTCTCCTCGATGACGTCACGGGTCGTGCCCGCAACCGAGGTGACGATTGAACGAGCCTCGCCCGACAAAAGATTCATAAGGGTGCTTTTTCCAACATTCGGCTTGCCGACTATCGCCGTTTTTATTCCCTCGCGGATAATTTTTCCGCTATCGAAGGTTGAAAGAAGCGAAGAAAGCACATCTTTCGCCTCAAAAAGCAGCTTTCCGAAGGCCTCGGGCTGCAGCTCGGGCAGATCATCATCGGGATAGTCACTGTAAGCGGCAAAGTTTGCCGCAAGGGTCAAGAGGGCGTTTTCCGCCTTTGCTATTTCCTTTGAAACGCGGCCGTTTTTCGCCGCAAGATTCATCTTTAATTCTTCCTCACTCTGAGCCGAGATAAGACCCATTACGCTTTCGGCTTCGGCAAGGTCGAGTTTTCCGTTTAAAAAGGCACGCTTTGTAAATTCGCCCGGTGCGGCAAGCGTGGCGCCTGCGGAAAGGACGGCACGAAGCACCTCTGAGGTTACGAAAGAACCGCCGTGGCAGGATATTTCAACCACGTCCTCTCCTGTGTAGCTGTGAGGTGCTACGAATCGGGTAACGACCACTTCGTCAAGAAGCTCATCACCACCATAAACGTGACCAAAAAGGGCTGAATAGCCCGAAAGAGAAGAAACGGTCTTACCGTTTATATTACGGAAAACGCGGTCGGCAATCTCTGCCGAGCGCTCGCCCGAAATTCTGATAATACCAATTCCACCCTCACCCGATGGGGTAGAAATTGCGGCTATTGTCTTTTCTGCCATTTGCCCTGCACCTCATCTTTCTAACTAATAATTTTACCACACCAGAAAAGCTTTAGCAATAATAAAATAAAGGAACCAATATGAAATCGGTTCCTTTCCTAAAAAACTAACTACGTTTCAACATCTTGAAGCTTTATTACAACGGTTTCATCGATAATTTCTATAGAGCCATCCGAAGGCCAGCAAGGCATGTTCTTAAACTCTTCTGTGCCTTGAATAGCAGATATTTTCTCATCGCTTGCCCATTTTATTGAATATCCATAATAATTATATATCCAAGAACTCCTCGAATATGAATTAAACAATCTATTTACATTCGCATTACCTGCATAAGTATCTATATTCTGCCAAGCATTACTTAAAAGAGGGTCATCTAACTTACCTATTATCGCCCACTCCTTATCAGCATCAAATCCCTCTGTCATTCGAACCTGTACAATCATAGAATTTAAATAATTCTCTGTTTGACGATTTGAATAATACAAAGCGGAATAATTGACATTCGCTTGGTAACTATAATTGACTATAACCAGTAGTAAGACCGCTGAAACAACTTTGGAGAGCACATTCTTTGTTAATTGAAGTTTGTTAGCGACAGGTGACAAAACTTCCAACAATACCAATGGTACGCATAGAATCAAAACAAAAGCATAGACCATCAGTGAATAAATATAGCTGTCGGGACACATTATCACAATCAGATTGGTAGCTATAGGAAATGCCAAACAAATCAATATAACAAGAGCAACTATTATGATGGGTTTCTTTTTATACGCTAATGTAAACACTATGACTGCAATTGAGATAACTCCTAATATTAAATACGACAGTTTTAACAATAGTGATTGTGCTATATCGCAATAGTCCTTTAGCGGTAACATCAAAAAAGAGCTGAACGCCTTCCAAATAAGTTGCGGCAATGCTGAAATTGACAGTTTGCCCATGCTACTTACACCTTGATATTCTCCCAGTTGTACATCGTAATGCCATAAACATAACTTCAAAATCAGATAGTATAAAACTAATCCTACTATGATACTTGCACAATAATACAGCCCTTTGCGTATTACTTCCCATGCTTTTACATCATTGTTTAATACTTTTTTTAAGATTTTTAACACAAAAATTCCTACGGTAATAGGTAGATAAGCTTGATAAATACCCAGAGCTACGGCTGTAAATATGCACGATAAAACAAATCCGTATTTTGGTTTTTCGATTATCCAAGCAGCTAAAACAGACAAACATATGGCAAAGCCGTAATATGTAGCCGTATATTTAAAAAACAAAGTAGCTGTTGCAGAAGGAAATGTTATAAATATCATTCCTATTAAAACTGCCGACTTTCTATTAGTAATATCAAGCGTGGCAACAAATAATGCTGCGGATAATGCTATAAAAAGAATAAAAATTACACCATTTACTAACGGCAGATTGTAGTTGCCCCAAAACTTATTGATTAAGTTACCAAAAACAGTAAGTGCCCATCGTCCCGAAAGCACTCCCGTACCATATCCTTGTGGCAATACTGCAATATCATCATAATTATGCAAAGTATTTACTAATCCAAACAAATGTATACAAATACCCGTAATGAAGGCAGATATTGCTGCTATGACTTCATTCTTTTTTAACAACTCTACTTTAAATTTCATTCATGCTCCCCCCGCAATAAAACTAATTAGCTCTTACTATTTCTGAACACGAAAAGCTTGCTGAATACGTAATTAAGCACTATAACAATAATGCTGACAACCGCCTTTGCCGAAAAGCCCTTGATACCGAAAATATCAAAATCAAATCCGACCTTGTAAAGAAGGGTCGGAACCACGATCTCGATAACACCTGTCGCTACACGGGAGCCGTAAAACGAGAGTGCCTCTCGAAGGATGGCTACGGCACCATTTTTCTTGCTTTCAAAGACAAATATCTTATTTGTGATGAAGGCAAAGGTAACGGCAACCACCCAGGCTGCGGCATTTGAAACGGTCATCTCGACCGACAAAAACTTTACAAGCACAGTGTAGACGACAAAGTTTACAAGGGTAGTCGCGACGCCAAATATGAGATACATAACGATCTCTTTATATTTTTTAAAAAGCCCTATAATCTTTTTCATTTTTCTTCCCCGTCAAGATATTCTTTAGCTATAAAAACGGGTCGTTTTTTGCCCTCAATATAGATTTTTGAGATATACTGTCCAATAATACCTAGTGCAAGAAGCTGAATGCCTCCAATAAACAATATAAGTACAACGGTAGTAGCATATCCCGGAACATCAATGCCCATAAAGAGCTTTTGAATTATGACAATGAGCATATAAATTAGGGAAAATGCCGAGCAAGCACCGCCACAATAGGCCGCAACCTTAAGAGGAAAGGTTGTGAACGCAGTTATCCCCTCTATTGCATATTTGAAAAGCTTGCGGAAGGACCAAGAGGTCTTGCCTGCATTACGTTCTTCGGCAACGTAGGGCATAAAATAGGTGTTGAAGCCAACCCAGGAGAAGATTCCCTTGGAAAAACGGAAATATTCCTTCATCTCAAGTACGGCGTCCACCACGTAGTGGCGGAAGGTTCGGAAATCGCTTGCTCCCGAACGGAAATCGATCTCACACATAGCGTTGATAAGCTTGTAAAAGCTCTTTTTGAAAAAGCCGAGAACCTTGCCCTCGTTTCGATCCTTCTGGAACATCGCAACGCTGTCATACTCCTCATTTTTCTCCAAAAAGTCAATCATCTCGACCACAAGCTCTGGCCTTTGCTGGAGGTCAGCATCGATTATAGTTACAAACTCTCCCTTTGCCTTTCCAAGACCCGCGTACATAGCCGCCTCCTTGCCAAAGTTTCGGGAGAAGTTAAGGATTTTCACACGCTTGTCCTTTTCATAAAGCTTTTTAAGCTCATTCCAGGTATTGTCACGGCTTCCGTCGTTTATGAAGATCATTTCATAATTATCAAAATGACCTCCCAAGGCCTTGACAGCCTCACTGTAAAAGAGAGCCACGTTCTGTTCTTCATTGTAACAGGGGACAACTAACGATAACTTTACATTTTCCATAATTTACCACTTGCCTAAAATAGAATTTACACCGTAATATCTCGCCATTTCCTCATTTGTCCAAAAATTGACATCATTTGTGTTTAGGTAATACGATACGGGGTTGTATTTTGTTTCAGGGGCAACCATCGGCACTGTCACGTCGGCGATTCCCTTTTCTTTACAAGAGAGGATGTAGCTCTCGTTTTGCTTTACTGCCTGATAGGTAACATATATATCGTTGACTCCGAGCAGGACGTTATACAGGGTGAGAAGCATTAAGACACCAACGGCAGCAACAAATAACGCCTTGTATTCGGTGCAGAAAAGCTCCGAGAATAGGAGTGCGTTAGCAATCACAAGACATATGGTAGCTACCACCATACAACGCTCGGGATAATATGCTGCGACGGTCATCATAAAATTTGAGAAGACCGAGCCGAGGAAAAAAATTGACGAGAGGATGATTCTCTTGGCGTCGCACTTTTTCATTACTGCTATGACGAATAAAACAACAAATGCAATAAGTAAAGGGCGTAGCCCGTCATACATCTTTAAAGCTTTTATAAAGTTTTCACGAAGAACATATATGCTGAACGTTGCGCTCTTGTTTTCAAACTCTCCCGGTGACACAATATATATGGACAGATATCCGACTACCGCCACCATAATATCGACGATTCTGTAAATGTTACATTTCTTTTTTTGATAGAGCTTTGTAGCAAGCAAAAGCGCTGCTGCTATGAAAATAAACGGAGCCGAACCGTTTTCAAGCCACGCTCCAGCCATAAGACTGACAACAATATGCAAAATATTTAGTGTCGTGCCGCTAAGATTCCTATCGTAAAGGAACTCGTTTATGAAAGGCAGTAAGAAAATCAATCCGAAAACCACGCACCATAAATAATTGCAAGAACCGGGAAGCCAGAGATTGACATCCCCAAAGGCAGGTTCATACACCCAAATACTGCAGAATATAGCAAGCATAAGCAAATTGTTGTGCTCCTTGCCGCGGCGGCAGATAAGGTAAATAAGACCTATCTGTAAAGTGAACATAAGGGCGTTTATTACATTAAAAACAGTTTTAGGAAGAAGCTCGAAAACATAAACGAAAAAGTGGGCAACAAGTCGGCCGTTATGGTGCTCAGCATGGGCGGCAAGGGCAGGAAAAATATCCTCAATGCCGTCAATAGGCTCCTTTGTCGTGAGATTAAAATGGAAGGTAAAATCGTCCGCAACAAGTGGCGTGAGCATATTGCAAAGAAGCATAAGCAAAAATATGCTGACAAGTAGGATAAAGGTTACCCTTGTCGATACGATTAGCTTCTTCATACGAACACCTCAATTATTATGTTACCATAATATATTATATATTGTCAAGCCGCTATTGTAGGGAAAAGGGGAAAGAAACAGCGCTTACTGTGATTTGATATTAAGCACTGTGTTAGTCCTAATCACTAGCCCTATTTATAGGCATACTAAAACATTTGAGTTTCTCTTTGCTAAAACTCAACGGCGTCTGCGGATAACGAGGGAAATTTGTGCAGAAAACCTTTTCTTTGACACGTTAGACGTACAGAATATATTGAATACAAGTTTGCTAAAATCAAGCTCGAGCAGAATTGATTGCAGAAATGCTTTTTTGAAGCGAAGATGTATCGTGTATACCTCGGGGATAACGAGAGAAATTTGTGCAGAAAACCTTTTCTTCGGCACGTTAGACGTACAAAGGTACTTCGAGTGCCGAAAAAAAGTTTAAAAAGGAATGCTATACAATCGTTGCCGAAGGCAACACATCAAATAAAAGAAAGGTGTCCGACAGATTTTATTCTATCGAACACCTTTATAATTTTCATTCCTTTTGGTCTGTGCGAATTTCGCCGTTAGCCAATTAGCAAACGCCTTGGGCAATCATAGCCTCGGCTACCTTCTCAAATCCTGCAATATTTGCACCTGCTACGAGGTCGCCTTCCATACCGTACTTCTTAGCTGCATCCCAGGATGCCTTGTAGATGCCTTCCATAATCTGATGGAGCTTTGCGTCAACCTCTTCTGCAGTCCAGCTGTAACGCATAGAGTTCTGGCTCATTTCAAGACCGGATACTGCAACACCGCCTGCGTTTACAGCCTTTGCGGGAGCAATAACTACGCCGTTTTCCTTAAGGTATGCCATAGCCTCGTTACGTGTGGGCATATTGGAAACCTCAACATAGTACTTAACGCCGTTTGCAACGATCTTCTCAGCCTCAGCCATTCCAACCTCGTTCTGAGTAGCGCAGGGCATAAGAACGTCTGCCTTAACGCCCCAGGGCTTCTCGCCGGCAAAGAAGGGAACTCCGAACTTATCGGCATAATCCTGAACCTTATTGCGACCTGAAGCTCTCATTTCGAGCATAAAGTTGATCTTCTCTTCGGTATTAACACCGTTTTCATCATAGATATATCCGTCGGGTCCGGAAATGGTTACAACCTTACCGCCAAGCTCAGTAAGCTTCTTAACGGTACCCCAAGCAACGTTACCGAAGCCGGAAACTGCGAAGGTTTTGCCCTCAACGGTTTCGCCGAAGGTCTTGAGCATTTCAACGGTGTAATAAACTGCACCGAAGCCGGTAGCCTCGGGACGGATGAGAGAACCGCCGAAGGAACGGCCCTTACCGGTGAGAACGCCGGTAAACTCGTTGCGAAGTCTCTTATCCTGACCGTACATATAGCCGATTTCGCGAGCGCCTACACCAAGGTCACCTGCGGGAACGTCGGTATCAGCACCGATATGCTTTGAAAGCTCGGTCATAAAGCTCTGGCAGAAGCGCATAATCTCTCCGTCGCTCTTTCCGTTGGGATCAAAGTCTGCGCCACCCTTACCGCCGCCCATGGGAAGGCCTGTAAGGCTGTTTTTGAAGGTCTGCTCAAAGCCGAGGAACTTCATAATAGAAGCAGTAACATTAGGAGCAAAGCGAATACCGCCCTTGTAGGGTCCGATAGCAGAATTAAATTGTACTCTGTATCCACGGTTTACCTGAACCTGACCGTTATCGTCAACCCAGGGAACGCGGAACTGAATCTGACGCTCGGGCTCTACCATACGCTCGATAACGCCTGCCTTCTGGAACTTGGGATCCTGCTCAACTACAGGCTCAAGAGAGGTGAGAACCTCCATTACTGCCTGTAAAAACTCGGGTTCTCCGGCATTACGCTTTTCAACATCAGCGTAAACCTTCTTTAAATACTCATTTTTTAACATTATGTACTCCTCCTTAGAGTGATTAGTTTACTAAACTAAAATAATAAAGTTATTTTATATCTAAAAAAGCCATTTGTCAATAGCACATAACGATAAAATTTGATGAAATATTCCTCCGCGGAAGAACATTTTTAGTATATTTTGCAAAATTGTACGCGTGCCGAGAACAAATTTGATATTATATTGAAAAAATGTCGGGCTGGCTGTATAATATTTTTAAAGGAGTGGGTGATTGTGCTGACTAATTTTGACGAGCTGAAAACTTTGGCGTCGGGCGAGATGAACAAAAGCTATCCCGCGGGGGATAAAAAATGCGCTGTGGCTATTGCAGCAAAGTCGGGAAAGATTTATAAGGGTCACCGCGCGGCATTCCCTGACGGACAGATTCTTGATGCCGTTGATATGGCTATTTATTCTGCCTTAGAGGCGGGCGAGAACAAATTCCTTGCCGCTGCAATCTGCGGAAACGAACCTCCCTCTAAGTCTGCTCTTCGCAGACTCGCCGCTTTTTCGGATATGATGGTATCCCTTAATATCAGCGCGGTTTCCGCCGACACCTCACTCAAAAAACTTCTTTTACAGCTTGGAGAAAAATAATGAATCTTTCTGATTACAATACTCTTAAAAGACTTCTTGAATCAGAGGGCTTTAATCTGAAAAAAGCCTTTGGGCAAAATTTTCTCGTAGACCCCTCTGTTTGCCCTCGAATGGCAGAGCACGCCGCCGATGAAAACACGGGTGTTCTCGAAATTGGTCCCGGCGCGGGAGTGCTTACCGTCGAGCTTTCAAGGGCAGCAAAACGGGTCGTTGCAATTGAACTTGATACAAAGCTTAAGCCCGTGCTTAAGAAAAGCCTTGCAGGGTGCGATAACGTAGAGGTAATCTTCGGAGATGCTATGAAAACCGACCTTGCGACACTTATCCGCGACAAGTTTTCGGACTGCGAGCGTGTTTCGGTTTGCGCCAATCTTCCTTACTATATTACCTCGCCTATAATTATGCATCTGCTTGAATCAAAATTACCGATTGATAACATTACGGTTATGGTTCAGAAGGAGGCAGCAGAACGCCTCGGAGCAGAGGTCGGAAGCCGCGAGGCGGGCGCAGTTACGGTAGCAGTCGCCTACTATGCCGAAAGCGAGATACTCTTTGAGGTTGGAAGAGACTCCTTTATGCCACCACCAAATGTTGATAGTGCAGTTATCTCTCTTAATATAAGGAAGGAACCGCCCGTAAAATTAAATGATGAAGCTAAATTCTTTTCATTTATAAAGGCCTGCTTTGCTCAGAGAAGAAAGACACTTGTTAACACGGTGTCGGCTACTATGGACATATCTAAAGATAAGCTTCGCGAGGCGCTCGAGAGCGCGGGGATACCCGAAACGGCACGAAGCGAGCAGCTGACCCTCAGCGAGCTTGCCGCCGTTGCAAATTATTTATTTTAAAATCTTAAAGGACAGAGAATACTTTGGGTTCTCTGTCCTTTTTCTATTGTTTTATATTTAACGGGAGGGCACAGAGGCCCTCCCCTACTTCTTATTCTTCGGAGTTTTTTCTGTCGTGACGGAACATACCGACAAATATTGAAACAAGGGTTACGGCTTCGCAGATTATGGCGCCGATTGAGCCTGCAAAGGCATTATAGATAAGCCAGGCGGGCGAGCTTACAAGACCGAGCTTTCGAACATCGGATGCATTTTTAAGACGGAAGCCAATATTGAGGGCAATCATTCCGATTACGGGAAGCACCTCGATGGCAAGATTTTTCACGGTCGGCTCTTTTCCAAAAACGGTAAAGCTCAAAATATAAACTGAAATATATGTTGAAATAAAGAAGATGAACCACGGAAGTCTGTCTGCCTTCAGTTTATCCTTAAAGAGGAAAACTATGGCACGAACTACCGCGATTATATTCAGCAGACCGCCGACGAAGGCGCCGAGCATAAGAAAATTGATTGCGAAAAGAGTGCCGCCCACAAGCTGAAGAGCTATTACGGTCGACTGCTTTTTTCCTTGGTATGAAATAATGTTAAAAGCCATTGCGAGGATGCCTATCCCCTGTGCGACTAATTGATACATATTAAAACCTCTTTCTATAGGTTACTACAAGGGCATTTTACCACAGGAATATCACTATTGCAAGAAAGAAAAACAACACTCACGAAGAGTGTTGTTTTTTAGCTTTTATTCTGTTTTGTCGTCCTTTTTACCCTTGAGGTTTTTGTAGTAAAAATAGCCGAATACTCCGCCACCGATTAAAGCCAATGCGCCAAGCACTATGATAACTACCGTAAGAGCATTGCCGCCCTTTTCGGTGTTTTCCTCGGTGTTTAAAGCTCCGATGGTGTTGGTTGCGGCTTCGCCCGATTCGGCCGTCTCGGAATTAGCGTCGTCCTCGGGAGCAGTATCTCCGTCGGGATTTTCGGCCGTTTCTCCGTTACCGCTTCCACCATTACCGGACCCACCATTTCCGCCGCCACCCGAAGACTCTTCTTTATAATCTCCGACAAAGGCGTAGGAGCTGTTGTGGGTAATATTGAAATGGAAATAACCCGTTTTTTCTGCCTTTATATTGCTTGCGACAAGGTCAACCTCACTTGTTGTGTCGTTAAGGTAATAAAGGCGCATATCGTTTGTATTGGTAAAACCTTTGAGTGTGAATCCGGGCTTAAAGCGAATTGTTGCCTTGCCGGGAAGCTCGCCGTTATTAGCAAAAATAATTCTTATAAAAGTGTTTCCCTTTTCACGACTCGGCTTTTTAAACTGCTTTTGAATTGCTTCAGAGCGCCAATCTTCCTCTTTTATTTTTATATAAGCATTTATGTCCTTTGCTTTTGACTTATCGACATGCTTGCCATACATTACCCATTCAATACCGTCGTCAGATTCGCCGCCACTACTGCTATAGTCATACATCTTTTCAAAGATAACGGTTACATCCTTGCCTGCGATAATCTCAAAAACCGCCTTTGGAATGGTGGGGTTATTTTCGCTTATGTTGATAACAACCGTTTTTCCCTTTTCTTCAGAAGCCTTTGTTATTACATCCAGGAAATCTGACGATGTGATCGAGGTGTAATAATCAGCCTCTGTAACATCATAAACAGTAAATGTTTTCTTTTCAAAATCACCATTTTCCAAAAGATAAGTGCTGGTGTTTCCGTATGCATCCCTTAAAATAATTTTTTTGACATAATAAGTTCCGTTACCGCAGTATCTCGGGAACTTATAGTATATTTCGGTATTGCTGTCAGCTCCGCTATATTGCACGTCTCCAAGAAAACTCGGATCGCCTTCTTTTCCAAAGAATATGTCAAATACTCCTGCTTCGCCCGAATCGTCGGTCGCATCAACTATTACCTTAAGATAATCGGGTGTGTAAACTTCAGTGCAGCTATATCTGTAACCCACAAGCTTCGGAGGCTCTTTATCTTCGGTTATATCGGTAAAGTTTATTGTAAGGTCCTTTCGGGTAATACCGGGAAGAAAATACTCCGCCCACTCGATGGTTGTATCTTCAGGATAGAAACAGTAAAACCTGCCGTCTTCGGTATTTACATCCATTTTGAAAACCTCAGGATATTTTATGGGAGAAGAAAAACGGTCCCTAAAGGTGACTGTTGCAGAATACTCATTCTTTTTTCCTGTCGGTTCTAAATCCATACAGTTGCTGACAGAAGATTGCTCTCCTAACTTCTGGCCGACATCGATGGCAACTCTGGTTATTTTTTCCTTGCCGGTAGGCTCAATAACAGCGGTATAGGTAAACTGGGTTTTCGTGCTGTGTCCCTTGTCGGGCGTAACCTTTAAGCTTTTTACATTCGGCACTCCAGGTTTATAGGTAGGATTATTTACTGAAAAACAATAGTAGCTGTCTTCTTCAGAAAAATTTTCAATCGTGTAGTTGTAAGCCGAATCGCTTACACTTACACAGCGAATGTAATATTTACCCGACACACAAGACTCAAACGAGAACTCTAATGTATATTTATCTGTTACACTGGGCTGCTGCAAATCACGGATAAGCTCTTCGCCTGTTTCTGCATTCTTAATATAGACCCAAATTGCCCCGATCGATATATTGTCGGTAACGCTGACTTGCACCTTCAGCTTATCGTTTGGACCGTATGTTTTGCCGGCAGTATGATTTGCAATAGTAATGCTATGAATTACCGGTGCTTCGTTATCCACAGAATTGGCAGAGGCTGTGAATACTCCCGACACCATTATCATAATAATTAAAAATAATGCTAAAAAGCGAATGTAGTTCTTCATTATAAACATCCTTTCGCGCCGAAGCGCATAATCCGAATAAAGTATACCACCACCGCAAAAATAAGTCAATTTTTTATAAAAATCGCGAGCAAAGTACCAAGTTTGGGACAAAGAGGGGTATATAATAGACACATAACGAAAGAAATTAAAAATTTTTAAAAAAACACTTGACAAATAAACATCTGTTCGTTATAATAAAATCACAGAAAAAAACAAATGTTCTTTCAGCCTATCAGGAGGTTTTAAGCTATGGAAACTAACTTTGTACTTGCAACACTTTTTGAAATCGGACTTGTTGCTTTTTGTATTTTCGGTCTTTTCAACGAGCAGAAATTTGCTGACACCGAGCGCCGCGTATTCAGATTTATAAAGCGCTATGTCCGCGCCTTTATTAACGGCAGCGATTTATCGAGAGAAAAAATTTAAAATCGCGTCGCAGACACCTCTTAACTAGTGCCTAGTGCCTAGTGACTAGTGCCTAATTTGTTATCATTTTTGACTCCTTTCTGTTTTTATTTCACACACAGCGAAAAACCGACTGCCAAAAAGCAGTCGGTTTTTTGCGTTTATATATTAAATTAAAGTCGGCTCGAATATTCTGCCTTTAATACCTCGGCAGCAGCCTCTTCGGAATTTTTGAAAAGACGGTCGAGCCAAGAGATAGAGAGCCTCATCCACTCGGCAAAGGAGGGGTCACTTCCGCCGCCGGGGGTAAGCTCGGTTGCAAGACCCATTCCGTGTCCTCCGTTGGGGAAGATATGAAGCTCAAAGGGAATCTTCTCACTGTCGAGTGCCTCGGCAAATTTTAGCGAATCGGTTACAGGCACCGCTCTGTCGCGGAAGGTATGTGCGAGGAAGGTGTAAGGGGTGTCCTTGTTTACGCAGGTGTGGAGGTTGAGGTCGCGATAGGTAGCTTCAAAATCTCCGTCTCCGATTATGCGTGCAAGGTTATTTGTATTTTCCATCCAAGAGGTTGAAATAACGGGATAGATGAGGATGAGGGCGTTGGGCTTTATTTCATCACGAGTACAGCCTGCCGCCGTCTGAATTTTCTCCTCGGTCCAGTGAACGCCGAGAGACGCCGCAAGGTGTCCGCCTGCCGAAAATCCGCAAACGGCAATTCTTTCCTTGTCCACTCCCCACTCCTCTGCGTGGTCGCGAATAAGCTTCATAGCGTGGCAGAGGTCAACGAGGGAATTCGGATAAACCGCATCCTCCTTAATCGAATAGCGGAGGATAAACACGTGATAGCCTGCCGCAGAATAGCACATAGCAACGGGGTCTGCCTCTCGGTCGGAGCAAAGCTGATATCCGCCGCCGGGACAAACCACCACGGCAGGGCGAACCGCAAGGCTCGGCAGCGACTCGCTCGGGGTATAGAGCATACATTCAAGATGAATATCCTTGTTCGCTTCGGATAAATAAAACTTTTCGTATCTCATAAAATCACCTTTTCCGGTTTTTCTACCTGCATAGTAACATAAAATTTTAAACCTTTCAATATAAATGTATAACAAAACTATAGCTTATAGGGAGAATTTCAATGTTTTCGGATGAGTTTTCGGCTTTCAGCTATTTTGATATGATAAGAGATATTGACCGCCTTAGCAAGGAGTTTTCCTTTGTTCATACCGCCGTTATCGGCAAAAGCGTTATGGGAAAGGATATTCCGGCGATAAGTTTAGGCAGAGCTTCGGAATACGTGCTTTTCGCGGGTGGTTTTCACGGGAGCGAGCATATTACCTCTACCCTACTTATGCGCTTTCTGTGGGAGCTTTGCCGCGCGGTAGAGGAGGACGGCGTTATCGAGGGGCTCAAAGTCAGGCGGGCTTTATACGGCAGAGGGCTTGTGGTAGTGCCCTGCATAAATCCCGACGGTTGTGAGATTTCCCGCTTCGGGCTTTCGGCTACGGGCGGCAGCCGCTTTCTGCGCAGAATTTCTGGCGGAGATTTCACCCACTTTAACGCAAACGCAAGGGGCGTTGACATAAATCATAACTTTAACGCAGATTGGGAAAATTTGCGTGAGAAAGAAAAGGAGTCGGGAATAATAGGCCCTGCAAAAACACGCTTTGGCGGTTTTTCACCCGAAAGCGAGCCCGAAACGGCGGCTATTTGTCGTCTTTGCCGCACGGCAAAATTCCGTCACGCGCTTGCCTTTCATTCACAAGGAGAGGTAATCTATGGACCCACGGGCGACAAGAGACCCCCGCGCAGCGACCGAATGGCAGAGATCATGGCAACCTCATCGGGCTATACACTCTCTGAACCCGAAGGCCTTGCAGTCGGAGGCGGCTTTAAGGACTGGTTTATAAAGGAATTTTTCCACCCCGCATTTACTGTTGAGGTAGGCTGTGGTGAAAATCCGCTACCCCTCTCCGACTACCCAAAAATCTTCAACCGCATCCGCGAGCTTTTAATGCTTTCGGCAATTATGTAATTATTACAAAAAAATTCTCTGAAAAAATGAAAATTTTCTGAAAAAATGAAAATTGTCTGAAAAAATAATTGATTTAGGGCAACACATATAATATAATTAAGTATAAAATTTTTAAAGTTTCAATTCGGAGGATGTTATATGAGTTCAAACGTTAGACCCGAAAATATGGAAAGAATAACTAGTTTCGATCTTGCAAATGCCTTTATCGAAGAACAGATAAAAGAGGTTCGCGCACAGGTTGGGGACAGAAAGGTTCTCCTCGCTCTCTCGGGCGGTGTAGATTCCTCGGTTGTTGCCGCTCTGCTTATAAAGGCTATCGGCAAGCAGCTCGTTTGTGTTCATGTTAATCACGGACTTATGCGTAAGGGCGAAAGCGAAGCTGTTATCGATATGTTCCGCGGCGAGCTTGACGCAAATCTCGTCTATGTTGATGCTACCGACCGCTTTTTGAATCTGCTTGCAGGAGTATCCGAGCCCGAGCGTAAGAGAAAGATTATCGGCAAGGAATTTATTGAGGTTTTCGCCGATGAGGCAAGAAAGCTTGAGGGTGTTTCCTTCCTCGCTCAGGGCACAATTTATCCCGACATACTCGAGAGCATTAAGGCTGCCGAAGGCAAAAAGGCTGTTAAATCCCACCACAACGTAGGCGGACTTCCCGAAGACCTTAAATTTGAGCTCGTTGAGCCCATTAAGCTTCTGTTCAAGGACGAAGTAAGAGTTGTCGGCGAGGCGCTCGGTCTTCCCCACGCTATGGTTTACCGTCAGCCCTTCCCGGGTCCAGGACTCGGTGTTCGCTGCCTCGGTGCCATTACCCGTGACAGACTCCACGCTCTTCGTGAGGCCGATGCAATTTTACGCGAGGAGTTTGCAAAGAACGGACTTGAGGGCAAGGTTTGGCAGTATTTCGTTGTTATCCCCGATATTAAGAGTGTCGGCGTAAAGGACGAAAGCCGCTACGAAGGCTGGCCCGCAATCATCCGTGCAGTTAATACTACCGACGCTATGTCGGCTACCATTGAGGAGATTCCCTATCCCCTCCTCCACCATATAACAGACAGAATTACCCACGAGGTAGAAGGAATCAACCGTGTCCTCCTCGACCTCACCCCGAAGCCGATTGGCACGATAGAGTGGGAGTGAGTTTTGCAAAGCAAAACTCAACTATGATTATTTCGCAAGAAATAATCATATCATAACGAGTGCGAAGCACTCTCATAACTCTAAACTCATAACTATTCAAAAAAATTAGCGAAATAAGTTATCAGTTATGATTCGCTTCGCGAAGTTATGAGTTTCCTTTCGGAAACGCTGATTTTGTCAGGCATCATATAAAAACATTTGGCGGAGCCAAATTCATAACTCTAAATTCATAACTTCTCTTTTCCCGATGCGAAACGAGTTATCAGTTATGATTGCCTTCGGCAAGTTATGATCGGCTTCGCCAAGTTTATTTTAAGGAGCAACTTATGTCGGACAGCATTTTAAGAGAGAAATCCAAAATCTTTGCCAAAGAGATAGTTTTTCTTTGCCGACAATTGAAAGAGAATCGGGTTGAAGGTGTTTTAATCAACCAACTACTCAAAAGTGGCACATCGGTCGGGGCGAACATTCACGAAGCACAATACGCACAAGGTACGAGAGACTTTATATCCAAATTCGAAATCGCACTCAAGGAGTGTAACGAAAGTGAATATTGGCTTGAGCTGTTATATGAAACAAATTCTATCTCCAAGCAGCAATTTGAAATTTTCCAAAACAACTGCATTGAAATAAGAAGAATGCTTGTTTCTGCTGTTACAACACTAAAAAACAAGCAACAAGGGTGAAATCTCACATCCTTTTTAAAAACAACAAATGCCTTTCCGTTATTTATGGAAGGGCATTATTTTTTTGAAAAATTATTCCCACGGGGTAGTACCTGTCGGCTACTTGTTTTTACTAGTATTTATAAGGCTTTTGACCTATTCCCCTACTTGCTTTCTAACTATTGTATGGAGTTATTTATCACTGCTTTTATTTATTGGATTCTAAATATATTTTATTATTACTGATAGAATATATTATTTTGTTCTTTTTAGAATATCAAGGATTGTTTTTTAACACTTTTAATGTTAGAGTCTAATCGCTCGTATCCTCAAAAGGACACTCCCGATTATTCTCTCCCATCTTTTTTAACATAATTAGAAAAGCACTCGGATCCACTGAATCCGAGTGCTTTTATTATCTTTTAAGAAGAGTTGAGCGATTTATTTCTCGTTCTTATAAATTTCCTTAAAATATTTGTATGTATCAACCTTTAATTCGCCGCAAGCAGCCTCGTCGCAAGCAATGATTCCGTCGGGATGCATCTGCAGGGCGCTGATGGTCCATGCGTGGTCTACACCGCCCTCTACGCAGTGACGAAGAGCACGAGCCTTATTATGTCCGCTGATCAAAAGAAGAACCTGCTTGGAATCGCAAACGGTTCCAACACCAACAGAAAGAGCGGTCTTGGGAACCTTGTTGGGGTCGTTGTCAAAGAAACGGGAGTTTACAATAAGTGTGTCCTCGGTAAGTGCGCGAACGCCGGTTCTTGAAACAAGAGAGGTAAAGGGCTCGTTGAAGGCAATGTGTCCGTCAACACCGCTGCCGCCGAGGAATAAATCAATACCGCCCAAGGCCGCAATCTTGTCCTCATAACGCTTGCACTCTGCTTCGAGGTCTTCGGCCATTCCGTTGAGAATGTTGACGTTCTCTGCAGGAATGTCAATATGGTTAAAGAAATTATCGTGCATAAAACACCAATAGCTCTGGTCATGCTCTCTGGGAAGACCAACGTACTCATCCATATTGAAGGTAACTACGTTGCGGAAGCTTACCTCGCCTGCCTTGTTCATCTCAATAAGCTTTTTATAAACGCCTAACGGAGAAGATCCGGTAGGAAGGCCAAGAACGAAGGGACGAGCCTCCTTGTGGTTGTTGATGGCGTCAGCAATATGATTGGCTGCCCAAAGGCACATTGCTTGATAATCGTTTTTAATAATAAGTTTCATAACAATTCACACTCCAAATAAAGTTTGCTTTTGTACTATCAATAGTATACATCAGTTTATTTGATTTGTCTATACCTTTCTACCGAAATATTTCCAAAATCCTGGGTCGACCGATTTATCTGCCGGCTCTATTTTTTTGCTGCTTAACGGATTTCCTGTAGGCTTGGGGTGAAAGTCCCGTAGTCTTACGGAATTTACGGTCAAAATAGGAAACATTGTTGAAGCCGGTCTGTACGGCAATATTCTCAATACTGAGATCCGACTCTGTGAGCAGTATTTTTGCCTGATTGACCTTCATCACATTACGGTACTGGCTGATGCTCATACCGGTTCGTTGCTTGAAGACTCTGCCTAAATATTTAGGCGTGTAGTTGAAAGCCGACGCCAGTTCTTCCACTAAAAAATCGCAGTTGAAATTTTCCCGAATATAGCTTTTAATGTTTTCGGTCAGCGTCTCGTAGGTATCGTTTGTCCTGCCGTAACGGCCAAACAAAAAGTGAATATAGCCTTCAATAATATCTGCCGTTCGGACGCAATCCTCCGGAGAAAAATCACGCTCCATAGTTTGTAGCAGACCGCTGTCTACCCGTTTTTCGAGCCTCTGCCTCTGTTCGGGGTTTTCAGTTAAAATATTGCCTACAAAAATCACGCAGGTAACTCTTTCGTCATAAATAACGGGACGGCAATACTCATATACGCCGTTCGTGCACAAGCCTGATACAGAACGCCTGTGTCGCACGACCCACCGCTGAACAATTCGACGGCAGCGGTAACAGGAGGCCAGTCCGTCAGGATCGCTTTTCACTGCCATACACACGGGACTGTTATGAACCGTCTGACCCGTAGTACAACGGGTTTTTCCGTTGCCGCAGTTGTCCAAAAAGGTAACACAGATATGTAGGTTCGTTCCGCGTTCCAAAGATTCAATAAGGCTACCAAGGGGAGCATACTCCATAATATTTCTCCTAATTGCGTAAAATGTTGTGTTAATCATAGCATAAATCCATCTTTTGTTCAAGTTCTGTGTCCCTTTTTTTTACAATTTTTTATTATCTGATGGTATAATAAAGCAAACCAAACACGGAGAAAGGAAGATATCGATGTATAAACCTGTAAACATTTGGATTGATGCCTTGGATTTTGATTCCTACGGCGGATGGAAGGCAGACACGCAATTTGTCCACCTGATGGGCAGCGGATTTCTTCTTGCGGCAGACCGTCCTGGCATTCCGGTCGATGATGCCCATACAACGGTTCAGATTCCCGAAGACGGCACCTACAGAATTTGGGTCCGCGACCGCAACTGGCTGCGTCCCCACAGCCCCGGAATCTTTAATCTTCTTGTAAACGGTGAAAACAGCGGTGCCGTTTTGGGAAAACTCCCGTCCGACGCCTGGGTTTGGGAAATTGCAGGCGACTATAATCTGGAAGCCGGTTCCTGTAAACTGACCCTCCGTGACCTGACGGGTTATTTCGGCCGCTGCGCCTCCATTCTCATTACGAACGATTTGGATTACACCCCTCCAAGAGAGGTCGAAAAGATTCGCCTTGAACGAAACAGGATCAAACAGCTCGCAGATATCGAAGATTTGGTCGCCGAATATGACGTAATCGTTGCAGGCGGCGGCCCCGGCGGTGTTCCTGCGGCAATAGCAAGTGCCCGTCAGGGCGCAAAGACCCTGCTGATTCATAACCGTTCTATGCTCGGCGGTAACGGAAGCTCCGAAATCAGCGTTACCTTTGACGGCGCAGAGGTTGCTCACCCCCGAGCACGTGAAGGCGGCATTGCAGAAGAAATTCGCCGTCTGCGTGACCTCGACCCCGAAACACCCGGCGACTGGACCAGAGCAATGGAAAAGCTCGTCGCGGCAGAGCCGAATATTACCGTTCTGTGTGACCACCACGTATGCGATGCACGCACAGAAAATGACGTAATCCGTGAGATTACCGTACTTAATATGAAATATCTTACCAAATCCCGCTACGCCGCAAAGATGTTCATCGACTGCACGGGCGACGGTTGGCTTGGTTATTTCGCAGGCGCTAAATACCGCTTCGGCCGCGAGTCGGCTTCCCAGCACGACGAGAGCTTCGCCCCCGATAGGGCAGATACCCAGACCATGAGCGGTTGTGTACGTAACAGAAGTCTCCCCGCCTTTTTTGAGGCAGAAGAGGAGGTTGAATACTTCGCACCCGATTGGGTTCCCAAGCTTCCCGATAACGAAGAAGATTTGGGACGTGTCATTTTTACGCCTCGCATGTATTGGTGGCTTGAGGCACCCAACACCTATGACGATATGTGGGACGCAGAAGAGTCCCGCGATGCTATTCTGCTCGTTATCCTCGGCTACTATCATCACCTGAAAAACCATTGGTCGGGCAGACATAGACATAAGAACACCTATTTCCGTTTTGTCACAATCGTCAACGGCCGCAGAGAATCCAGACGCTTTATCGGCGACTATATTTTAACGCAGGACGACTGTGTCAACGGTGTGACCTTTGACGATGCTGTCTCCTATTCGGGATGGGCTATCGACATTCATCATCCCGACGGTGTCTACTCCGGCAAGGAGGGTCCTCTCTATTTAGGAAAGAGAGTCAACCTTCCCAAAATTCCATTCCGCTGTCTTTATTCCAAAAACATTGAAAACCTGCTCTTTGCAGGCAGAAATATAAGCGTGACCCACGTAGCACTCGGCACCGTGCGTGTTCAGAATACCATTGCCACCCTTGGTCAGGCCGCAGGTACTGCCGCTGCTATGTGTATCGAGCTTGGGGAAACACCAAGAGGAATTTACGAGCGTCATATTTGTGAGCTTCAGCAGCTCCTCATAAAAAACGACCAGTATATCCCCGGCTTTAAAAACGAGGACGAGGGCGACCCCTGTCTTACCGCAACGGCCACGGCATCGAGCGTTAGCACGACGGAAATATTTATGCGCAATCACGGTCTTCTCGGTCCTCTCGTTCCGCTTGACGTTGCACGCGCAACCGTTTCGGCATTCTCGGCAAAAATGGGCGATATTCACGGACTTTACGTGAGACTCCGCTCTGACCTCGGCGAGCCCCGAACCGTAAGGCTCTTCGTAAAGACCTTGGGCGACCTGGATACCACAACTCCCTTTGACGATGTGTTCACGGCAGAGGCGGAAATCCCGCCCATGACCGAAAGCTGGGTATTCTTCCCTGTACACGTCAAGGTCGACCCTGCAAACTTTCAGCACGGTTCCAATCTTCAGCTTTGGATAGAGGCTGAACCCGGTATCAGCTGGCGTTCTACCGAAAAGCTTTCCTTCTACCGCAAAAACGGTGTTCGCCGCGAGGACGGATCCTGGAAATGGACTACCGGCTCCTGTCTAAATTTTGCAATAAAGGTTCCGAAGGACATTATCGCGGACTGCTCACCCGAGGCCGTTATCAACGGTCACTCCCGTATTCTCTCCGAAAAGGAATACGAGTGGGTTTCCGACCCGACCGAGGCGCTCCCCCAGTGGCTCCGGCTCGATTTTGCAAAGCCTGCCGCGATAAACCGTATCGACCTTGTTTTTGATACCGATATGACCAACCCCGGCACCTGCGATGGTCAGAAATACCCACACGTTTCGCTGTGCGTAAAGGATTACACGGTCGAGGTCTTCGACGGCAATGACTGGCTTTTGGTTGCCGACGTAAAGGACAACTTTATGCGTAAGCGCTTTCATAACTTCTCCGAATTAACTGCAGAGCGGATTCGCATCACCGTAAAGGAAACCTGGGGCGACCCCTCTGCCCGAATTACCGAGGTCAGAGCTTCTTTGGAAGACTAAATACAATTTAACTCTCCATAGTGAAAAGAGCCCAAATCTTTATGATTTGAGGCTCTTTTTCTGCATGTTAACTTTCGTTGCTTGAAAGTTGCGAGGCTTCTGTGTATAATTAGCATAGTGAAAGCGAGGTTATGCCAATGCTCGGAGATAAAATCAAGGCGGGACGGCACACAAAGGGACTGTCGCAACAAGAGTTTGCTGACAGACTATCGGTTGTGCGTCAGACTGTTTCAAAATGGGAAAAGGGGCTCTCTGTTCCCGATTCCGATATGCTCTTAAAAATTTCAGATATATTAGAGATTTCTGTATCTGAGTTGTTGGAGGAGCAGACTCCTCCCTCAGAAGCTGCGCCGACCGAGAAAAAATCGGGACGCGCTATACTAATTATCCTTATAATATTAGGCTCGCCTATTTGGGCGGCTTTGGGAATAGCGGCATTTGCTGTGCTCTTTTCACTTTATGCTGTTCTGTGGTCGCTCGTTGTGTCGGCCTGGGCAATTTTCGGCGCCCTCGTTGGTAGCGGAGCAGGCGGCCTGCTTGGCGGAATAATTATTGCCATAACGAGCAATCCCATGACGGGAATCGCTCTTCTTGGCGGCGGACTTTTACTCCTCGGCCTTTCGATTTTTACCTTTTTCGGTGCTCTTGCGACTACAAATGGCGCAGTTTGGCTTTCAAAACTGCCTTTTGTTCTTATAAAAAAATCTTCTAAAAGGGGTGGCAGCGATGACTAAGACAAAAATCTGGCTTATCGTGGCAGCGTCTCTGTCGGCTCTCGGAATAATAATTTTTGTTGGTGTAATAGCCGTGAATAACTGGAATTGGGGAGGGCTTTCTACGACTAAATTTGTAACAAACACCCACGATGTAACCGAAGAATTTTCCGATATTTTTATCAGTGTAAATACCGCAGATATTGAAATTCTGCCTTCGACCGACGGTAAGGTTCAGATAATTTGCACCGAGCAGGAAAAGCTTTTACACTCGGTTACGGTGCAGGACGGTGTGCTTGAAATTGCGGTAAAGGATACCCGTAAATGGTACGACCACATATCCCTCTTCTCCTTCGAATCCTCAAAAATTATCGTTTATCTGCCCGAGAGTGAATACGGGCGCCTTCGTATTCGCGGCAGTACGGGCGATGTCAAGGCGGCAGAGGGCTTTACCTTCAGCAGTATTGACCTTCTGCTTTCTACCGGCGACAGTGAAATTTTATCCTCCTCAACGGGGCTTGTTTCGGTTGAAGCGGATACGGGAGATATTACCATTCGTGATATTACGGTGCGAGAGCTTTCTCTTTCCGTTACAACGGGCAGAATAGAGCTTTCAAAGGCTGCTGTTACGGAGGATATTGAGATTAACGTCAGCACAGGCAAGGCTCTTCTTTCCGATATAACCTGCCGAAATCTTATCTCCGACGGCGACACGGGAGATATTACCCTCAAAAATGTGGTCGCAAGCGAGAAATTTGACATAGAGCGCAGTACCGGCGATGTAAAGTTTGAGGACTCTGACGCCGCAGAGCTCACGGTCAAGACCGATACCGGCTCGGTTACGGGCAGCCTCCTCACAGATAAAATAATCTTTGCAGAAAGCGATACGGGCAGAATCGATGTGCCGAGGCTCACCACGGGCGGCAGTTGCTACATTGAAACCGACACCGGAAATATTAAAATATCAATTAAATGACAAGAAGGCAGGGGTTAGCGTGATACTCTTAACGGAGTATTCACGCTAAGTTGTGATTGGCTTCGCCAAGTTTAAGGTTTGATGGGCAATCATATCATAACATTTGCGTAGCAAATTCATAACGGCGAGTGAAAACGAGCCTCATAACTCTAAACTAAAAGCGACAGAAAAAGAGAGAACATTTCGGCTATAAAACCGATTTGTTCTCTCTTCTGTCGTTATATGGTTTTGGGCTTAGCCCATAGTTGTATTTGACCAGTCAAATGCGATGCTCGCACTTAGTAGAGATTTTCAAATTCTCCGCTAAGAACATCACCCATTTTCCTGCCTTCCTTTTGTTATTCGCTTTCGATAGGTGTAACTATCGGTTTTCCGTCTTTGTCGAGCAGAACCGTCAGCCCACCGGCGTAACCGCTTGAATGATACAAATAATTAACGCCCGTTTCCTTGTCGACCCAGATTTCTACAGAGCCCGCTCCCTGACTGTAAGTCTTATTAAATCTTTTTTCTTTAGCCATTGTTATAGCCTCCTTGCAAATAAGAATTTATAATTTGCCTAAAATAATTATAACATATTCTGATTTACAATTAAAGAAAAACACAGAATTTTTGCAATATTTTTCATTTTCTCTCCCTCCGTCTTTTGCTCCGCAAAATCCACCTCCCTCATCAGGTGGAGGCAAATGATAACGGGCTGTCGGAAAATCCGACAACTCGTTCTTTTATTTTCTTGTAGGCTTCACATTTTCATTCGGCGCAATATCTTTTACTATCTCGCCGTGCTCGCCCTCAAACTCCTTTATACTATTTCTTATAAGCACTAAAACCTGACTGTTGACACTTCTTCCCTCGTAATCGGCAATATAGGAAAGTTTTTCAAGCATTTGTTCTTCTATTCTTATAGATACACTCTTTACAGCCATAAAATCATTCCAAAATAAACATATTGTATATTTATTTTAGTAAGAATTAATGTTATAATGCATAAATGGATATACCGTATATCTACTAATTGGGAGTGATTATTTTGTTTAATAATACCTGTTGTTTTATCGGGCATAGGGCGATTGAGGAAACGAAAGAATTAAAAGAGGAGCTTTGGAATATCATTGTGTCACTTATTACCTCTCGGGGTGTCGATACCTTTCTTTTCGGAAGCAAAAGTCGCTTCAACACTCTTTGCTACAAGCAGGTCACGAATATGCAGATAAAATATCCGCATATAAAGAGAATTTATGTCAGGGCGGAATACCCCCGTTATTGATGAGAGCTATAAGGAGTATCTGCTGAGTCTTTACGAGGACACCTATTACGCAAAAAACGCTGTGGGCAGGGCGGCATATGTTGAGTGCAACCGCGAAATGATAGATAAAAGCCGCTTTTGTGTTTTTTATTATCGGGAGTCGGCTCTGCCCGAGGGGCGCAAAAGCGGAACGGCTTTGGCACTCGGATATGTGAAAAAAAGGGCAAAGGAAATTTTTATTTTACCCAAATAAGAATCTGTTAATTTATATACCGTATAATTTAGTTAAAGGGTCGCGGAAGAGATTTATCGGTGGCGGAAAGAAGGTAAAAAGGGCAAAGCACAGCGCCAAAGCCAAAAGTATAAGCCTTGCAGCTTTAGGGTATCGGCAAAGCTTGTTTTTTAAAAAGAGCCTTGTTTCGTAAACAAATGCGAGTGCCGCAGCTATGAAAAATATAAGGATATTGAACCAATCGGGTGTTTTGCCGAAAACACCGTTTGCCGTGTAGAAAATTAAGGGGATTGAAACAACTCCCAATATTATTCCACGAAGCTTTACGCACCAAAAATTCGGGACTTCTCTTCCAAGCCTCCGCTTTTCGATAAAGGAGTAGAAAAGCATTGGGAAAAAGAGAAGCTTCATATGCTCAAAGGTTGACTCGTTCACTCCCGAAAAAATGGCAACAAGCCTGTTTTCTCCGCTCCATTCGTATGCAAAATGAAGAAGCACCCCGAAAATTCCAACAAAAAGAATGCCCACAATCTGTTTTATAATTATATCCTTTTTCATGCTCCACCCCCAAACGAGTATATGTAAATAAACGGTTTTATATACTCTTGCCGTTTTATCTTTTTAATGTTAAAATAATGTTGAGGTGATGGCGAAAAAATCAGGCAATAGAAATTTATAGGGAAGAACACTCCCCATAGTATGGGGAGATGTAACAAAGTGACAGAGGGGACGACCTCCATAAGAGGCTCTGCGCCATCCCGCAATGTTTATCAATAATATAATGGGAGGGGAAGCCCTCCCCTTCCTTTTGTCTTAACAAGTTGTTGAATTATTTAACTTAGTATGGTAAAATATTTTTATACAAAAGGGGGATTACGATGGCGATTTTAAAATGTAAAATGTGCGGCGGCGATTTGGAAATCGGAGCAAATACCGATACCATTTTAGAATGTGAATACTGCGGCACAAAGCAGACGGTACCGAACGTGGATAACGAAAAGAAGCTTAATCTTTTTAACCGCGCCAACCGACTTCGTATAAACTGCGAATTTGACAAGGCAGCGGCAATTTACGAGTCTATTATTGCAGAATTTCCCGAAGAGTCCGAGGGCTATTGGGGACTCCTTCTTTCGAACTACGGTATTGAATACGTAGACGACCCGGCGACAGCCCGAAAGATTCCCACCTGTCACCGTGCTTCCTTTGAATCGATAATGAAGGATGAAAATTTTGAGCTGGCGCTCGAATATTCCGACGTAATGTCACAGAAGGTTTACCGTGATGAGGCGAGGGAGATTGACCGAATCCGCGAGGAGATTCTTTCGATCAGCAAAAACGAGCCACCTTATGATATTTTTATATGCTACAAGGAAAATGACAACGGCAACCGCACGGTTGACAGCCTTATTGCCGAAGAGGTTTACGACGCCCTGACGGCGGCAGGCTACCGCGTATTTTTCTCAAGAATCTCGCTTGAGGATAAGCTTGGGCGTCAGTACGAGCCCTACATATTTGCGGCGCTGAATTCTGCAAAGGTTATGCTTGCCTTTGGTACGAAGTATGAATATTACCACGCAGTTTGGGTTAAAAACGAGTGGTCAAGATTTTTAAAATTATCTAAAAGCGGCAGTCCCAAGACCCTCATCCCTTGCTACAAGGATATGGACGCCTACGATATGCCCGAAGAGTTCAAGCCGCTTCAAGCGCAGGATATGGGCAAGGTTGGTGCCGTTAAGGACCTTCTTCGCGGTATTGAAAAGCTATTTGACGGCAAGACCTCGACAAAGCCTGAGTCTGCCACGCCCGCCGTTGGCAACCCTACGGTTGACTCGCTTCTGAAAAGGGTTTTCCTTTTCCTTGAGGACGGCGATTTTAAGAGCGCCGATAAATATGCCGAAAAGGTGCTGGATATAGACCCAGAATGTACCGAGGGCTATATCGGAAAGCTGATGGCTTCCCTACGCGTTACCTCGCGCGAGGAAATTTACAAAACGGCCACTCCCCTTACCGAAAACAACCTATTCCAAAAAGCAGTGCGCTTTAGCCATGACGGCTCGCTCGACCGTTTTGTAGAACAAAACCGCGAATATCTTGCCGAGCTTGAAAGGGAGCGTCTGCTTGAGGAGGAGAGAAAAGAAGCCGAGCGCAAAAACGCCGCACTTCTTCTTCGTCCCCAAAGAGAGCGCGCCGAGAGGATGAAAAGTCTCCTCTCCTGCTCGCTTAACGGCTGTATTGGTCTTACCGAAAGCGGCGAGCTTATTGCTACCTCTAATATTAACGCCGCTGCTCTAAATGCACTGAATCACACCCGCTTTGTTGCCCTCTACGGCGACCTTTATGGAGTTGCCGCTGACGGCGGAATTTATAATATAGACTATCCTTATGACTTTAAAAAGATAAGCTCCTGCCCCGGAATAACGCAGTTTTACTGTGATTCTTATCATCCTGCGCTTGCCGTTGCAGAGGGTAAAATCCACATCGTTAAACAGAAGGATTTGCCTGACCATGCACTAACAGAGGCGGTGGATTTAGAAGGCATATCAAAGGTGCTTTGCGGACGCGCTAACGATAAGGACTTCATCGTAGCCCTTGACGGCGATGGTAAGGTGCATATTTTGGGCGACGTGCACCCCCATATTCGCCGCGCTACCGAATGGAACAATATTAAAGATATTGCGGTAGATTCCGACACCGTTATCGGTCTTAAATCCGACGGCTCGGTTGTTGGTGCGGGTATGAATAAGTACGGCGAGCTTGAGGTATCTAATTGGACCGATATCGTCGCAATTCATACAAACAACCTTTGCACAATAGGAATTAAAGCCGACGGCACGGTTGTTGCTGTGGGCTGTAATGAGGATAGCGAATTAAACCTTGACGGCTGGACTAATATTATTGCGGTTGACACCCACTTCGGCATAACCTACGGACTGACGGCTGATGGCAGGGTGTTCTCGGCAGGCAATGAAAATTACGGCACCAGCAGACTGGGTTACTGGAAAAACGTTGTTTCAATTTCACGAAGCAGTCACGGACTCGTGGGCATTTTTGCCGACGGCTCTGCCGCTTACCTACCCGATGACTCAGACTGCTCTAACTCGAAAAAGGTCGACCTTTCTGCCTTCTCTTTGTTTTCGGATATTAACACTCTCAGTTTTTATGCAGACAGCGATGAATCAAAGAAAACGGCTGCCGAGGCTATAGAAAAAAGAAGCAGCTTTAGCATAGCCGGTCAGCATCGTGAGCTTCAAAAGTATAAGGATATATTTAACCTCAACTACACCCACACGGTAGCTATAAAAGAGGACGGCACGGCCGTTGCGGCAGGCGAACAGGGCGATGGCTATAAGCCTGGAGCCATTAAGGTTGGCTCTTGGAAGAATCTGAAGAAGATTTATACCGAACGCAGTGCTACCTTCGGTCTTACCTATGACGGAAGGGTGTTGTTCGCCGGTTTTTCCACCAACCATTGTATGTCGGTTTTGTGGCATAATATTGAAAAGCTAGCCTTCGGCAGCGAAACCCTTATTGCAGGTCTTAAAAAGAACGGAACTGCCGTTGTCCTCGGTACCTATTTCAACTATTCTGATATTCCCACCTGGACCGACCTTATTGATATTGAGTGTACCTGCGAAAACGTATTCGGACTAAAGAAGGACGGCACAGTGGTCAGCGCACTTAAAAACTATCCCGAAGTCGCAGAATGGCGGGACATTGTTGCAATCGCCTGCGGCGGCGAGCATATAATCGGACTCAAAAAGGATGGTACGGTAGTTGCGGCGGGAGATAACTCCGAAGGTCAGTGCAACGTAGGATCTTGGCGCAATGTTATCGCTATTTACACCACCACAAGCGCCAAGGATAAAATCTACAGCAAACGCTCCTACGCTCTTACAGTTGACGGCAGATTCCTTTCGACCGACATTTATGCCGAAAGCTCAAGAGATGATATCGTTGATATGACGGTTTGGCAGAGTGATGTTGTCCTCATCCACGCTGACGGCACCGTTTCATTTGCAAGAGGCGGTAGATATGATACCTTTAAGCCCGCCGAGTGGTATGATATAGTAAGGGTCTGCATGGGACATATGTCTATCGTCGGTCTGCGTAAGGACGGCAGCTGCGTTTGGGCATATAACTCCACATACTATACATACGGCAACTGCGATATTGGCGGCTGGAAGATCCTTCCCCCAAAAGAAGGCACCTTTAAGGAGGTATTCTTTGATGAAGAGGGCGATTGGAAAAAACGTGGTCTTTGCAGACATTGCGGCGGCCACTTTAAGGGCCTCTTCACTAAAAAGTGCCTGTCCTGTGGAAGAGAAAAGGACTATTAAAAGTAAGAGAGATTCGGATTTACTCCGAATCTCTTTTTTCTTTTTTATAGAAGAGGTATGAATAAACCGTTGGGACTGCTACCGTGATAAGGATTAGTGCAAGAAGCACCCAAATTGCAATTCGATTCGGCAGAAATGACGCCGCAAGCATTACAAAGCCCGAAACAAACCAAAGTCTACCTGCAAAGCGGTGGGTCGCGTTCCAATTTTTGTCGCTGCGAAGTGTCCACGGAATCTTTATACCTATGGTACGGTTTTGTTTTGCCTTGGGCATATAGTTTCCTATAACAATGAAGATAATTCCAAATATAATTCCCATTATGACGGTAACGTCTATACCGTATCCGAGGGCGGCGGCATAGATAAAGCCGTGGACCGTAATGCTGATAACGGGGGTTATAAAATAAACGAGAGAAAACACCTTTTCATTTTGGTCGTGATTCGCCTTGTCAAGCTTTGTTGAGAATACACAGAGCAGATGAATTGCAAGTATAAAAATCGGTGTTAAGAAAACTGCCATTCCCCTGCCGGCATAGCCGTCTACCTCGCCCGCAATATTCCAATGAAAGGGCATAGGATCGGGTAGCTTGTTCCAAAGCAAAAGCCCTAAAAGTATTGGTGAAACGGTTAACAGCGAGGATATTATAAGCTTCAGTTTATTAATTTTCATTGTCTTCTCCTTTCAGCCCCGACACGAAAAGCAATATTTCTTCAAGCACAGAGGCGTTCAGTTCATAATAAATATATTTTCCGTCTCGGCGGTCGCGTACAAGGTCGGCTTCCTTTAAAACCGACAGATGACGCGATATTGCCGCCCCCGACATAGGAAAGCGGTCACTAATCTCCCCTGCAGAGAGGCTGCCCTCTTTAAGGACCAACAGTATTTCCCTTCTCGTTTGGTCGGCGAGGGCTTTCATTGTTTTTTGAATTCCCATTTTATCCCTCATTTAACGTTTTGGTTAAATGTATTATAGCATATAAAAATTTCTATGTAAAGATTTTCTTAAAATCCCAAAAACGGCAAAACGGTGGCGGAATAATAGGGTGTAAACAAAAATGAAAGAGGTAAAAATTTATGAAAATTATGTTTGTTATCGTTCCGCTGTTTATCGCACTTGTTTGGGGATATTTCCTTTTCCACATCATCTCGACCATAGTCGGTATTGTCCGAGGAAAAAAGAAGCGCAAGAGCAAGACCGCCCGCATCGGCCACACCCACAGAAGCTTTGGCTTTCCCCCCTCGTTTGACAGTTCCGCACATCTTCATCAGATGATGCACGAGGATGCTATGAGAGCCCACCATCAGGCGCATAACGATGCTGTTCATATGCACAACATCGCTCACGATATGAGTATGCACGCCCACGATATGGGAATGCATATGCACAATATGTTTTAATTAAAAAATTATATTTTAAAGGAGAAATTTATTATGAAAAAAATTTTAGCAATTGTTACCGCACTTATTTTAGCACTTTCCTTCGTAGGTTGTGCTTCTCAGCCTGACTCTACAGAAAAAGGCAACGACAATAGCACAGCATCATATACCGCTTCTGAAAAGGCAGATGGCGACACGGCATCCGAGACCCTCTGCAATACCGACAACGAAGATAAAACGGAGGGTGGTGGAAACTGCGATATTCCGCCCGAGGAAAACATATTTTATAACCCCGATAACACAGCATACGATACAAACGCGCTTTCGGTTAAACCCGGTCGTGTCTACTGGGAGGGCGAGACCCTTGTTGCCGAATGCTTCGTGATAAACGGCTTTAATCACAATGTTTTCGGCATAACCGTAAAGGAGCTGACCTTCTCGAACAAGGATGGAGTTATCGCCTCAGGTAGCTTTGGCGAGCTGCAGGGACTAACCCTTGCGCCCTATACCAATACGGTGTGGACCTTCCGCTTCTCGGCAAACTGCATAGAGCGTCAGGGCGCAGACCTTACCGACACCCTCACCTGCAACGCTAAAACCTCTAACTACTATTAAGCGGCAGAAACCTCGGAGCCCTACGGTTCCGAGGTTTTTTCTTGACATTTTTCCACTTTTTGTGCAAAATTATACTATACCAATACAAAATAAAATCTGCTAAATATGAGCTTGTAAAGGTCAACGTTTTGTTTGAAAAGGTTTTTTGTATGTTAAACTGGCGGCAGTAGATCGAGAGGGGAACCAAAATGGCACAGATTATCAAGATTGCCGACATAAACGCAGAAGAGCTTAAGCCCTACGCCTCGCTTACCGAGGCGGAGCTTCGGCGGAGTGAGGGCATTTTTATAGCAGAGAGTGTAAAGGTTATAAAGGTTGCGCTTTCCTGCGGTTTAGAGCCCGTAAGCTTTCTTATGGAGGAGCGGCAGATAGAGGGCATCGGCAAAGAGCTTATAGAACTCTCTCCCTTAACCCCAGTATACACCGCGCCGAGAGACGTGCTTGCCTCTCTTACGGGTTTTGAGCTTACCCGAGGGCTTCTCGCGGCTATGCGCCGTCCCGAAGAAAAATCACTCGACGAGGTTTTAAAGGGTGCAAAGCGGATTGCCGTTTTAGAAAGGCTCAGCGATAGTACAAATGTTGGTGCAATTTTCAGAAACGCCGCCGCACTTGGCATAGATGCAGTTTTACTTTTTCACAACTGTGCAGAGCCCTTAAATCGCCGCACCGTACGGGTTAGTATGGGCAGTGTTTTTTTGGTGCCTTGGGCATTTTTTGATAAGGAGGGCTTTAAGGAGCCCCAGAGCACTGCAGAATATTTAAAGCAGAAGGGCTTTACCACCGCCGCGCTTGCGCTCGCGGATGACAGTATAAACGTGACCGACACCGCCCTTAAGAGCGCCGACAAGCTTGCTCTGTTTTTAGGTGCTGAAGGGGATGGTTTAAGCGCGGGGACGATTAATGCCTGCGATTACACCGTAAAAATCCCTATGTACCACAAAGTCGATTCGCTGAATGTCGCCGCTGCCGCCACGATAGCCTTTTGGGAACTGAGTGAAAAATAGAGCGAATTATACACATAATAACCATAAGTTTTAGAATTTGGGAGTAATTTATGCTGGATTTCAAATCCATAACCCCCTCTGACCGCGCACTTTATGAAAAGTATTTGCAAAATTCGGAACGTCGGGGCTGTGAATATTCATTTTTAAACGTATTTCTGTGGGGTGAACAGCAATTCGCCCTCACTAACGGTTGCCTCATTCTGTTTTCTCGATTCGGGGACTACCTTGCATACTCCTACCCCCTGGGAAACGGGGATAGGAAATCTGCTATAGAGAAAATTATAGAGGATGCACGAGAGCGCGGCATCGAATGCCGGCTAAACGGAGTTATGCCAACTGAAAAGGAATTTATAGAAACCACTTTCCCCAACACCTTTGAATTTTCGACAAATCGCGACACCTACGACTATATTTACGATCTAGAGGCGCTTTCCACCCTTGCGGGTAAGAAATATCACTCAAAGCGCAACTTTATAAACCGATTCTATGAGAATTATCCCGATTCTGTAACCGAGGAGTTGAACTCGGATAACGTTCATCTGGCTCTGAAAATGGCGGAAGAGTGGTTTTCCGAAAAGGAAGCGCTGCTCGGAGCGGACACCTTCTCACTTGAAAAGGAAGCCATAAGACGGCTCGCCACGAGCTTTGCCGAGCTTTCCCCCGAGGGGCTGCTACTCAAAAATGGCGACGATATTCTCGCTTTTACGGTAGGCACACACTTTTATAACGATACCTTTGACGTTCATTTTGAAAAGGCGCTTCGTGACTCGGACGGCGCATACCCCCTTATAAACCGCGAATTTGCTCGGCATATAAAAGAAAAATACCCCGAGGTAAAATTCCTTGACCGCGAGGAGGATATGGGGCTCGAGGGCCTCAGAAAAGCCAAAGAAAGCTACCGTCCCCTTTACAATTTGGAGAAATGGCGGGCAAAGCTATGATAGAAATTCTAAACCCCGAAATGAAAGACATTCCTCGCCTACGCGTACTTTGGAAAGATGCTTTTTCGGATGAGGACAGCTTTTTAGACCGCTTTTTTGGTGCTGTTTTTTCGCCCGACCACACCCTTGTTTTAAAAAATGACGGTAAAATCGTTTCTGCACTTTATATTATCGACTGTGAATTTAAGGGCAGTAAACTTGGCTATATCTACGCCGTTGCTACCGACAAGGCACACCGCTCTCAGGGCTTTGCAACAAGGCTTCTCGAGTATTCCGACAGATATATGAAATCCCACGGCTATTCTGCCGTTATTCTCCGCCCTGCGAGTGAAGAACTTTTTGGTTTTTACGAGGGTCTCGGTTATAATATAACGCTTAGCAAAGACCGTTTTGAGGTAGCAGCAGAAGGAATTTGTGAAATTAACAAAATATCCGCAGAGGAATACGCCCGAATTAGACGGGAGCTTGCACCCGACGGTGCAGTTTTGCAAAGCGGCGCGGCACTCGGTCTTTTAGATGGTAATCTTTATTGCGGTAAGGGTTTTCTGCTTGCCGCAGAGGAGAAAAACGACCTGCTTTATGCGGCAGAATTCCTCGGTGACCAAAAAATACCACCCGCTATTACTGCCTCTTTAGGTTTCCGTAAGGCATTATTCAACTGTGTGGGCAATTCAATTCCCTTCGCCCTGCTTAAAAATTATAATCTTACCGAAATACCCAATTATTTCGGACTTGCAATAGAATAAAAAGGTATCCGAGATTTTAACTTTCTCGAATACCTTTTCTTCTTTTTATCTCTTTTGTTCTGCGCCAATTATCAAGCCGGCTACTCTGCCCTTTCCTTCATAGGCACGTAGGGCTCTGCTTCTCGGTCTTTTATATCACGGATAATAATAAATGGGGTAAGCTCATCATCCTGACCTGCGGGATTATCGCGTACAAGCTCGGCAAGGTATTCCTTATCGGTATCCCTTATATCCTCACTTGTGCCGAGGATTTCAACCGAAATATCGTTGGCATCGATTATCATAGTGGTTACGCCCTGCTCGTCAAAAATCTTCTTGCAGGCGCCGTCGGGGTCTTCGGGGTTGAGCACCGCAAGGTCGTGATAGGTTTCAAAAACCGAATGCATATAAAAGCCGTCGATTCCGGCAATGTCCTGGCCGACTATCTCATAGAAAACCCCGCGCTTGCCGAAAATTTTGCCCACTGCACCGCAAAAGGATGCCCAGAGAATAAGGGGTGCTCCCTTCATATTAATAGCAAGCTGAAGCTTGTAAGGCTCGCCCATTCCGATACCGGTATCACTGTTTTTAGTGGCAAATTTTGAAAGAGTGCGTGCAAGAAAGCCGATTTTTACGTCCTTTTTCTCGACTGTATTGTCCTGACACATAGAAACAACCTTTTCTCCGATTGCAACAATGTCTCCCTCTTCGTATAAAGGCTTTACGTATCTGCCAATAAGCTCGGATAAATTTTCGCCTCTGCCGATAAAGTGTGTGTTTACGGCATAACGTTCAAAACGCTTGCCCTCTACCTCACGCACACCGCGGATGTAATAAACTATTCCGTCCTTTTCGCGCTTATTCTCGGCGTAGTTTTTGTTGCCGTCGTACCAGAATGCCATAAGCTTTACCATCCTCTGTTTTAGTCTATATCTTTAGTATAAACCTTTTTTTTGATAAGTCAATAAAAGAGTTTTTAGCCGGCAAAGCAAATGGCAAAAATAACAGATTTTTGGGTGTTTTTCGTATTGACAAAGAGGTAATAAATTGATACAATGAACCCAAAACAGAGCCCTTTCTGAAAGGATAAAAAAATGCAAAAAAAGACTGATTTCCCCCATACTGAAGAAAGCATCAATACTACTCAGCATTATAAGAAAAACAAAATAGGGCTCGCTATACTTGCGCTCCTCGGCAGTGTTATACTGTCTTTTGGAATTTACAATGTGCACTCCCTCTCAGGTGTAACCGAAGGCGGTGCGCTGGGTCTTACTCTACTTTTCGATAACTGGTGGGGCATCTCCCCCGCTATCACGGGTGCTGCTATAAATATAATATGTTATGCATTAGGCATACGGACTTTCGGTCGGGAATTTATTGTGTATTCCCTCATTTCCACCGTCGGTTTCTCGGGAAGCTACGCCATTTTCGAGCGTTTTCCCAGGGTTTATCCCGATATTGCCGAAATGCCTCTCGCAGCGGCTCTTATCGGGGCGGTTTTTGTTGGTGTCGGGGTTGGTCTTGCAGTAAAGGCGGGCGGCGCACCTACGGGTGATGACGCTCTCGCTATGAGCCTTTCAAGGATTCTTAAAATAAATATCACTTGGGTTTATTTCGTTACCGACATTACCGTGCTTGCCCTTTCTCTCACATATATACCGCTTAAAAATATTTTGTATTCACTTGTTACGGTGGTTATTTCTGGACAGATTGTGGGTTTTATCCAAAATTTCAGAATCAAAAAAAGATAAGAGTCACCTCTCATCCTTTTGTCTTGTTGCCATACGTTTCCAGTTGAAATATCCATAAAGGTCGTTAGCCAAAAACATTAAAAAACAAAAAATCATCGGCAGATAGGTTATGTTTTCTGCCGTTGCAAGCACCCACAAAACAATCAAAACGATATCGTTTGCCGAATATGCGAGGGCATAATAGGGACTGCGGAAATATGTGAAGGAAACGGCGAGAAAGCTCGTGGTGACCGATATAGTTGAAAAGAGAAGATTTGCCGTGTCAAATGCCTTTAAAATAAAATAAAAAATAATTGTAACTACTGCGGCAGCAATAGAGATTAGCACCACCTGCTTTTTTGTCATTCGGCTGACGGTCACCTCAACCGTGTCCTTATAAGGATTTTTAATCCACGAAATAACCGCTGCCAGTGCTATAGGTGCCGTCATAAACAGGTAGGTTATAAGCTCGCCGTAATATCTGAAATGGAATGATATGTATCCGTAAAAGAGGGCAAAAACGACCGATAATATCTGCCCGATGACATATCCTTTTGCAACAAAAATTAGTGCCGTAACACCGATGATAGATGCAACGAGTTGGAGCCAACCGCCCTTTGACCATAGAAACGATAGTGTTACTACGGCAAGTGAGGTTATTAAGAGACCTCTCTCGAAATAAGTTAAATCTTTAAAATAATTATAAGGTTTTTTCATATGCCCTCCAAAAAAAGCATCTGCATACACATCTTCTAAGACCTAACGATGTGTAAACAAATGCTTTTGCATTTACTACCCGGTGGCAGCTTTCTATAAACTTATATTAGCATTGATAAGTGACAAAGTCAATGCTAATTTCTGTCGTGGGGTTTAAAAATGAGTGCCATAAGATATCCGAAAAATACCGCCGCTGTCACTCCTGCGCTTGTGGCTGTAAGACCACCCATAAAAATTCCGATGAATCCAAATTCATCCACCGCTTTTCTGACACCCTCCGCCAGAGAATGCCCAAATCCGGTTAGTGGCACGGTTGCTCCTGCCTCGGCAAACTCGGCAAAAGGTCCGTAAAGCCCCATAGCAGAAAGAAATACCCCCGCCACAACGAAGCTTACTAAAATCCTCGCAGGGGTCAGCTTGGTATAGTCGATAAGAATCTGTCCAACAAGACAGATAGTACCTCCTATAAGAAAAGCCTTTATGCAGTTTATTAGAATTTCCATAACATCACCCTTAGTATTTTTCTCCCGATTGACCAAAATATGCAGTTTCGCGTAAAATATCTTAAAAAGAGGTGAAGGTATGTCTGAAAACATATTTGCTCCTCACGACGAGTGGTGCCGAGATTTTCAGTACAATCCCACACCAACTCTACCATACGACCCACAACCGCACAATTCAAAAGGCGCTGGAATGCTACAGAGTAAACCCAGAACAAAAATCGTATCTCAAGACCCTAAAATACTGATACGCTCCGCAGTTTTTAACTTGACAAAGCAGCCTGCAAGGGGTATAATATCACTTGCGGATTGAACTGAAATGTAAGTTCCGCCTCGGAATGCCTCGCCGTGTAAAAATAAGAGGTGAAAGCAATCGGTATCTTTATCCATAGTTACCATTACTTAACATTATGCGGGTATGGCGGAATTGGCAGACGCGCTAGATTCAGGTTCTAGTGAGGGCAACTTCATGCAGGTTCAAGTCCTGTTACCCGCACCAACAAAATAAAGCCGTGGCAATTGCCACGGCTTTTGTAAATTTAAAAGTTAATTGTTTCTCCACCCGTTATAAAGCTTTCGGGTTTTGTTCCGTTTGCTTTATAATCGGTATAGTAAACCGAAGTTCCAAGATTAGCGCTTATCTCTACTCTCGCATTGGCACCCACTTTTATTGTAAAAGTTATGCTTTCTTCTCCGCCACGGTCGCGTGAGAATACCTGAGTGGTATGATAGGTGTTATTATTTTCCGTTATTTTGAAAAAACCTGTTGACGCCGTTCCCTTGTGGCTCACTGTGACGAGATACTCGCCTGGTGTAAGGTCGACTTGCCAACCAGCATTTGCTGCCATGAGGAGTATTTCCTCTTTGTCCACAGCATTTACTATTTTTACCTCGCCCTCAAAATATGCACCCTCTAAAACGGCAACCTTTGTATTTACGCTGTGAGAAAAATAGGCGTAAGCACTAAAAGACATAACCAAAAGGCAACCGACAACGAGAGCTGCACTCAGCACTACCCTGCCAAGCATAACCTTGTCGGGTATTTTTTCGTGCTTTGGGACATATAAAAACTGTTTAAAAAAGCTCTTCATTTCGGTTCCCTCCTTTCTTGTATTATAACTTTGCTTTAGGGTATATCGGTTTGCGAGGCTTCTACCGTTATTCCAAGATGAACGGTGGGAATATCCTTGCCTCTGTAGTTTGCGTCGTTGCCGACCTCTTCTGGCATAACTACCGTAATTGCCATATAAACGGTTGATTTTTCATCGAGAAACGCCTTGTTGGTCGAATAATTTCCAAGTGGTGTTGTAGCGGTAGCTCTTGCCACTTCTCTCTTTTGGAGTTCTTGTTTTAATTTATCTTCATCCTCAGAAAAGCTAAGTCCGAATTCCAGCTTATCAGACAGAGCAAAGGTTTTTCCGAAAACATTTGTACCGAGGGCATAGTCGGTTACCGTAACGGCAGTTTTGAAATTAAAGGGCACATCACCCTTGTTTTCCACTTTCAAAAATACCGTTTTTACATATCCCGGCTCGTAAAGTGCATTTTCATCAAAAAGGTCGGTTGCACCCTCAAGGGTAACGTATTTTCCGTTATCGTCAAGGTATGAAACATCAAGCTCGAATTCAGCCATGTGGAAAACGTTTTTAACCTCCTCGCTTTCGTCATTGAACCAAGCGAGCGAGGTGCCTGCGCCAAGCAACGCCCATAAAATTATCAGAATAAGGCTTACGGCCAAGGCGATTTTGAGATATTGAGTTTTGCTATGTGTTGCCGTCAAGCTTATTCCTCCCTTTTGTGTGGTTTTTTGAGAAGCATAGCCCATAAAAGGCTAAACTAGTTTTCTTCCTCTTTTCTTTTGCGCTTTATAAGCAAAACAAAGAGAAATGCTGTGACGCAAAGGCTTGCGCCAAAGACTATATATACAGTTATTGTTGAGTTGTCGCCCGTCTGCGGAGGCTTAGGGTCGCTCGGCTCTACGGGGAATTCTTCAATCTTAAATTCCCATGTAAGTGCGCCCATTTTCTCGGCATAGCCATTGCCAAGTGAGGTCGGAACGTCGAGAGTAACATCTAGATTTACCTCTCCACCCGAATAAAGTGTTCCGAGGAGAACCCAATCGGTAAGCCCATCGGTTTCATTTGCCGCAGCATCAAACATATATGTCATTTCATTGTCGTCGGATTTTCTGACCTTAAGGTTAAGCTTAGAGAGAAAATCCTCCGATCCGCTGTTAGCTCCGAGCGAGCGCATATAAATTTTTACCTTTACCTTGTTCGAAGCGTCGTTTCTGACCGTTACGGTCTGGGTAATGCTGTCGCCCGGCATAACCCCTTTGAAATCCGAGAAAAGGTCGGTTTCGGAATACTCGCTTCCGTACTCAAAGATAAACTCGCCTGCATTCTTTTCATAAATTACGTTGCCCGCCGCACTTGCAGGAAAGGCAGACAGGATGAGTAATGACAGAGCGGTAAAAATCAGAATTAATTTCTTCATAATCTATTAACCCTCCGGCCAGCCTGCGGCGGTTGTGACATCGCCGTCACGGAGCGGATTGTTTTCGCTCTGCACCGCATCTGCCTTAACGGTTAAGGTCAATGTCTTTCCGATATAGCTGTTATCAACCTTATTGCCTACAATTTCCACCTGAGAAAATACATTTGAGGTTTCTTCTCCCGAAGAAACAGGCTTTTTATAATAGTACCAGCCGTCGCTGTAGATCCAATCTTGCTCGTTAATATTAAGCTTAAAGCAGTCCTCTGCCGAAAGCTCGGTGGAATTTACACCGTAAACTACCTTAACACGAAGATAGAAGGGATGGTCTGAGAGGCTCTTTACCGAAACCTTTTTGGTAACAACATCTCCCGGCATAACATATACGCCGTCTACAGGATATTCGGTATTGCCCTGTCCCTTTTCAATAATCTGCATCTTTATACTTCCGGAGGTAACTACGTTTACCGCTTTGCCTATATTTGTGTAATAGGCAAGTGAGCCCTGCGAAAGCAGAGTTCCGATAATGACTATTGCGGCAACAAGTAAAAGTCTTGCCTTTATTTTATTCAACGCAATTCCTCCTTTTTATATAATTAATTTGTACTACGCCTTACAGCCATCAAAGAACATAACCTCCTCCATAAATCACAGAGGGTTGGTGCTGTTTCATCAAAGAAGAAGTTATGCCCTTTGATCGCCGCCCATTCCCGAGAGGTACAAAGTTTTTGGGAATGGGAAGCGTATAAAAGCTTAATGCGATTATATTTTGTTTTTGCCTGTCAGCAATCAAAACACATAAAGTAACCCTTATGTACTTTGATTGCCGCCTATCCCTCAAAAAGAGGGATAGGACAGACTTTTATTTAGTTGTTTTCAACTTTAACGGTAACTTTATCAATCTGGAAAAGTTCAGCAACGTTTTCTTCGGTAACGAGCACACCATCCATATAGCAGTTCTTAAACACGATGGTTCCTCCGCCATAGCTGTCGAGGTAGTAGTTACCATCACCATTGTTGTATACGTTCTGGGTGAAATTGCAGTTGGTGTAGGTGAATGTTGCATTTGCAGAAATGCGCTGTGCAGCATACCATCTTCCTTCAGAAGTGAAGGTGCATCCGGTAAATTCTGCAGAGCCAAGTCCACTATAGCTGTTCCAATCAGGAATTGTACAGTTAATCATAGTGAGCTTATGACCATTACCAACGCCTATGTTAACACCGTAGGTAGCACCTTTAACGATAACGTTTTCATAGGTAACGTCGCCGGTCATTGCGCTTGCACCGGAACCACCAACACCAAGACCGCGGAATGCGCCGTCAACGGTGATGTTCTTAACGGTACCTTCGGTAACAGTAAGACCACTCTCATAAGCTGCAGCACCGCTATCTACGGTAACGGTATTTCCGTTTCCATCAAGAACGCCGCCCTTATTAACAAAGAGCTGTCCGCCTGCATCAATATCCTTGTTGAGGAATACCTGCTCACCTTTTGAAAGAGCAGCAGAAAGAGCGGGAGCTGTTGAAACGTTGGCAACCTCGCCTTCCTTGATAACACCTGTGCCGCTGGTGTTGTAGATATCAGCCATTTCACCGTTGAGGTTAACGTTGTTTTCAACCTCGATTACGCAGTCAACTGCGTGGATTCCATCCTGATATGCATCGGTGGTGTTAACTGCGCTAACATCAAATACGCAGTTCTTGATTGTACCGGGGCTGTAAAGACGGATAAGGCCGTATCTGCCGTTGCCATAGATTGTACAGCCATCGAAGGTTATGTGGTTTGCACCGCCGCCGATAGCAACCCAACCTGTGATTACGCAGTTCTTGTAGGTAACATTTGCATTGGTAAGACCGTCGTAGTGAATAGCATAAACACTTGTAGCCTCAAAGGTGCAATCCTCAAATATGATGTCACCCTTTGCGTAAGCCCAGCGCTGTGCATTGCCTGCCTTGATATCAATATTCTGAACGGTGGTGTTAGTGAAGGTTCCCGAAAGTGTTGCGTTTAAGGTAACGCCCTCTGTTCCGATAAGGGTTGCGCCCTCCTCGAGTTTGGGTGCCTGTGTATAGGTACCGGGAGCAAGATAAACGGTGTCGTTCTTTGCAACCTTAATGGTATCGGTAGAAGTAGCAACCTTAACGGGCTCGTTCTTAACAATGTCCTTTACGGTGTTGTTAGCCTTAACGGTAACAGTCTTGCCTGCGTTGTTGGGACGACCAACGATTTCGCCCATATTCTGGTTTTCCTTGCCGTCCTTATAGTTAGCGCAGGAAACGTAGAACATTTCAACATTCTTGACATCGTTTGCATAAACCGAAACGTTGCGGTTTTCTGCCTGTGCACAGCCAACGATTGCGCCAAAATCACGGTAAGCATAAATCTTGGAATTTGCTACTCTGTTGTTGTAGATATTTCCGTTGATTGCCATACCTGCAATAATACCGGCTTTGTCTCCGTTATCATTGTTCTTGTCGGGTGTACATACAACTGTAGCGTTGTTTACGAAGCAGCCTGCAAGGCTATTCTGTGAGAGATAGCCGTAGCCGAGAACGGTTCCAACGTAGTGGTTACCTGTTATTGTTGCATTCTCAACGGTGATGTTCTCGATAGAAGCAGCATTTCCTGCGCAACCGACGAGACCAACGCACGAGGTACCGGAAACAGAAAGGTTAGAGATAACGAAATGCTTACCGTCGAGGGTTCCGCCGAAGTTGTTATCAGAGGTTCCGATAGGTGTCCAAGGCTTGTTTGCGAGGTCGATATCAGCGCCAAGATAAATAGTGATTCCCTTGAAGCTATTGCCTTCATTTACAAGCTTTGCAAGGCCTGCAAGCTCTTCAGCAGTATAGAGAGTGTACTCTGTCTTGTCACCGGTGTACCAAGCGGTGTCTACCTCTGCACTCCAAGGCTTTACGTATGTTGCATCTGCATCATAATCCTTGCCGAAGGAGTCGCTCTCAGACATTTGCTGAGTAGCAACGAGTTTAACACCGAGCTCAATCGAGGGAGCAGTGGTGCCGGGCTTGTAGTTCGCCTCGTTACCGGTCTCTGCGGGCATATAAACTACGAGCGCAAGATACTCCTCGCCGTTCTCCTCGAGAGAGCTGCCCTTTGTAAAGCCTGTGCTGATGAAATCAACGTCATCGGTTGCCTTAAGAGCATCTTCGCGAGTTGCAAAGAAATTAACTTCACCGTCAATGTCGATCGCATCGAAGAGTATGTAATCAGAAAGCTTGAAAGCCTCATCATATACGTTTACTCCTGCAGTCTCGGTCCAGATGTTGATACCGAGCTGATACTTAAGAGCAAGCGAACCCTTGTTTGAAACCTTGAGGTAAACTACCTCTGTGTGGCCGGGTTCCCAAAGTTCATCAGAGAAGATGTCGGTTGCATCCTGAACAGTTACCCAAGCATTTCCGTTGAAATACTCAAGCTCAACGTCAAGATTGCCGGACTGAATAAGGTTTCTTCCTGAAGTTACAGAATCTGTAAACCAAGCAAAGGTTGTGCCGATAAGCATCGAGATACTTACAACAAGTGCAAGAAGGGATGCTAAAAGGGCACGTTTTGTGCTTTTGTTAGTCATTGTTATGACCTCCTTTTTAAATTTATCGGCGCGTCAAGCGATACTGTGCTGCGTTTCTCTGCCGACAGAAGAGCACGCAGTATTTAAAAATATTTAAACATTAGTTTAAAGGCAATGGAACGAAACATTACTAAACTTTTAATTATTTAGCAACTACAGTCCATGTTTGATTAGCATCGTCATATGTTACGTTGCATTTTGCGGTGTCAACCCAAGCGGTGGGGTTGAAGCCGAAAGTACCACCGTTGATAACAACAGTTCCTTCACCAAGGATACCGGCGGTGTAACCGCTACGAGTGGAAGCTTTACCAAAGGTGCCTCCGTTAATGGTAACGGTAGTGCCTGCACCTGCATAGATGTAAGCGCGCTTCAAGGTCTTAGCAGTGAAATCAAATTCACCGCCGTTGATGATTAATTCAGAACCATCACCTACAATGTAGAAGTTATAACGGGGGTTTGTGGTATCTGCAACAACATTCAAGCTACCATCATTGAATTCAACCTTTGCACCACCGGTTGCACCGATACCGCCGCCATTAGACACGATATCAGTACCATTGATGATAGTTTCTGCATCTGCGTTTTCAGCGATGAAGCCATAGTCAGTGGGAGTACCGACATTTGCAGTACCGCCGATTACTTCCAACTTACCGATGTTTTTAACGAAGGTTGCATCAATAGATTCGTTAGTTTCAGAGAAATCTATAGAAACATCCTCTTTAGTGTTGAAATAAAGATAATCGGTGTTTTCTTTACCTGTAAGCATAGTTTCAAGTCTCTCTACGCCTTCAGCAGTTTCAGCAACGATGAAGTTGCCGGATTCTATGCCCATATTAACATATGTAAATGCTTCTTTGGCATCAGCAGGAACGTTTTCGGTCTGAACAGCTTCAGCTTTTACGTTGATATCAAACTCATTGTCAACGAGTTTGGCAGCCTGATACTGATCCAAGAGGTCCGCGATGTGGATGTTTGTGAAGAGAGTAACAATGTTGTTACCGTTGCCTGCAGCAGCTTCTTCAGCAGATACGAGAATGTCGTTGTAGTAAAGAGTATAAGTGATAGTGTTGTTATCAGCATTAAACTCGATACGGTCAACGTAAAAGTCGCTTGTGTTTAAATCGGTAGCGAACTTATCGAGGTCGAAGAATATTTCGTCGAATACATCGTACCATACGTCAGCACCGGTAATGGTTACAGTAGCGCGAACGTACTGTGCATAATAGCCGGTATTTTCAATGTTGACTTCCTTATAAAGGTCGTCACCGGGTAAAATATCGTCAAATTCTATAGAGTCCAGCTTTTCATCTACTCCATCGTTGTCATCTTCCCAAACATCGATAGAGAAAATCTTATCAGGATCATCTTCGGAATTTGCAATATAAAATTTGTTGTTTACAGAGTCGGATGCATTAAACCATGCCAAAGAACCTAACGAGGCAATCGCTAACAGGCAAATAGCAAGAGCAATGACCAACACCTTTACTTTCATATTTTTCATAGATGATTTCTCCTTTGCTTGCGTAGTGTTAATATTGAAGATTTTCATAAGTCGATTTTCCTCCTTCCTCGAAAAATATATTCTAAATTCAAGCCGTTTTATTGTGCGATAGGGTTTAAACCTATCACAGTTTGTGATGGGCCTTTGTGACAGGCTTAAACCCTGCCACACTTTTGGCTTGAAAATAAAACCGAAATTAGTTTTACTGACCGTTCTCCAGAGCCTCGGTCTTTTCTTCGTTGTCCTCTTTTTTCTTTTTAGAGATTATTTCAGGTAAGAACACTGCTATTACTAGCACTGCCACCCCTCCGAGGGCAAGGTAAAGTCCCGGTGGATGCTGGATATAATCCGAAAGGTAACCGAGAAGCGGAATGTGAAATTTAACTACACCCACAAGATTTTTAAAATGCACGGGGTCGCCGTCGGGGGTGTCGTTTGCATCACCCTTTGTGTAGAAGCACTGATTTTGCTCGTCTATCTCGACAACACGATGGGTTGCGACGACAAGCTCCTCGTTCAGCACGAAGGTTATCGGGTCGCCGACCTTTACCTCCTCGGGGCTTACGCTCTTGACGTATATAAGGTCGCCTACGCTGTAGGTCGGCTCCATACTGCCGGAAACGACAGTAAATACACGAAAGCCAAAAATCCTTGAGCCCATAAGAAAAACGGCACAAAGCACAATGAGTATGAGTACTGCCGTGCTCCCTATATTCCATATTTTTTTCAGCGTTTTCTTCATAATGAAAACTCCTTTATTTTTTCAGGCAATCAAAAGGCATAAATCTGGATTAGGGGGCTCGTTTATGCCCTTTGATTGCCGCCTATCCCTCACAGAGAGGGATAGGACGGACTTTATTTTTTAATTGTTAGGATAAACTACGGTTACTCCGTCATAGGTCTTGAGACCGGAAACACCCTGTCCACCGCCAAACAACTGATCGAACACGATAAGTACATTATGTGACTCATCGTCATTATGATTGCAAGCGGACAAATCAATGCCATCGGTACCGGTACCAGCCTCAACACGAGCGTACTTGTACTCGCCAGGACCATTATAGCTACCTGCGCCAAGACCTGCGTCTTCACAATAATGATAGTTAACCCAATCGCCATAGATAACCTTTACGTTTTCACAAGTAACATATCCCGTAGGATCTGCTACACCGTCGACACCGTCAACATGACCAATCAACATACCACTGTAACGGTACAGCCAATACTGATAGTTCGCAGCAACATCGTTGATTGCATCAAGCTGGCACGCAACGGTAATGTTGGAGAATGTTACATTGTTGCCAGCATGAACCAGACCGACAACACCGCCGAGACGAACATCGTAGGTTCCCCACAGAGGTCCAATAACAGTATCTTCATCAACTGTAATGTTTGTGAAAGAGCAGTTGCCATAACACTCTGCTGCAACACCGCCAGCCGAATTGTTATAAGCTATCAAGGTAGTGTTGGAAATTGTGATATCAGAGAATGTAGTATTAACTGCATTACCGACAACGCCCGCCGCTTCATTTCTGCCGCTGGAGATGTATGCATCAGCAATTGTTACATTCTTAATGGTAGCACCGTTGGTATAAGCGAAAAGACCGTAGTATTCGCCCTCATACTGCCATGCGGAAAGGTCACTCTGTTCGTACATATTTGAAATTGTGTGTCCCTGACCATCAAAAGTACCGTTAAAGGACTTGCCGTTGCTGGAATGACCGATGGGATTAAAAGGCAAAGAAGCAAGGTCTAAGTCTGTGCCAAGTTTTACGGTTTTGCCTTCAAATGTGTTGCCTGCATCTACAAGTTTTGCAAAAGCAGCGAGTTCTTCTGAAGTGGTGATGATATATACATCATCGTTAAGTTCGACATTGGCAATCTCTTCAGCAGAAGCATTTCTGGGAAGTCCAAAGAGCGCAAAGTCGGCGGTTCCGTCCCATTCATCAGCGAATTCAGGATACTCTGCGCCTGCATCGTACTGATCGTCGTAGCTGTCGCTTTCGTAGGTGTACTGGGTTGCAACAAGGTTGATACCGAGCTCAATCGAGGGAGCAGTGGTGCCGGGCTTGTAGTTTGCTTCATTGCCAACCTCGGTGGGCATATAAACTACGAGAGCAAGATACTCCTCGCCGTTCTTCTCGAGAGAGCTGCCCTTTGTGAAGCCTGTGCTGATGAAATCAACGTCATCGGTTGCCTTAAGAGCATCTTCGCGAGTTGCGAAGAAATCAGCCTCGCCGTCGATATCGATTGCGTCAAAGAGTATGTAATCGGAAAGCTTGAAAGCCTCGTCATATACGTTTACTCCTGCAGTCTCGGTCCAGATATTGATACCGAGCTGATACTTAAGAGCAAGAGAGCCCTTGTTTGAAACCTTGAGGTAAACTACCTCTGTGTGGCCGGGTTCCCAAAGCTCGTCAGAGAAGATGTCGGTTGCGTCCTGAACGGATACCCAAGCATTTCCGTTAAAATACTCAAGCTCAACGTCGAGGTTGCCCGACTGAATAAGGTTTCTGCCTGATGTTACAGAATCCGTAAACCAAGCAAAGGTTGTGCCAACGAGCATCGAGATGCTTACAACAAGTGCAAGCAGGGATGCAAGAAGGGCACGCTTTGTGCTTTTGTTTGTCATTTTTATGACCTCCTTGTTAATCCCGGCTATTTAAATCCGTCCGTTTTGCCGGATGTTTATGGAGACGGATTTATATTTCAAAAGGTTATTACCTTTTAAAAAACGGTAATAATGAAAGCCAAAGTTTTCGGCGTTTTTTAATGTAGTGTTTTCTTTCTCTCCCCGTTGTTCTTCCAATTTCATTGTTCAGATGCCGAAGGTCGGGAAGAAAACCTTCGATAACAGAACGGATGGCTCCAAACAGAATGAGCGCAATGATAATTGCAACAACAAATATGTATACCGTGTTTTGATTTGCGCCGTTGTCCATTTGAATCTCCCTTTTTATGCGGAAGCTACTCTGTTACCTCTGTTTTCTCTTCCGCTTTGCTTGCCGAAAGCTCTGCTTTGAGGGCTTTCAGTTCCTCGAGCATACGAAGATTTTCTTCGCGCTCGGCTTCAATCTTTTTCTTTTCCTCTTCGATTTCAGCATTCTGTTCCTGCTTGTATCGACGGAACAGATTAAAGAAGTTTATTCCCTGATACACGATGATGAGCATAAAGGGAACAAAAATGCAGACGATATAGCCCTGTGGGGTTTTGAGGAAATTAAAGAAATGTCCCGCTTTGGCAATACGCCCTGTGTATTTTCCCATTATGTAAGGATATGTAACGATTATTTCGTCATCAGTATCGGTGGTTGTACCGTAGGTGACAAAGCCGGGTGCACCGTCAGCATCTACCGCCTTGCTTCTGATTTTGTGGGTTATCATCTCACCGAAGGAATCTGAATTCTGGCTGATATAAGTGATTATATCGCCCTCCTCCAGTGTCGAAGGGTCTACCTCTTTGGAAAAAATAAGGTCTCCTGCAGAAAAGTCTGTTTTGGACATCGAATCTGTATTAACAATATACATCCTGTAGCCGAACAGATTCCTATCGTTTCTGCCAAGAACTGCTGTAGAGATGATTGTGAACAACATCATAAAGACTGCTACCGCAACAACAAGCCAAACAATGACTGTTTTTGCAATCTCAAAAGCTTTTTTCACTATTCTTGCTCCTTTTTAAGTCTAAAATAGGGGTTTACCGAATAATAAACAAGTCTAAAAATATGCTCTTCGGTATCCTCACTGTCTCTGACCGCTTTGTCAAAGACCTTTGTTGCAAAGTCAAGCATCACATTAAGGATATGATTGAGCAGCATCCAAACATTCGCCTCGGGACGAAAAGCGTCTTCAAATTTTTTAACAAGAGGCTTAAATCTTCTCTCGTGCTCTTCGCTCGAATATTTAGCAAAGTATGGCGAATAATAGTACCGAATATATGCTAGACAATGCTCCTTATTTGCAAGTATGAATCTCCACATTTTGTTAAAGAAGATTCTGCATCTTACCTCATAGTCCAGCGTCGGCATATACATTACTTCAATTTGCTTCATCGAAGCCTCAAAAAGCTCGGTATCGAGCGAATCGAAGGTTTTGCGAAGCAGGTCCTCCTTGTCCTCAAAGAACCTGTAAATATATGCCTCATTAATATCGGTGCCTTTTACGATAGCTTTTGTAGTAGTCTTATCCAACCCTTCGTTTGCTATAACCGAAACCGTACGAGCGATCAGGGTGGTGCAAACATTTTGACGTTTCAAAAAACTCTCTCCTTTTCATTAAAAATTAAGCATTTACTACATTTTCGCCGATAAAAAAAGCCGAACGTCCCCTTGTGTCCGAAAATGCCGGTAATGAGAAGAGAGATTTATTTTGGGACTTTGGGGTTTCGACCCTGAAATCTTTCGCAGAGTTATCTCATCAAAAAAATTAAGGTTCAAATCCCTTAAAAAAGACTTATAAAATTTATTTTCAACCCCAATTTCGCAGAGTTATCTCATCTGTGACAAGGTAAAACCGCTTATATTTCGTCGTTATCATACCACATAGTGAACCAAAATACAAGTGTTTTTTTAAAATTTATCAGTTTTGACCAACGAGTTTTGTCGAACAAGCCTTATTTTCATATGAAACAACACTATTATCCGTCAAACAAGCCGTCATAAACGGTTTAAATACTTATATCAATGTAAAAGGAGAAGAATTTATGTCAAGACGAGGAGAAAACATCTATAAAAGAAAGGACGGTCGGTGGGAGGGGCGTTATCTTCGCACACGCACACCCGCAGGCAAGGCGAAATTCGGTTATGTGTATGCCAAAAGCTACCGAGAGGTAAAGGAAAAGTTAAGCCTTGCAAAACAAGGGATAAAAGATAAATCCGAAAAGAGCCGTCTGCTCGCCGATTTTTGTGATGAATGGCTTACCCTATCACGAAATCGGGTAAAGGAATCAACCTATGTAAAATACTACAACACAGTAAATCGTCATATAAAGCCACAGCTTGGCGGATGTTTGCCAAAAAATATGAATACCGTAAATATAGAGCAATTCAGCAACTCTCTGCTCAGTCAAGGGTTGTCCCGAAAATCGGTAAAGGATATACTGATCGTTTTGCAGTCAATACTCAAACACTGCAAAAAAGAAACCGATATTCGCGAGGTTGACATAGTATTCCCAAAAGAAGAGCGCAAGGAAATACGCGTAATGACCATAGAAGAACAAAGACGGCTAGCAGATTTTTTAAGTCGGGATACCGACAGCGTAAAATTCGGAATATTACTTGCCCTTTTAACAGGTATGAGAATTGGCGAAATTTGTGCGCTTCGTTGGGAAAACATTCTTCTGGACGAGGGACTGATTAGGGTGACCTCAACTATGCAGAGGCTTCAGGACCTTGAAAGAACCGACGGCACAAAAACAAAGATAACCGTGACCGAGGCAAAAAGCAACCGCTCGATTCGTATAATACCAATGAGCAATACGGCGGTGTCACTCTGCAAGAGAATGTGTTGCAACAATAAAAAAGCCTTTGTTCTAACAGCAAGTGCCGAACGATATATTGAGCCCCGTATGCTTCAGTATCGACTACTCGAATACACCGGTGAATGCGGAATAGAAAAGGTGCATTTTCATACCCTGCGGCATACCTTTGCAACGAGATGCGTTGAGGTTGGCTTTGAGATTAAAACACTTAGCGAAATTCTCGGTCATTCAAGTGCAAAGATCACCCTGGATCGTTATGTGCACCCTTCACTAGAGCTCAAACGCGCAAATATAGAAAAACTTTCGGCGGTTGGATTATGATTTTAAGCCGTCAAAATTTCCGTCGTTTTCTTGCAAAACACTATTTTTATAATTACACAACGAAATCAGTTTTTGATGAGATAACTCTGCGAAATATAAAAAAATAAAGGCACTGTCTTCTATATAGACAGCGCCTTTTTATATTTTAACGAAAAAAATTAAAGGGACCCCAAAAAAATTCAGGGTTCCCCTTTATTATATTGTGTTTTTGCGATAACGAAGGTAGTCTTCTAAAATCATAACTGCGGCAACGGCGTCGACCGTTTCCTTGCGCTTTTTCCCTCTTGTATTTGTGTAATTGAGGGCGGTGTGGGCGGAAACTGTGGTGCAGCGCTCATCCCAAAGGATGGTATCTATTCCGCTTTTTTGCTCTATTTTCTTGGCAATAGCGGCGCACTCTTCGGCCCTTGAGCCCTCGCTACCGTCCATATTTTTAGGATGACCGACGACGATGAGTGATGCACAAAGCTCCTTTGCCTTGTTTGCCACCTTTTCTATAAGCTTTTCCTCGTTATATTCGATTATTACCTCTCTCGGAAACGCAAAGCTTTCGCCTTCATCCGAAAGGGCAATGCCCGTCCTCGCTTTTCCGAGGTCTACCGACATAATTTTCATTTTTTATCTCCTTTACTGACAGTAGTCTACTCGTTCTTTTTAGTTCTTCGGGTAGATGGCTGTCATCGTTTGCAAATTCTATGTGGAAACCCTTTTCATCCTTTGTAATGAGGGTTACGGCGGTATTGCGCGACCACTCTGTGAAACACAGCATTTCAATGTCATTATACAAAAGGCGGCAAAGCAGGGTTCTTGTTGCCGCACCGTGAGATGCAATAAGCAGGGTTTTTCCCTCGTTGTCGGGGTCGTTTGCGAGTGTGTTCAGCCCCTGCCACATTCGGTCATAAACCTCTCGCATACTCTCTCCCTTTTCGGGAGCAAAATCATAAAGGCGGTTATCCCACATATCGTAAAAATCGGGGTATCTTTCGGCAATTTCCGCAAATGGCATTCCGTCGATTACCCCTGCGTTTATTTCGGCAAAATGAGGGTCTTTTACAACCTCGATATTCTTGTCATCTACTGCGGCAAGTGCTGTTTTATAAGCGCGGATTAAGGGTGATGAATAGGCTTTATCTATATGAATAGCCGAAAAGCGTTTTTTAAGATATTTGAGCTGGCGTGCTCCGTCCTCACTTATATCGCAATCGGTATGTCCCTGAAAGGCTTTTTTGCGGTTTCCTGCCGCTTCGCAGTGTCGAACAATATATATCTTAATCAATTTATGCACCTCGCACATAAAATTATATACTATTCGCTTCTTTTTTACAAGGCGGAACTATTGAAAAATTGTCGAAATGGTGTTATTATTTAGAAAATAAATCAATGAGGTGGTAAAATTGATTAAAAAGTATCTTAACAGACTCTTTATTGACGGACTTTCCGGTATGGCTTCGGGCCTTTTTGCGACCCTCATTATCGGAACGATTATTGCCCAGGTCGGCAAGCTTATAGGCGGAGACGTAGGAATCTATCTTTCGGCTATCGGCGGCTTTGCAAAGACTTTAACCGGCGCCGGTATCGGTGTTGGCGTTGCGGCAAGACTTGGCGCGGCTCCCCTCGTTACCGTTTCGGCAGGAGTTGCAGGTCTTATCGGTGCATTCCCCGACATTACGAAGGCTGCCTTTGCAATGGGCGCTCCCGGTGAGCCTCTCGGTGCTTTCGTTGCGGCTTACGTGGCTATTGAGCTCGGCTCTTTAGTTGCAGGCAGAACAAAGGTTGATATAATCGTTACCCCCATCGTTGCAATCCTGACGGGCGGTATTGCGGGTCTTTTCCTCGGAAAGCCCATATCTTCCTTTATGGCAGGAATCGGCGCGCTTGTAAACTTTGGTGTTGAGCAGCAGCCCATCCTTTGCGGAATTATCGTTTCTGTTATTATGGGTATCTGCCTTACTCTCCCGATTTCCTCTGCCGCTATCGGTATTTCGCTTAAGCTCTCAGGCCTTGCCGCAGGCGCCGCCGTTGCAGGCTGCTGTGCAAATATGATTGGCTTTGCCGTTGCTTCCTACCGTGATAACAAGGTCGGCGGTCTTATCTCGCAGGGTATCGGAACTTCTATGCTCCAGATGCCCAATATCGTTCGCAAGCCTATTATCTGGGTACCTGCTATCGTCGCTTCGGCTATTACGGGACCCCTGTCATCAGCTCTTCTCGGTATGGTATCAACCGCTACCGGCTCGGGTATGGGAACTGCAGGACTTGTTGGTCCTATTGAAACATATTTCGCAATGACCGCTGCAGGCTCATCTGCAGGTGTTGCTCTTCTTGAAATTGCCGCTATTCACTTCGTTATCCCCGGAATTATCGCTCTCGGAGTATGTGAGGGTATGAGAAAGCTCGGCTGGATTCGAAACGGCGATATGAAGCTCCGCTGATGACCAAAAAGGAACGTGCCGCCGCGGCAGTAGCTCTTTTAGAAAAAGAATACCCCGACGCTATATGCTCGCTCGACTACTCCGACCCATTTCAGCTTCTCTGTGCTACCCGTCTTTCGGCTCAGTGCACCGATGCGAGGGTAAATATGGTAACCCCTGCCCTTTTTTCTGAATTTCCGACGGCAGAGGCTATGGCAACGGCTCCGCTCGAGAGGGTTGAGGAGCTTATTGCTTCCTGCGGTCTTTATAAAACAAAGGCGAAGGACCTTGTCGGAATAGGCAAAAGTATTACCGAGCGTTTTGGCGGCAGAGTGCCCGATACTATTGAGGAATTAACCTCACTTCCCGGTGTCGGCAGAAAAACGGCGAATCTCGTCGTCGGTGACGTTTACGGCAAGCCTGCCGTTGTTTGCGATACTCATTTTATCCGAATCGTAAACCGAATCGGTCTTACCGATAAAACCGACCCTGCAAGGGTTGAAGCCGAGCTTCGCGCAATTCTTCCGCCCCTGAAATCAAATGATTTTTGCCACCGCACCGTGCTTCACGGAAGGAACGTTTGCACCGCACGCAAAGCTTTTTGCGAAAAATGTGTGCTTAAAGATATTTGTAAAAAGGTAAAGGTAAAATGAGGGAGTTTTATAAAAGAACCGAGGCTCTTCTCGGCGAGGATGCCGTAAACAAACTGAAAAATGCACACGTTGCCATTTTCGGTGTTGGCGGTGTAGGCTCGGCTGCGCTTGAGGGTTTAGTCCGCAGCGGTGTTGGAAATATTGACCTTTTCGACCACGATACCATCTCCCCCTCTAACCTTAACCGCCAGCTTATGACCCACAGCGAGAATATTGGCGAGCCAAAAGTCGAAGAAGCAGCAAAGAGGGCTCTACTTATAAACCCCGAGGCTAATATTACCACCCATCCCGTTTTTTATCTGCCCGATACGGCAGAGCAGGTGGACCTTTCAAAATATGATTATATTATCGACGCAGTCGACACCCTAACCGCAAAACTACTCCTTGTAGAACGTGCAAGGGCGGCAGATGTGCCGATAATATCCTCTATGGGAACAGGAAATAAGACCGATATAACGCGGCTTTGTGTCAGTGATATTAAAAATACCGAGATTTGCCCCCTTGCTCGCAGAATGAGAAAGGAACTGAAGGAGCGCGGAATCGACCATCTTCTCTGTGTGTGGTCGGATGAAAAACCGCACAGTGCCGCCGATACAGGCGAACTAAAGGGCGATCGCCCCGCCCCCGCAAGTGCCATCTTTGTTCCTGCCGCAGCAGGACTTCTCCTCGCAAAAGAGGTAATAGAATATTTATCGAAATAGAAAACAGCCACCATCTGTTAGGGTGACTGTTTAGCCGCTAAACAATAGTAAGGGTCGATGTGGACATCGACCCTTTTAATTTTCCGGAAACTATAGGGAGCGTTGTAAACGTGGACCCGTCATATCTATGGTGCAGTACACAAAAGTGGTAAATTAATGATTGCGACACATATAAAAAACTAATTACTTAAAATAACCTTTGATTGCAGACTGAGGCTACGAGCAGGCTGGCAGTTGCGCCCCCCTTTCCCCCTTCCCTAAAAAATGCTTGCATTTTTATATAATAGGTGTTAAAATAATTCTGTTCAAATGCATTGACGAAGAAAAGTAGTCGGAAATGTCAGTCCAAAGAGAGCGGCGCCGTGGCTGAAAGCGCTGTGTCAGGTCTTCCGATGAAGTTCCCTTCCGAGCAGCGAGACTGAATTTCCAGTAGGTCGCGACGGCAGACACCGTTATAAGTCACCGGAGTGTTGGCTCTATGCTAAAATCGTGGTGGTACCGCGGAGTTTTGTTTATCAAGGCTTCGTCCTCGAAAATGAGGACGGGTCTTTTTTATTTTATAAAACCTTTTAGGAGGAACAAATATGAAAACTCAGCTCGAACAGATAAGAGCGGCAGCGCTTGCTGCAATACATGACGCTGCTGACGGAAAAGCCGTTGAGGAGCTTCGCGTAAAATACTTAGGTAAAAAGGGTGAAATCACCGCAATACTCAAGCAGATGGGCTCCCTCTCCGCCGAAGAGCGTCCCGTTATGGGTCAGCTTGCAAACGAGGTAAGAGGGGCTATTGAGTCTGCTATTGCCGAGTCGGCAGAAAAGATGAAAGCTCAGGCACTTGAGGCGCAGTTAAAGGCCGAAACGGTTGATATTACAATGCCCGCAAAAAATAGAACCGTTGGCTCTCTCCACCCCATCAACAAGGTTGCAAACGACCTTATCGACATTTTCCAGTCGATGGGCTTCGATGTTGTTGATGGACCCGAGGTTGAGACCGATTACTATAACTTTGAGGCTCTGAACGTACCTGCCGACCATCCCGCACGTGATATGCAGGACACCTTTTTCCTAAATCCCACCCTTCTTCTCCGGTCGCAGACCTCTGCGACCCAGATAAGAACTATGGAAAACCGCCAGCCGCCTATTAAAATGGTCTGCCCCGGTCGAGTTTTCCGCGCTGACGAGGTTGATGCAACCCACTCTCCCGTTTTCCACCAGATGGAGGGTCTTGTTGTTGATAAGGGAATCACAATGTGTGACCTCAAGGGTGTTCTTGAGCAGTTTGCCCACGAGATTTACGGACCAGACACAAAGGTTAAGTTCCGTCCTTCCTTCTTCCCCTTTACCGAGCCCAGCGTAGAGGTTGACGTTTCCTGCTCGGAATGTGGCGGAAAGGGCTGCCGCGTATGTAAGGGCAGCGGTTGGATAGAGATTCTTGGCGCAGGTATGGTGCACCCGAATGTACTCCGTGGCTGTGGAATTGATCCCGAGGTTTATTCAGGCTTTGCCTTTGGTGTTGGCATCGACCGCCTTGCAATCACACGTTATAAAATCAGCGATATTCGTTTGCTTTTCGAAAACGATGTTCGATTCCTTGAACAGTTTTAAGAAAGGGGGATAAAGACTCATGAAAATTTCACTTAATCAGTTAAAAGCCTATGTTGATATCGACGTACCCGTTACCGAGCTTTGCGATAAAATGGTTATGGCAGGCTTCGAGGTTGAGGAATGTATCAACCTTGCAGACACCTGTAAAAATGTTGTTGCCGCTCGTATTTTATCCTTAGCACCCCATGAAAACAGCGACCACCTTCAGATTTGTCAGATGGATATTGGTACAGGTGAGCCCGTGCAGATTGTAACAGGTGCAGACAATGTATTTGTCGGCGCACTCGTTCCTGCCGCACTTGATAACTCTGACCTTCCGAACGGAATGCATATTAAAAAGGGTAAGCTTCGTGGCGTTGAGTCAAACGGTATGCTTTGCTCAGGCGAGGAGCTCGGTCTTAAGGAGTCCGACTACCCTGGTGCAGAGGTTTACGGTATCCTTATCCTCAAGGATGAACACCCCGTCGGTACCGATATGAAGGACATCCTCGGTCTTGACGACTATATAATCGACTTCAAGATTACCGCTAACCGCCCCGACTGTAACTGCGTTCTCGGTGTTGCAAAGGAAATCAGCGTAGTGCTTAAAAAGCCCTTTAACCCCCCTGTGCCGAAGTACGAAACGGTTGGCGGCGATATTAACGATTATGTTTCTGTTGAGGTTCGCAATTTCGACATTTGTCCCCGTTATATCAGCCGTGCCGTTAAGAATCTTCGCATTAAGGAATCTCCCGATTGGATGAAGAGAGCACTCAAGGCTTCGGGTATGCGCCCCATCAACAATATTGTTGACATTACAAACTTCGTAATGCTCGAAACGGGTCAGCCTATGCACGCCTTTGACCGCAGAGATATTAAGGACTCTAAAATCGTTGTTCGCAACGCCTTTGAGGGCGAAAAGCTTACCACCCTTGATGAGAAGGAGCACACTTTAACTTCCGATATGCTGGTTATCGCCGATGCAGAAAACGCAACCGGTCTTGCAGGAATTATGGGTGGCTTAAACTCCGAAATTAAGGAAGACACCACCGAGCTTCTCTTTGAATCGGCTAAATTCCGCCGCGACTCTGTTCGTAAAACGGGACGCGCACTCGGTATCCGCACCGAATCGAGCGGACGCTACGAGAGAGGAATCGATATAAATAACACTATGTACGCTATGGAACGCGCGTTACAGCTCGTGTACGAGCTTGATGCAGGCGATATTGTTGACGGCGTAATTGACTTGAACGAGGGACTTCCCGAGGACAGAATTATCGAAACCACCGCAGAGGGAATTACCTCTTTACTCGGCGTTGACGTACCTAAGGACACCATAGTTGAAATTCTTAATAGACTTGAGCTTCCCTGCACCGCCCACGGAGATAAGCTGACCGTCCGCGTACCCTCAATACGTGACGATGTTGAGGGCAGAGCCGACCTTGCAGAAGAGGTTATGAGAATTTACGGCTACGACCACATTGTAGGCACTCCCATGCGCGGTACGCTTACCCGTGGTCGCAAGACTCCCGACCGCATAAAGGATGACACCGTAAAGGCGGCTATGATTTCTGCAGGCGCCAGAGAGATTGCAACCTATTCCTTCATCGCAAGCCGTGCTATCGATAATCTTCTCCTCGATGAAAATGATGAGAGAAGACGCGCTGTAAAGATTCTAAACCCCCTCGGCGATGAATATTCCACAATGAGAACACAGCTTACAACAAATATGCTGACCGTTCTCGCTACAAACTTTAACCGCAAGAACGAAGATGTAAGACTCTTTGAAATCAGCCGCCGCTTCGTACCGAAGGCGCTCCCCCTCACCGAGGCACCCTTAGAGCTTGCAACGATGTCTGTCGGTTGTTACGGCAAGGACGAGGACTTCTTCACAATGAAAGGTATGCTCGAGGGACTCGCAGAGACTATGGGTGTTAGCTTCACCTATGAAAGAAGCACCGAACCCTACCTCCACCCCGGCAGACAGGCCACCGCACTTATGAACGGTGAGGCTGTTGCGGTATTCGGCGAGGTCCATCCCACCGTTGCTGCAAAGTACGACCTTGACTGCAAGGTATACGTTGCCGAGGTTAAGCTCGACCGTATCTATGCGGCAGAGGTTAAGCCCATCATTTACAAGGCTCTTCCCAAATTCCCCGCAGTTACCCGCGACTTTGCACTCCTTGCAGACATCGACCTTCCCGTTGGCGTTATGATGGATACCATCCGCGCAGCCGCAGGCAAAACTTGTGAAAAGGTTGAGCTTTTCGATGTTTATATCGGTTCACAGATTCCCGAAGGCAAGAAGAGCGTTGCCTTCACCGTTGCTCTCCGCTCTATGGAATCAACCCTTACCGATGAGCAAATCGAGAGCGTAACCAAGAAAATTATCAAAAAACTCGCCGAAATCGGTGCAAATTTAAGATAATTTTCATTTTATGCTTGTATTATTCATAAATATAAGATAAAATATAAAGGTACACTAACAAAGAAAAGAGGCAGGACAATGCTTGACAGAACTCAAACATTTTCACTCGGTACAGACCAGGAGCAGGAAATCAGAAATATTCTGCTCACGGTTTATGATGCTTTGAAGGAAAAGGGCTACAATCCTATCAACCAGATTGTCGGCTACATTCTTTCGGAAGACCCCACCTATATCACAACCCACAACAACGCGAGAAATTTAATCCGCAGAGTTGACCGTGATACCCTGCTTCAGAATTTAGTTAAGTATTATCTGACCCATTAATTATTTTGCGGATCGGACTCTGGTCCGGTCCGCATTTTTACTAATTTGCGAGGTAAAGAATATGAATTTTACACCTGCAGGACCAAACGGCCTTGTTGATTGCTTTTTGCTGGTAAAGACGGCAGACAAAAAGACCTCTTCGAAGGGCGACTGCTATCTTGATATGATGTTGTCCGACAAGAGCGGCGAGATTAACGCCAAGCTTTGGAGCTATGTTCCCGCCGTTCACGGGGAGTATGAATCGGGCGACATTGTTAAAATACGCGGCACCGTCAGCCAGTACAACGGCAATCCTCAGCTTCGCGTTGAGAAAATAAGAAGAGCCTTCCCCGAGGATGGCGTTGACCCCGCAGACTTTGTGCAGTCGAGCGAATATTCGGGCGAGCAAATGTGGCAGGAGCTTTATAATAAGGCATCATCTTTTAAGGATAATGACCTTCGTGCAATCGTTACCTCACTCCTTCAGGAGCACAAGGAAAAACTTCTTTTCTGGCCCGCCGCCTTCCGTCTGCATCACGCAATCAGAAGCGGACTTTTAATGCACACCCTCTCTATCGTTAAGCTTTGTGAGTCAGCATCGGAGATTTATCCCTTTGTCGACCGCGAGCTGCTCATTTCGGGCGCAATTCTTCACGATATTGCAAAGCTTACCGAGTTTGAAATTTCTTCAGCAGGTCTTGCAACGGGCTATACCGTAAAAGGCAACCTCATCGGCCACCTTGCCGAGGGCGCTATAATGATAAAGCACACGGCAGAAAAGCTTGGGATTGAATCCGATACGGTAATGCTTCTTCAGCATATGGTGCTCTCACACCACGGTGAGCCTGATTTTGGCGCCGCAGTCCGCCCCATGTTTATTGAGGCAGAGCTGCTCTCGGAGCTTGATATGATGGATGCCCGCATTTACGAGATGCGCGAGGCTACCGCAGATACAGCAAAGGGTGAATTCTCGGGCAGAATGTGGTCTATGGATAACCGCAAGCTTTATAATCACGGAAGAGATGAGTTGGATAAAACGGTTAAACTCTTTTAATAATAATCACGAAAGGATTGATAATAATGGCAGACATTAAAATTACAAAGGATATGTGCATCGGAGACGTTCTTGATATGGACGTAGGATGCGCAGAGTACTTCTTCGAAATCGGAATGCATTGTCTTGGCTGTCCCGCTTCTCGAGGCGAGACCATCGAGCAGGCTTGCGAGGTTCACGGAACCGACGTAGAGGCTCTTCTCGAAAAACTAAACAACTTCTTCGCAAACAAATAATGCGAACCCCGTCCGTTCGACTTAGTACTATCGAGGCCCTGATACCGAAAGGTGTCAGGGTTGCTGATATCGGCACCGACCACGGTCATCTGCCGATTTCTTTAATAAAATCGGGCAGATGTGAACGAGTAATCGCTTGTGACATCAGGGAAAAACCCCTCGATAACGCCCGGGAAAATATAAAAAAGACTGCCACCGAGGGAATTGAGCTTCGCCTTGGCGACGGTCTTTCACCCGTTTTACCATGCGAGGTTGATTATATCGTCATCGCAGGAATGGGCGGAGAGGTAATCTCGGGCATTTTAGAGGCGGCAGATTGGGTAAAAGCCCCCGAATATACCCTCCTTCTTCAGCCAATGACCTCGGCAGATGCCCTGAGGCGCTACCTCTCGGAAAATCTATTTGAAATAAAAAGCGAATCCGCAGTTTTTGATGCGGGCAAGCTCTATACCGTTATAGAAACGGTTTACTCGGGCGAAGCACAGCCCACTGGCGAGGCTTTTTACCGAATCGGCAAGCTTGATTCAGCCGACACCACCGCCCATAATTACATAGAAAAACAGATTAAAATAGTTAAAAAATGTGTGTCCGACCTATCCCTTGCAGGAAAGCCCGAGGAAGCGGCGCGCTATCAGGCACTTCTTGAAGAAATGGAGAAGAGAATTTAATGGCCCTCGACGGAATTTTTTTGCGGCTGCTCTGCCGTGAATCTGAAGCCCTTCGTGAAATGCGAATAGAAAAAATTTACCAGCCGTCACGCGATGAGCTGGTGTTCCTTCTGCGCTCTGTGGGAAGGGCCGAGCGACTTCTCATCTCGGCAAAATCGGGCTTTTCGAGAATTTCGCTTATAAAGGAAACCCCCGACAACCCTGCCGACCCTCCAACCTTTTGCAAACTTCTTCGAAAATATATCGGCGGCGCGAAAATCATGGATTTTGAGCAGCGCGGACTCGACCGCACGGTATTTATAAAGCTTTCGACCTATAACGAAATGGGCGACCTTGTCCACCCCTTTATTGCCGTTGAGCTGTTTACGGGTCGCTCAAATATCATTCTTTGCGAGGAATCGGGCAGAATTATCGATGCCATTCACCGCTCTGATATTGAAAGCGACTCCCGCCTTATTCAGCCGGGCGCAAAATACGAAGAAATACCCCCACAGGACAAGCTCGACCCCTTTGCCACCCCTGCCGAAGCTATGACAGATGCGGTAATTTCCTGTGGAAAACCCCTCGGCTCGGCATTTTTGTCGGTAATTGCAGGTGTCTCTCCTCTTACCTCACGTGAGCTTGCCGACAAAACGGGTCTTGACCCCGATGCGGCGGCAGAAATCTCTGAAAAGCAGAAAATTACCTCGGTGCTGTCCGAGTTTATAAATATAATAAACGGCGACCACTGCCCTACCCTGCTTCTTATGGACGGGGAAACAAAAGACTTTACCTATATGCCGATAAATCAGTACGGCGATGCTGTGACAAATTCCCCGACAAACTCCTACTATTCCCTTTTAGAAGACTATTACTCCCTCCGCGACAAGGCGGCGCGACTAAAAGCGGCGGCTGCAGACCTATCAAAGCTGCTTTCCAACATAAAGTCGAGAATCGAGCGCAGACTTGTTGCCCGAATGACCGAGCTTGAGCAGAGCCGCGACCGGGAACAGCTTCGTATTTTCGGCGAGCTTTTAAAGTCAAACATTTACGCCGTGCCAAAGGGCGCCGACAGTATTACGGTTCAAAATTACTACGACCCCGAGCAAAAAAGCATCACTATTCCGCTGAATCCCGCCATCTCTCCTGCGGCAAATGCTACAAGATATTTTAAGGATTATAAAAAGGCTCACACCGCCGAGCAGACCCTCTCTACACTTTGTGATAAGGACCGCGAGGAGCTCCGTTATATTGAGTCGGTACAGGATGCACTCTCCCGTGCCGAAAGCCCGAAAGATATATCTGAAATTCGCGAGGAGCTCGCGGTCGTTGGCTATATTTTAAGGCTGAAATCACCGAAAAAGCTGTCGTCAGTTTCGAAGCCTAAGGAATACACCGACCCCTTTGGCTTTAGAATTGCAGTCGGAAGAAACAACCGCGAAAATGATTTATTAACCCTTAAGACGGCAGATAAGGAGGATATCTGGCTTCATACAAAGGATATTCCAGGCTCTCACGTAATAATATTCACAGAGGGCAAAGAGGTGCCCGATGAAACGATTATCTTTGCGGCGCGGCTTGCGGCTAAAAACTCAAAGGCGTGGGAAGGCGCCAATGTCCCCGTAGATGTGGCGAGGGTAAAATACGTTAAAAAGCCGTCGGGTGCGAAGCCAGGTATGGTAATCTACACTCACAATAAGACTTTTTTCGTTACTCCTTGATTATCTTGCTGTTTTAAGCTATAATTTAATTACCTTTAGTGGAGGTATACTCGAATGATTAAAAAGTTTTTCAAAAATCTATCTCAGACACTTTATAAGAACTCGGCAGTTATTATGATAATTGCCACCCTTTGTGTCGTCCTCTCGGTCGGCTATACTACAATGTATGCAGAGGTTACATATACCGCAAAGGCCGAGGTTATTCTTTACAGCCCCTCTCTTACGGAGACTACACAGTATTCGATGGTAAAGCCTGACATTCCAACCATTGATAACTCGCTTGAAATCTTTAATTCAAGGAGTATGTATACCTTCCTCACCGATACCGAGCTCAGCGAAAAAAACTATACTGCAGACGAGCTTGACGAAAAGATAGAGGTTACGAGAAGGGATAAAAAATCACTCATCCTTATCGTAACGGTCACCTGCGACGATGAGGATGAAGCAACCGAGCTCCTTAAGGCTTATACAACCGCAATGTCTCCCTTCTTCGCCTCCTTTACAATGGACTTTTCGGTCAAGCCTCTTTCGGTCGACGAGGATGCCGTGATTAACACGCCGAGTGTTGCCTTAACCGTTGTTATGGCACTTATCGGCGGCGGACTTCTCGGTTCGGTTGCAGTAGTTATACTCGATAAATTCAACAAGCGCCTCCGCGGTGTATCGGATTACAAAGCAAGATATTCCGTCACTCTCTTGGGCGAAGTCCCTGATTTTTCGGTTAAAAAGGAGGATAAATAAAATGTCGGCTAATAATTCGGCTTCTATTGTAGAATCCTATATTTCGATTCGCTCCCGTCTTCTTTCCGTTTTCGGTAACGATTCGCGTACAAAAACCGTTACAGTTTCCTCTCCCGCTTCAGGCGAGGGCAAAACCACAACCGCAATAAATATGGCAATCGCCTTTTCACAGCTCGGCAAAAGAGTTTTACTTATTGATGGAGATATGCGCCAGGGTTCACTACTCAAAAGAATGCGCCTTTCATCTATGTTCGGTCTTTCCGACCTGCTCTCTGGTCGTTGCACACTCGACCAGGCAATAGTTTCGGCAGGCGGCACGCTTGATGTTATTTCATCGGGCAAAACACCCTTTGACCCCGAGAAATTACTCTCCTCCGAAGAGTATGAAAATCTTATCTCGGGCGTAAAGTTTGCCTATGACTATATCTTTGTGGATTCCCCCGCAATCTGCGAATTTAACGACACTCTCTACATCTCTAAAAATTCCGACGGTGTTGTTTTAGTGCTTCGCGAGGGCGTTTCAGCATATAAAAAGATAGATACCGCCATGCACTACCTCGGCTCATCCAATATCCCCCTGCTTGGCGCCATACTTAACGCTACCAAAAAATAATAACCTTGGAGGGCTTATGATAAAGAGTCACTCTCTAAATATTCGCGAGAAAAACGGCGTTACCTACCTTACATTCCCGCTTTTTGATAAATACGCGGTTCCCCACGCCTTTTCAACCCGCCTTGGCGGTGTTAGTGAGGGGGACACAGCCTCTATGAATTTCAGTTTTACCCTTGACAAATGCGCCGAAGCGGTCAAGGAAAATTTCAGGCTTTTTTGCGATGCCGTCGGTTTTGACCCCGAAAAGCTGGTTTTATCACAGCAGACCCACACAGCAAATATTCGTAAAGTGACAACAGCTGATTTTGGCAAGGGAGTATGGCGCGACCGCGATTACTGTGATATTGACGGACTTGTAACCGATACCGACGCCGTCCTCGTTACACAATATGCCGATTGTACACCGCTTCTCTTTTACGATACAAAGAATAATATCGCCGCCACCTCTCACGCAGGCTGGCGCGGCACCGTAGCCGAAATCGGCAAGAAAACAGTAGAAATTATGTGCCACGACTACGGCTCGGACCCCGCTTACATTATCGCCGCAATAGGCCCGTCGGTGGCTCAGTGCTGTTATGAGGTTGATGACCCCGTTATTGAAGAAATAAATCGGCTCGGCTATCTTGATTTTTCGCTTTGCTATAAGGCAAAGGAAAACGGAAAATATATGCTTGACCTTCGCGAGGTCAACCGTGAAATTTTGATAAAGTCAGGCATTCTCCCAGAAAATATCGACGTGAGTGACCTTTGCACCTGCTGTAATGCCGAATTTTTGCATTCTCACCGAAAAACGGGAGGAAAAAGAGGCACTCTCGGCGCATTTATATCAAAAAAATAGCTTTTTTGCTCTTTACAACTTTAATAAATTAAAGTATAATATAGGTAAATATATTTTAATTTAAAAGGAATGATATTATGGCATCCAAAATCAGCGATGATATGCTTCAGGATATGTATGAGCTTTTTGCCTCGATATCCGACCCCGAGGATTTTAAGCTTCTTCTTGACGACCTTTGCACCTTTAAGGAGCTTGAGCAGATGGCAGGCAGAATCGCCGCCGCAAAGCTCTTCATGGCAGGCAAGACCTATACTCAGGTAATCGAAGCTACCAATATCAGCTCTGCCACACTCAGCCGTGTTTCCCGCTGTGTTCAATATGGAGCGGGCTATAAAAAATTACTTAACAAATAAGGAGACCAAAAATGAGAATCGAAACCAAGTGTATTCACGAGGGCTGGAAGCCGAAGCAGGGCGAGCCCCGTCAGCTTCCTGTTTACCAAAGCACGACATTTAAATATGATACAAGTGACTATATGGGCAAGCTTTTCGACCTTGAAGCAGAGGGCTATTTCTACACCCGTCTTCAGAATCCCACGAATGATGCCGTTGCCGCTAAAATTGCCGCTCTCGAGGGCGGTGTTGCTGCTATGCTTACCTCCTCGGGTCAGGCGGCTAATTTCTATGCAATCTTCAATATCTGCGAAACCGGTGACCACTTCATTGCTTCCTCTTCTATCTACGGCGGCACCTACAATCTTTTCGGTGTTACAATGAAGAAGATGGGAATTGAGTGCACCTTTGTTGACCAGACCCTCCCCGAAGAAGAGCTTCAAAAATACTTTAAGCCCAATACCAAGGCTGTTTTCGGTGAGACCGTTACCAACCCTACCTGCACAGTTTTCGACTTTGAAAAGTTCGCAAGACTTGCTCATAAAAACGGTGTTCCGCTAATCGTTGACAACACCTTTGCAACCCCTGTAAACTGTCGACCCTTCGAGTGGGGCGCAGATATCGTTACCCATTCCACAACCAAGTATATGGATGGTCAGGGCGTAGGCGTTGGAGGTTGTATCGTTGACAGCGGCAATTTTGACTGGCTGGCTCACGCCGAAAAGTTCCCCGGTCTTACCACCCCCGACGAATCCTACCATGGCCTTGCCTATGCAAAGGCTTTCGGAAAGGGTGCATATATTACCAAGGCTACCGCACAGCTTATGCGTGACTTTGGCTCTATCCAGTCCCCCCAGAATGCTTTTTATCTGAATCTCGGTCTTGAGACCCTACCCGTCAGAATGGAAAGGCACTGCAAAAACGCTTACAAGGTAGCTTCTTTCCTGAGAGGCCACGAAAAGGTTGCTTGGGTTCACTATGCAGACCTTGAGGGCGATGAGTATAACGAACTCGCAAAAAAATATATGCCGAATGGTACATGCGGTGTTCTTGCATTCGCGGTTAAGGGCGGCAGAGATAAGTGCATCCACTTTATGGATTCGCTCAAGTTCTGCAACATCGTAACCCACGTTGCAGACGCCAAAACCTGCCTTCTCCACCCCGCAAGCCACACACACCGTCAGCTCTCCGACGAGCAGCTTTTAGAGGCCGGGGTAGCACCTGACCTTATCCGTCTTTCTGTCGGAATCGAAAATGCAGACGATATTATCGAGGACCTTGCCGCTGCATTAGAGCTTATCTAAATAGCGTCGTAGACACATAACATTGTCAACAAGGAGAAACATTACCTTGCCTATCAAAATACCGAACGAACTGCCTGCAACAAAGGTTTTAAACGACGAAAATATCTTTGTCATTACCGAAACGAGAGCCTTAACGCAGGATATCCGTCCACTTCAGCTGCTTATTCTAAACCTGATGCCGACCAAAATCGTTACCGAAACACAGCTCGCCCGACTTCTCGGAAACACTCCGCTTCAGGTCGAAATGGAGCTTCTCAAAACCTCTACCCACCGTTCCAAAAACACAAGCGAAGAGCACATGATTACCTTCTACAAGACCTTCGATGAAATAAAACATCGCAATTTCGACGGAATGATTATTACGGGTGCTCCTGTTGAGCATATAGAGTTTGAGGAGGTTGAGTATTGGGATGAGCTTTGCCGCATAATGGAATGGAGCAAGTCCCACGTAACAAGCACTTTCCACATTTGCTGGGGTGCACAGGCAGGACTTTACTACCACTACGGAATAAATAAGCATCGGCTTGATAAAAAGCTTTTCGGCGTTTTCAAGCATACGGTTGACCGCAAGAGCTCGATGCTCTTCCGCGGCTTTGACGATACCTTTATGGTGCCTCACTCCCGCCACACCACCGTTTTGCAGGAGGATATTGAAAAGGTGCCCGAGCTTAAAATTCTTGCAACATCTAAGGAAGCGGGGGTTTATGCCGTTGCCACCGACCGAGGAAGACAAATCTTCATTACAGGTCACTCAGAATATGATGCAGATACTCTCGAGCTCGAATACCTCCGTGATAAAAACGCAGGCCTTCCTATCGAGATGCCCGTAAACTATTACCCTGATAACGATGATACAAAACCGCCCGTTGTTACCTGGAGAAGCTCGGCTAATCTTCAGTATTCAAACTGGCTGAACTACTTTGTATATCAGACCACACCCTACGATATTACAACAATTACCGCTGAAAGCCGTGAATAACTCACGGCTTTTGCCGTCATAAGGAGACACATGGAACTTAAGGTCGACCTAAATAAAACCTATGCCATAGCACTTGAGGGCGGCGGAGCCCGAGGTGCTTATCAGATTGGTGCGTGGCGTGCACTTGAAGAAGCGGGTGTTAAGTATAACGCTGTTTCAGGGGCTTCGGTCGGTGCGCTGAATGGCGCAATGATGGCAATGCGCGACCGCGACCTTGCTGAAAAGCTATGGCTTGATATGCGTTTTTCCCGTGTTTTAGATGTAGATGACGATATTATGCAAAAGCTTTTTAAGGGAGATTTCACAGGACTTTCTTTTAGCAAAATAAAATCCGACGTGAAGCGGATAGCACTTGACCGAGGGTTTGACGTAACACCCCTTCGCAATATGATTGCCGAGTACGTCGACCCATTGAAGGTTAAAGATTCGGGTGTGGATTTTTATATCTCTACTTATTCGATTACCGACCGCGAGGGTCTCGACCTTAAAGCCTCCGAGCTTTCTCCCGAAGAGCTTTGCGATATGCTTCTTGCTTCGGCATATTTCCCCGTTTTCAAGCACGAAAAGCTTGGCGGCAAAAAATACACCGACGGCGGTGCTTTCAATGTTTTCCCCCTCTCACCCCTCATTCAAAACGGTTATGAAAATATTATTGCCATTCGCCTTTATGGGCTCGGCTTTGAAAAGCGGGTAAAGATTCCCGAAAGCACGGTTATTCACACTATTGAGCCCCACAAAAGCCTTGGAAATATGCTTAACTTCTCGCCCGATTCCTGCCGCGAGAATTTTAAACTCGGTTATTTCGACGCCCTTCGCACACTTTACGGTCTTTACGGCGAAAAATATTATATCGACCGCACCCTGACCGAGGCCGATGCCTATTATTATCTCGCGCGGATTGTCCGCAGACACTATGCACCGTCCGAGGGCAAGATAGCTCTACGACGTCTACACGAAAAGCTGCTGCCTAAGCTTGGCCGCGAGCTCGGAGAAAAGGGCGATTATTACGACCTGCTCGTTGCCCTCTTGGAGACTGCAGCAGAAAAATATGAAATAGACGAGTTCGAGGTTATTACCGACTGTGAGCTCCTCGAAAAGCTGTATGAAATTTCAAAAAAACGGCGCACAGGCACCGGAATTATAAGATATTTATCGGGAGGACAATGGTATGAGAAAAAATAAAGAGCCCGCCGCAGTCTGTGAGCTATGTGTAAACTATGTTTTCGACCAAGAGGATGAGTGCTATTCCTGCCTTGTAAATCTTGACGAGGACGAATACATTAACTTTATGTCCCATACAGAATTCCGTTGTCCTTATTTCCGTCTTGACGACGAATATGCGGTTGTCCGCAAGCAAAACTGAGGTGCTTTATGTATAACAAACTAAAAGACCTTGTCGATGGGGTTTACCCCTTCCATATGCCGGGGCATAAGCGCAACCCCGAATTTTTAAAGGATTGCCCCGATATAACAGAGGTTTCGGGCGCAGATGACCTTCACCATCCCGAGGGGCTTATCGCCACTGCAGAAACCAACGCGGCACGTTTTTTCGGCGTTAGAAGAACACTATTCTCTACCGCAGGTTCAACCCCCTTAATTCTCGCCGCCATTAGCGCAGCAACAAAGCTAGGCGACAAAATTTTAATAGCCCGCAACTGCCACCGCTCGGTATATAATGCCGCACTGATTAACTCGCTCGAGGCTGATTTCGTAATCCCCGACCGTGTAAAAGAGCTTGATACCGATGGCGCGGTGTCCCCGGATGCGGTTAGAAAGTCCCTCTCTCAGTCCCCTGCCGCCGCACTCGTTATTACAAGCCCGACATACGACGGATTTGTCAGCAACATCGATGAAATTTCAAGAATTTGCCATGAATCAGGTGCTCTACTGATAGTAGATGCCGCACACGGCGCACATCTTGGGCTTTCAAAATACTTTTTATCCTCGGCAAGAAGCCTCGGCGCAGACCTTGTTATCGAATCGGCGCACAAGACCCTCCCCTGCCTTACAGGTGCCGCATTTTTACATATCTGCACAGATAAAGTCGACCCCGTTCGTCTGCAAAACTTCTTCTCGGTTTACCATACAAGCAGTCCGTCCTATCCCATAATTGCCTCCATAGAGTCGACAATTTCTCTACTAAAATACCGCGGAGAAACACTTTTCCGACTGCAATCCGATCGACTTGACAACCTCTACCGTGAAACCGAGCACCTCCGCTCTTTTAATGTAGTCAGACGCGTCGACCTTGATAAATCGAAAATTTTAATATCCTGCAAAAATAGCTCAATCACCGGCTTTGAACTGAAAAAACTACTGCTTCGCGACTATAAAATTGAGTGCGAAATGGCAATGCCGAATTATCTGCTCGCCCTGTCGAGCCTTGCAGATACCTCACTCGGATTTGATAAGCTATCCTATGCGCTAACCTGTCTTGACCGCGAGATTCCGGCAAAAACTAATGTGTCAGAGGCAATATCACCTGCTTTGCCCCTTGTTAAAATGGCGATGCGCGATGCCTTTGAAAGCGACACGGTAGCCGTACCCTTTGAGTTTTCAGCAGGAGGCATCAGTGCCGATTTCGTTTATGCGTATCCTCCGGGAAGTCCCATAATCGCACCGGGCGAGCTCATAACCCCGAAGGCGCTTGCCCTTTGCAAGGAATTCCGTGAATCGGGTGCAGAAATTCACATAACCTCGGGAGATAATTCGCTAATCCGAACAGTACAAGAAGTATAATTTAATAAAATTTACCGAAAATAACCGTATGAAGAAGAAATCATTTTACTCGGTTATTTTCGGCTTTTTTATTGGTGTTGTAAATGGCTTTCTCGGTGCAGGGGGCGGTATGCTTGCTATTCCTGCCCTGAAATTTTCGGGAATAGACGAAAAGGATGCCCACCGAAACGCCGTTGCGGTTATTTTGCCGCTGACCCTCTTTTCGGCAATGCTTTATTTGGTGCGCGGCAGCGTTACTCTGCCCGATGCCTTACCCTACCTACCCGGTGGGCTTATCGGTGCTCTTATCGGCACCTTTATAATGAAAAAAATATCAAACATCTGGCTTGCTCGAGTTTTCGGCGGTTTTATGATTTTTGCAGGGGTGAGAATGCTCATTTGACGGGATTTATCGCAGGACTTTTATCGGGAATTATCGGCTCAATGGGACTTGGCGGTGGCACTGTGCTGCTCATATATCTTGCCGCCTTTAAGGGCGTTGAACAACTGCGTGCACAAGGAATTAACCTCATTTTCTTTCTGCCCGTGGGACTTCTCTCGGTTATAATTTATTCGGTAAAGCGGCAAATCAAGTGGAAATCGGTCCTTATCTTTGCCGCTTCCGGACTCCTTGGCGCCGCCCTCGGAACCTTTTTATCGGGTTTTGTCGGCAGCCGCTATACCCGCCTCGCCTTTGGTATTTTGCTCATAGTCCTAGGTCTAAAATCATTGTTTGCAAAACAAAAAACCTCGGAATAACGGGAGTTTTCCGAGGTTTTAATTTATCCAAATAATACCATCAGTGCCGAGATGAAGATTGCAAGTCCGCCGCAGAGGTACTGCACAAGGTTGCAGACGGCGAGGACACACATTTCCTCAAACCAATCGTATTCATCCTTTACAAACCAATTTTTGAAAAGGGATGCAATAAGCGATGCCGCCACCACAGGACACGAAACAAATATTTATTAAAAGTATATTTTTCAGCTCTGTGGCCGCTGTCCTCAACATTGAGGATATCTTCTCCACAGACGGGACAAACGCCGATTGAGTCAACAGTCATTTTGCAACGGGGACACTTTTTCACTGCTGTACGAACTCCTTGTTTCTTGATAAAAAATTATATTTCAAAAAGAGCAATCAGTCAAGATGTTTTATCTCTTTTTCTGCTGACCGAGCCAAATCCACATAACAAGCTTATGGGGCAGAATTTTTGTTGCAAGCACCTGAAGACGAATCATAGGACCAACCACAGATACGTCCTTACCCTTCCTCATATCGCGAAGTGCACGGGTCACAACCTGCTCGGCGGTGAAGAACTGATTATAATAGGTGATGACCGAATCGTCAACAACGGCGGTATCAAAAAACTCGGTTTTAACCCAACCGGGACAGACCGCCATCATCTTGATTCCCTGTTTTTTATACTCGGCATTTACCGCCCTTGTAAAGGACAGGACAAATGCCTTTGTTGCGCCGTAAGTTGCAATATAGGGCACCGGCTGGAAGGATGAGAGCGAGCCAATCTGATAAACCTCGCTGCCCTTCTTAAGATATGGCAAAACGAGATAGGTTAACGCAACAAGAGCCTTGTCATTAAGGTCAATCATATCAAGCTGCTGTGACAACGGCACCTTCTCGAACTTCTCGAAAACACCGAATCCGCTTGCATTAACAAGGGTTTTAACCTCGGGCTTTTCGGCTTCAAGAAGGCTTTTAAGCTCATCGTATGACTCGTTCTTTGTAAGGTCAAGTGCAATCGGTCTGACGGTGCAGTCGACCTCGTTTTTAATCTCTTCAAGTCTTTCTCTTCTGCGGGCGATTACCCAAATTTCATCGTAGTTTTCCTGCGACGAAAGTCTTTTGACAAACTCTCTGCCCATTCCGCTTGATGCGCCCGTAATTATCGCAATTTTCATATTCTTATCCTTTCAAAAAAGGGCGGATATTTTCCGCCCTTAATTTTAATCTAACCCAACAACTATGAACTATAAGTTATGAAAAAGCCTACAGCTTTTGTTATGATATGCTCGCCTTTATTTTTATAAAGTTTATAGTTCGGCGCAGCCGTTCATAACTCATAGTTCGCCAAAGGCGATCATAACTGCGGTGCTAATGCACCGCTATCCGCCGAGATAAGCCTTTTTAACCTCATCACTTGCGGCAAGCTCTGCGCCTGTTCCCGAAAGAACAATTTCGCCAAGCTCGAGCACGTAAGCTCTGTCAGAAATGGCAAGGGATTTACCCGCATTCTGCTCAACGAGGAGAACGGTTGTGCCGTCATCTCTGAAATCCTTGATAATCTCGAAAACCTGGTCAACGAGAAGAGGAGAAAGTCCCATAGAGGGCTCGTCGAGAAGCAAAAGCTTCGGGTGACTCATCATAGCGCGCCCCATAGCAAGCATCTGCTGTTCACCGCCCGAAAGGGTGCCCGCAATCTGTCCCCTACGCTCTCCGAGTCGGGGGAAACGCTCGTAAATTTTTTCAATATCTGCCTTTATCTGACCCTTATCCTTCTGTGAGAAGCCGCCCATAAGGAGGTTTTCATAAACGGTCAGCTCCTGAAAGATTCTTCTTCCTTCGGGTACCTCAGCCATTCCAAGATGGATAATCTTGTGGCAGGGGGTCTTTGTAATGTCGTGTCCGTCGAAGATAACACTGCCGCCGCGCGAGGGAATAAGTCCGATAATCGACTGCATTGTGGTGGTTTTTCCTGCACCATTTGCGCCGATAAGGGTTACAATTTCACCTTCGTTCACCTCAAAGCTGATGCCTTTGAGTGCGCGGATAACACCGTAATAAACCTCAAGGTCTTTTACTTCAAGTAATGCCATAGCGTTATCCTCCGATATATGCCCGAATAACCTCGGGGTCGTTAAGTGCGGTTTCGCAGTCGCCCTGTGCGAGAACGGTACCAAAATTAAGAACGGTAACCTCGTCACAAAGTCCCGAAACGAACTTCATATCGTGCTCTATAAGGAGCACGGTCATATCAAACTCATCGCGTATACGACGAACAATTGCCATAAGGTCCTCTGTTTCGTGGGGGTTCATACCTGCGGCAGGCTCGTCAAGAAGGAGAAGCTTGGGATTGGTTGCAAGGGCACGCGCAATCTCGAGCTTTCTCTGCTTACCGTAGGGCAGATTACAGGATAGGACATTTCTCTCCTCCTCAAGACCTACTATGCGAAGAATTTCCTTTGCACGCTCACGCATTGCCTTCTCGCACTTAAAATGACGGGGCAGGCGGAACATACTCTCAACCATAGAGCACTTGAAACCGGGCTGATTGTGAAGTCCTACCATAACGTTTCTGATAACCGTCATATTGTTAAAAAGACGGATGTTCTGGAAGGTACGTGCAATACCCTTGCGGTTGATTGCAATCTGGTTTTTACCGGTAAGATCCTCTCCGTCAAGATAAAATTTACCCGTTGTGGGCTGATAAACGCCCGTAAGCATATTGAATACGGTGGTCTTGCCGGCACCGTTAGGTCCAACAAGTCCGTAAAGCTGCTTTTTCTTTATCTCGAGATTAAGCTCCGAAACAGCTTTTAGTCCGCCGAAGGAAATGCCGAGATTTTCTGTTTTGAGGATAATATCTGACATTATTTACCCTCCTTCTTATCGGGATCAACGGTGGACATCTGGGGCTGAAGGTCAACCGACAGAACCTCGTTCATCTCAATCTTTGTAGGAACGCGATCCCACTTAGCTTCATCATCGTGCTGGTGTGCGGGGTCGTTCCTCTTTCTGAATATTTTATTCAGAAGGTTTTTAATATTAAGCTTCTCTCTTATAGGCTTAAGGGCAGGAGCGTTGTTATAAATAACCATAATTATGAGAATAAGTGCATATATCAGGTTTTTATAGAGAGCCGCATCACCCTCAAGGGTAGTCTGAAGCTTGGTGTTAATAAAGGTAATAAGTGCAGCCGCAATAATCGAGCCGTTGAGATTACCCATTCCTCCGAGTACAACCATAACGAGTATCTCGATAGAATAGTTGTAATCGAAAACGCCGCTTTCAACACGGTTCTTCGAAAAGCTGTATAGAACGCCAGCAACTCCCGCAAAAAAGGAGGAAATCGTAAACACTGCAAGCTTATACTTTGTTACGTTGATACCCGTAGCTCTTGCCGCAATTTCATTATCTCGAATAGCGGTAACGGCGCGTCCGTGCTTGGAACGGATAAAGTTCTGAATAATAATTACCGTAATTATTACGAAAACAAAAGCAATTATGAAAAGTTCGTTTCTCGAATAACGGGGGGTTTTAAGTCCGAGGTTTCCGCCGAAGCTTGCCTCAGAGGTGTTTCTGAAAATAGCCTTGATAATCTCGCCGAAGGCAAGCGTTGCTATTGCGAGATAGTCGCCGCGAAGGCGAAGTGCAGGCAATCCAATAATAACACCGAGAATCGCCGCAACAGCACCGCCGACAAGTACTGAAATTAAAAGGTTGGGCAGGGTCTTTCCCATAGAGGATTCAAGAATAACCGAAACCTTACCTCCGATATATGCACCGGCGCACATAAATCCTGCGTGACCGAGTGAAAGCTCACCGAGGAAGCCGACAACCATAGAAAGAGAAGCGGCAAGAATAATTGCTATAGCAATACTCTCAAGAAGAACAAGGTTGCTTCGTGCAATATCCTTTGATAGAACGGTAAGAACAATCGTTATGATGGCGATTATTATCCAGTTGAGATGGTGTCTGATTTTGAAATCTTTTTTCAGCATACCGTTACACCTTCTCTCTCTTAATCTTGCCGAGAATACCCGTAGGCTTGACAAGAAGTATAACAATAAGGCTCAGGAATTCGATAGCGTCGGTATATGGCTTAAGAACATCTATCGTCTGACAAAGTGCCTCAACTATACCGAGCAGGATTCCGCCGACCATCGCACCTGGGATAGAACCTATACCGCCGATAACAGCCGCAGTAAAGGCCTTGATTCCGGGCATTGCGCCTGTTGTACTGGTAACCGAGCCGGATTTTGCAAGCATAAAGTAGCCGGCGACAGCAGCAAGTGCTGAACCGATCGCAAAGGTAATTACGATAATACGGTTAACGTTAATACCCATAAGCTGAGCGGCACCTCTGTCCTCCGAAACGGCTATCATAGCGCGGCCAGTCTTTGTATATTTTACAAAAAGGCTGAGCGCAATCATTATTATAACCGCAACACCAAGTGAAATAAGGGTATTTGTCTTTACCTTAATCTCGCCAAGCTGTGTAATACCGTAATCGGGTAAGGTTGCCGGCTTGGGGTTTGCTCCGAAAATAAGCTGAGCCAAAGCCTGAAGCAAATAGCTTATACCTATTGCCGTAATCAGAACGGCGAGTGGCGAAGCACCACGAAGCGGTCTGTAAGCGACCTTTTCGATAGTAACTCCCAAAATAACGCAAAAGATAACCGATACAAGCATGCCGAGATAGGGGTTCATAAACCCTACCGAAATAGCAACCGTATATCCGCCAACCATTATAATATCGCCGTGTGCGAAATTCAGCATCTTTGCAATTCCATAGACCATGGTATAGCCGAGGGCTATAAGGGCATAGGTGCTACCAATACTGAGTCCGCTTATTAACATTTCAATAATGGAATTAATCATATCATTTCCTACTATTTATTATTAAATATGCCGGCGAAGAAGTCCTACGCCGGCAAACTGATTTTAATTGAACTTTAAAGACTTCAATTACTTAAGGTCGTATCTGATAGCATCCTTTGTAACGTATCCGTTAGCATCCCAAGAGATGTCCTCACCGGTAACACCTGAGAACTTGAATCCTTCGGTGAACTGCTTCTTAAGAATGTCGCAGAACTCTGCAGGCTCGGTAGAAGCATCGAACTCAACGCCTGCTGCCTTTGCAGCCTTTAATGCCTCGTAGATAGCATATATACAGTCGTACGCTGAAGCGCCAAACTGGTTAAGGGTTTTCTCATCGTAAGTGTCTTTGTACTTTTTGATGAACTCAGCAGCCTTGCCTTCTTCAGCCTTAGAGTTGAAGTGAGAAAGCATAGAAACCTTCTGGGGAACTTCTTCTGCAAAGTTTTCGAACTGACCCTCGAGTCCATCGAATCCGTCACAGCCGTAGTAAATTGCATCGTCAGCAACGAGACCCTTAGCCTGCTTCATAAACTGAGCAGCGGGACCATAGTAGATAGGCATGAAGATAAGGTCGCAATCCTTAAGGTTGTTGATCTGAGCAGCGAAGTCATAGCTGTCGGTTTCGCCGAGGAAGGACTCGGTTACGAGGGTTTCCTTAATGCCTGCGTTGAGGCTATCTATAAACTTGTTGTAGATGCCTGCAGAATAGTCGTCGTCAGATTTATAAAGAACACCGATCTTCTTGTCTGCAAAATTATCGTTTACGTAGTTTGCAGCAGCAGTACCTTGGTTGGAGTCTGCGAAGCACATCTGGAAACCGTTGTCATATTTCGGAATGTTATCTCCGGAAGCAGAAGGGGTAATGAAGAATACGTTATCTTCATGTGCATACTCCATAAACTCAAGACCGGGCTTGGTTGTTACGGTACCGAGAGAAATCTGCATGCCCTTTTCGTAAAGTTCAAGATAGTTTGATTCAATCTTGGTAACATCGTTAACGTCATCAAGAGCGATAAGCTCGAACTTAACGTCAAGGCTGCCCGTCTCTTCGATTTCCTTGTTGATTTCATCAATAGCCATCTGAGCAGCGTTCTTAACAGCAAGGCCGTAAACTGCAGCGCCGCCGGTAAGAGGTCCGGAAAGGCCGATCTTGATGGTTCCTGCCGACTCGCTGTCCTTCTTGCCGCCGCAAGCTGCGAGGCAGCCAAGGCAAAGAACGAGAGCCATTACAATTGCTAAAAGCTTTGCGAATTTCATAAAAATTCTCCTTTAAGTATTTTGTTTTTGAATGTCGTTTAACATTTATATCATTTTAGCACGATAAAGTGAAATTGAAAAGTGACAATTTCTACAAAAATTATTATAAAACTAGTGCGTTTTTACTGAAAAATGTCGTACAACACGTACGACAAATGGTATTTGTTCGCCACTCGAGTACATTCGTAAAATTTTACTCTGCTACAAGGCTCACTTTGACTCCAAATATCTGTCCCGGGTAGCAGAGGGCAATTTGCCCGCTGTATTCTACCTTTATTCTGTGCCCTACCGAGGAAGCGAGCGCACCTGCCTCAGCCGCGGCATCTGCACAGCCGCAAAGAAGAAGCAGCACAAGCGCTATTATATATAATGTATATCTTTTCAAGAAACTATATTTCCTTATTTCTCTTTCTTACCTTAATGCCCGACCACATAAAGATAATAATCTGTCCCGGGATGCCGAGTACGAAAAGAATCCAAATATTGAAGCGGGCAGCGAGAAGCAGAGTTAAATAAACCGCGGCAAGAACCGACCACATAAGAAGAGAGATTATTGCAAAGTTAACCGATTTGTTAAACCACACCGAGTTGAAAACCAGCCAAACGATGAGAGAGGCGGGCACAGCCCAGAGGTAGGCTAGCCAGCGGTAGGAAAACTCTACCGACGCAATGTCGGTGGATACAAAGGCAACGGTGGCGATAAGCCAGACAAGGACAACCGAAATACCGGTAATAAGTCCGCGGTTGCGTATTTTGTCCTTTTTAAGCTCACTGACGAGTTTCACCGCCTCGTGCTCGTGAACAAGATAATCGAGTGTAACCCCGAAAAGCTCGGATACAGACAGCAGCACCGACACATCGGGCACCGATTCTCCTCGCTCCCATTTGGAAACCGCCTTGTCAGAATAGTTCAGTTTTTCGGCAAGCTCAATCTGTGTCATGCCCGCCGCCGTGCGAAGCTCTGAAATGTTCTTCGCTATAATGGGTTTTAAGTCGTTCATGTTTTTTCTCCAAATAACCGAGTGTTAATTTGCGTTGCTTGAAAGGTATCATAAACAGTAATAACATATACACAGTATAACACAAGTTGAAAGATAAATCAAGTGTGCCAAAATCGTAATTCTACCGTTGGTAGAGTTAAAATTTCAAACTCTACCGCCCGTTTTTGAGCAGTATAGTCCCGAATCTATTTAGTAGGTTTAAAAGTCCCGTAGCTTTGTGTATACTTTAAGCAGCGGAGTTTTTGACAACCCGCTTTTGTTTTGATTTTTAGGTCGAAGGATTGTAGCTTCGATATCAACAAGTCAATATATTTTTACGGAGATGATTTTTTGAGCAATTACGTTATTTTAACCGACTCTGCCTGTGATTTGAAGCCCGAATTTTTAAAAGAGCTAGGCGTTGGTTATAAGAGTCTTTCCTTTACCTTTACTGATGAGGAAAAGACCTATGGAAACTTTGACCTTTCTCCTGCCGAGTTTTATGCGCAAATGAGAAATGGAAGAAGCGCTAAGACCTCGGCGGTAAATATCGCCGAGTTTAAGGACTTTTTTGAAGAAGAATTAAAAAAAGGAAATGATGTTTTATACCTCGCTTTTTCCTCGGGGCTTTCCACTACTTATAATTCCTCAGTTATCGCGGCAGATGAGCTTCACGACACCTATCCAGACCGCAAAATAATCTGCATAGATACCCTTGCCGCTTCAGCAGGCTTCGGTATGCTCGTTTACCTTGCAGCAAAGGAGAAGGAAAAGGGTTCCGACCTTGAAGCTGTAGCAGAATTTATGCGAAAAACCGTTTCCGCTCAGGTACACTGGTTTACGGTTGATAACCTTGAATATTTGAAGCGCGGCGGCAGAGTTTCTCCCACCGTTGCCTTCGTTGGTGGTCTGCTCGGCATAAAGCCGATTCTCCATGTTGACGACGAGGGTCATCTTATAAAGGTAACAACGGCGCGAGGCAGAAATGCATCCCTTATGGCTCTTGCCGATAAGCTCGGCACAACCATTCTCGAGGGTTCCCCCGTTTGGATTTCCCACGGTGACTGTGAAGAGGACGCAAAGCTGCTTGCTGATATAATCAAAGAAAAATACGGCAAAGAGGTTACCCTCATTACTGATGTCGGCCCCGTAATCGGCGCACATTCGGGTCCCGGTACAATGGCACTTTTCTTTCTTGGTAGTGAACGCTAATGACCAGAACTCCTCTTTCTGCCCGTCTTCTCCCCGACTACACCCGCGGTGAAGAAATTTTTAACTTCGTTTCCCATATTGTTGGCGGAGGATTCGGTGTTATCGCGCTGCTTCTCTGTGTTTTGCGCTCGGCATTTCGGGGCGACGCTTGGGACGTTGTAGGCTCTGCCATTTACGGTGCTTCCCTTATAACCCTTTATTCAATGTCGAGCATCTACCACGCCCTGAAGCCCCCTACCGCAAAAAAGGTCTTTCAGGTGCTCGACCACTGCACCATTTATTTTCTCATTGCAGGCACCTATACGCCGATACTTTTCTCGGCTATAAGAGAGGTCTCTCCCCTCTGGTGCTGGGTCATTTTCGGAATTGAATGGGGCCTTACCTCCCTTGCCGTAACCCTTACTGCCATCGACCTTAAGAAATATTCGGTGCTATCTATGATATGCTATATAGGTATGGGTTGGTGCATAGTTATTGCCGCACCCGTGCTTTTAAAGGCTATCCCTATGGTCGGCTTTTGGTGGCTTCTCGCAGGGGGAATCTCCTACACCGTCGGCGCAGTCTTTTACGGCTTCGGTAAAAGGTGCCGTTATATCCATTCGTTCTTCCACCTTTTCGTGGTCCTCGGCAGCATTTTGCAGTTTGTTTCAATCTTCTTTTACGTACTTTAGAAAGGTGTTTTATGTCAAGAAAATCTGTAAAAATCGTTGCAGACTCATCATCCGACCTGTTTTCTCTGGATTCCTTAGATTTTGAAACTGCTCCGCTTAAAATAATAACAGCTTCAAAGGAATACACCGACGACCCCAATCTTGACGTAAAGGGTATGGTAGATGAGCTTAGCCGCTATAAAGGAAAATCGTCAACCTCCTGCCCTAATGCCGGCGATTGGCTGAAGGTTTTTGGTGACGCGAAGGAAATTTTCTGCTTCACTATTACCGCTACACTTTCGGGCAGCTACAATGCTGCTTGCCTTGCAAGGCAGGAATATGAAGTGGCACACCCCGACCGCAAGGTTTTTGTTCTCAACACCCTTACCACAGGACCCGAAATGGCTCTTCTTATCGAAAAGACAAGGGAGCTTGTGCTTTCGGGCGCCGCTTTCGAGCAGATAACCGAGGCTGTTACCGATTATCGCCGTAAAACAGGGCTGATATTTATGCTCCAATCTATGAGGAATCTTGCCAACAACGGCAGGGTTAGCCCCCTTGTTGCAAAGGCAGCAGGTCTTCTCGGCATTCGCGTAGTTGGAAAGGCAAGCGAGCGGGGCGACCTGCAGCAGCTTGCCAAGTGTCGCGGCGAAGAGCATGCACTTGAAAACATTGTTTTGCAGATGGAAAAGGAGGGATATAACGGCGGTAAAATTAGAATTGCCCATTGTTTTAATGAAGATGCCGCAAATAAGCTTTCCTCTCTTCTACTTTCAAAATACCTAAACGCAGATATCAGAGTTTACCGCTGCGCCGCACTTTGCAGCTTTTATGCCGAAATGGGTGGTCTGCTCATCGGATTTGAAAAGTAATCTCCAAACTGTATATAAAATTACCCCGACTAATGTTAGTCGGGGATTATCATTTCTTATCTTATTTTGTCATCATTTCAACATAATTCTTTATAACCTTGATGCAGTTTTCTGCACCGAGCTTACCTGAATTAAGGGTGAGATCATAGTTTACAGGGTTGGTCCAATAATTTCCGCCGGTATAATATTTATAGTAATCTGCACGGAAGCGGTCGGTTTCGGTGATAAGGTCGTGGGCCTCAGCCTCGGTAACCTCCATTTTTTCCATTACATTTTTAAGGCAGACGGCACGAGGAGCCTCTATGTAAAAGCTGAAAACATTTTCCATATCGCGAAGCACATAGTCGGCACATTTTCCAACGATAACGCAGGATTCCTTTTCGGCTAGATCACGGATTACCTTTGCCTGATGCTCAAAAAGAACATCGTTCGGCACAAAGGACGAGCTAAGAGTATCGAGAAGACTGTGCTTTACTATTCTTTCATCTGCCTCGGCAAACTTTGATCGGTCATAGCCGCTCTCTTCCGCCGCCATAGTCAGAATATCGTGCTCGTGACAAGGCACGCAGAGTTCTCGTGCGATTTCTCTTGCAATCTGCTTTCCGCCCGAGCCGAAACCACGAGCGATGGTTATAACGAATTTTTTACTCATATATGAAACCTCCAAGGTTTATTCTTGTTCTTTAGTGGTGTTTTTGAAAACCTTAGCCCATCCGCCGTCGGTCTGTACCGAAGCTGTATCAAGCCCTGCCGCGGTGAGTTGCCCTAAAAGCGGGTCGCGGATTTCCTCATTCCAACCCATAATTTCTATAGCTTCAAGGTCGCTGCTAATGATTAACTTAGCAAGCGCATCTGTATCTCCCGCAAAGCTCACACCTGTTTTTGTAAAATACCAAGCGTCGATAGAATTGCAGACGGGAAGCATATAGTTATAAGGCTTGCCCTCGAAAAGTTCCTGGTTGGTGAAATCATCAGGAGCAGGCTCAATCGTACGGGAGAAACTGATGCCGGGGTCGGTAAGATTGAAAAACTCATGACGCGTGCCAAGAATGTTGTCGTCAAAAGTGACATCAAGATGATACCACTTGCCGTCGAGCTCTACAAGATTCCACATATGTGGCTCCTGGGTAAAGCCAACAACAGGAAACGAACGTATGCCAAACTCATAAAGAAGCATCTGCATCGCCCTTGTGTACCCCTCGCAAACCGCATCGCCACGAACCAAAGCACCATATGCGGTGTAGGAGAGCACGTCGGGTGTTTCACTATAGGTTATAAGTTCACAGAGTATATCGTGAAGCTGAAGCTCAATTTCATAGGGGTCTGTAGCGGTAATCCTCGACTTGATTTTGTCTATTGCCTCGCGAAGTTCAACCTGCATAACCGCTTTTTTAGCCCTTTCCACAATGTAGGTTGCGGTAAGGCTTTCAATATCCTCTTCATTCTCGCCGTGCTCATTTATAAAAAGAATTGCCATATCTCCGTCGGCAATCTCGCCGATGCTCCAGGAATAGGGAAGCCAGAATATATCTGGTCGGTCATTTTTAAGTGTTACGGCAATATGGTGAGCGTCACGCTCGGTAATTTCAGAGGCAGGACCAAGGCAGATATATCCGCTCGGCATAGACTGAACCGCCTGGGCTAAAATTTCATAAGCCGCCTTCTGGGTGTCGGTCAGATTTTGATAACCGTAATAACACGCGGGCTCGAGGGGCTTCGGCGGGTCGGGCTTATCAGGGGGTGTCGGCGGGTCGTCGGGCGGTGTAGTGCTCGAAACCTCGCTCGAAGAAATATCCAAAGAAGAGTTCGAAGACACGGGGTCGGACAAGGTATTAGTTGAGGTATCCGAAGAGGTTACAGATGAAATATCCGAAGACGCAAAATCGCTTGCGACAGCATGGATAGTATCTCCCTCACCGCCCTTTGCGGCGCAGGCAACAAGGGATATTATTAATAAAATGGCTAAAAGCAAATACGCAGGTCTTCTCATCTTCATCCCTTTTCTATAGTAATGTTGCTTGCCATCTCGGCAAAGTATTCCGCCCAATCATAGCAAACCGTAAAATTTAAATTATTCTCCGTTTCTTTAATTATAAACTCAAAATCATCTGTAGACAACCCTATTTTTGAAATTTTTTCAAAAAAAGCTTCTGTTATGTTTTGGCGGGTGTCAAAGTCTGCCTTCTCAGAAAGTTTTTGACGGAGTGAGCCCGACAAATAGTTTCGTTTCGTGCCGCCCTCGGCAAAACTGATGCCACCAAGTCGGTCGCATAATGCCGCAAGAAATTCAGTATCAGCCACAAGGGTTTTATTCACACCGTATTGGCTTGCCGCCGCCTGTCCCTGAGGGTTGTCGTTATATATTTTTATATCAATTCGACGCGACCCAAAATCAAGATATAAAAGTGCGCCTGCTCCGTCATCAAAAAGGAGCAAAAGTGAGCAGTTGTCTACTCCCGAATAATACTCAACCCCGGAAACGAAATCATCGGCAGGGGTGGGTGTCGGTTCGGAATTGAGCTTCACCTCGGCTGGAAGCAGCAAAAGCCCCAAAAGAAAAAAGACTGAAAAAGAAAAAATGAGTGACAACAACACCGTAATAGTCGCACCTTTTTTCACAAAATCACCCCAAAAAGATTAATGTAGTTATTATACCCGAGAGCCAAAAAACATATACAACTAAAAAAGAAAAGCGCACCTTTGAACTGCTGCAAATTAAATCACGGCGAAGCCGTGGATGTAATTTATATTTCGTCTGCGAAGCAGACACCAAACTTCTTCACTATTACTTTTACTTATTACTTTAAAATCGACAAGGTTTATTTAGTGAAGAGTGAAGAAGTAAGAGGTAATAAGTAAAATCGACAAGGCTCTGTTGAACCTTGTCGATTTTTGGCCCGCTCGAAGGGATTTGAACCCCCGTTCTTCAGAATCGGAATCTGCTGCGTTATCCAGCTGCGCCACGAGCGGAAATATTCACGGCTTTTGTATTTTACCACAATATATTCGAAAAATCAATTTTTATTATTCCGTAATTCAAATATACTTAAACGGGCGATTACTGAATCTCTCTACTATTGCCACAAGAAAAACACCGTCGACTGTGCTTTTTTAATCAAGCTATTTTGTTCCATTTAATCCTTATTTTTAATTTCTTCAGGCGCTTATATTTCACCCTCTGTTTTTTCGGAGCCTTTAATAGCCTGTCTTATCAGATATAAGACTTCTGCATTTTCGCTGCGACCCTCATAGAAAATAAAGGTGTTAAAACCTTTTACGTGGGTACGAACGGTGGCTTTGACCGCTTGGTGTTGAGCACGCTTCGAGCAGTCTCTAAAATATACAATATTAAATATTCGGTTGTTTTGGCATATCCCAATCTTAACAAGGAATATTACGATTACGAGATAGGAGAAATGCTGTACCCCGATATTTTTGAAAAAACACCCTTAAGATTTGCGACCGATAAACGAAACAGGTGGAAGATAAAACAATGCGATGTTGTGGTAACCTATGTAAATTCTTATATAGGCGGTGCCGCCAAATATGTTGAAATTTGCAAGAAAAAGCAACTACCAATCATGCGGCTTGGGAAAAAGTGAAGAGGACCTTTCCCTCTTCACCTTTCCTTAAACAAAAGCAAGCTCCCTTTCGGGAGCTTGCTTTTTTATTTTATGATGTCCTTAGAACGGTCAACATAAGAGGTGTGGAGAATCTCGTGAGCCTTATGGCTACCGGGCTCGCCGAAGTACTCAGCGTAGAGAGCCTTAACAACCGGGCTTTCGTGAGATTTTCTGAGGGTATTAGCCTCGTCGTAGCTATAGAGTGCCTTTGCACGCTCAGCACGAAGGTCAATATTCTGACGAACAGAGGTGGGCTGAATGGGCTGACCGCCGCCGTTTACACAGCCGCCGGGGCAGCACATAACCTCGATGAAGTGGTAGTTCTTCTCGCCGTTTTCAACAGCGGTAAGAACCTTATCAACCGCATCAAGACCGCTAACTACGCAGATGTTAACGTCCATACCTGCAACATTAAGGGTAGCTTCCTTAACAGCGTCGATTCCGCGAACTGCGTGGAACTCAACCTTATCGAGCTCCTTGCCCTCGAGAACCTCAGCAACGGTACGGAGGGCAGCCTCCATAACACCGCCGGTTGCGCCGAAGATAACAGCTGCACCGGTAGACTCACCGAGAGGAGAGTCAAACTTCTCATCGGGGAGATTTACAAAGTCGATTCGGGCCCTCTTAATCATACGGGCAAGCTCACGGGTTGTGATAGAAATATCAAGGTCAGGAACACCTGCTGCGTTCTGGTCGTCACGAGCAATCTCGAACTTCTTAGCAGTACAGGGCATTACAGATACAGAAACTATATCCTTAGGATCAAGGCCGTTCTTCTCTGCATACCAGGTCTTGATTACAGCACCAAACATCTGCTGAGGAGACTTGCAGGAAGAAAGGTTGGGGAGAAGATTCGGATGATACATCTCGCAAAACTTAATCCATCCGGGTGAGCAAGAAGTAATCATCGGGAGCGCGCCGCCGTTCTTTACACGACCGATAAACTCGGTTCCCTCTTCCATAATTGTAAGGTCAGCACCAACATTGGTATCGAACACCTTGTCGAAGCCGAGGCGACGGAGAGCGGCAACCATCTTGCCCTCAACACCGGTTCCGATAGCCATGCCGAACTCTTCACCGAGAGCGGCACGAACGGCAGGAGCGGTCTGAACGATAACGATCTTTGTGGGGTCGTTAAGAGCCTCAAATACCTTATCTGTATCGTCCTTCTCGCGGAGTGCGCCGGTGGGGCAGTTTACAATACACTGTCCGCAGGATACGCAGCCTACCTCAGCAAGACCAAGGTTGAAGCCGCAAGCGATATTGGTATCAATGCCGCGGTCGTTAGCGCCGATAACAGCAACCTTCTGTGCCTTACAGGCGGCAACGCAGCGACGACAAAGGATACACTTATTATTATCGCGAATCATATGAGGAGCAGAGCAGTCGAGCTCGTATACCGGCTTCATACCGTCATACTTTGCCTCGTCGGTTACGCCGTAGTCATTACAAAGAGCCTGGAACTCACAGTTGCCCGAGCGAACGCAGGAAAGACACTTGCGCTCGTGGGTAGAAAGCATAAGCTCGAGGGTCATCTTTCTGGACTTCTGAACTTCGAGAGAATTGGTCTTAACTTCCATTCCCTCTGTAACAGGGTATACGCAAGCGGTAACAATTCTGAAACCGCGGCCTTCGTTTACCTCAACAACGCAGATACGGCAAGCGCCGATCTCGTTCATTTCCTTCATAAAGCAGAGGGTGGGAATCTCGATTCCAACCTGACGAGCTGCTTCGAGGACAGTAGTACCAACGGGTACGGAGACATCCATACCGTCGATTTTTAAGTTAATCATCTTAGACATAACAGTTATCTCCTTTCCTTAACCCTTAGAAATAGCCTTAAACTTACAGGTGCCAACACAAGCGCCGCACTTAACGCACTTAGCAGGGTCAATCTCATAAGCGGGAAGCTTCTTGCCGGGTGCAATGTAATCGGTCTTGGTGATTGCATCTGCAGGACACTGTCTTGCGCACATTCCGCATCCGATACACTTATCCTTATCAATGGAGAAGGTAAGGAGACTCTTACATACGCCTGCAGGACACTTCTTATCTACGATATGAGCAACGTACTCATCCCTGAAGAAGCGGAGAGTTGAAAGTACAGGGTTTGGAGCGGTCTGACCAAGTCCGCAAAGAGCGTTCTTCTTTATGTAATAGCAAAGCTCTTCCATCTTGTCAAGGTCTTCGAGTGTGCCCTTGCCCTCGGTAATCTTATTAAGCATTTCAAGAAGTCTCTGGGTACCTACACGACAGGGTGTACACTTACCGCAGGACTCGTCAACGGTGAACTCGAGGAAGAACTTAGCGATGTCAACCATACAGCTGTCTTCGTCCATAACGATAAGTCCGCCCGAGCCCATCATAGAGCCGATAGCAAGGAGGTTATCGTAGTCAATCTCGATGTCAAGATGCTCAGCAGGGATACATCCGCCGGAAGGACCACCGGTCTGAGCAGCCTTGAACTTCTTGCCGTTCGGGATGCCGCCGCCGATTTCTTCTACAATCTGGCGCAGTGTAGTTCCCATAGGAACCTCAACAAGACCTGTGTTCTTGATGTTACCGCCAAGTGCAAATACCTTAGTACCTGCAGACTTTTCGGTTCCCATAGAACGGAACCAATCGGGTCCCTTGAGGATAATCTGAGGAATGTTTGCATAGGTCTCAACATTGTTGAGAACTGTGGGCTTGCCGAAAAGACCCTTAACTGCCGGGAAGGGAGGACGGGGTCTAGGCTCGCCGCGGTGACCCTCGATAGAGGTCATAAGAGCGGTTTCCTCACCGCAAACGAATGCGCCTGCGCCAAGGCGGATTTCCATGTCAAACTCAAAATCGGTTCCGAAAATATTCTTTCCTAAAAGACCGTATTCGCGAGCCTGATTGATTGCGATGCCAAGACGAGAAACGGCAATCGGATACTCAGCACGAACGTAAACAAAGCCCTTGTTTGCGCCGATAGCGTAAGCTGCGATAGCCATAGCCTCGATAAGAGCGTGGGGGTCACCCTCAAGAAGCGAAGGCTCCATGAATGCACCCGGGTCGCCTTCGTCGGCATTACAAGCAACGAACTTCTGGTCAGCATCCTTAACGAGGTTGCGAGCGAGCTCCCACTTCTTACCGGTGGGGAAGCCTGCACCACCGCGTCCGCGAAGCCCCGAAGCGAGGATAGTAGCGATAACCTCATCGGGTGTCATCTCGGTAAGAACCTTACCAAGAGCTGCATAACCGTCCATTGCGATATACTCTTCAATATTTTCGGGGTTGATAACACCGCAGTTTCTGAGAGCTACGCGCTTCTGTGCGCGGTAGAAAGCGGTATCGTTAAGGGATGCATGCTCAGGCTCAATGTGAGTAGCATCACCGGTATCGTTGTAAACAAGGCGTTCAACAACGCGGCCCTTGAGAAGATGCTCGGAAACGATTTCCGAGACGTCCTCGGGCTTAACCTGTGAATAGAATGTTCCGTCGGGGTGAACGATAACGACCGGACCAAGAGCGCAAAGACCGAAACAACCGGTCTGAACAATCTTTACTTCCTCGGTAAGTCCCTGACTTGCCAGAGCATCGTCAAATGCCTTCTGAATGGACTTGGAGCCCGAAGATGTACAGCCTGTACCGCCACAAATCAGTACGTGTGCACGAATCATAATGTATACCTCCTAAAAGTTTGCTTACTTAATTGTATATTCTTCGATGACCTTGCCGTTTTTCAGGTGCTTTTCGATAACCTCGGCTGCCTTTTCGGGGTTCATCTTTACATAAGTAACCTTTTCCTTGCCTGCCTCGTAGATTTCTACAACAGGCTCATACTGACAGATGCCTATACAACCGGTCTGTGTAACTGTAACGTTAGCAGTAAGTCCTGCATTGTTGATTCCCTCAACGAAAGCCGAAAGAACGGGTCTGGCACCTGCTGCAATTCCGCAGGTAGCCATTCCGACAACAACGCGAGTCTCGTTGCTACCCTCACGGATAACGACCTTGTCCTTCATCTTGTCTCTGATTGCTGCGAGTTCTGCCAATGACTTCATAGTGGATTCTCTCCTTTTATAGTGAACTTTTATTGATTATATTGCTCATTGAGATAGTCTTTAATCCAAAGGATTACCTCAATGTTGTTAAGGGGTAGGTCTCCGAGAACCGTTTTAAGCTCTCGGGTGTCGAGCTCTACTCTGTTTTCTGCCATTTGGTGAATAAAGAGGAACTCTCGGTCGGGGTTACACTGAATAAGTGTTACCACCGTTTCGACCATGTTGCCGAGTGGCACCATATCGATGTGATTTTTGAAGAATAAAGCCGTAGTGACGGTACCGTGAGAGTCGGGGTAGTCCTCAAAATGCTTCGAGGTTATCTCGACCCTGCCCCCTGTTTGTTCCGCCGCCATTTTGAGCAGCGGTATTCCGAGGCCGACGGGTCTTGTCGTTCTCGTCGTTGTGAAGGGGTCGGTCACACTCTTTAAAAAATCGGGCTTCATTCCCGTACCGTCATCCGAAATCGAAAACTTAATGGCATCAGCCGTTTCGGTTATTTCGATTTTTATTAAAGTTGCTTTTGCTTTAATGGAATTTTCGGCAATATCAAGTATATTCAGAGATAATTCTTTCATTTTTCTCCCCTCAGATACTTAAATAACTGTGCTCTGACAAAATCGCTCGAGTAGGGCTCGTCGTCGAGTTCAATACTGTCCTCGGCATCACGCAGGTCCCAAAGGTAATGGGCATCTGAACCCGTGAGGCATATTTTGTCCTTTAAATGCGGAAAACGGTCTTCATATTCAGCTCTGCCTGAAAGATTGTGAAGCTCAAAAGCACCGAAATCGCTTTCCTCGGGGAAAACGCCGAGAATAGACACGATTCCGTTAGCCGTGCGGTCGATATGTGCGGGAAAACACACTCCGCCAAAGCTCTTTACCAGCTTGGGCACATCCTCAACCGAAATATCGGTTGCGTTTGATAAAACGTAATCAACCTCACCGAGGATATTATCCTCTTCGTCCATTATCTGCTGATGCCCGTAAATCTGGGGGCGGTTTTTTATCTTTACAATATGCTTTTCGATTTCCTCCGAAAAGCCCATCGCCTCGTGAAGTTTTTCGAACAGGCAAACAACGTGAATGTCCTCTGCTGTGGTAAGCTCCATACCTGCAACACCGATTATGCCGTATTGTTTTGCTGCCCTTAAAAAAGCGGGACAGTTTCGGGCGGTGTTGTGATCGGTCAGGGCTACGATATTAAGTCCTGCCAGGGTTGCCGCACCTGCAATATTAGCAGGGGTCATATCGTCATCTCCACAAGGAGAAAGGCAGGAATGAATATGAAAATCGTAATAATAGCGGCTCAAAGGGATAACTCCCTTGCCAAATCGTATGCGCTCTTTTCGGTAGAGAGGATATTTACCCCACGAGCCATGGCGGCACTCTTTACCTCTTCGTCAAGGGTGACACCCTCGGCGAGAATTATGGTAGCGGTGTCGCAAAGCGCAGCGACGGCAACAATATTGATATTTGACATAATGGTAATCCAAGCGTCACCCGTTTTTGCCTTCGACATAACCCAGCTTAGCAGGTCGCCAATGTAGCAGCCCGTAATCTCGCGGTCGCCATCGGGCAGAGTGACAGTGGTAAGTGAAAGCTTATCCTTTAACTCATTTACCGTCATTGTCTTCACCCTTTGTCATACTTTCAAGTCGCATTATAACGCAGTCGTCAATTGTCCGCTCGCCTCTTACAATATCCTCTGCAAGGGCTCTGCAGTTGGGTGCTCCACAGGCACCGCAATCGCGTCCGGGAAGGGTTTCCCTTATCGACTGCATTTTTGCCATCATTCTCATCGATTCGCCGATATTGTCGGCAAGTCGATTCATGGGCATATATTCAGGAACGTCCTCAAAGAAGCTATCTTCCGGAATAAACTCTCGTCCCTCGTGGAAATTCTGCGAGAGAGGCAGATATCGGCGAAGGGTTTGAAGTCTTGCTTTTGCGATAAAGGGATTTTCCATTGTGAGAACGCCGCCTACACAGCCGCCCGTACAGGCGTTAAGCTCGACGAACTCAAGGCTCGGTATAGTACCGTTTTCAATCTGGTCAAGCACCTTTATACAGTTTTCTATTCCGTCTGCCGCAAGATACTTCTCATTGAAAAGTGCGGCCGACTCGCCACCCGAGGTTGCCCAGCTTATGCCTATAACTCCCGAACGGGAGAGGGGCGCCGGGGGTAGTTCCCTCTTCATTAGGTTTATCAGCTGAAAATAAACATCGCTTATCGAAACAACACAATCGACAGCACTAGTATAACTGCCGAAGCCGTTTTTAACATAGCTCGCCTTTGCGGGGCAGGGAGAAATGAAGCAAACCCCGATATCCTCGGGTTTTAAATCCTCATGCTCGCGAAGAGCCCTTCTCTTTGCCCTTTTTGCCGCAATCTCCATCGGTGGTAAAAGCGGCATAAGATTGTCTTTAAGATAAGGAAATCTTAAAGCGATAAGTCTTGTTATAACGGGGCAAGCCGAGCTGATAACAGGCTTTTTAATCCCGTCTGTTTCGAGGTATTTTCTAGTGTATTCCGATACAAGCTCTGCGGCTCTAGATACCTCGTAGACCTCGTCAAAGCCCATATCCAGAAGACCCTGAAGCACGTAGTCAACATCCGATAACTCCTCAAACTGACCGTAAAGGCTCGGGGCAGGCAAAGCAATTTTATACTTAAACCTATCCATCTTTGTAAGCTTGCTGCATACCGCCTTCTTTGCATTGTGGGGACAAACCCTGATGCACTCGCCGCAGTCGATACAGCGGTCAGCATTTATAACGGCGTGTCCGCCCTTTACTCTTATTGCCTCTGTGGGGCAATGGCGAAGACAGGTGGTACAGCCGGTACATTTTGAAGAATCAAGAGAAACCGAATGTTTGTATGTATTCATACTCTAAAAATTAACCCTCATTGTAATTTTGGTTCCCTCTCCAAGTGCCGTGTCTATTACCATATCGTCGGTATAGCGCTTCATGTTTGGAAGACCCATACCTGCGCCAAATCCGAGCGAACGGATTTTATCGGGTGCGGTAGAGAAGCCCTCCTGCATAGCAAGCTCAAGGTTAGGGATTCCGGGGCCGTGGTCGGTCAGAATGATTTCAATACCATTTTCGTATACCAAAACCTCTGCCTCGCCGCCACCGGCGTGAATAACCATATTAATCTCACCCTCATACATCGCAATAGATACTCTGCGGATTGTTTGGGGGTCGACACCAAGCTGGCGAAGATTTTTCTTAACAGCGACAGATGCCTGACCTGCCATTGTAAAATTTTCTCCGTCAACGATAAAGTGAAATCTGACAGCTTCAGCCATCCACTTCGCCGCTTCCTTTAAGGCCCTTGGCATAAAGCTTGCCGCAGGTTTCAAACATACGCCACTCGGTTGAAAGAACGACAATTCCGCTCTCGCGGGCAAGCGCCACGACCTCGTCGGTCAGCTTCTTTGCACGAACGAAAACGATTGCCTCCATATCAAGCATAAGCGCGGTGCGAATGGTCTGAGGATTTACAAGTCCCGTAAGCAAAACCGAATCCGACTTTGCATAGGCTAAAACGTCGCTCATCATATCGCTACCGAAGGCAGAGGAAACTTCGGTGTCGAGGAGTTCCTCTCCGCAGATTACCTCGGCATTGAGAATTTCTTTAATTTCTCTAATTTTCATACGGTTATTCCTTAAACTAATAAATTATTAAAGGTCCTTATACTTTGCGATGATTCCGTCAATATCCTTTTCGGTAAGACGGCCGTAAACCTCATCGTTAACGGTAAGAACAGGTGCAAGTCCGCAAGCACCGATGCAGCGGCAAGCCTCGAGAGAGAACTTTCCGTCGGGTGTGCATTCTCCGGGTCCGATACCGAGTATCTCTGTTATACGGTCAATAAGCTTCTGTGCTCCCTTAACGTAGCAAGCAGTACCAAGACATACAGAAATGTTGTACTTGCCCTTGGGAGAGAGTGCAAACTGAGCGTAGAAGGTTGCAACTCCGTAAACCTTTTCTACTGAAATTCCGAGACCCTCTGCAATCATCTGTTGAACCTCAAGGGGCAGATAACCGTAAATCTCCTGAGCCTCCTGCATTATCTGCATAAGGCAACCCTCAATGTGCTTTCTCTCTTCGATAACAGCCTTGAGCTTTGCCTCCTGCTCGGGAGTGCCGCTGAAGGGAATCGAGCTGGCAATTTTTTTCATAAGCTATTCCTCCTATTATATTCCTTCTGCAAAGCGCTGTTTAACCCACTTTGCATACTTGTTAAAATTATAACACAATAATTCCGAAAAGTCTATACCTATTATAATATAAAATAGAAAAAATTTATCGAAAAAGCAGAAAAATCAAAAATAATTTTTTTACTTGACACGAAAGAATGCTTGTGTTATATTATTTAGGCTAACTAAATATTTGCTGGTGTAGCTCAGTCGGTAGAGCAGCTGATTTGTAATCAGCAGGTCGGGGGTTCAAGTCCGTCCACCAGCTCCAAAAGATAAACACTCGTCGCAAGATGGGTGTTTTTCTTTTTAGTTAATTCAAGACGGACTTGAACACGAGAGGGTCTGCGCGTTGAGGAAAGTTGCCGGTGGCAAGTTTTTAGCGCAGAGCGCGAAGTCGGGTACCAAACGCAAATGGTTTGGTCGATGAGTAGGTAGTCTGCAAAACAGACGGTCAAGTCCGTCCATTTAAGAAAATGGAAAGGCTAGTGCCTATTCTGCCGCTTTAATAAACCCGTCGCTGCTTATAAGTGTTTTAATCTCAAAAACTGTCTTCCTCTGCTCCTCATACAGAGCTCTCCGCGTATATGTTAGCGCATAATCATATTCGTCAACGTTATAGGAAATATATTCCTCATCACATACTGCATCCTGCAATAAGGTGAGTGCCGACAGCCTCATCACAAGCTCGTAAAGTTTATCATAGTTTCTTATATCCATTTGTAACATTGTGATTCTCCTTTCGCTAAACACAATAACACATAATTGTGTTATTGTCAACACAAATTTGTGTTTCGGTATATAATAAATCCGAAAGGTGTGATTTGTATGAATTATGAGTACAAAAAATTACGCGAACTCAGAGAAGATAGCGACTATACTCAAAAACAGATTGCTGAAAAGCTAAACGAACATCTCACTACTTATCAGCGATGGGAACGCGGCGAAACAGAAATACCGACGCATATTTTAAAGAAATTATGTGCTCTTTACGGTGTTTCGGCAGATTATATTCTCGGTCTCCCCGAAAACTTAAAGTATCCAAAAAGGTAAATATTACAAATGAAACGGGAGGGCACAGAGACCCTCCCCTACGATATGTATGCGTCGCAGACACATTAACGCTAAAACGACAGTTTTAGCATATCACGTGAACGCGAAGCGATCACATTAATGAGGTGGTGACAGTTTGTGTTATTAGAAGGCGTGAATCTTTCGAAAAGCTTTGGCGAGCGTATCCTTTTCAAGGATGCGGCTTTTAAAATTGAAGCAGGGGATAAAATCGGCTTAATCGGCGCAAATGGCACCGGTAAAACCACCCTTTTTAAGATTATTTCGGGCGAGGAAAGCCCCGACACAGGCGGTGTTGTTAAGGCAAGCGGTGCCTCGATCGGTATACTTCGTCAGCACGCCTGCGAAGGCTCGACCAAAACAGCTTACGACGAGGCTTTGACCGTTTTTGATAAGGTTACTGAGATAGGTTATGAGCTTGACAATATAAACGAAAAGCTTCACACCTCTTCGGACATTGCCCTAATTGAGCGAGCGGAAAATCTCCGAGTAGAATTTGAGCGGCAGGGGGGCCTCACCTATAAGGCGCGCACCCGTGCGGCTCTTCTCGGACTTGGCTTTTCGGAGGACGAGCTTTACCTGCCCGTAGATAAGCTTTCGGGCGGACAGAAAAGCAAGATTGAAATTGCAAAGCTACTGCTCTCCTCTCCCGATATAATGCTCCTTGACGAGCCGACAAACCACCTTGATATTGATGCTATCGAGTGGCTCGACTCCTTTATTGCAGGCAGTCGCTCTGCCGCTGTTATAATCTCCCACGACCGATATTTCCTCGACCGAGTAGCGACCAAAATCATCTCAATTGAGCACGAAAAGGTCTACTGCTATAACGGAAATTACACAAAATATCTTGAACAGAGGGAGCTTCGTGAGCTGTCGGTTCAGCGCGAGTACGATAACACCATGCGTGAGGTCAAAAGAATCGAGGGCATCATCGAACAGCAAAAGCGCTGGAACAGAGAAAAGAATATTAAGACGGCAGAATCAAAGCAAAAGCAGATTGACCGTATGCTCGAGGGGCTTCAAATCCCTGAAAACGAGCGGGAAAATATGACCCTTCGTTTTACCGCCGAGCGAATGTGCGGAAACGAGGTTTTAAAGGTTAAAAATCTCGGTTGTTCATTTGGAGAGCGAACTCTTTACCGCGATGTTTTCCTCGATATGAAACGCGGTGACCGAGTGATTATGCTGGGGCGTAACGGTTGCGGCAAGACCACCCTACTAAAAGCCCTTCGCTCCTCGGGTGGCTTTGGCGTTGGAGTTACGGTCGGCTATTTCGACCAGCACGGCGGCACACTAGACGGGGCTAAAACTATTTTCTCCCAGATCCACGATGATTTCCCGACTAAAACCGAGACCGAAATTCGGTGCGCCCTCGCCCTCTTTATGTTCAAGGGGGATGAGGTTTTTAGGAAAATTTCTACCCTTTCGGGCGGTGAAAGGGCACGCGTCGCCCTCTGCTTGCTAATGCTCCGTAAAGATAATTTTCTTCTTCTCGACGAGCCGACAAATCATCTCGATTTAGAGTCGCGAGAGATATTGGAAAACGCCCTTGCTGACTACGAGGGCACTATTCTTGCCGTTTCTCACGACCGATATTTTATAAACCGAATTGCCGAAAGGATTCTCTATTTTAAGGGCACCGAGCTTTTGTCACTCGACGGTAATTACGACAACTATTTAGAAAAAAAGCAGTCGGAAACCACCCCCGAAAAGACCGAGAAGACAGTGGGTGCCGGCAAGGCTACCTATCTGCAGAAAAAGGCAGAAAGGGCGGCACTTGCAAAGCTAAAAAGTGCAGTTTCTGCCGCCGAGCGCGAGATAGAGCGCCTTGAAGCCGAGGAGGCAGAAATTGAGGCAGCGCTGTCCGACCCCGAAACGGCTGCAGACTATGAAAAAACCGCAGCACTTTGTGGAAAATTAGAGCAGATTAAAAATTCTCTTGCCGAAAGTTTAGAAAAATGGGAAAATCTCTCTACCGAACTCGAAAATTTTTCGGTTAGCGATTGAAATTGAGTTAGTTTTAATATATAATGTTCTTGTAATTAATTTGCCGCAGGCGCAGTATGGATAAGATTTCGAAAATAGGATTCTCCTCATCCACCGCAAGCGGTCCCCCTTCCCCGCTGGGGAAGGCTGGCGGCGCAGCCGCGCCCCTTTCCCTAATCACTAAAAACCGGAGGTTTTCATTATGAAATCATTTATGGACAAGGATTTTCTGCTACAGACAGAAACCGCAAAGCACCTTTATCACGATATCGCAAAGGATATGCCGATTATCGACTATCATTGCCACATTAGTCCGAAAGAGATTTACGAGGACGTGAGATTCGAGTCCCTCGACCAGGTATGGCTTGGTGGCAGACAGCCCGACGGCTCATATTTCGGCGACCACTACAAGTGGAGGGCTATGCGTTCTAACGGTACACCCGAAGAGTATGTTACCGGAAGCAAATCGGGCAGAGAGAGAATCCAGAAGTTTGCCGAAGCGCTTGAGATGGCAATCGGCAATCCTATGTATCATTGGACTAATTTAGAGCTTCATCGCTATTTTGGCGAGACCGGCTACCTTAACGCCGACAATGCCGGCGAGGTTTATGACCGCTGCAATAAAAAGCTTCAGTCCGATCCAAATCTTACGGTACGCGGTCTTATCCGCCAGTCTAAGGTTCGTATGATTGGTACTACAGACGACCCGATTGACTCACTCGAGTGGCACAAGAAGCTTGCCGAAGACCCAACCTTTGATTTTTGCAAGGTATACCCCTCATACCGCCCCGACAAGGCAATCAACATTAACAAAGAGGGATTTGCAGATTATATAAAAAAGCTTGCCGCTTCGGTAGGTAAGGAAAGCCTTGACACAGTTGAGGATGTAAAAGCCGCACTTATCGAGCGTCTCGAATTCTTTAAGGAAATGGGCTGCCGTGCATCCGACCATGGACTTGACTACATTATGTACAGAGAGGGCACCGACGAGGAAATCGAGTCCGTTTACAAAAAGGTTATGGCAGGCGGCAGCTGCACGCTCGAAGAGGCAGAAAAGTATCAGACCGCTATTCTTGTTACCCTTGGCAGAGCCTACCACAGACTCGGAATCGTAATGCAGCTTCACTATTCCTGCCTTAGAAACAACAACAAAAAGCGCTATGCAGAGCAGGGCCCCGACACCGGCTATGATATGATTGCACAGAACACCTGTGGTGGCGCTATCGCAGAGCTTCTGTCATGTCTGAACGATACCGACGAGTGCCCCAAGACCATTCTTTATTCCCTCAACCCTGCCGACAATGAGCAGATTGGCACCATCCTCGGCGTTTTCCAGACCGACGAGATTCCCGGCAAGATTCAGATGGGTTCAGCTTGGTGGTTTAACGACACAAAGAGCGGTATGGAGGAGCAGATGAAGGCTCTCTCAAACCTCGGTCTCCTCGGCAACTTTGTCGGAATGCTCACCGACTCGCGCTCCTTCCTCTCCTACACCCGTCACGATTACTTCCGCAGAATCCTCTGTAACCTAATCGGCAACTGGGTTGAAAATGGCGAATATCCGAACGATGAAAAGGCGCTCCGCCGCATCGTTGAAGGCATCTGCTACAAGAACGCAGAGCGCTACTTTGATATGTAAGCGGCTTGCCAAATTCAGCGCAGAACAAAAGAAAAATAATAAAAATGGTGTTCGATACATTTCGGACACCATTTTACATTTATACTATATATTTCAAAAACATCCTGCAGCAACTTGAATGTTATAATAAAAAATGTTATAATTTATTAACAAACCGAGTTTTATAAGTTTTGTAAAATAAATAAGGAGTTTTGTATATGGAGTTTAGCGTAAATCATCCAATAATCTATCTGCTTGTTGGAACAGTAATCACCACCGTGCTGGCACAATCGGTATTTTTTCTTGTCCGCGCTATAAGACGCGCAAAACAACTGCAGATTGCCGACAGCGTAGTTAAAAAGACAGTTACCTCGGCAATCCTCTTCACAATAGCACCTGCCGTTGCCATTCTCGTTGGCGTTGTGGTGCTTTCAAAGAGTCTCGGCGTGGCACTTCCTTGGCTTCGTCTTTCGGTTGTGGGCTCTCTTTCCTATGAGCTTGTTGCCGCAAAGAACACCACCGCACCCCTCGGTCTTTCCGAAACCGAGCTTGTGACAAGTGCTTCGGATTACGTCACTATCCTCCTCGTTATGACCCTTTCAATCGCGCTGAGCCTCTGCCTCGCACCCCTCCTCACAAAGAAGGTGCAGAGTGGCGTTGCAAAGATTGGTCTCCGGGACAAAAAATGGGGCGAAATTTTCAATAATGCAATGTTCCTCGGTATGATTTCGGCATTTCTCGGCTACGTTTTCTGCGATGTTACCCACGTTTTCACAGGTCATCTTCAGGGTCTTACCCCTGTTTGCGTAATGCTTGTATCTGCAGTCGTTATGGCGGTACTTGGAATTATATCAACAAAATTCAAAATCCGTTGGATGACCGACTACGCGCTGCCGATAAGTCTTATCGTGGGTATGGCATCGGCAATACTTTTCTCGAACCTATTCGGCGGTTTTGAGGTTGTTCTTTAAGGGGGAGAGTATGATGAAAAAACAAATGACTTATATGGAATCTGTCCACCACTACGGAAGAATTTGGGGGGTAATTGTTGCCGCCCTTATTATCGCAGTGCCCTTTATTCTAGCTGTGGTTTTTTCTGCCGTTCCTAAGTGGGATGCCCTCGCAAAGGGACTTATCGCAACCCTTCCCATGTATTGGGCGGTTGGCTTTATCGAGATTTTTACTTACGTGCCCATGCTTGGTGCCGGCGGTACATATCTTTCCTTTGTAACAGGTAATATCTCAAATCTCAAGCTCCCCTGCGGTGTTGACGCTATTGAGCGCTCGTGCTATGATAAGTCGAGCGAGGAAGCAGAGGTTGTCTCTACCATTGCAATCGCAGTTTCTTCGATTGTTACTACCGTTATAATAATCCTCGGCGTGCTTCTTATCGTGCCGCTGACACCCCTGCTCGAAAACCCCGTTTTAGAGCCTGCCTTTGAGATGATTCTGCCTGCCCTCTTCGGTGGTCTTGGCGTTGTATTTATTTCAAAGAATGTAAAGTTGTCAATAGCACCCATCGTTTTAATGCTTGCACTTTTCATCTCGATTCCTGCCCTTAACAAGGGTACAGTAGGAATTATGGTGCCGGTCGGCGTTGTGTTTACCATCGTCGTTGCCCGCATTATGTATAAGAAAGGTTGGCTGTAATTATGGGATATCTTTTTCTCCTACTCGGTATCGCACTTATTATATTTTTAGCGGTGCTTGTTATCCGTGCAGCTCGTTTTACACCGAAATCGGATGTAACGGTTATAGAAGATGAAGAGGTTTTTAACAAGGCTGCGGCAGTAGAGCGCCTGCAAAAGCTTATCCGCTTCAAAACGGTATCCTACCGCGACCCGTCACTCGAGGATGATGCGGAATTTAAAAGGCTTATTGACGCTCTGCCCGAGCTTTATCCGAACGTTTTTAAGGTCTGCGAGTGCTCACTCCTCGCCGACCGTGGACTCCTCTTCCGTTGGAAGGGCAAAAATGAGGGCAACCCTGCCGTTCTTATGGCTCATTACGACGTTGTTCCCGTAAACGAAGAGGCTTGGGACAAGCCTGCATTTGAGGGAATTATCGAGGACGGTGTTCTTTGGGGACGCGGCTCGCTTGATACCAAGGTCACCTTTAACGGTGTGCTTTCTGCCGCTGACCACCTCATTTCCGAGGGCTTTACCCCCGAGTATGACATTTATTTTGCATTTTCGGGCGGTGAAGAGGTCAACGGTCGCGGTGCTGTAAATATGGTCGACCTTTTCGAGCAAAACGGCATTACTCCCTCTCTCGTTGTTGACGAGGGCGGCGCAGTGGTCGAGAACGTTTTCCCCGGTGTAAAAGCCCCCTGCGGACTTATCGGAATTGCCGAAAAGGGTATGATGGACGTTCGCTACACCGCAAAATCTCAGGGCGGTCACGCATCTGCACCGAAGCCCAATTCGCCCATCGTCCGTCTTTCAAAGGCTTGTCTCACACTCGAGAAAAAGCCCTTCAAATCTCACCTTACAAAGCCTGTTGCCGAGCTTTTCGACACCCTCGGCAGACACTCAAGTTTTGTAATGAGGATTGTTTTTGCTAACTTCCCCCTTTTCAAGGGTCTGCTTGATGAATTTATGTGCAAGAAATCGGGCGGCGAGATTAACGCTCTGCTTCGCACTACCGTCGCCTTTACCCAGAGTGAGGGCAGCACGGCATCTAACGTAATTCCCCCCGAGGCATCTATGATTTCTAACATTCGTCTGAACCCCGAGGACACGATGGATTCCGCCCTCGAATATCTGAAAGCTACTGTCGGCGACGGTGTTGAGGTTGAGTTCCTCCACGGAATGAACCCATCGAGAATCAGCAAGACCGATTGCGAAGCATATAACAAGGTTGCTTCTGCCGTTGCGTCCACCTGGAAGGGCTGTATCGTTTCGCCCTATCTTATGGTGCAGTGCTCCGATTCCCGTCATTGGGGCAGAATTTCCGACAAGGTTTACCGCTTCTCTGCTATGGATTTAACAAGCGAAGAACGCGCCACCATTCACGGAAACAACGAGCGCATACGTCTTGATTGTGCCGAGCGTGCAGTTGAGTTTTACATTCGACTTATGAGGACCTTATAACATGAAAATTTTTGTTGCAAGTGATATACACGGCTCGGCTTTCTGGTGCAAAAAGATGCTCGATGCGTATAATGCTGAAAATGCGGATTTTCTCCTTTTGCTCGGTGATATTCTTTATCACGGACCGAGAAACGACCTGCCGGATGAATATGCCCCCAAAAAGGTTATCGAAATGCTGAACCCCCTCGCAGACGACATTATGTGCGTCCGCGGAAACTGTGAGGCAGAGGTTGACCAGATGGTGCTGAACTTTAACGTAATGTCGCCATTTATCAGAATTTTTGACGGCAAAACGACAATTTTCGCAACCCACGGCCACACCTATAACGAAGATGCTCTGCCGAAGCTTCGCCGCGGTGAAATTCTTCTTTGCGGTCATACCCACGTTCAAGTTATCCGCCGTCACGAGGATTATACCTATGTAAATCCCGGCTCGGTTTCAATCCCCAAGGAAAACGCCCCTCACGGTTATGCCATAATCGAGGACGGAGAGGTAACTCTCAAATGCCTTTAACAAATAACCCCACCCATATTTTTGAGCCGAACCCTCTCGCCTGCGGACAGGCGGTGCTTGCCATGCTTTCGGATACGCCCGTAGAGGAGATAATCGAGCTTGTAAAGACCGACCGCGAAACAAAACTTTCGGATATGTTTGCGGCTCTCGACGCTTTAGGGATTGGATGTCTTCGGGAAAGAAAGCAGGCTTTTACAAAATCCGACCTGCCCGACGTCTGCATTTTGTCTCTCGAAACGCCAAAATGCTGGCATTGGTCTCTCTATTTCAGAGGTCGGTTTTTAGACCCCGAATACGGCATTCTTTCCGATTTTCCGCCCTCTGCCCGTCGCTACTATTTTGAAATAAAGGACATTCCCCGATGAAGATTTTTTTCTACACCCTCGGTTGCAAGGTGAATCAGTATGAAAGTCAGGCTGTGGGCGAAATGCTCGCGGCTTCGGGCTACTCTGTCACCTCGGATATAAAGGCGGCAGATATTGCCGTTATAAATTCCTGCACCGTCACAGCCGAGTCCGACCGCAAGACACGACAGGCGGTTCGCCGCTTTAAAAAGCAGGGAAAAACGGTAGTGCTTATGGGCTGTATGCCCTCGGCAAATCCCCAAACGGCAGATGAGCTTCCCGAAGCCGACATAGTCATCGGAAACGTGGACCACCGAGTTTTGACAGAGCTTTTAGATGACTTTTTTGAGAATAAAAAGAGGACTGTTCAAATTGAAAGACATAAAAACGGGGAGGCATATTGCACGCCCCCCATTACCGCCTTTTCGGAGCGCACACGCGCTTTTATGAAAATTCAGGACGGTTGCGACCGCTACTGCACCTACTGTCTTATCCCCTTTGCCAGAGGTCCCATTCGTTCGCGACCTCTCGAAGAAATTACCGCTGAGGCTACCGCCCTTTCAAAGAATGGTTTTCGTGAAATCGTGCTTGTCGGAATCAATCTCACAAGCTATGGCAGAGGCGAAGACTTTGATATTGCAGATGCAGTAAACGCGGCAAGCGTGGATGGCATTGAGCGTGTTCGTCTCGGCTCGATTGAGCCCGACCATATGAGCGATGAACTACTCGAAAAGCTCTCAAAGGAGCCTAAATTCTGTCCGCAGTTTCATTTAGCGCTTCAGTCGGGCTGTGACAACACACTTCGCCGTATGAACCGCCACTATGACACGACATTTTATAGAGATTTGGTAAACCGCATCCGCGCAAAATTCCAAAACCCCTCGATAACAACCGATATTATGGTTGGCTTCCCCTCGGAAAGTGAGGCGGATTTTGATGAAAGCGCGCGGTTTTTAGAAGAAGTCGGTCTTGCACGAAGCCACGTATTCGCCTATTCAAAGCGGAGCGGTACCGTTGCGGCAAATCTCCCTAATCAGGTGGCAGAAGTCGAAAAATCTCGCCGTGCACGGATTATGGCAGAGGCGGCAAGAAATGCCGAAAAGGCCTTTTTAGAAACGCAAATAGGTCTTAGCGAAACGGTGCTTTTTGAGCAAGAATCGGACGGCTATTTTGAGGGCTATACCAAAAACTATACTCGCGTAAGAGTGAAAAACACCGAAAATCTAACCGGACAGATTCTCCCTGTAAAGCTAATCTCGGCAGCCGACGATTATTGTATTGGAGAATTTGTATAGTAAAAGCTCCCTCAGAACTGAGGGAGCTTCATTTTATCCTAATGAATTTTTTGCGGTGGTTTTAATCTCAGCGTCATAGCAGGAGAATTTTTCGTCTAAATTCTTGGGGAGGGTTTTCTTTGTAAAAGCACTCACAATAGGCACTAATACAAGTCCGCCCAGCATTGCGACAACCCCTGAATGAAGCGAGGTTTTGAAGACAAAGTTTTGTAGAATCTCAGGCAAAACCTTTATGTCTATAAGCCTTACGCCGATTGCAAGCTGAACGAGTTCAAGTCCTACTCCGAAGATGAATGAGCTTACAACTGCCGCCTTGGTGGTGCCCTTCCAATATAAGCCGTACAGGAAAGGAGCGAGGAATGCGCCGGCAAGTGCGCCCCACGAAACGCCCATCATCTGTGCAATGAATACCGAATCTGCCCAAACCGAATCCTTAAGAATTGCAATAACAGCCGAGATTGCGATAAAGAAAACGATGAAAAGTCGCATGACGAAGATGCTCTTCTTTTCGGTAAGCTTTCCCTTTCTCTCAATCGCAGGCTTCACAACATCGAGTGTTAGGGTCGAGGATGAAGCAAGCACGAGGGAGGAAAGCGTTGACATCGATGCGGCAAGCACGAGCACAACGATGATAGCAACAACGAGGCTCGGCAGTTCCGCGAGCATGGTGGGAACTATCATATCAAACTTTGTGCCTGCGGCAGAGGTGTAGCCTTCGGCGGCAATCTTGTCGAAGTAAAGGCGTCCGAAACCGCCAAGGAAGTAGCAACCGCCCGCAACAATGATTGCGAAAACTGTCGAAATAATCGTTCCCTTTTTGATTGCGCCCTCATCCTTAATTGAGTAGAACTTGCCGACCATCTGTGGCAGACCCCAAGTACCAAGGGAGGTAAGAAGGACTACAACGAAGAGGAAGAAGGGGTCGGGTCCGAACATTGTGGTGTATTCCATACCTGCGTGCTCGCTCTTTGCGAGGGTTTCAACTGCGGCGGTAAATCCACCATTCTGTGCAAGGACCGATGCCACAACGGCAACTATACCGACTAGCATTATAATTCCCTGAATAAAGTCGTTTATTGCGGTTGCCATATAGCCGCCAAACACAACGTAAACGCCCGTGAGCACCGCCATTGAAACAACTATTACCCAGTAAGGAATCGAGAAAACGTTATTGAAAAGGCTGGACAGTCCATTGTAGAGGGATGCGGAGTAGGGAATAAGGAAAACAAATACGATAAAGGCTGCCGCAACCTTGAGCATCTTTGAATCGTAGCGTTTTTCAAAGAAATCGGGCATTGTTTTTGACCCAAGGTGCTGCGACATTACCCTCGTTCTTCTGCCGAGAACACTCCAGGCAAGAAGCGAGCCGATAAATGCGTTTCCAAGACCAATCCAGGTAGAGGCAAGACCAAAATTCCAGCCGAACTGACCTGCGTAGCCAACGAATATTACGGCAGAAAAATAAGAAGTTCCAAAAGCAAAGGCGGTGAGCCAGGGTCCGACCGAGCGGCCACCGAGAACAAAGCCCTCAACGTTGGTAGAATGCTTGCGGCAATAAAGACCGACACCTATCATAAGGGCAAAAAAGAAAACGAGCATCGGGATTGTGAGCCCGACGGTTAGCGGATTGTTCGCCGAAGCGAGATTGGGTGCAGAGGACGTTGTCTTCCTCTCCTTTCTTTAATAATTAATATTGAATAATTTAGGTGTTTCGGTTTGCGAAACTATATATAAATAGCGTCGCAGACACCTACGGGTCGTTGTGGTCGCCGACCCCTACTAATGCCTAAGATTTATTCATCTTTAACAGTTTAACGCTTTAAAGCAGTTTTGTCAAGAGTTTTTTGCTATTTTTAAATTTTAAACCGTCCTGTTTTTATAATCCATAGTGGAAAATACGGTCTTTGCTTTAATAGGAGCCTCCGCCCTGCGCGATACGACAATTGAGTAAAAATTGAAAAAAGGCGAACAAAGCGTTCGCCTTTACACACTATTATATAAATAACGGCACAATGAAAACACCTACTATGCCAAACACTATTCCTACCCCGGCGCCGACAGCAACATCCTTTATAAAATGGACACCGAGGACAACTCGGAGGATTGCCATTACAAGTGTGAAGAAAAGAAAGAGAATGCCAAGAGGGATGCTGATTCCAAGCAGGCTCATCGCAATTACCGATATTGAGGTGAGGTGGCGCGAGGGATAGGACTTACCCTTCGTGTCCTTGTTTATTGCAGGAAGGGTCTCAAAAACCTCGTATGGTCTTCTGCGGTCGGCAACGTTTCTAATAAGGGTGCATACATAAAGCGCCGCAACACAGGTTACCGCCGATAGAAGCGTGTAGCCCGGGTCTGCATATACAGTATATATAAGGAGAATAAAATAAGCAACAACGGTCAGAATTTCGAGAACCCTTTCTATCGCAACAAGTGTTTTGCGAAGCTTTTTGTGCCACAGCAAATATTCCATCAATTTTACATAGCTTTCTTTGGTCATAATATACATCCTTTTTATTAATGAATAACGAATAGTCCGTTTCTGCCGTTTCTTTTAACGCTATTTGCATTTTTCCTACAGCGTAGCGTTGTAGAAATAGACTACAAACCTTTCGTCGGGGATGAGAATTTTTTGAGGCAGTCCTGTTTCACTTATATATAAGGTATAGGAATCGGCGTCTTTTCCGCCCGAAATCTTAAACTCGCCGCCCCTCTCTTTAGCCTCTTCTGCACTTGCAGCTGCGCACAGCTTTTCATAAAACTGTGCGACAGCAGAGGAAAACGGCATATTGCCATCATTGGGGGTAAAAGTAAGCCCGAGATATTCGGCGGTTATTCCTTCCGCCGAAACGGTGACAGTATATCCCGCAATAATTTCCGGCTCGTTTATCTTAAAAGTAAGGACTTTATCCTCACTAAAATAACATTCTCCCTTGTAATTTTCATTGTAATATGTCACATCGGCGGTAAAGCTGATTCCGCAAAGTTGCGGCTCTGCAGTCTTCTTGCTGCAAGCGGTGAGCATGAGTAAAACAAGTACAAGGGAGATGATTTTTTTCATATGTAACCTTCTCTGTTAAATTATTTGAACAGATTGGGCAATTCTTCGATTATATCGCGGGGCAGCATTGAGGTTTCCCCCAGCCTTTCGCGGGCTTTGTCTGCCGCCGCACCGTGAAGCCATACAGCTGAGGTTGCCGCAGCCTCTGTAGGTATTCCCTGTGCGAGCAGAGACACAAGGATTCCCGTTAGGGTGTCGCCGCTTCCGCCGGTTGCAAGCCCCGTATTTCCTGTGAGGTTGACAAATATTCTTCCGTCAGGGGTAGCAACTATTGTGTTTGCCCCCTTTAATATAATGTAGACACCTTTTAGGGTGGCAAAACGGCGGGCAATTCCTATCCTATCCTTTTCCACCTCTTCCACGGTAATTCCGCAAAGGCGTGCCATTTCTCCCGGATGTGGTGTAAGGATAAGGTCTGCTTTCATCTGTTCAATAAATTCTATGTCAAAGGCTATCGTGTTTATTCCGTCGGCATCAAGAACGCTGGGGACAGATGCACAGAGTAAAAGCTCGCGCACGATTTTGCTTGTATCTACCGAAACGCCGAGTCCCGAGCCTATGGCAAGAGCAGAGGCTTTTTTCAGTTCTTCCTTTAAAGTTGGCAGCGACTCTGCGCTATATTTTCCATCACGGCTTTCGCAGGGGATTAAAACCGCTTCTGGCACAGAAATGGCGAGGACAGTATAGTTTTCAGATGTTACGGCGGTTTTCATTATTCCAACACCGCTCCTGAGCGCCGCATTTGAAAGGAGCACCGAGGCGCCCGACATTCCATAAGAGCCCGCAATCGAAAGGGCTGTGCCAAAGGTTCCCTTATGGTCGTTTTTAGAGCGTTTTCTCTTAACCGCACCAATAATTGTTTCGGCAACAGTGGGCAGAGAGTTCATAATATTGGCAGAAATTCCGATAGAAAGGGCGGTAACCTTGCCGCAAAATCTGTTTGCCGGGGGTAAAATATGGCATGGCTTCATCGCCTCAAAGGTTGCTGTGAAATCGGCATTAAAGCAGACCGCCGATACCTCTCCCGTATCTGAAAACGCACCGCTTGGAATATCAACCGCAAATCGCTTTGCAGAGGTAGCATTGGCTGCTTTTACCGCTTCAGCTGCAAAACCCGTCAATTCTCGGGAAAGCCCGGTACCAAAAAGGGCATCGACAATTATTTCTGCCGAGGAAATCATGCGAAGTGCAGTGGAGGATAGTTTTTCTGCATCGTAAACGGTTACGCCCTCTGGGAGAAGTGACAGCATTTTTTCGGCTTCAAGCGTGACGGGCGCACCGCACGCCAGCACAACAAACGGCTTTGCGCCCACTTCAAAAAGCTTTCTTGCGATGACAAAACCGTCTCCTCCGTTATTGCCCGAGCCGCAAAGAATCGCGACCGTGTGCCCTATGGGGGAAACGGTGTCCTTTATAAGGTTTGCCGTGGCGGTGCCCGCATTCTCCATCAATCTGAAATAGGAGATTCCTTCCTGCACCGACATAGACTCGGCTTTTTTCATTGTTTTCGCAGTTATTATTTTCATTATTTCGCAGTCCTCGGCACAGCCTTTTCAACAACGCCCTTTATTCTTTCATCGGGCGCAAAAACTACCATTACGGTTCCCTCCGTCTTAGTGGGCGCAACGAAATAAATGGCATTTTCATCTTCTGGGTCGCAAAGAATATAGGTCTTTTTAACCGAGGTGGACCGACGGACGGCGGAGGTATATTTGCCCCAATGCTCAATATTCTGGCACTTGATTGATACGACACGCTTTCTTGATGATTTTGCGATAATTTTATCAATATCAAGGTCGCCGTTTGTAAAGATATATTCGTACTCTATACTGGTGAGTGAAATTAGCTTAAATGCGCCCCAGCAAGCACCGGCGGCAAGAAGAATAGAAAAAGGCGGGTAAACAAACATTAATGCCGCAACAATTATAGCCAACGCAAGAACAAGGATGCCGACAATAGCAGCCGTCTCTTTGGGGGTCTTTTTAACCTTTACTATCTGCTCGAAAAAGGTGTCGCCATAGGTGCGGGAAAGAGTTTCGTCTGTAAATTTATTCATAAAAATTACTCCTTATTATATATAGGTGTTATATACTGTCTTCCTGCTCGTTTTCAAGGCAGTTCACAGAATTTTTACTTTTTGTTAGGAAGCAGACCGAAATAAAGAAAATTGCCTCAAAGGGAACGGCGAGGACAGATAAAACCTCCGTAAAGCCAATACCGTTAAAAGCGCCGCTCTGTGCTACGATAACGGTTGTTATAACGAAAGGCACCAGCATTCCGACTCCCGTGAGGAGTGCGCCTATTTTAAAGAGGGTTAAATGTTCAAAGCTGTAGATCGCGCCGACAAGCATAAGGACTGAGCCTGCACTTACAAGACAGCTTCCGGCAAAGTCGCTGACGACAAGCAGATTCAGTGTGCCGGAGATTTCTGCCATAGACACGCAAAACGTAACAAGGCAGCGGACCGCATAAAGACCAAAGAAACCCCGACGGCACAACTCGCTAATGCCGTGCTCATCATCTGCACTGGCAGAAAACATCACAGCAATAAATCCCGTCGTTGAGTTATCTACAAAAAAAGAAAGCGCCATCGTTATAAAAGCGAGAATCCACGTGATTATATAGTTTCTTTTGGATGAAAAGAGGCTTGTGTTCATTTTCTCCTCCTAAAAAAGAGATATGCTCTTTATATAATAGCACATCTTTTTTGGTTTTTCAATAAAGTTCTATTCTACCCTTTTCGCTCCGAAGTAAAGCTCCTTCTGAAGGGCATTACGAATATTTGCATCGGGAATGTAATATGCCTTGTAGTCGGTAAAGGTGTATTTTATCTTGCGGTCGTTTTGGGTCAGGGCAGCCTCACTCATCCTGCCCGTTTCATCATAACAAAACTCGACCTTTTTCTTTGAGTAATTTACCGACCATTCGGCTGAAATCAGCCTGCCGTCAGCATCATATTCGAGGCTTCCGTAGCCCTCTGTCGGCCCCTCATAGTAAGTAAGGTTGCCGTTTTGGTCATACTGTCTTTTACTTCCGTTGCCAAGGGTCTCGGTACGGCTTTCCGCTCCGTTTTCATCGGTTTCGTAAACTACCGTTTTACTCTCGGCTGAGTTACTCTTGTTCTGAGTGGACAGAAGTCTGCCCTTTTCAGCATATTCATAGCTTATATCAAGCTTACCGTTTTTATTTACGGCAGAAAGCAGTCCGTTTTCATAAAAATACTCATAATGATAGGCGTGATAATTATCCTGCACCTGTTTTTCGCGGAGCAGTCCGCCCTCGTAGATATAAAGCACCGATTGGTTATCCGAAAATATGCTAATAGGTCTTTGCTCCTCATCGTATTCGGTAACGTCCTGCCAAGTTAGGGGACGGTTGGTTCCTTGTGAGCTTCTTTTTAGGGTTGTTTTTAAAAGCTTTCCGTCCTCACTATACTCATAATCGATTGTAAGAGCGCTGTATAAGGAGTTTATTTGTGCACAAAATCTTGAAATTCTGCCCTTTTCATAATATATCAAAAAGTCCTGAATTTCCTCTTCTTCAAAATAGGGCGATAAATTAAACAAAACCGAATCCAGAACTCCCGAAGAGGCGTCATTCTGCAGATAGTTTTCTCTTACCTCAAAAAGCTCGTTATCAAGCTCTTCCTCGGGCAAATCTATTGTTATGTCGGGGAATTCAACATAACATTCAAGCAGCTTTTCGGCTTCTTTATCGTTTTCAAGGGTTAAAAGAAGTGCGTACGCTTCATCAAATCGACATTCTTCTATAAGGGCAAGGGCCTCTGCTACCGTTTTCTGCTCGGTTGCAACGACATCGGAGTTTCTTGATACCTCACTCGCGCTATCGGCCTTTTTGCCGCAACCGACGGCGAAAATCAAAGAAATTGCCAAAGAAACTGCGATAAGACCTCTTATCGGCTTCATCATATCCCCCCTGAAATAAAAATGTGCTATCATTATGATAGCACATTTTGGGTAATTTTTCAAGAAATCGCTTAGTCAAGCTCTTTTTCGCGTTCAATTATCTTGCCCGAAGCGGCGTCGATATCGTATTTAAAATCATAGATGCCCGCCTCAAAGTCTACCTCATAGAATTTAATGCCCTGCTCGACCTCAAGCTCTACCGAGAGGTCGCGGATATCGGTACGCGCATAGCCCGCGTCTGCAAGGGCTATTGCTACTGCTTCTTCACGGGATAGCTCGGCTGCCGCACTAGATGTGCTGTCTACAGCTTTCGATGGTTTTTCAAAAACAACCTCCCCCGATATTGCGTTAATCTCGTATTCATATTCCCGTCCATCCGACTCGAAATCAATTTCCCAGCACTTCACACCCTTTTCAATATCAAGCTCGGCATCAAGGTCGTAAATCTCTTCACGGGAAATCCCCGCCTTTTCGAGAGCAAGCTCAATCGCGCGGTCGCGGGAAATCAAATTTTCCTCAGGCAGAGACGACTTTTCGCCATCCTTTGCAGCGATATTGTTTTCTATCGGGGGATTCTCTTTGGCAGAGCCGCTCGCTGCCCCACAGGCAGAAAGCGCTAATATAATAACAAGCGATAATATACTGGCTATAAATTTTTTCATAGTGTTTTCCTCCTGTATTTATTATTGGAAAAAGCGCGAGGAGATATGCTCATCGCATATCTCCTCGGATAAATTTTTATTATTTTTTCGGTTTTATATCGGAATGATAGTAAGCATAGGTGCAGGACGGCTCTGCCGACAGAGTCTTCGACTCGGTAACCTCTCCTACAAAAAGCTCGTGGCTTCCGAGGTCGGCCGAATGCTCGACCTTAACCGAGAAATATGCATTTGTATATTTCGGTATATATTTTATTCCGTTTACAGTACGGGTGTCACAGTCGCAACCGGCGAATTTATCTATATCTCTGCCGCTTTGCATTCCAAAGTGGCGGATAACCTCAAAAGGCACCTCTTTTGTGAGTACAGAAAGGTTAAACTCCCCGGTTTTTGCTATTATTTCGCGTGTAAGATTCCCCTTCTGGCAGGAAATTGCGATTTTTGTCGGCTCGGCAGCTACCTGAAAAGCGGTGTTTACTATACAGCCGCTATCCCGGTCTCCGTCCTTTGCGGTCAGAACGAATAGTCCGTAAGACAGCTTAAATAGGGCGGTAGGGTCGGTTTTGGGTTTATCTTGTTTAGCGAAAGTAACGCTCGAGCAAACCTTCAAAAGCCTTTCCGTGGCGAGCTTCGTCGCGTGCCATTTCGTGTACGGTATCGTGGATAGCGTCAAGATTTAACTCTTTTGCAAGCTTTGCAAGCTCAAATTTGCCCATGGTTGCGCCGTTTTCAGCGTCAACTCTCATCTCAAGGTTCTTCTTGGTAGAATCGGTTACAACCTCGCCGAGAAGTTCTGCAAACTTTGCAGCGTGCTCTGCCTCTTCATAAGCTGCCTTTTCCCAGTAAAGACCGATTTCGGGATAACCCTCGCGGTGTGCTACTCTTGCCATTGCAAGATACATACCAACCTCACAGCACTCGCCGTTAAAGTTCTCGCGAAGACCTGCGATGATTCTCTCGTCAACGCCCTTTGCAACGCCTACTACGTGCTCGGCAGCCCATGTCTTTTCAGCAGCCTGCTCCTTAAACTTTTCAGCCTTTGCCTTGCAGATGGGGCACTCGTCGGGTGCAGAGTCGCCTTCGTGAACGTAACCACAGATAGTACAAACAAACTTTTTCATAAATAATTTCCTCCAAATGTTTTAATTTTTAATTTTTTAATCCTCTTTATAAGAACATTTACCGCATTTTCCGGTGATGTTGAAGTCTGCGTATCTGGCTTTTATATTATAGTCAGATTCGATAGGTCCGAGCAATTTCGATTGGTCGATCCAAATGTCGGTTATCTCGCCGCAGTGCTCACAATAGAAATGACTGTGAACCGTTATATCGCCGTCGAAGTGGTCGCTTGCGTCACCAAAGGAAAGCTTCCTTATTCTTCCGTCCTCTGCCAGTCCCGAAAGATTTCGGTAAACCGTGCCGAGGCTGATATTGGGAATTTCCTGTCTCACCTGCTCGTAAATCCAAGCGGCGGTGGGGTGGCTCGTTGTTGAACAGAGCGCCTTTAAAACAGCTTCTCGTTGTCTTGAATAGTTCTTCATTTCTATGTCTCACCTCGAAATCAGTAATTGTTACTGATTTAATTATAGCAGTCATTCCTGATTTGTCAAGTGTTTTTTTCAAAAAAGTTAATTTTTTATGTTTACAAACAAAAACGGATATTATATAATAGACTTTGTTAAAAATATGAATTAGTTTTGGGAGAAAAATTATGGGAAAGTATATTTCTGCCTCGGTTATTAAACGCCTCCCCCGTTACTACCGCTTTCTTGGAAATCTTAAAAAACAAAACGTCTCGCGAATCTCCTCGGGCGAGCTTGCAAAAAGAATGAACCTCACGGCAAGTCAGGTTCGTCAAGACTTTAACTGCTTCGGCGGCTTCGGTCAACAGGGCTATGGCTATTCTATTGATAATCTTTACGAAGAAATCGGAAATATTCTTGGAATTTGCGAGCCTGTACGGGCAATTATGCTCGGTGTTGGAAATCTCGGCCGCGTTGTTGCAAACAATATGGACTTTTTGAAATTAGGCTTCGACCTTGTTGGTCTTTTTGATGTAAACCCCATTGTTATAGGCACAGAGGTTGCCGGAATGACGGTGCGCGATTGCAAAGTGTTAGAATCTTTTTGCAAAGAGCATAAGCCCAAGGCGGCATTTATCTGCGTGCCTACCTCTGCAGCAAAGGAGCTGACAAATCGACTTGTTGACCTCGGTATCGAGGGCTTCTGGAACTTCTCGCATTTTGATATTGCGCTCGAGCATCCGGGCGTTGCGGTTGAAAACGTACACTTTACCGATACTTTAATGCGTCTTTCCTACAAAATTAAAAAGGGTCAGTAATAAAATATGAATCACCGTCAACACTAATGACGGTGATTTTTTATGCTTACTATTATTTTCCGCGCCGCTGTTATGTACCTAGCCCTTATTATAGGTATAAGGCTTATGGGCAAGCGGCAGATTGGCGAAATGCAGCCGAGCGAGCTTGTCGTAACCCTTCTCATCTCGGAAATGGCGGCTATTCCGCTTCAGGATATTTCACAACCCGTGCTGCTTGGTGTCACGGCGATTGCGACACTCGTCTTTCTTGAAATCGGGCTGTCGGTTATATCCCTTAAATTTCCAAAGCTCCATCGCACCGTTTCGGGCAGCCCTCGAATTATAATCAAAAACGGTGTTATAAATCAAAAGGAGCTTAAAAATCTTCGGATTACCGTTTCAGATTTTGTCGAGTTGCTCCGCGACCGCGACGTTTTCGATATAAGCGAGGTGGCATACGCCATTATGGAAACAAGCGGAAGCCTTAACATTATTTTAAAAGGTCAGTTTCAGCCCGCAACCCATAGCGACCTCGGCAAAACGGGGTCGGCAGAGCTTTTTTTACCTGTTATTTCAGACGGAATTTTAATGCCTGACGCAATAAAAACCCTCGGAATTTTAAGACGGGATATCGACGAAATTCTAAAAACTAACAAGTCCACCGTTAGCGAAATATTTCTACTCTCGACAGACCGCGAATTAAACTATACCATTATTAAAAAGGATAAGAGATAAATGAAACGTATTATTATTGCTTTTTCTGTCTTTTTGATACTTGCCACCGCGGGACTTGTCGGGGCGGTTTATTTTGACACCACCTGCAAAGAGGTAACAAGCGCCGTGAACGAAGCTATCCGTCAAGCCGAGCGTGGTGCATACGGGTCGGCGGCAGTAACGGTGCAGAATGCCGAGCGGTTTTGGGAAAAGCGTAGACGCATCCTCACCTTTTACGTCAATCACGGACTACTCTACGAGGTTGACAACCGCTTGACGGGACTTTCCGAGCTTTCAAGCGAGGAGGCAAAGGAAGAGTTTCTTTCAACCGCCGAGCAGGTCACCGAGGCGATAAGATATATTTCATCGGATAAATAAAACGGGCAGATTTCTGCCCGTTTTATAGTGCAAAATGCAAAGCGCAAAATTATGGTGTTCTTCTCACAAATATAATTACGATACGAAAAAAGTGAAAATGCTTACTCAACAACCACGACAGGGTCTTTAGGGTGGCTTTCTCGCTGTTTTTCAAAATATTCCTCATATTCCTCAATCTCTATTGCCGCCACATAGGTTTTTGCATAAATTTCATTTCCGTTTTTTGCGGTCCCGAGTTTTTTATAAAAGGCATAGAACGGAACTCCTATCGTTTCGTCATTGGTTTTGTGGTCGCGGGCAAAAACATACTCTATATCCACGAAATCATAACCCTCAAAGCTTATCTTTTCCTGATCTTCCATACATATAGGACAGGTGTGAAAACCAAAGACATAACCCTTATATAAGTATTCCTCCGCTTTTTTGAGGGATATTATTTTTGCCTTTGCAATAGTTTTATATTCGGTCGACACCCTTGTGCGCAGTTTTCGATATACAATATGGGCATCGGTTAAAACACTATCACTCAGTACTTCTGTCGATTTGGCACCATTGTCATAATTATCAAAACTAATCAATATATAATCAGACACAGGATAACTCTGAGTTTTATTGAGGTAGTGAGCACTCTCATTATAGAAATAAACATATATGGTTTGTGCTCCATTTTCGTTATATTTGTTAAAGCTTCGACGCACCTTTGCGTCTTTAAAATTCTCGCCGAAAATATCGCAGAGTCTCTTTCTCACCCACTCGAGCGATTTTATAATTTCTTCATCCGATTGTCGCTGGTCTATCTGAACAGTTTTTCCATCAAGTACTATTTTTTTACCGTTCTTGTCAAATAAGTCTGATAAAGAAAATCTGTGTTCATCTGCATCTTGTCTCCCCGACAAGTGATAACCTCCGATATCTCCATCTGCCCCCAGTTCTTCAACCCATTCCTTAACCTCGTACTGAGCTTTTCCGCCATTTATTGCTTTTTCAAGCCGAGTAAGAATGTCGTCAATAAATTTTCTGAATTCTTTCTCGTCGCTCTTTTTGTCGCCCTGCCGCTCGTAAATATCAAGGAAAGCCTTTTTAGACAGGTCACCGATATCCAGATATTCAGCGCCCGCTACGCAAATCTCCTTGTAAGCGTTTGTGGATACAGAATCGTATAGACCGTTTACTAATTCTGCAAGCTCTTCTGCCGAATAGTGCGCACCGTACCATACGGGCGCTATTGGAAGCGCCGCTATTGCGATGGCAATAGCCAAGACAACCGCAGCTCCTGCCGGCAGAGCATATTTCCACCGCCATTTAAATGCCATCTTCGTCTTTTTGCCGACGGCGAGCTCTTTGCTTTCCAAAACCTTTTTCTTTATTTTATCAAGAGCTTCTTCGGGAAGCTCCGGTGGCTCGTTTTCTGAAACGAGTTTCTCAAGTTCTTGTGCCGTAGCGACATCAAATATTTCAGATATTGATTTTTTCATTCTTCGCTCCCTCCAAACATTTTTCTAAGTTTGATAAGTGCCCTGTGCGTCCTAGTATCTACATTTTGAACGCTAATCCCAACCGCCTTAGCAATTTCCTTTGATGATTGTCCGTAATAATACTTTCGGAATATAATGCCGGAATCAGGTTCGCCCAGCAACTCCACCGCCTTAATTATCTCGTGGCGCAGCTCATCCTCTTCCAGCCGCCGTTCAATTAAAACTTCATCCGCAATCTGCAAAAAGGAAGCCTCATCATCGATATAAACCGCGCCCTCAAGCGCTCTTTTCTTCGCAATATTTACAGCGCAATTCCGCGCAATAACACAAAGATAGGTTTTTATGCTTGCTATACTGCTATCATAGTGCGAAAGATTGGCGAAGAATTTAATAAACACATCCGCAACACAGTCTTCAATATCAGATGATATGTATCGAGAATCGGAAAGCCGACCCTTGACCGTGGCATAAACAAGCCCTGCATACTCATTCATTAGTGTTTCCATTCCTTTATTCGGGTCTTTGCCAAGTAGCCTTAATAATTTTTTATCATCCATATTTTCACCTCTGCCTCGAATTTATTCACTTTTATATACAAATAAGTTGGCAGTATCTTACATTTTAAAAGAATTTTTTCTGTTTTTAATTATAACATATTGCTTTAATCTTTTTCAATTTTTGGAGCATAATAAAAACGGGCGAGTTGTGCTCGCCCCTACAATTTGCTGATTAACCTTCAAAGACCTCCGCCCCGATAATAGCGTCGCAGACGCCTCTTAACTAGTGCCTGTTGTCTGTTGCCTTGTGTCTCACTTCTATCGAAGCAGCGGCTGTCGCGCCGAGGATAAGCACTGCGCCTGCTATAACCGAGAGGGAGGGCAGGGTCACAAGCACCACCGCTTCGAGCAATATTGCCACCACGGGGTCGGTATAGGAAAGCACCGCAACAGTTCCTGCAGGCACCTTCGCCACCGTACCGAGATTGAGCACATAGGCAAAACCGGTATGCACTATACCTATTATAATAAGGAAGACTATTGTCCTCAAATCCGCAGAAAGGGCATCTGCCTTTACTGTGAGTAGGGTGTACGGAAGCACCGTTACGCCCGCTATAAGAAGTTGGGAAAGAGCCCGTGTTTCGGCGGCTATTTCCCCCATTTTTTTATTGCAGATTATAACGAAGGCGTAAAGAACAGCGGCGGCAAGTCCAAAAAGAACACCCAATAGCTCCTTTTTATAGCCAAAGGACGCTCCCGAAACAAGTACCATACCAAGCACGGCGATTATAATGCAGACTATATTTTTAATGCTCGTTTTTTCCTTTAAAACAAAGGGGGCGGCAACCATCACAAATACCGGCGCCATATAGTAGCAAAGGGTTGCCGTGGCAATTGAGGTGTAGCGATATGCCTCGAAAAGGAAAATCCAATTAAATCCGATTGCAAAGCCGCTAAAAGACAGCCAGAGGGCATTCGACTTTATTTCGCGAGCCTCTATCCTCTTTTTCGTAATGACCATGAATATATAAATGAATAATGCACCGCAGATTCCACGGAAGGCAGCAATAACAGCAGACGGCAGAGGGATAAACTTTACAAAAAGCCCGATTGTTCCGAAAATTATGTAAGAAATCATTAAATAAGCGGCATAAGCTTTCGAGTTTCGTCCCATTCGGCACTCCCCCTCCGTATTTAAAATTTGATATATACATTATATATATAATCAGCTCACTGTCAAGTTAAAACAACCCGGTTTTGTTGTTATGTTAACCTGCGCAACAGACAAGTTGTTAATAACTGTGTTGAAAATGTGGATAACTTTTTAAAAGACGCACCAAAAAAATCGGCATTTTTCCCATTTTCTCTCCAAAATTCGGAAATTTTATATAAATTTTAAAAAGTTTTTAATGATATTCACATTGTTTTCCACCGCTTTATGTGAATGAATTTTTAACATTATGATAACTTGTCCGAGGGTGGAAAAATAAGTAAAAATAAAAAGAAGAGATTCTTATCGAACCTCTTCTTTTCATTTGGTGACCCGGACGGGATTCGAACCCGTGTTACCGCCGTGAAAGGGCGGTGTCTTAGGCCTCTTGACCACCGGGCCATCGGTGGTGGCTATAGTAGGATTCGAACCTACGACACTTCGGGTATGAACCGAATGCTCTAGCCAACTGAGCTATATAGCCATAGCGCACGGATAATTATAACCAAACTATTCGGTTTTGTCAACATTTTTCTTAAAATTTTTAAAAACATATTATATTATGTGTCTTTTGCAGCCCTTAATTCCCGAAAATATCAAAGCGGATCAGGGTACAATCGGGGAACGGGGCTGTGATCGGGCGGGTCGTCGAAATCGCCGACCCCTACAAAGTTTTTTTAAAAAGCTGCCGTCGTGAATCAGTTTATTTATTTCTAACACCGTCTTTTTCTGTTCATCGTACAAAAAATCCCTTGCGAAGTTAAAAACCGTTTCAAAACCCTCTCCGCACTCGATATAATCATCAATCACAATAAAACTTTGTAAAAAAGTGAGCATCGACAGTTTAAAAACCAATTCATTTAATTTGTCGATATTTTCAATTGTTATTGCAAACATATAATCAGTCCTTTCTCCTCTTGGAAAAAAATTATAATTAATTTTTTAGAAGATAGTAGACTAAATATTATACGATTTCATATCCCTAACGGGACGATGTGGTTACGGCAAGCTTCGCTTGTCATTACCCTTTTGTCCTCCGGTCATTTCCCCTATCAGGGGAATTGCATCGTCCCCTACATTTCCCCTAAAATTCTTGACTTGTCAGCTTATTTAATATATAATAATCCTAATATGGAAAAATATATCTATAATCCAAAATACCATTTAGCAAATTAGAGGTGTAATTATGCATTGGGCAGAAGAAATTGCTGAGAAAATTATTGAAAGGAATCCCTCGAAGCCTGAATATGTTTGTGCCGCAGGAATCAGTCCGTCCGGCTCTATTCATATCGGTAACTTCAGAGATATTGCAACAAGCTATTTTGTTGTAAAGGCTCTTCGTAAAAAGGGAAAAAAGGCTTGCCTGCTCTTCTCTTGGGATGAGTTTGACCGCCTTCGCAAGGTTCCTGTAAACGTTGCCGCTGTTAAGGACGGCTTCGAGGAATATATCGGTCGACCCTACGTTGACGCGCCCGACCCGTTTGGCTGCTGCGAATCTTACGCAAAGCATTTCCAGAACGAGTTTGAGGCATCTATCAAGCGCTTCGGAATCGATATGGACTACCGTTATCAGGCTTCCCAGTACCGCAGTGGCAGATACAGCGAATATATTATCCACGCACTAAAAAACCGTGAAAAGATTTTCGACATTCTCGATTCCTTCCGTACCCAGGACGCTACCGAGGATGAGCGTAAAAACTATTACCCCGTAGGTATCTACTGCGAAAAGTGCGGCAAGGATACAACCAAGATAGTAAAACTTTCCGACGACTGCATTAACGCCGAGTATGAGTGTGCCTGCGGTCACCACGGCTCCTTCGATTTCAAGCACGACTTTAATTGTAAGCTCGCTTGGAAGATTGACTGGCCTATGCGCTGGATGGTTGAGGGTGTTGACTTTGAGCCGGGCGGAAAGGACCACGCTTCCCCCACAGGCTCTTATCAGACAAGCCGTATCATCGCAAAGGAAATTTTCGATTACGAGGCGCCCATTTTCCAGGGCTATGAATTTATTGGCATTAAGGGTACAACCGGCAAAATGAGTGGCTCCTCGGGTCTTAATCTTACTCCCGATACACTGCTCCGCCTTTACGACCCCGAAATTATCCTTTGGCTCTATTCAAAGACCGAGCCTACAAAGGCTTTCAATTTCTGCTTTGACGATGAGATACTCCGTCAGTATTTTGAGTTTGACCGTATGATGAAGGCTTTTGTTGACGGAAATGCCGACGAGCACACCTCCGCTATTATGGAGGGTACACTTATCGAGGGCAGAACTGGCGAAACGGTACCTATGCAGCTTCTCGTCTCGCTCGGTTCTATAGTTAACTTTAACGTTCCGATGCTTGAAACGGTATTTGAGAAGATTGGCACACCCTATAAGCTCGCCGACTTTACCGAAAGAATGGAACGCGCACGCTTCTGGCTCGAGCAGTGCTCGCCCGAAAGTGTAAACAGACTAAGAGAAACCCGTAATTTTGAGGTGTATAATGAACTCGACGAGGACGAGAAGAATGCAATTAAGATGCTCTTCGACTACCTCTCTACAGACGGTTATTCTCTTGACGACCTGAACAGCGAGCTTTATGCTATTCCGAAGCGCATCTACGGTGAGGATATCGAACCCAAGGCGCTCAAGGGTATTCAGGGAAAATTCTTTAAGAACGTATATAGGCTTCTTATTGATAAGGAGCAGGGTCCCCGTCTTTATCTCTTCCTCTTTGCCGTTGAAAAAGAGAGCTATGTAAAGCTTCTTGATTTCTCATATCCCCAGACCGAGGAAGAAAAGGCTCTTGATGAGAAAGCTGCTGCCGAAAAGGCAGCCGCAGAAGCTCCTGCCGTAGCACCCGTAAAGGACCAAATTACCATCGACGAGTTTGACAAGGTTGATATGCGCGTTTGCAAGGTGCTTAAGGCTGAAGAAGTGCCGAAATCTCATTCCTGCCTGAAACTCACCCTTGACGACGGACTTGGCGGCCGTGTAATTATGTCCTCTATTAAAAAAGAGTACAAGCCCGAAGACCTCGTTGGTAAAAAAATTATTGTTATTGCAAACTTAAAGCCTGCAAAGTTCGCGGGAGTAGAGTCTAACGGTATGCTTATTGCCGCTACTCACGAGGACTGCGGCTGTAAAATAATTTTTGTGGACGATTCTGTACCTGTCGGTACGGCAATCCACTGATAAAGGAGAGATATTATGCCTTCTGCAACCATCCAAACCCTTATTTCAATGATTGTTTATATGGCAATAGTTATAGTTATCGGTATCCTTTTTGCTAAAAAAGCAAATCAGAACTCCGAAAACTATTTTCTTGGCGGCCGCACCCTCGGACCTTGGGTAACCGCAATGAGCGCCGAGGCCTCCGACATGTCGGGTTGGCTGCTGATGGGTCTTCCCGGTGTTGCCTATTGGTGCGGACTTGCCGACGCCTTCTGGACCGCCTTTGGTCTTGCCGTCGGTACATATTTTAACTGGCTCATCGTTTCAAAGCGACTTCGCCGTTATTCTATCCGTGCTAACAACTCGATTACACTGCCCGACTTCTTCTCTAACCGTTTCAGAGAGAATAAAAAGGTTATTATGACCATTGCGGCGGTCTTCATCCTCGTTTTTTTCACCGTTTATGCGTCAAGCTGTTTCGTTACCTGCGGAAAGCTCTTCTCTACCCTTTTCGGTGGCGAATACGTAACTATGATGATTATCGGCGCGGTTTTCGTTCTTCTTTACACCGTTCTCGGTGGCTTCCTTGCTGAATCTGCTTCCGACTTTATGCAGTCTATCGTTATGATTGGCGCACTTTCGGTAATCGTAATTATCGGTACCGTAAAGGCTGGCGGACTTGGTGCGGTTGTTGAAAACGCACGCGAAATTCCCGGATTTTTAGAGTTCTTCGGTCTTGCTACCCCCACCGTTGATGCAAAAGGTGTTCAGACCGTTGTGAATAATGTTCCCGTTTTCGGTGACAAAGCACCCTACGGTGCACTTTCTGTTGCTTCCATGATGGCTTGGGGTCTCGGTTACTTCGGTATGCCTCAGGTACTCCTTCGCTTTATGGCTATCCGCAAGGAAAGCGATCTTAAGATGTCGAGAAGAATCGCGATGGTTTGGGTTTCTATTTCACTTGCCGTTGCAGTATTTATCGGTCTTATCGGACGCGAGCTTTATCCCACCACACACCTCACAGCATCTGCTGCAGAGAATATCTTTATTACCCTTTCTACCAACTTCCTGCCTCCCCTTATCGCAGGTCTTGTTATGGCAGGTATCCTTGCCGCAACAATAAGTTCTTCCGACTCTTATCTTCTTATTGCTGCCTCTGCAGTTGCTAAAAACATCTTCCAGGGCGTTGCAAAGAAGAATGCAACCGACAAGCAGGTTATGTGGGTGACCAGAATTACACTCCTCGTTATCGCACTTGTTGCTATCTTTATCGCACGCGATCCCGACAGTGTTATCTTTACCATCGTATCCTTCGCATGGGCAGGCTTCGGCGCTACCTTCGGACCGCTTATGATTTTCTCCCTCTTCTGGAAGAGAACAAATCGTGCCGGCGCAATCGCAGGTATGGTAAGTGGCGCAGGTATGGTATTCCTCTGGAAACTCGTATTAAAGCCCCTCGGAGGCGTTTTCGGAATCTATGAGCTTCTCCCCGCATTTATCGTTTCCTGCATCTTTATCGTTGTTGTGTCTCTCCTTACAAAGGCGCCCTCTAACGAAATAGAGGAAGACTTTGAGGCAGTTAAGACAGGAAGTGTTGAATAACAAAAAAAAGACCGCTTCAGCGGTCTTTTTTGTTAATGCAGAATTCAGAACGATGAATGCAGAATTATTGTGTGGCTTCGCCACGTTGTAATTACGATACGAGGTAAATATAGTTGTTTTCGTATCGTAATTAATTTCGTTCCCGAAGGGCACACCGAAATTCTGCATTCTACACTCTGCATTCTGAATTTTAAAAGCTGAAGTGAGGTCACTTCAGCTTTTTGTATTTCTCCCTCGTTGCGAGGCCGCCTCTGATATGGCGGTCTTGTTTATTTTTTTCGAGCACCTTTTTAACCTCGCTGTAAAGAGCAGGGTCTTCTTTTTTAAGCCGCTCGGTTACGTCCTTATGTACCGTAGATTTTGAAATTTTAAACACCTTTGCCGTCGCCCTTACGGTTGCGCCCGTATCGATGATATATTCGCCGAGCAGGGTCGCGCGGCCACTCATTTCTCTCATACAATCAACTCCTAAAAGGACTAATGAATTGTATGTGAAAAATGGAAAAATTATACCTTTTTAAATTTTAGCCCAAAATAACGCGGTTTTGCCCTTGGGAAATATAAAAAATAGTGAAACCGCCGCCGCTCCCGCCGTTTCAAGCAGCATATCATACATAGTATCGGTAAGCCCTATATCTATATATCCCCTCATGGGGAGTTTTTCACCGTTTATAGTAACCTCTTCTATATTTTCTATCCTCCCGACACCGCCCGTTTCGCCGCCAAGCTTGTAAGAATTTATATAATTTACCATAACGTCATCCTGCATATCGGTTGATAAAAATCTATCTGAAGCAAACTCACAAAATTCCCAAAAAACGGCTATTGTGACCGAGAAGAGAAACCCAAAAATCACCGCCATAAGTAATTTTTTCTTATCTTCACCTACAATTTTTTCAAAAATGAAAATACCGAATATTGCAAAGACAATTCCGCCCGAAATATGAAGCAGCTTATCCCACACGGGTATTTTTGCGTAAAACTTATAGCAATGCCCAAGGGCTGGTCCTATTGCATAAAAAAGAGAAAAAATATAAAGAGAAAGCGAAAACTTTAACCTGAATAACTTTTCCACAAAGTTCGGTAATATAAGTAAAACTATGGTCGCCGCCGCCAAAAGAAGTGTGGTTTTTCCTCCCTCTTTTATCATTAAAAGGAGGGTTACGACGGCAAAAATTTCAAATGTGAAAAAAGTAATTCTACGAAAAATTAAGTCTTTTTTATTCATTTCGGCTCCTTTTTACCGGTATTTTCCTTAAAAAGCAAAGAAATTTAAATTTAGCACCCTTTATTCTCTGCTTTTTTCTAAAATTTATGCCAGCCTATATATAATAAATATATATTATATAATTTATTAATATTTTCATTGAAATATGTGGATAACTGTGGTATAATGTTTTTAAATATAACAATAGGGGTATTGCGCCCATTTTTAAGATATAGAAAAAGGAGATATAAAATGGATATTAATTCTTTAAACGACATTTGGCAGGCCATAAGCGGAATGTTACTTGAAAAGATGAATCAGATTTCTTATAACGTTTGGTTCAAGGATCTCCACCTTATTGAAATTCGCGAAGGACAGATGGTTTTCAGCATCTATTCGGGTTACAAGAAAAATATTATCGAATCTAATTATATGCCGGTCTTCAAGCCCATCATCCGCGAAATTATGGGAATTGATATGGACATCGTAATAGTTGTTGAGGACGAAAACGGTCATGTTCTTCAAAACGAGGTTGCTTCTCCCGATTCTACATTTGAGGACAGCCTTACCTTTGATAACTACATAGTTGGTACCTGTAACCGTTTTGCCCATGCTGCTGCAATGGCAGTTGCCGACAACCGCAACATCATCTATAACCCACTTGTAATCTATGGTGACACCGGTGTTGGTAAAACCCACCTTATGCTGGCTATCCGCAATCAGATTAAGAAAAAATATCCTGAAAAAAGAATTGAGTATGTTCGTTGTGAAGAATTTCTTAACGATTTTATCAGCGCAGTACATAACGGTATAGTTGACAAGTTCAGAGACACCTATCGGAATGTTGATGTTCTTCTTATTGATGATATTCAGTTTATAGCAGGTAAAAAAGAAACTCAGGAAGAATTCTTTAATACATTTAATTCCCTATATCAGGCAAATAAGCAGATTGTTTTAACAATGGACCGCACGCCGAAGGAGATTAAAACTTTGGATGACCGCATCCGTTCACGCCTTGAGATGGGTCTTATCTGTGACATAACCCCGCCTGAATATGAAACCCGCGTTGGAATTATTCGCAAAAAAGCAGAATCCTTGAATATTACTATTGACGAGTCTATTGTTCATTATATTGCCGAGCATATAAAGGTTAATACCCGTCAGCTAGAAGGGGTTGTAAAGAAAATTCAAGCACTTCTTCAAATGAATGTTGTTCCCACCCTCTCAACAGTTCAGGGTATAGTAAAAGAGGTTGTAACCGACCTCTCCCCTGAGCCGATTAAGATTGATAAAATAATCAGCGAGGTTGCGAGAATGTACGAGGTTTCGGAAAACGAAATCCTCTCCCGCCACAAAACAGCCGATGTTGCAAAGGCAAGACAGGTTGCAATGTATATTGCCCGCGAGACCACCGAGCTTTCTTATAAAGCAATAGGAGAATCTTTTGGACGCGACCACACAACGGCGCTTTTCTCTGTAAATAAGATTGAGGAGCTTATGAAAAACTCTCCTTATGACAAGGGTCTTATTGAAGATATGATTAAAAATCTTAAAAACGAAAACTAAATATTATTAAAGTTGTTAAGGTTAATTAACATAAGAGTTTTTAACTACACTGTTAATATTAAAAAGTTATTAAGTTATTAAGATTTTATTAAGATTTTTGTTAATAGAAGTAAAATGGCTTAAAATATGCCTCAAAAGTGCTTTTTCACAAATTCACAGTCTCTACTACTACTGTTATCTAATATTTTTATTTAATTAAAGGAGTTTTAAAAATGCGTTTTACAACAAATCGCTCTTCTCTTTTAGAAGCTGTTTCCAATCTTTCAAGAATAGTTACTAAAACCAGCCTTCCAGTTTTAGAGGGTATTCTTATTTCGGCTGAAAAGGGTAAGCTTACGCTAATAAGCTACAATCTTGAGATTAGTATGAAAAAGGAAATCTATGCCGATTGCGATGTTCAGGGTGATATAGTTATAAGTGCAAGACTGCTTTCTGAAATTCTTCGCCGTTCTGACGGAATAGAGGTAACAATTGAAACCGACGACCGTCTTATGTGCCACATCAGAAGCGGAAACGCCGTTTTCGACATTATGGGCATGAAGGCAGAGGATTTTCCCGAGATTCCGTCGATTGGCGATAACGACAAAATTGTTATAGCAGGCGGCCTTTTAAAGGATATGGTAAAGGGCACACTTTTTGCCGTTGCACAAAATGAAGGCTCTCGCCCCACCCTTACAGGTCTTAATATTAAGATTGAAAGCGGCGTTGCAAAGTTTGTTGGTATCGACGGCAGAAGAATTGCCATTAGAAAAGAGTATCTTAACACCGCAAAGGATTATAATTTTGTAATTTCTGCAAAGGCAATCGGCGAGGCTGTTAAAATCATTACAGCAGATGATGAAAATATTGAAATTATCGTTTCTAAAAAGCTTGCTTCCTTTAATATTGAGGGCTATACAATGATTTCCCGTCTTTTAGAGGGCGAATTTTTGAATTTTGACAGGCTTTTACCAAAGGAGTACACACAGTACCTTACCGTAAAAACAAGGGATATAATTGATATTATCGATAGAATTTCGCTTGTTGTTAGTGATAAGTTCACAACTCCCATCCGTTGGAAGCTTGATAAAGAGGCTTCTACCCTCACCTGTATTTCTTCTGTTGGCCGCGCTGTTGATACATATGAGGCTCATCTTGACGGCGAAGCCTTTGAAATAGGTATTAATTCACAGTATCTTCTTGAGGCTCTTCGCGCTTGTGAATCAGATGAGGTTAAAATGAAATTTCAGGGAAGTAAGCTAGGATTTGTAATTGAGCCTATAAACGGCGATAGCTTCTTCTACATGATTATGCCAATGAGTTTAAAGTAAAAATATGAGAAAAATAGCTATTAAAGAAGAATTTATAAAGCTCGATAGTGCGCTGAAGCTTTCAGGACTTGTATCTACTGGCGGTCACGCAAAGGTTGTAATTCAGGGCGGTGAGGTCAGCGTAAACAATTCGGTTTGCACTATGAGAGGAAAAAAACTCTATAGAGGAGACGTGGTTTCCTTTGACGGCGACGAGTTTGAGATTGAATAATGATTGCAAAAAGGTTATGCTTTAAAAATTTTCGTAATCTTGCCGAAGGTTTTATTGAGCCTTCAAGTGGTGTAAACGTTATATGCGGCGCTAATGCGCAGGGGAAAACGAATGTTACCGAGGCTTTGTGGCTTTTTACGGGAGCAAAATCCTTCCGCGGCGCAAAGGATAACGAAATGGTGGCTTTTGGCTTCCCGGAAGCTGTGCTTTCGCTTGATTTTGTGAGCGAAGGAATAGAAAAAGCGGCAGAAATTCGTATAAAACAAAGGCGATCGGCTTCACTTGATACAAAAAAGCTTCGTTCTGCTGCAGCACTTGCCGGAAATTTTTATGCTATTGTCTTTTCTCCCGACGATCTTGAGATAATTAAGGATGGACCGGCACTTCGCAGAAAATTTTTAGATATTGTTCTCGGACAGCTTTATCCGCAGTATATTGAAATTTTGCGCGACTACACAAGGGCGGTAACTCAGCGAAACACCCTTTTAAAGGAATCACTCGGTAATCCTGACCTTTCTATGTTGGACATTTTTGAGGAACAAATTGCAGAGCTTGGCGCAAAAATAGTTCGTTACAGAACCGATTACTGCAAAAAAGTTACCCCCCATCTTACTCAAATATATTCCTCACTTTCAAATAAAAGTGAGGAGTTAGAGGCGGTTTATATTTCCCTTTCAAAGCCCGAGGATTTAAAAGATGATCTTCTTCTTGCCCGAAGAGGGGATATTTATTCGGGGGTTACATCGGTTGGTCCTCACAGAGATGATTTAGAGTTTAAGATTAATTCTGTATCTGCCCGAATTTTTGGTAGTCAGGGTCAGCAGAGAAGCGTTGCAATAGCCTTAAAGCTTGCCGAAGCTAAAACCATTAAAGAGCTGACGGGCGAAGAACCGGTGCTTATACTCGACGACGTTTTATCAGAGCTTGATAAAACCCGTCAAAATTATATTTTAAACAATATAAATGACCGTCAGGTATTTATAACCTGCTGTGACCCCGAAAATATTAAAAATCTTCAAACAGGCAAAATTTTCACGGTATCAGCAGGAAGAATTAAGCCAATTACATAGTCTTTATTAATTAAATTTATGGAGTAAATTATGTACCTTCATCTTGGCGAGCAAAAGGTTGTTAAAAAACGGGACATTATTGGTATTTTCGATATGGATAACACAACCGTAATGAAATCAACCAGAACCTTTTTGAATAATGCCGAAAAATCGGGCGAGGCGGTTACTTTGTCTTATGAGTTACCAAAATCCTTTGTTGTATGCAAAGGCAACCGAGAAAAAAATAAAACGGTATATATTTCACAGCTTGCCTCCGCAACACTTCAAAAACGAAGCGAAGATAAATTTTAATTGTTAAAAACTCAATGAATTAAATTCAAGGAGATAAAAATGAGCAACGAAACTATTAAAAACACACAGGTTACAGAGAGCTACGACGAGAGTTCCATTCAGGTACTTGAAGGACTTGAGGCGGTAAGAAAGCGCCCCGGTATGTATATCGGTTCAACCGGCGAGCGCGGACTTCATCATCTCGTTTACGAAATCGTCGATAACTCAATAGACGAGGCTCTTGCCGGCTACTGCGACAAGATTACCGTGGAGATTATTGACGACGGTATAATTCGCGTTACCGATAACGGAAGAGGTATCCCTGTTGGAATTAACCCCCAGAAGGGAATTCCTACTGTAACTGTTGTATTTACCATTCTTCACGCAGGCGGTAAATTCGGCGGTAGCGGATATAAGGTTTCGGGAGGACTTCACGGAGTTGGCGCTTCGGTTGTTAACGCTCTTTCAAGCTGGCTTGAGGTTGAGGTCCGTGACGGCAAAAATGTCTATAAGCAGAGATATGAAAAGGGTAATATTGTAACCGAGCTCGAGGTAATAGGCACCTGTAATGAAACAGGTACAACCGTAACCTTTAAGCCCGACCCGACAATATTTACCGACACCACGACTTATGACTATGATACCCTTCTCAATCGTCTTCGTGAGCAGGCTTTTCTTAATGCAGGCATCCGCATAGTGCTCGAGGATAAGCGTACCGATGTTTTCGAACCCAAAACCGATGACCTCTGCTATGAGGGCGGTATCAGAGAATATGTTGAATATCTCCGTCAGGGTATAAAAAAGGACCCTATTTCGGATATTATCTATCTTTCGGGCACTCGCGGCGACTCAACCGCAGAAATTGCCCTTATGTGGTCAACCGCTTATGATAATAAGATTATGTCTTTTGCAAATACACTTCACACAATCGACGGCGGTACCCACGAGCAGGCTTTCCGTCAGACAGTGGCCAGAGTTGTAAATAAATATGCACACGATTTCAAGAAGCTTAAGGTTGATTCCGATAACCTCAAGGGCGAGGATATTATGGAAGGACTTATTGCAGTTGTGTCTGTAAAGCTTGCAGATGCACAGTTCGAGTCGCAGACCAAGGCAAAGCTTGGTAATACATCGATCGGACAGATGGTGCGTGACCTTATAAATGACCAGCTTTACAGATTCTTAGAGGAGCATCCTGCTGACGCTAAAATCGTTATAGATAAGGCTATTGCGGCATCAAATGCGCGTGAAGCTGCACAAAAAGCAAGAGATGCTTCTCGTAATAAGTCGGGTATTGGCGGAAAGACCAGAATGCCCGAAAAACTTAAAGACTGTATCAGTGATGACCCGACCAAGACCGAAATTTATATCGTCGAGGGAGATAGTGCAGGCGGCTCTGCGGTTGAGGGCAGAAACTCTACCTATCAGGCAATTCTCCCCCTCTGGGGTAAGATGCTGAACGTTGAGAAGGCACGCGATGACAAGGTTTACGGAAACGACAAGCTTTCCCCTGTTATCGTGGCACTCGGAACGGGAATTGGCGAGAATTTTGATATAAATCGACTTCGTTATGACAAGATTGTTATTATGGCCGATGCCGATGTCGACGGTAGCCATATCAGAACACTTCTGCTCACCTTCTTCTTCCGCTATATGCCCGAGCTGATTGAAACGGGACACGTTTATTTGGCACAGCCCCCCCTCTTCCGCGTTTCAAAGGGCAAGCAGCACTTTGATGCCTTTAACGAAGAGGAAAAGGCAGAGTATATCGAGCGTCTCGGCGGTACGGCAGATGTTCAGCGCTATAAGGGTCTTGGTGAAATGGATCCCGATCAGCTTTGGGAAACAACCCTTAACCCCGAAACGAGAACCTTCCTTCGCGTTACGATGAGCGACGCCATGCTTGCGGATGAAACCTTCACAATGCTCATGGGCGAAGAGGTTGAACCGAGAAAGCAGTTTATTGAAGAAAATGCGGTCTTTGCGACCGATTTGGATATCTAACGAAAGGAGAGCTGAAACAAATGGCAAAACAGGAAAAGGTCTATTGGCCCGAAAGTGAAGATACCAACATTGTTCCCGTCGAAATAGTTGACGAGGTCAAGGGTAGCATGCTTCAGTACGGTATGAGCGTGCTTGTCGGCCGTGCTCTCCCCGATGTTCGTGACGGACTAAAGCCCGTTCACAGAAGAATTCTTTATACAATGTATGAAAACGGTCTAACACCCGACAAAGCATATCGTAAGTGTGCTGATACCGTCGGTGCGGTGCTCGGTCGTTATCATCCTCATGGCGACTCCTCTGTTTATGAGGCTATGGTTAGAATGGCGCAGGACTTCTCTCTGCGTTATCCCCTCATAGACGGACACGGAAACTTCGGTAATATCGATGGTTATCCTGCTGCGGCTTACCGATACACCGAGTCAAAGATGAACAGACTTTCTCTTCATATGCTCGACGATATTGATAAGGATACTGTTGATTTCGTTCCGAACTATGATGACAGACTTAAAGAGCCTACCGTTCTTCCCGTTCGCTTCCCGCAGTTGCTCGTTAACGGTTCATCAGGTATCGCATTCGGTATGGCTACCGAAATTCCACCCCACAACCTAGGAGAAGCCATCGACGGTATGTGCTACCTTATCGACAACCCCGAGGCAGAGCTTTCCGACCTTTGCGAATATATTAAGGGACCCGATTTTCCCACCGGCGGAATTATAATGGGCAGAGCGGGTATCCGCGGCGCCTATGCAACCGGTAAGGGCAGAATCGTAGTTCGCGGTAAGACAGAAATTGAGGAGCTTTCAAACGGAAAGTTCAGAATCGTTATTACCGAGATTCCCTATAAGGTTAGAAAAGAAGCTCTTGTTAAGAAGATTTATGACCTTGCCGCTGAAAAGAGGGTTGAGGGCATTGATGATGTTGTTGACTACTCCTCAAAGCGTGACGGCGGCATCAGAATAGTGGTTGACATAAAGCGTGATGCTAATCCGCAGGTTGTTCTTAATAAGCTCTATTCCTACACCGAGCTTCAGACCACCTTCGGCGCAAACCTTATAGCTATCGTAAACGGAAAACCGCAGATTCTGACCCTTAAGGAGATGCTTCAGAACTGCATCGACTTCCAATGTGAGATTATCGAACGCAGAACCGCCTTTGATATGAAGAAGGCTCAGGAGAGAGCCCACATTTTAGAGGCTCTTAATACCGCAATCGACTTTATCGATGAGGTTATTTCTATAATCCGCACCTCAAAGACCATCCCCGAATCCAAGGAGAGACTTGCAGAGCGTTTCCAGTTTGACGATGTTCAGACCACCGCTATAGTTCAGATGCAGCTCGGTAAGCTTGCCGGCATGGAAAAGCAGAAGATTGAGGATGAGCTTAATGAGAAATATGCCTTTATTAAGGAGTGTCAGGAGATTTTAGCATCCCACTCCAGAGTTCTTGATATCGTTAAGACCGAGGCTCTGAATCTCAGAGATAAATACTCCGACGACAGAAGAACAGAGATTTCTGCCGTTTCGGGAGAGGTTGATATTGAAGACCTTATTCCTGAGGAAGAGTGCGTTATCACAAAGACTACCGGCGGATATATTAAGCGTCTTCCTGCCGATACCTATTCGGTACAGAACAGAGGCGGTAAGGGTATTAAGGGTATGACCACCCGAGAGGACGATTTCGTTGAGTCTATGTTCGTTTGCTCGTCCCACGACTGGATTATGATGTTTACAAACCTCGGCCGAGTTTACAGACTCAAGGCCTATGAGATTCCTGAGGGTACTCGCACATCAAAGGGTATGAATGTGGTTAACATAATACCACTTATGCCGGACGAGAAGGTTACAAAGATTCTCCCCTGCCCCGAGCTTGACAACGAGCAGTTTATCGTTATGGGTACTAAGGATGGCGTAATCAAGAGAACCTCTATGGAAGCCTTTAAGAACACGAGAAAGACCGGTATTATCGCACTTGAGCTTGACGAGGGCGATGAGCTTCGCTTTGTTGCTCTGACGGTTGGCAAGTCAAGTCTCCTTGTTGCCACTAAGAAGGGCTTTGCGATTCGCTTTGATGAAAACGATGTTCGCCCGATGGGTCGTACCGCACGAGGTGTTCGTGCTATCAAGCTCCGCGAGGGCGATGAGGTTGTTTCTATGGCTGCCTGCGATGAGGATACGGTTCTTCTTACCGTTACCGAAACGGGGTACGGCAGAAGAACACCTATCTCCGACCACAGGCTCCAGTCTCGTGGTGGTAAGGGTATCACAAACTACCGATGTGAGAAATATGGTGATGTTTGTGCCGTTGTCGCCGTTAGCGAGGATGAGGACATTATTATGATTTCTACCGACGGTATAATCATCAGGATTGCCGCCGATACAATCAGTATGTTTAACCGCCCCTCAAAGGGTGTTCGCATTATGAAGTTCGGACAGAATGCCGAGGCACGGGTTCTCTCGGTTGCAACTGCTGCTCATAATGAGGAAGAGGTTACCGACCTGCCCGACGCACCCGATGCAGATGCTACAGAGGCGCCTGCAGACGAGCCTATCGACGAGCCCGAGGAAACCACAGAGGAATAATTAGTATTGCGGAGCCGCGGATTCGTGGCTCCGTATATTAAATTTGCAAAAAAACGAGAAACTCAAAGAAAAAGCGAGAAAACCGGAGGAAAACACTTGAACAACGAATATTCAAACCAATACGTTTTCGGGGAGAGCGACCTACAGAGAGAAAAGAGTGAAATCAGACAACGCTCTATGTATATAGGGCTTGCTATGCTTATCACACTTGCAGCACAGGTCTTTTGGTCGGTCGCGTATTTTAATGTAATGAGACTGTTTGGAATAGATAATGACGCGGCAATAGAGATTGCCCAGAGGCCTATTGTTAATCAGCTTATTAACCAGATTCTCTCTGCAATTATTTTTACTTTACCTTTTCTAGTTGTCACAAGCGGTTGTCAGCTGAAGCATGGGGATATTGCGAGCTATAAAAAGCCTGATAAAGAATTTTTGCTACCTATTATATTTATTAGCATTTCATTCTTTGCCTTTGCAAATATGGCGAGTAGTGTTGTGACAAATATATTTGCCGGCTTCGGAAAAGAGGTTACAGGCGGCACTATGCCCGAAACCACAGGAATATTCGGCTTTATCGTTACCTTTATAGGTGCGGCAGTTGTTGCCCCCTTAACCGAAGAATTTGCTATGCGCGGCGTTGTGCTTGGCGCCCTTCGTAAATATGGCGACGGCTTTGCTCTACTTGTTTCAGCCCTTCTTTTCGGGCTTATGCACGGCAACTTTATGCAGATTCCTTTTGCATTTGTTGTCGGTCTTGCCCTGGGCTTTGCCGTTATCAAAACGCGAAGCGTATGGACAGGTGTTATAATCCACTTTATAAACAATGCGACAGCCGTTATTCTTGAAACGGCATCGCGAGGATTGCCACAAACTGCAAAAGCCCTTATAAATACGGGATATTTTTGCCTCTGTTTTGCCTGCCTCTTTATAGGAATATTGCTTTTGAAGGGCGAAACAAAAAAGCTTTGCAAGTTAACATCCTGCGAAACCGGGCAAAAACCCCAAAAGATTGCGGGATATTTCTTCTCCGGTTTCTTTATGATAGCCTATCTTGTGCTTATAACCTTTACTGCTATGGGCAACCTCAAATAGCATTGTTTCACGTGAAACAAAGGAGAATTTATGAATAAAAAGTTTATGGAAGAAGCACTGACACTTGCTAAAAGCGCGGCAGAAATGGGCGACGTGCCGGTAGGAGCTGTTGTTGTAAAAAACGGAAAAATAATTGGTAGAGGTTATAATTTTCGAGAAACAAAGAACGACCCCACCGCCCATGCAGAAATTGTCGCAATAAGAAAGGCGGCAGAAACGCTTGGTAATTGGCATCTTGACGACTGCGAGATATATGTTACCCTTGAGCCTTGTCCGATGTGTGCGGGTGCAATTATTAATTCCCGCATAAAAACAGTGGTGTTTGGAGCTTTTGATAAAAAAGCGGGTTCTGCGTCATCCGACTCGGTCATAGATCTTTTTTCGTTGCCTTATAATCATAAGCCCGAGGTTTTTTGCGGAATTTGTGAAAAAGAGTGCGCTAAGCTACTGACTGATTTCTTCGAGGAGAAGCGTAAATAATGAAGAAAATAATGAGAATGAACGAAGTCTATTGGCTTCTTGGCAATATACTTTGTGCTGTTGGAATTGCCCTTTGCACAAAATCAGGGCTCGGTCTTTCTATGATTGCTGCACCGCCCTTTATACTTAATCAGTATTTGGTGCACTTTTCACCCTTTTTCACACAGGGTGCTTGCGAGTACATATTACAGGCTTTTTTGCTTTTAGTAATGTGTATGCTAACGGGTAAATTCAGATTTAAGTATCTTTTATCATTCGCAACGGCATTTATCTTCGGCAATATGGTGGACCTATCACTTTGGTTTTGTGGCGGTCAGGCGGTTTACGATAGCTTGGTACTGAGAATAATAGCCTTTGCGGTTAGCGAAATTATCGTATCTCTTGCTATCGCTTGTTATTTCAGAACAAGCCTTCCGCTTTGTGTTTATGAGCTTTTTGTGGTTGCGGTTGCAGATAGATTTAAGAGACCATCCCACAGAATAAAGATGATTTTCGATTATTTTATGCTAACACTCTCTATAGCGCTGACCTTACTGCTTTTTGGTGGCTTTGTAGGGATCGGAGTAGGCACAATAATTCTTACCTTGGTAAATTCACACCTAATCCGGCTTTGGGGCATAGTGCTTGATAAACTCTTCGGAAACGAGCCTAGATTTCCTAAGCTGACTAAAAAGCTTTCATAATGGTTGTTTCACGTGAAACAATCCCAATAAAATAATAAAACACCCTTCGTCCGCATATAATTATCTGCAAGGACGGAGGGCTTTTTTATGGGTAAAGGACGGGTAATATTTTTAAGGAATGCGGCGGTGCTGACGGTAACAAGTCTGTTACTTCGTTTTGTAGGAATGATATTCCGAGTCTGGCTTGCGGCGGCTGTCGGTGCAGAGGGAATGGGTCTTTATCAGCAGATTTTCTCTCTTTATATGTTAGTGTCGGTATTCGCCTCGTCGGGTGTCGGTCTTGCTGTAACGCGGCTTATTTCGGAAGAGCTTACTGTCGGCAAACGGCGGGGAGTAGATATGATTGTAATGCGGAGTATGGGACTGACCCTTGTAGCAGCGGCCGTAACCTCAATCATATTATATAGCGGTGCAGAGCCCATAGCGGTTTACATAATATCGGACAAACGAGCCGCAATTTCCCTTAAAATAATGTGCGCTTCGCTACCCTTTATGGGAATCAGCGCAGTGCTGAAGGGATATTTCTTCTCGCGGAAGAAAACTTTGCCCGGATCGGCCTCACAAATACTCGAGCAGGCGGTTAGAATAGTCTTTATTTTAACCGCATTCAGGGGCGGAAATACGGGGGTTGAGGATGGGTGCGCCGCCGTTCTTTTCGGCGATGCTTTGGCAGAAGCCTCCTCGGCAATTTATCTCTTTGTATGCTATATTTATGACCGAAAAAAGACGGCAACCCTCTCGGGCAGAGAGCGACCGCCCTATAAAATTACAAGGGAACTTCTTCGTATCGTTACTCCAATCGCAGGGGGCAGATATTTAAACACAGCACTCCGTACGGCAGAGAATATTTTGGTACCCGCCTGCCTTATAAAGTCGGGGCTCACACAGGAGGCCGCCCTCTCGGGCTTCGGTATGATAAAGGGAATGGCGTTGCCGTTACTCTTTTTTCCCGCGGGGCTTTTATCCTCGGTAACAAGCCTTTTAGTGCCCGAAATGAGCGAGGCCGCGGCGGCGGGACATAAGGGGAGAATTCGCTATGCAGCCGAGCGTAGCGTTACCCTTACACTCATTTTCGGTATACCATTTGCCGTTATTTTCTTCTTCGCTGCAGAGCCTCTGTCGGTACTTATATATAATGAGTCAGGTGTAGGTGATTTGGTTAAAGCTCTCGCCCCACTCGTGCCCCTGATGTACCTTGATTCGGTGTCGGATGCCCTTCTTAAATCCCTCGATAAGCAGCTGATAACCTTTCGCCATACGTTACTAGATTCCCTTGGACGGCTTGCCGCAATTTTTGCCTTTTTACCGCCTTTCGGAATGACTGGTTTTATTGTTATTATGTATGCAAGCAACCTTTTCACCTCACTGCTTAATATGACAACCCTACTCAGGGTCACAAAGGCAAAAATAAACCCGCTAAAGAAAGTAATATTACCCATTCTTTTAGCTCTGACGGGCGGCTTCTTAGCCGACTTTTTGCTTTCGGTTGCAGGACTTTCGGGAATGGTTTACATAACGCTGTTAGGAGCCGGCGTATTCGGAGCATATGTCCCTGCTTTATTAATGAATAAATAAGGATATCTAGCTCAGGAAAGGTGCCTGCGGTGCAAGGTGAAACGGGTTGTCGTAAATGCTAACCCCTACGGTATTTATTATAGACGTATCATAATTACATCGTAGCGAAGCCACACATTATTCACTATTCATTAAAAAAGCACCCCAAGAGGTGCTTTTTGTTAGATAAACTTCTTCCAAGTTCTTCGTGAGAATAGGATGAGAATCGGGAAGAGTTCAAGTCTGCCCGCGAGCATATCGAAGCTAAGCAGAAGCTTTGAAAAGCCGGTCATCCAGCCAAAATTAGAGGCGGGTCCGACCTTGCCAAGACCGGGTCCGATATTGTTAAGACAGGCGGTTACCGAGGTGAAGCCCGAAACGAGGTCACAGCCCTCTGCGGCGATTATCGCAAGAACACTTGCCGCAAAAATTCCGATATAGACGATAAGATAGGAGGTCGTGCCTCGGATTGTATCGTGGTCAACCCGCCTGCCCTCAAGTTTTACCGTTTTTACAATACGGGGGTTTAGTATATAGAGAATCTCTCGTGCGGCATTTTTAATAAGGAGCAGGATTCTCGAAACCTTTATTCCTCCTGCGGTACAGCCTGCCGATGCGCCGATGAACATTAAAATAATCAAAATGGCATGGGTAAAGGTTGGCCAGAGGTTAAAATCAACGGTAGAAAAACCCGAGGTTGAAATAATCGATGCGACCTGAAAATAAGACATTCTAAAGGCCTCTTCGGTGGTACAGCCTGCCATTAGGGGAGTATTGTAAAAATTAAAGACGCTGTATGCGATACTAAGTACAGAAACCGCAACGATAGCGAGATATGCCCAAAGTTCTTCCGATTTAAATGCCTTTAAAAACTGGCGGATAATGAAATAATAGTAAAAATTAAAGTTTATGCCAAACATTATCATAAAGGTGGCGATAACATATTGGCAATATGGGGAGTAGGACGCGATCGAATCGTTTTTGATACCAAAGCCGCCCGTGCCAGCCGTGCCAAAGGTGTGGCAGAGGGCATCGAAGAGGGGCATTTTTCCAACAAGTAACAGAACCAGAAGAATGGCAGTTAAAAGAATATATATTCCGTACATAATACGGGAGGTGTGAGCAAGTTTTGGCACAACCTTTCCGACCGTAGGACCGGGGGATTCGGCGCGCATAAGGTGCATAAAGCGTGCACTTTTCACATCAGAGCTGGGCATTATGGCAAGCACGAAAACAAGAATTCCCATACCGCCAATCCAGTGGGTAAAGCTTCTCCACATAAGAATTCCGCGACTAAGCTCCTCGACGCTTGACACGACCGACGCGCCGGTTGTGGTAAAGCCCGAAACAGTCTCGAAAAAGGCGTCAATAAAGTGAGGAATCTCGCCGCTGATAATAAATGGAAGGGCACCGAACACCGACATTACAATCCACGAAATACCAACCGAGACAAAGCCGTCACGCGAGCTGAGGACAGTATTTTTCGAAATTTTTGTTGAAAAAAGTAGCGCAACCAAAACGAGTAAGAGCATCGGAATTATAAAGGGAAGAACATTTTCCCCAAAACAGAGCGCGGTAGCAAGAGGCAGCACCATAAGTGCCGCTTCTACCGCGAGGATTCTGCCGATAACGAATAAAAGCATTCTGTAATTCATAGCGTTATCCTCTTAAAATGTCGTCAAGGTCAGAGAGGGGCTCACCCGAGTTGATAACAATAACGCTGTCGCGCGGATGAATTACGGTATTACCGTCGGGCATAATTACCGAGCCGCGGTGACTTACGCAGGCGATAATAACGTTTTCACGGAAGGAGAGCTCACGAAGAGGCTTTCCAATAAGGGCAGAGCTTTCTGCGGCATAAAATTCAGCCGCCTCTGCGCGTCCGTCAAGAATTCGGTAAAGGGTTTGCATCGACGAACCCTCGCTGTTGTCTACGGCGCGGATATAACGGAGAATTATATTTGCGGTAATGCTCTGTGGGTAAACAACCGAGCAGTTTTTTGTAATTGAGGGAAGCATCTTTATAAGATTCGGTCGGGTAACCTTGCAAACGGTTTTTTCAACGCCGCGCTGTGCGGCATAAATCGAGAAAATCATATTTTCCTCATCAATATCGGTGAGGGCAACGGTAGCGTCGACGTTTTCAAGCTTATATTCCTCTAAAAACGAGGTGTCGGTGCCGTCGGCACAAAGAACCGATACATTTTCAAGGGTTGCCTCAAGGTCGGCGGCACGATCGGGGTCGGCTTCGACAATGCTGACCTTAAGCCCTGCTTTTTCTAGGTGACGGGCAAGATAAAAAGAGGTTACGCTTCCACCGATGGTAAGTACCGTTTTGATTTTTTTTGTTGCAAGCTCAAGAGCCTTAAAAACCCTTGAAATAGAGTATTTAGAGGTTGTAAAGTGGATGGTATCGCCCGATTTAACAACAAAATTACCCGAGGGTATAATCACCTCGTCGCCGCGCTGTACCGCACAGACCAGCATGGGTGCGCGGACAACCTTTTTAAGCTCGAAAAGGGCGAGATTTGCAAGGGGGCTTTCATCGGTAATCTTGATTTCTGCAAGCTCAACGCGACCCTTTGCAAAGGTTTCAACCTTTGAAGCGGCAGGGAATTCAACCGCACGGGCAATCTCGTTTGCAGCCTCAAGGTCGGGATTTACAACGAGGTCAATTTCAAGCTTGTCGCGCAAAAAGTCCATCTGTCCCGAATATTCAGGGTTGCGGACTCTGGCAACCGAGTGCTTTGCACCCAGCTTTTCCGCCACAAGACAGCTCATAATATTAAGCTCATCCGAGCCGGTTACGGCAATAAAAACGTCGCACCTTCCAACCCCTGCTTCACTTTGTACGGGGAAGGAGGCACCGTTACCGCAGTAGCCGATGACGTCCTGATTATTTACGATATTTTCCACAAGCTTAGGTGCAGTATCAATTATTGTTACATTGTGACCTTCCTTTGCAAGAAGCTCTGTAAGGGTTGTGCCGACCTTTCCGCCGCCCACTATGATAATGTTCATAATAACTCCTTAAAATTTACCTTTTAGTATATTCAAAATAATTATACTCCTAATTTAAAGAAATTTCAACAGTAGCACTTAAAATTGACATATTATAAAAAGAATGATATAATTTTCATAAATACTTGGAAGGAGAGGTTTTCCGTGAAAAGAAGAAAGAGCTTTTCTACAACACGGATAATTATGCTTAGCTTTGCGGTGACAATTCTTGTCGGAAGCCTGCTGCTTTCTTTGCCCCTCAGTACCAAATCGGGTGAGGCGGTGCCCTTTATAGATGCCCTTTTCACCGCAACAACGGCAACCTGCGTTACGGGCCTTGTCACACTCCCAACTGTTACAACCTGGAGCATTTTTGGTCAGGCGGTAATACTTTTGCTAATTCAGCTCGGCGGTCTCGGAATAATCACGGTGCTCAGCGGTATAACCGCCGCACTCCACCGAAAGATGGGGCTGTCCGACAGGGTGCTCGTGCAGGACGCCTTCAATCTTGAATCGCTTTCGGGGCTTGCCGAATTTGTTAAAAAGGTTATTATCGGCACTTTTATTGTAGAGGGTGTGGGCGCACTTTTATATATGACCGTTTTTATTCCCGAATACGGAGCTCGGGGAATATGGATTTCGGTTTTCAACTCGGTTTCGGCATTTTGTAACGCAGGAATTGATATAATCTCAGAGGACAGCCTTTGCGGCTACGCCACAAACCCCGTTATAAATATTGTTACCGCACTTCTCATTATCCTCGGCGGTCTCGGCTTTATCGTCTGGTGGGATGTTGCACGGGTGCTTCGGGACAATCGGATAAAAAAGAAAAAGATATTCAGGCATCTGACCCTGCACAGCAAAATTGTCCTTTCCTCTACTGCAATATTTATTTTTCTCGGCGGTATAGTAATTGCGGCTTTTGAGTGGAATAATCCCGACACTATCGGCAATATGAACGACTTTCAGAAGATAGAGGTTTCCCTTTTCCAGTCGGTAACGACGAGAACGGCGGGCTTTGCGACGGTGCCGCAGCAAAATCTTAGTGCGGGCAGTGCGATTTTCTCGCTTATTCTTATGTTTATCGGTGGCTCGCCCGTCGGTACGGCAGGCGGTATTAAGACGGTTACGGCGGTGGTGCTTATTGCGGCGGCAGTTTCTGCCATAAAGGGACGCGAGGAGGTTTCTCTCTTCGGAAGAAGACTTCGCTCGCAGGCGGTCGGAAAGGCTCTCGGCGTTGTGGGAATGTCCTTTGCGACGGTTCTCACTTCAACTTTACTTCTCGCAAGCGTTACCGATGCGGCGGCGCTCGATATCCTTTTTGAAACGGTCAGCGCAACGGCAACGGTCGGTCTATCCCGAAATCTGACGGCGACCCTCGATATTTTTGGAAAAATAGTAATTATTTTAACAATGTTCCTCGGCAGAGTAGGACCCATTTCTCTTGCCGTGGCATTCAAGGTTAAAAAACAGGAAAACAACCTTATTAAAGACCCGGTTGAAAGCATCAGCGTAGGGTAGGAGGGAATATATTATGAGTATTAACAAAACTTATGCGGTATTCGGACTTGGAAGATACGGCATGGCGGTTGCAACCGAGCTTGTTAAAAGCGGCGCAGAGGTGCTTGCGGTTGACCGAAGCGAAAAGCTTGTGGCGGCGGCAGCCCCCTTCGTGCCGGTTTGTAAATGTGCCGACATTACCGACCCAGATGTTATAAAGCAGCTTGGAATTGCCAATATCGACGTTGTTATAATCGCAATGGCAAGCAGCCTTGAGGCAACCGTTATGACAATTATGCTTTGCAAGGAGGCGGGGGTGCCCGAGGTTATTGTTAAGTGTGGTGACGAGATGCACCGCAAGATATTCCTTCGCGTTGGTGCCGACCAGGTCGTTTTTCCCGAGAATGAATCGGGAATCCGTCTTGCAAAGAATCTGCTTTCTGCAGGCTTCGTTGATATGATTGAGCTTGCCGAAAACGTTTCGATGGTTGAGCTGGATGTCAAGCCCGATTGGGTAGGGAAGAACCTTATTGAACTCAATCTCCGCAAAAAGTTTGGCATAAATGTTGTTGCAATTAAGCAGGGCAAGGAGGTTTCAACAGTAATTGATCCCGAACAGCCTCTCAAAGCCGAAACAGAGCTTATCGTAATAGCAAACACTTCAAAGCTAGGAAAATTGAACTGAACCAAAGTGAATTTTTAATTTGGAATACTTTGTTTTATTACGAGAAAAATGTTTTTAACCTAAAAAAGACCTCAAGTGAACTAATCGGGGTTCACTTCAAAGAGGTCTTTTTTTATATCTTTATTTCGGTGTAATTATAATCTGCGAAGAGTGAGGGTCGGTGGGTGACGGCTATTATAAGCTTGTCTTTGTATTCCGCCACAATATTTGAGAGAATCTCGCGGCAAAGCTCCTCCTCGATGCCGGTAAAGGCTTCATCAAGGATAAGCAGCTCGCCCGAAAAGGCAAGGGCGCGCGCTATGGCAACCCTTCGCTTCATTCCGCCCGAAAGCTCGGTAGGGTATAAGGCTTTTGACGCGGCAAGATTAACCTCCGAGAGCCTCTTTTCCGCCTCGGCGTTACTTGTTACAAGGGCAACGTTTTCGAGTGCGGTAAGGGAGGGGACAAGGCGGTCCTCCTGAAAAACAACCGAAACATTTTTAATGCTTTCCGAAAGGGCAACCTCGCCGCTGTCGGGCTTTATAAGCCCTAAAATGAGCCTAAGCAGGGTCGTTTTTCCGCTTCCCGAAGCCCCAGTGAGAAGCACAAGTCCACTATCGGGCAAGGTAACCGAAAAATCCTTTAAAACGGTCTTTTGGTCGAAGGAAACCGAGATGTTTTTAAATTCAATCATCCTTTAGCCCTCCTTCCAAAGGCGAGCCTAAATAAAAGCTCAAAAGAAAGGCTTAATACCACCACCACAACCGTCCATGCAAGCACCTCAGAGGTTTCAAGCAGGGTTTTCGCGTCATTCATCGATTTGCCGATTGCGACTTTCGGATAGCTGATGACCTCGGCGGCGATACCCGATTTCCAAGCAAGGCCGAGTGAGCTTTGGCAACCCGAATAAATGTACGGTGTTAGCTGTGGTAGAGTAATTTTCAGAAATTCACGCTGTCGCGGTAGCTTGTATACCACCGCCATTTCATGAAGCTCGGGCGATAGTGCGGCGAGACCCGCTGACATATTTTCCCAGACTATCGGCGCAACCATAAGCAGAGAGATAACAACGGGAATGGTGTCGTTATCAAGCCAAAGATAGGCAAGCAGAATAAAGCTGACAACGGGGGTTGCCCGTACCGTGCGAACGGCAGGGGAGATAAAACCCTTTAAAAAAGGGATATAGTGGGTTACAAGCGAGAAGACAAAGCCGAGGATTACCCCCGCGGCAAAGCCCTTTAATATGCGAAAAAGGGAGGTGCCGACTGTTTTCAGAAAGCGCGGCTCTCGGCAAAGCTCTAAAAGTTTCGCACCCACCGTGTGGGGATAGGGCAAAAAGAGTTCTTTGTCAACAAGAACTGCGAGCAGATACCAAATGCCGAGCCAAAAGGCTATGACGGCAATTACCTTTAAAATTTTAAGGGATATAGTAGAAGCCTTCATCGGGCACTGCTCCTCCTACAGACTGGGGGTTTGCGGTGTGAAGAACCTTGAAATAGCTGTCGATTGCGGGCTTCATATCTGCGCCCTTAATAAGTGTCATATTGCAGTTGGGGATAGCCTTTGTTGCAAGGGCAGCCTTGGGCACGATGCCATAGGTCTCACAGATTGTGCCGGCGTCGGCAACGTTTTCGTTTGCAAATTTGATAGAAGAGTCTAGTCTTTCAAGGAAAGCCTTTACAGCCTCGGGATGCTCCTCTAAAAACTCGGCACGAACGATTACACAGCCCATTGTGAGGCGGCTGCCCTCATCGGAAACCTTGTTCCATTCCTCATTGAGGTTGAGTGCGATACGAAGGTCCTTATTCTGTGCCATTGCAGAGGAAACGTTGGGCTCGGGAAGCATACCGAGCACACATTCGCCAGCCGCCATAAGAGCGGCAAGCTCGGCGTGTTCTGCCTTAAATTCAACTTTTACGTCCTCGCCTACTTTTAGTCCGTTTTTCTCAAGGAGGTAGTTAAGAACAAACTCGGGGTTTGCACCCTGACCGGTTGCATAAACGGTCTTCCCGCGAAGATCGGCAATAGAATTTACGGTGTTTCCGTTTTCAAGGATATAAAGGGAGCCAAGGGTGTTGATGGCAATCATCTTGATGCCCTTTTCGGTCCTTTTATAAAGGGTTGCGGCAAGGTTTGTGGGAACGGCGGCAATGTCTGCCTTTCCGCCGGCGACTGCGGCAACAACCTCATCCGGCTTGCCTGCTATAGAAAAGGTGTAGCCCTCGGGCTCTTCATCCATCATCTTTGCCATTCCGATGCCGGTAGGTCCTTTAAGTGCCATAATTCTGACATCTACGGCTTCGCTGTTTCCCGAGTCTTCTGTCTTATTGCCACAGCCTGCGAACAAAGTCACAAGCATTAAAGCGGATAAAATAAGTGCAATCAGTTTTTTCATTTTTATTACTTCCTTTTTAAATATTTTTTAAAGCTTCCCGGTCGAGTAGGGTAATGGTGCGCCCCTCGACCGAGATAGCATTTAACTCGATAAGCTCGTTTCTTGCTCTGTAAAGACTTGCTCGGCTAATTCCAAGCGCAGTGGCAAGGGATGAAAAGTTTATATTTTTGCAAACACCGTTGCCATCGGCAATTTTAAGCAAATGTCGGGCGAAGCGGATCCCCGTCTCCTTGGAGGTGAAGGTGGAAATTCGGCGGTTTAAAAACTCGACTCTGCCCGATAAAAAGCGGATATATTCGAGCGCCGCATCGGGATTATGGCGGAAAAGCGCCTCTACCCCCTCGCGCGAGATAAAAAGCACGCGACAGGCGGTTTTTGCCACGATATTTGAAAGAGGGGCGGCACACTCCTCGCAAAAGCAGGATGCCGCACCAAAGAGCTCACCCGCGAAGAAGGTTTTTATTGCGCCGTTTCCTTCCTCGACAGGGAGTGCTACCGCCTTACCCGAAAGGAGAATACCAAGCCTTTTGCCCTCGGCACCAAAAAAATACTCCCCCTTTTTGAAGGATAGAAGAGAAGCCGCGCCTCCATCTGCAAAGCTTAAAATATCTTGTTCGCTCATTCCCTTGAAAAGAAAAATTCCGGAAAGTATTAATTTATCTGCTTCCGAAAACATTGGCTCACCCCCAAAAAGTGTATCATTTGGTACACTTTTATAATAATACAGGAGCGAAATTTTGTCAATATAAAAAATATTAAAATTTTCTTTACAAATAATCTAAAATAGGGTGTAATATATAAGGTAGATAGGGAGTGATTCTATGTCGCAGAAGAAACTACTGTTTATAGCAAACCCGAGAGCGGGTATGGGAAAAATAAAAAACCATCTATTTAAGGTGGTTGATATACTGTCTAAAGGCGGATACGAGGTTACCGTTTATCCCACCAAAAAACAGCTTGATGCCATGAACCGAATCAAGGAGGGAATAGACGAGTTTGAAATGCTGGTCGTATCGGGTGGGGACGGCACTCTCAATGAAGTTGTAAACGGCGTTATCGCAAGCGGTGCCGATATCCCGATTGGCTACATCCCGGCAGGCACACTCAACGAGTGGTCAAGCGGACTTAAAATCTCGCGAAATATCGAGCAGGCGGCACGCGATATCGTAAACGGACAGGAGCGCACACTCGACGTCGGACTTTTCGACAACCGGTATTTTACCTACACGGCTTCCTTCGGCGCATTTACCGAGGTTTCCTATTCTGCAGAGCAGGATGTTAAGAATGTTCTCGGTCAGGCGGCATATGTTTTCGAGGGAATCAAGAGCATCGGTAACATTAAGCCGATAAAGCTAAAGCTTGAAACCGAGGCGAAAACTGTTGAGGGCGAGTTCATTTTCGGCGCCATTTCAAACTCTATGTCGGTAGGCGGTGTTCTGAAGCTCGATGAAAACACAGTTGCTCTCAATGACGGCTTTTTTGAGGTTGTGCTGATAAGAAAGCCCGACTCAATTGCCGATTTGCAGAAAATTGTCGACGGAATTCTCAAAAAAGACTTTACCAAAAAGGGAATCGAGTTTATGAAGGCGGCGCGCATTACCGTTTGTTCCGACAAAAAGCTTGACTGGACCCTTGACGGCGAGCACGCAAGGGGTGAGAAGGTTACAAAGATTACTAATTTGCAAAACAGATTAAAGTTCATCGTTCCGAGCAGGGGTTCTTTTTAAAAGAAAAGAATCTCACGATTCCGAGAAATCATAATGCAAAGCAAACAATTCATTATTATTGACGTATTTGTTAAATTATGTTAAAATAAATATGCAGTAAAAATCCCGTCGACAAGCCGATTACTGCAAAAAATTAATAAAACTATAAAAGCGCACAGTCGTACGGGAAAGCCCCCGTGTAACTATGCGCTTTTTTAGTGGAGAAAAGGGAGACAAGAGAATCGTCCCCTTGTCTCCTAATGTTTGGTTAATGTGAGGATGGGATGATGAGAAGATATGCAACTTTAAAAAAGGAGTTTGAGTTTTTAGTAAAGACATACGGATTTGAAATATGTTTGAAGCAGAAACACGGTGCATATTATTTTATCGAATGGACTAATCAAAATATAAGTATTATGGCTTTGTATGACGAGCGTGTTGAGGATCCGATTACAATACGCATATATGATGCGGATTCGTTAGGTACAGCTTATGATGCGGTAGAATACAAAAATGAATTTGAACAAAGAAGCGGATCACCGCGAGAGAAAATTCGCCGTGCGGCCGAGTGGCTAAGCACTGCCATTGCGAATAAGCATATCATAGTTCAATCAGGGGACGGTTCCTCTGTAACACAAGGGGACGGTTCCTCTAAGACAGGGGACGGTTCCTCCAACACAAGGGGACGGTTCCTCTGTGTTACCGAAATACAAAATTTAGAGAAGGTAAGGAGAGATTTAATTTTGAAAAAGTTAAGGCAAAGCGGAATCTCAATCAGACAGATTAGTAGATTAACGGGGGTAAGTTTTAATGTTGTGCGTAAATTCTGATAACACAAAAGAACCGTGCCCTTGTGTTACTAAAACCAAGCAGCGGAAAGAAATTGCTCAGTTAATGCTTGATTATAATACATCTAATCCCGTAGAACCGGCATGGTCACGAACATTGGATTCTTTGGTTGAGGAATGGAAGCTGCATAATTTCGCACACAGCTGGTGGATAAAAAGAGAACGTACTGCCGATTGTGATTTTAATAATGCTGACGAAGGTATGGGCTTTTGGGATTTTGTTGGGAGGTGACTAATATGCTGAAGTATAGCACAAAATGTCTAACGATTCTACTTGCAATTGTATCTGCTGTTTCACTAGTGAATGTACTTGTAATGTATTGGTTTCCAATAAATATTCCATTAGTTCTTTTTCTGCTGTGCGGCTTACAGTTGTTGCTTTCATAGAAAAGAGATACTATCTAACCTTAGTTAGCGCATTGATTTGTGTATTACTGTTCTTATCAACAATTTCTGTTCGTAGGCAGCATATCCTTCTGCCAGTGTTGTCACTTATGTATCTAATATATGATTTTGTTATAGTGTTCTCACTGTTAGTTGATGGTTTAGGCGATGGCTATTGGAGGACATATATTATTCAAACAATAGTTTCAATTGCGCTTATTGGATCAATCAGGGGACGGTTCTGTGATTGATTGATCAATCAGGGGACGGTTCTGTGATTGATAAAAGAGATTAAGGTATAGGGTAGATTTCTGCCCTATACCAGACCCATGATGCACTGAATCAGCTTAAAACCGTAACGAGAGGTAACGACGTTTACGAATACACATACGATAACGGCGGAAATATTCTGAGCGTCAAGCTGAACGGAACGGTTACAGATACCTACATCAATCAGGGGACGGTTCTCCTGTCTCCTAACCCCACGGCATCCGTAATTTTAAAAACCGAATAAAACAAACAATCCCACGCTCGGTTTTACCCCAGCGGGGGTTTGCGTTATATTAAAAAAACTGATTCTGCGCCGATTATCAAAGGCAGCAGTCTTTTTTATTCGGGTAGTTTGGTGACATCAACCCATTTTACATAGTTTGAATACTTTTCGAGTTCTTCGAGGGTCAGCTTGATTGCACTGTTAGAGCTTCCTGCCGCAGGGTAAACGAAATCAAACCTTTTAAGGCTTTCGTCAAGATAAACCGGCACGCCCTCGTTTACGGCAAAGGGGCAAACGCCGCCTGCCGCGTGTCCGCAAAGGCGGGCAACCTCGCCGAAATCAGCCATTTTGGCTTTCATTCCGAATTCTGCCTTGAATTTTCCGTTATCAACCCTTGCGTCTCCTGCTGCAACGACCAAAATACATCCGTCATCTTTTACAAAGGAAAGGGTTTTTGCAATTCTCTCGGGCTCACAGCCGAGGGCTTCTGCCGCGAGGGCAACGGTGGCGGAAGAAACAGAAAACTCTAAAATTCTGTCCTCAATTCCGTATCCTTTAAAATATTCTCTGACCTTTTCAATAGACATATTATTTCTCCATCATATATTTATCCATCGCTTCGGCGGCGGTTTTTCCTGCACCCATAGCGAGAATAACGGTAGCGGCACCCGTTACGGCATCTCCGCCGGCGAAAACTCCCTCTCTTGAGGTAAGTCCGCTCTCTTCATTGACTACAATTCCGCCTCTGCGGTTAACCTCGAGCCCCTCGGTAGTAGATTTAATAAGGGGGTTGGGGCTTGTGCCGATTGACATTATAACCGTGTCGACGGGAAGGGTAAAGTTGCTGTGGGGAATTTCAACAGGGCTTCTTCTGCCCGAGCTGTCGGGTTCGCCGAGCTCCATTTTTACACATTCAATTTCCGTTACAAAGCCGTTTTTCGGGTCGCGCTTATCGTGGGGGTTACTGTATCCGTGAATTTTAACGGGGTTATTGAGAAGTAAAAACTCAATTCCCTCTTCCATTGCGTGCTCGACCTCTTCCTTTCGGGCGGGAAGCTCTTCGAGGGAGCGGCGGTATATTATGTAAACCTTTTCCGCACCAAGACGGAGTGCCGTTCTAGCCGCATCCATAGCAACGTTTCCTCCACCGACTACGGCAACTCTGCCACCCTTAATAATGGGTGTGTCGGAATCCTCTCGGTATGCCTTCATAAGGTTAGAGCGTGTCAAAAACTCGTTAGCCGAGTAAACACCCTTTAAGCTTTCACCCTCGATTCCCATAAAACGGGGAAGGCCGGCGCCTGAGCCTATAAATACCGACTCAAAGCCCATCTCGAAAAGCTCGTCAATAGTGAGGGTCTTGCCGATAATCATATTTGTTTCAATCTTTACACCGAGAGCCTTTAAGGTCTCAACCTCAGATTTTACAATGGCCTTCGGCAGTCTGAATTCGGGAATTCCGTATACGAGAACGCCGCCTGCGGTGTGAAGCGCCTCAAAAACGGTAACGTCATAGCCCTTTTTGGCAAGGTCTCCTGCGCAAGTAAGAGCCGCAGGGCCCGAGCCGATTATAGCTGCCTTGTGTCCGTTCGGCGTAGGCTTTTCGGGGGCTTTACCGCTGTGTTCGTTGTGCCAATCGGCAACAAAGCGCTCAAGTCGTCCGATACCGACAGACTCGCCCTTAATTCCGCGAACGCATTTTGATTCGCACTGATTTTCCTGAGGACAAACTCTGCCGCAAACGGCGGGGAGGGAGGACGATTTTGATATAATCTCGTAAGCACCCTCGAAATCGCCCTCGCGCACCTTTTCGATAAAGGCAGGAATGTGGATTTTTACGGGGCAACCCGAAACACAGGGCATATTCTTACAATTAAGGCATCTTGCCGCCTCGTCGAGAGCCTGCGCCTCGCTATAGCCGAGGGCGACCTCGCTGAAATTGTGTGCACGAACCGCTGCCTCCTGTGTTGGCATTTCGTTTCTCTTTAAAGACATATTTGCCATTTTACATAACCTCCTTAGAAAGAAGATTACAGGTTTCTTCTCTGCGATGAGCCTCAAAATCACGGTAGATACTGCCTCGTGCCATTGCCTCGTCGAAATCGACGGCATATCCGTCAAAATCGGGTCCATCAACGCAGGCAAAAAGGGTCTTTCCGCCAACAGTGAGACGGCAACCGCCGCACATACCCGTGCCGTCAATCATAATGGGGTTCATAGAAACGGTGACGGGCACTGCGAAGGGACGACAGGTCTCAACCACGAATTTCATCATAATAAGAGGTCCGATGGTGATAACCATATCGTATTTTTCAGTATCTAAAAGCTCTTTTAAAGCCTCGGTAACAAGTCCTTTTCGACCGACCGAACCATCGTCCGACATTATAATAAATTTATCCGAGCAACCCTCGAATTCTTCCTCTAAAATAAGCAGGTCGCGGCTTCTGAAGCCGACAACCGAGTGCACCTCGGCACCTGCCTCATGCAGAGCCTCGGCCACGGGGAGAGCAATAGCACAGCCGACACCGCCACCCACAACGCAGACCTTACGGAGCCTCTCAATTTCGGTAGGCTTGCCGAGAGGACCCGCAAAATCGAAGATATATTCGCCCTCTTTCTTTGCGGCAAGCTTCATTGTAGTAGCGCCGACCGTCTGGAAAATTATACGGATAGTGCCCGCCTCTCTGTTATAGCCTGCAATGGTGAGGGGAATGCGCTCACCCTCTTCGTCAACACGGAGAATAATGAACTGACCCGCCTTTGCCTTTTTAGCGACAAAGGGAGCCTCGATTTTCATCTCGACAACAGTCGGGTTCAGCACCTTTTTAGAAACAATTTTATACATAAAAACCACCTGTGATTTTATCTTTAGTATTATCTATTCATTTTAACCTTTTAAAGAGGAGTTGTCAACCAAAAAAGGCACCCGTTGGGAGACACTTCGTAAAGAAGGGTTCTCCCAATTTTCTTTTTATATAAAAATTGACACTTTTCGCAGATAAGTGTCATAGTGGGTTACATACTTTAAAAGTTACCTATCTCAAAGAAAAAATAATGAGTGATATTGTGAGACGGGTCTCACAGTGATATTTTTGATAAATCAAAAGTTATGTTAAAACCTGACGGTTTTAGTGATATTTTATTCGCCCCTTAAACTCGCGAAGCGAATAACACTCGGCAGTAGCCGAATATCACTGCGAAGCAATATAACTCGCCTTCGGCGAATAAAACTGAGGCACACTTCCTTACGGAGTGTGCCTCTTCGGGTGCCTTTTTTACAGTTCTACAAATGTCGGGGTGTGGTTGAGGTGGGGGAGGAGGATATTTACTATATCCTCTGTTTTTATTTTGAGTGAGGATGAGTTATCACAGGGGTGGCAGCCAATAAATTCTTCGTTTAATAAATCTTTATCAATAATGAGTCTGACACGAAGGTCTTTATCAAAAAGAAGACCGAGCACAGATGCGCTACCTGGGGTACAATTTAAAAACTCCTCCATAAACTCGGGCGGCGCAAAGGAGAGGCGGGAGCAACCGAGCTGAGGGGATAAAAGCTTTGTTTTAAAGGGCTTTTCGCCTGGCATCATAACGAGATAAAAATCGGTCTTCTGAGCATTGCAGAGGAAGAGGTTTTTGCAGATTTTAGCACCCAAAATCTCGTTTATTTCAAGGCAGCCCTCAATAGTGCCAATATGCTCGTGACTGACACGCTCATATTTTATGCCGAGGCTCTCGAGCGCATCGTAGCAGACAGCCTCCTTATCGGTGCAGCCCTCTTTGCGGCAGTTATAAATAGTTTTATCGGTAAAAAGGCTTTCCATTTTTAACTCCTTTTAAAAGCTTTTTTCATAATGGGCAGTACGAGCTTCGCAATAATAATGGCGGCGGCGGTTTTTACTATAAAGTAGGCAATCGCTTGCGGTAAACGAAGGACAAGCTGCGCCACATAGGGTCTGCCGTACATCAAGTGAAGCCAGAGGGAATTGAGGGCAAGGGTGCCGACAGCTTCTGTTAGCAAAAGAATTATGGCGGAGGACACGAAAAAGCGCTTTCCTGTGCCGAGCTTTCTTTCACAAGCGCCGACCGCTCCGTAAAGAGCACCCATCAAAAAGGCGACGGCGGTAAAGCCCGGGAAATATGCGCCAAAGGGGAAGAGAATCGCTCCTAAAAAGTCTGCAAGTGCGCCGCAGACACCGCCCCAAAGGACGCCGCAAAGCATACCGCAGATGAGAACCGGCAAAAAGCCGAAGCCGATGCTGAAATCCTGCACATTATAGGAAAAGAAGCGGCCAAGCACCACCGAAAGGGCGGCGAGAACGGCGGTAAGGATAAGGTTTCTTAAATATTTTTGTTTTTTGCTCATAAAAAATCCTCCCTGCCACTAAAATCAGAGAGGAAAAAACATAGATACACTTCCGGTCTGTTTAGCGGGATGCGACAATCAAATCGTTGGGAAACCCCATTCGTCCGTCGGACAACTCCCCGTCCCGACGGCACTAAACGCTTGAAAGCCTACTCTAACGGGGATAATTATACAACATCACAGCTGAAAATACAATATTTTCTTAAAAATATAGTAAAATTTTGCCTAGCAACACCAAAAATGCAAAATTACTATGGAAATAAATTAAATTTTGTTGTATCATATAATAGAATAATATAATCTTTTCCAAAAGGAGAATATAATATGTCTGTTTTTACAAAAACCACAGCTACAGAAAAAGTTATTCAGTTCGGCGAGGGCGGATTTCTCCGCGGATTTGCCGATTGGATGATTCAGAAAATGACCGATGCAGGTGTCTTCGAGGGTAGCATTGTCGTTGTTCAGCCTATCGAGCAGGGTATGTGCGATATGCTGACTGCTCAGAACTGCGGCTACACCCATATCATCCGCGGTGCAGAGGGCGTTGACAAGACAGTTTGTAACGTTATTTCCCGTTGCGTAAAGCCTTATGAGGATTTTGAGGCTTATCTTGCTCTCGCTACACAGCCCGAGATGAGATTCGTTATCTCCAACACCACCGAGTCGGGTATTGTTTTTGAGGATACCGATAAAATTACTGACGCTCCTCCGAAGAGCTTTCCTGCAAAGGTTACTCTCCTTTTAAAGAAGCGCTTTGAGGCAGGACTTCCCGGCTTTATCTTCATCCCTTGCGAGCTTATCGACAGAAACGGCGACAACCTTAAAAAGTGTGTGCTTCAGTATGCCGACCTTTGGAATCTCGGCGACGATTTCAAGGCGTGGGTTGAAAAGGAAAATATCTTTACAAACACCCTTGTTGACCGTATCAACACAGGCTTTCCCCGTGGAGAGAACATTGACCTCGGCTATGAGGACAATATGCTCAACACCTCGGAATATTTTCACCTTTGGGTTATCGAGACCGACTACGACCTCGAGAGCGAGCTTCCCTTCTCTAAGGCAGGTCTTAACGTAATCGTTACTCCCGACCAGCTCGAGCGTTACCGCACAAGAAAGGTTCGCATCCTCAACGGAGCTCATACCTCTATGGTACCGTATGCTCTTCTTTCGGGTCTAGAAACGGTTAAGGATGCTACAGAGGACAAGGTTATGAGCGAGCATCTGAGAAAGTGCGTATTTGATGAGATTATTCCTACCCTCGATTTAGATAGGGATGAGCTTATCGACTATGCTGAAAACGTAATGATTCGTTTCTCGAATCCCTATATCAAGCATTTCCTTTCTTCTATCGCTTTAAACAGTGTTTCCAAGTTTAAGGTTCGCGTTCTTCCCTCGATTTTAGAGTACAATAAGCGTTTCGGAAAGCTTCCCGAGACCCTTACCTTCTCACTTGCAAAGCTTATCGAGTTCTACCGTACCGATATGACAAATGACGACCCGGAGGTAGTTGCTTTTATGAAGACGGCTTCTGTTGACGAAATTCTTGCCAACACTAAGCTTTGGGGCGAGGACATTTCCTTTATGGCTGAAGAGGTTAAGAAGAATGTTAATTAATAGGTTAGATAATGTTGAGGTTGACCTTTCCACAGGTCACAAGTTCGCTCGCGAGGATATAAAGACGGGTGAAAATATTATTAAATACGGCAACCCTATCGGTCACGCAATCGAGGACATTAAGGCGGGCGAGCAGGTACATACCCACAATATGAAGACAAATCTTTCGGGTAAAATTGAGTATAAATATACTCCTTTTGAGGATACCGAGCACGATTCTCCCTACAAGGGCAGAACCTTTATGGGCTACGTTCGCAAGGACGGAAGTGTGGCTATCCGTAACGAGATTTGGATAGTAAATACCGTTGGCTGTGTCAACAAGGTGTCGGAAGAGCTGGCTCGTCTTACGGGCGCTCATCATTTCCCCCATCCCTTCGGCTGCTCACAGCTTGGCGATGACCAGTCGGTAACACAGAAAATCCTTTGCGGTATGGTAAATCATCCCAACGCAGCAGGCGTTCTTGTTCTCGGACTTGGTTGTGAAAACAACAATATAGAGGTTTTTAAAAAGGTTCTTGGCGAGTATGACCCAGAGCGCGTAAAATTCCTTAACTGTCAGGAGTTTGAAGACGATATCGCAGAGGGTGTAAAGCTTATTAATGAGCTGAAGGAATATGCATCGCAGTTTAAGCGTCAGCCCGTTCCTGTAGCTGCACTAAAGGTAGGTCTTAAGTGTGGCGGCTCGGACGGATTCTCGGGTATTACCGCGAACCCGTTAGTTGGTCGTTTTTCAGATATGCTGATTGACGCAGGCGGAACGAGTGTTTTAACCGAGGTTCCCGAAATGTTCGGTGCAGAGCATCTGCTTATGGCAAGAGCCGAGTCGAGAGAAATCTTCGACAAGACGGTTGACCTTATAAATAATTTTAAGGAATATTATGACCGCCACAATCAGGTTATTTACGAAAACCCCTCCCCCGGAAATAAAAAGGGCGGAATTACTACCCTCGAGGAGAAGTCGCTCGGCTGTGTTCAGAAGGCAGGCTCGAGAGCGGTTGTTGACGTGCTTGACTACGGCGACAGACTTAAGAAGAACGGTCTTAATCTCCTTAACGGACCCGGAAATGATATCGTTGCCATTACTAATCTTATGGCTGCCGGTGCACACATTATCCTCTTCACAACCGGCAGAGGAACCCCAGTCGGCGCTCCCGTTCCGACCGTTAAGGTTTCTACCAATACTGCCTTAGCTGAAAAGAAGACCCGTTGGATTGACTACAACGCAGGCAGAATTTTGGATGGAGTAGACTGTGACGAGGACTTCTTCGAGTTCGTCCTCTCGGTTGCAGAAGGCAAAGAAACGGTAAATGAAAGGTACGGTTATCGTGAAATTTCTATCTTCAAAGATGGCGTAGTGCTTTAATAATTGGAAGAGACAAAACAAAAATAATAAAAATGGTGTTCGATAATTCTCGGGCACCATTTTGTTTTTTAGGAGGTGGCGATTTTCGACGCCCTGAATTTTAAGGTGAAATTCTGCAGATTTCGAAATATGTTTTTTACCCCTTTTCGCTGCTCGGAGCATCTAGATACGCCTGCCGCCGTTTATAATATTCTTTACAGTAGAGGGAGGAACGGCAATTACGGTAATTTATGCAAAAGGTAAAAATATAAACTGTAACCTATTTATAACAACACCTGATCTAAAGGAACTTATTATTTACAACTTGTGGTACAGAATATAATAGAGGTATAGAATATTTTAGATAAAGGAAGGTGAGAAGATGGAAAAAATCGCACAGTATATTAAGGATTTTTTACACCCCACTGCAGAAATCTCGGCGGGTGTATTAGAGCTTATTGGAATTATCATTATAATAGTCGGCTCTATCCGTGCTTTAGTTTTGCTCGTTGACCGCATGATCAAAAAGAAGCCCTTCCGAGTCGTGTCCGACCTTGGAAGAGCTCTATCCCTTGCTCTCGAATTCAAGATGGGCGCCGAGATTATCAAAACGGTTATCATTCATAATCTCGAAGAGCTTGCAATCCTCGGCGTTGTAATTGTAATCCGAGCACTTCTTGCCTTCATAATTCATTGGGAAATTCAGCTTGAAGAAAAGAACAACGCAAAGCCCGACGAAAATCAGGGTAAATGAAATCCCCTCGAATCGAGGGGATTTTTCTACTTATAGCTTATGAATTTGTAGCTTTCTAAAATTCTTACAAATTCTGCAAGTCGGGGGTAGAGGGGCTCGGCCTTTTCACCAAAATGCTCCTTTACCTTTTCCCCGATGGCGATGAGATTGCTCTCGCCGTCAAGCTGCAGCCACACGAAGCTTCCGTTTTCATCAAGGTGAATGTAGCTGACACGCGGTCTTTTAAAAAGCTTTTGGGTAATTCTGTTCACTACGCCCTTGTTTTCCATCCTGAGGGTAACCATTCCCTTATCGTCCACAGAAAAGCCGATAGTCTCGTTTTTCAAAGGGATCTTCTCGAGGAAATTTGCGGGCAGGGTCTTATTCTTCTTCATTTACCGTTTCTCTTTTCTTAAAGAGTGAGAAGGCTAGAACAGAGAGAATGATAAGAGCGAAGAGAAGTATGCCGCCGATATCCATTACTAACTGAGGAATACCCAAATTCTCCGAGAGATTGAGCACCTTGTCAATTCCGAAGACTGCGAAGAGTGCAAGAAAGATACCGACAAGTCCTTCACCTGCAATCATACCTGAGCAGAAGAGAACGCCGTCGTTAACGATTGCTTCCTTCTCCTTTGCGGGTTTCTTCATCTTATCGAGTGCAAGACGAACAAGACCGCCTACCATAATGCAGGCATTGAGCTGTACAGGGAGGTAGATACCGATTGCAAAGGGAAGAACGGGAATGCCGATAATCTCGACTACAACAGCGATAAATACGCCGATAAAGACAAGCTCCCAGGGGAGGTTACCTTCCATAACACCCTCGGTAATAAGCTTCATAAGGGTTGCCTGAGGTGCGGCAAGCTCTTCACCGCCGAAGCCCCAAGCGGTATCAAGAAGATAGAGAGTACCGCCGATTGCAAGTGCAGAAGCAACAACACCGATAATCTCGCCAATCTGCTGCTTTTTGGGAGTCGAGCCGAGGATATAGCCTGTCTTAAGGTCCTGCGAGGTATCACCTGCGATAGCCGAAACGATACAGATAATAGAGCCGATTGCAATAGCGCTTGCCATACCGCCGATGCCGGTCATACCGGTAACCTTGAGGATAAGAGTAGAGATAAGAAGGGTGGCGATTGCCATACCCGAAACGGGATTGTTAGAGCTGCCGACTAAACCGACCATACGAGAAGAAACGGTGGCAAAGAAGAAGCCGAAAACAACGATGATAGCCGCACCGAGAAGGGAAACGGGGATAGCGGGGATAAGCCAGATTGCAAGGGTAAGCAGAACGATTGCGCCAAGCACAAAGGAAAGATGGAGGTCCTTGTCGGTACGCTCACCCGAAGCGGCACCGCCGTTTTTAAGGCTCTTCATAGCACCGCCAAAGGTTTTAACGATGAGGGGAAGTGACTTTGCAAGGCTGATAATTCCGCCTGCCGCAAGTGCGCCTGCGCCGATATAACGAACGTAAGTACCCCAGATACCAGCAGCACCGCCATCTGCATAAACGTCGGAAACAACTTTGCCGAAAATTACGGTATCGCCTCCGAAAAGCACGATAGCGGGTATAAGCACGAGCCAGGAAAGGACACCGCCCGCAAACATAAAGGAAGAAATGCGCGCACCGCAGATATAACCAACGCTCATTACGGCGGGGTAAATCTGAGTGCCGATTGCGCCTGCAAAGCCCTTAACCGCAACGGTGATTTCGCCCGAAACTATTTTCAGTCCGTCGATTATGAACTTGAAGAGAGCCGCAAAGCCCATACCTGCAAAAACGGTAGAAGCGTTTGCGCCGCCCTTTTCTCCCGCGAGCAAAACCTCTGCGCACGCCTTTCCCTCGGGATATGGGAGAGTGCCGTGTTCTTTCACGATAAGCGCATTACGAAGGGGCACCATGAAGAAGACTCCGAGAAGACCGCCGATGAGGGCGATGAGGGTTATCTCAACAAGGCTCGGCTTGTCCATTTTGCCTTCAGCCGCCCAAAGGAAGAGGGCGGGTAGAGTGAAGATTGCACCTGCGGCGAGGGATTCGCCTGCAGAGCCGATGGTCTGTACAAGGTTAGATTCGAGAATCGAATTTTTGCGCATAAGCACACGGATTACACCCATTGAAATAACTGCGGCAGGTATAGAAGCCGAGACTGTCATTCCAACCCTGAGTCCGAGGTATGCGTTTGCCGCACCGAATATTACTGCAAGAAGAACACCCATAATAACCGAGGTTATGGTAAGCTCGGGAGTTATCTTCGAAGCAGGAACGTAAGGCTTAAATTCTGTCTTATTTTCCATAATTGCTCCTTTATTTTAATTCTCTCAAGAGTTTAATTACTGTATTATATATCTTCTCTACCGAGGAAAGCTGTATACTTTCCTTTACGGTATGCACATCGAAAAGGGAGGGGCCGATTGCAATGCAGTCAATATCCTTTATTTTATCGGCGAAAACTGCACATTCAAGCCCTGCGTGAATGGCCTCAACCCGAACCTCATTGCCGCAAATTTCCTTATAGGTCTTGCAGTAAAGAGAGCGAAGAAGGGAATTTTCCTTATATTCCCACGGGGGATAGTAGCCGCCCGTTTCATAGGCAAAACCGAGCATTTTTGCAAATAGGGAAAGTCTGTCTGACAGAGAGTGCAGAGCGGTTTCCTTGTTACTGCGAAGGGCATAATGCATTTTAAGACCCGTTTGGTCGGCAGATAGTATGCCGAGGTTAAGAGAGGTTTCAACAAGCCCCTCGATTTCGCGGCTCCAATCACAAATTCCGTTTGGTGTGAGGTTGAGAGCGAAAATGAGCTTATCCTTGAAGGAATCGGAGAGCGCCGTTTCAAATTTTTCATTTGAGAGGGTGGCAGAAAGCTTAAAATCAGGCTCTCTTGCCGCAATCTCGGTCTTTATGACCTCGGCAATTTTTTCGGCCGCTCCGCTTAAGAGGTCGGGCTTTTCTGTATTAAGAAGAATTTCGGTACGAAGTGGGATAGCGTTACCCTTATCGCCGCCCTTAACCGATATTATATCAAAATCGGTGCAAAGACGCAGTTCTCTTAAAATTCTGCCTGCGAGAATATTTGAATTTACTCTGCCCTTATCAATCTCAACTCCCGAGTGACCGCCCTGAAGCCCCTCAATAGTGAGGGCAATCGCGGTGCCGCGGGTAGCCTTTGTGTCAGGCTTTGCGGTGATTGTAAAATCCTCGCCGCCTGCACAGGAAACAGTTAAAACATCGTCCTCCTCGCTGTCGAGGTTTATCATTCTTTTAGCCGAAAGGTGTGACATATCGAGGTGCGACGCGCCAATCATACCGATTTCCTCATCGGTTGTGAAAACCGCCTCAATCGGGGGATGGGCAAGATTATCACTGTCCAAAATGCTGAGCACCATAGCAACGGCAATTCCGTTATCTGCGCCGAGGGTTGTACCCCTTGCCCTCATAAAATCGCCCTCAATATAGGTTTCGATAGGGTCGGTGAGAAAATCAATGTCGGAATCGGCGGTCTTTTGGCAGACCATATCAAGGTGTCCCTGCAAAATTACGGGTTCGCTATTCTCATAGCCCAAAGTTCCCGATTTGCAAATTATTACGTTGTCGGCATCGTCGCGGACAAAGCGCAGTTCGCGATTTGTCGCAAAACCCACACAGTAGTCGGCAATTTTTTTCATGTCGCCCGACCCGCGGGGAATTTTGCAAATTTCACCAAAAAAGTAAAATACCTTTTCGGGATTTAAAGATTTAAATTCTGTCATTAAACATCCTTTGTTTAAAATTACGGCAAGCCGTTCCGACCTGCCGTAAAGGTGGTTATTATTTATTTTATCACGTCGCAGCCCATATATTTACGGAGTGCCTCGGGAACGGTAACCGAGCCATCCTCGTTCTGATAGTTTTCGAGGATTGCGGCAACTGTTCTGCCTACAGCAACGCCCGAGCCGTTAAGGGTGTGAACGTACTGAGCCTTGTCCTTGGGAGTCTTCTTGAAACGGATACCGCCACGGCGAGCCTGATAATCCTCAAAGTTCGAGCAGGAGGAAATCTCAACATATCTGCCGTAGGAGGGCATCCACACCTCGATGTCGTATGTTTTAGCAGAAGAGAAGCCAAGGTCGCCCGAGCAGAGGCAAACAACTCTGAAGGGGAGACCAAGTCCCTCAAGAACTCTTTCTGCATCAGCGGTAAGCTTTTCAAGCTCTTCATAAGAATTTTCGGGGTCGGCAAACTTTACAAGCTCAACCTTGTTGAACTGGTGCTGACGGATAAGACCACGGGTGTCGCGTCCTGCCGAGCCTGCCTCTGCTCTGAAGCAAGCGGAGTAAGCGCAATACTTAATCGGAAGGTCTGCACCGTTTAAAATCTCATCGCGGTGCATATTGGTAACGGGCACCTCTGCGGTGGGGATAAGGAAATATTCGTTATTGGAAAGCTTAAAAGCATCTTCCTCGAATTTCGGGAGCTGACCGGTAGCAGTCATCGAAGCGCGATTTGCCATAAAGGGAGGAAGAATCTCGGTGTAGCCGTGCTCGGTGTGGGTGTCGAGGAAGTAGGAGATAATAGCGCGCTCAAGACGGGCGCCAAGTCCCTTATAGAAATGGAAACGGGTGCCTGTAACCTTTGCGGCGGTCTCGGGGTCGAGAATTCCGAGGTCTGCACCGATGTCCCAATGTGCCTTGGGCTCAAAACCAAAGTCCTTGGGTGTGCCGTTTCTTCTGATTTCGGGATTGCAGGAATCGTCTGCACCGATAGGGGTAGTATCCGACGGAATATTCGGAATCATGAGGAGAAGGTCGCGCTGCTTTGTCTCAAGCTTGGCAAGTGCAGCGTCGTCGGCCTTAATCTTTTCGGCAATTTCCTTCATTTCTGCAAAAATGGGAGCAACGTCCTTGCCCTCTTTCTTAAACTGAGGAATCTTCTTTGAAACAGAGTTCTGCTCAGCCTTTAAAACCTCAACAGAAGAGATAATCTCGCGGCGCTTTGCATCAATTTCTAAAAGTTGGTCGATTTCCTTGTCAAGGTTACCACAGCGGTTCTTTACTGCCTGCTTTACTCTTTCGGGGTCCTGTCTTACAATTTTAATATCTAACATAATATTTGCTCCTAATCTGCAATTTTCTTTACTAATTCAGCGAGCTCATCGTCGCTGTAGAATTCAAGTGTGATTGTACCCTTGCCCTTGGCGGTGGGGGTTACTTTAACCTTTCTGCCAAGCTCGTTTTTGAGGGAAATTTCAACCTCTTTATAGAAGGTGGGCTTATCGAGTTTTTGACGGGGAGGCAGTTTTTTCTGCTCTTTTGCCGCATTTTCAAGGTCGCGGACCGATGCACCGCCTACCGCAAGTCTGAAGAGTGTGGTGCGAAGCTCGCTGCCCTTTGGTGCTCCAAGAAGTACCCTTGCCGCACCTGCCGAGAGTTTACCTTTTTTAAGGGCTTCGGTCTCTTCGGGGGTTAGCTCTAAAAGACGGAGTGTATTTGCAACGGATGAACGGCTCTTGCCCATTGCCTCGGCAATCTGCTCCTGTGTTAAGGAATAGGATACCATAAGCGAACGGTAGCCAAGAGCTTCTTCGATGGGGTTCAGGTCCTCTCGCTGTAGGTTTTCGATAAGGGCAACCTCCATAACCTCGCGCTCGTCCATTTCACGGATGACAACGGGTACGGTGCGAAGCTCTGCCATTCTACATGCGCGCCAGCGACGCTCACCTGCGATTATCTCATATCCACCCGTGGGCTTCGAGCGTACAAGAATGGGCTGTAAAAGTCCGTGCTTTTTTATTGATTCCGAAAGTTCACTAAGAGCCTTTTCGTCAAAATCCTTTCGGGGCTGGTCGCGGTTAGGCTCAATCTGTGAGAGCATAACCTCGGTAACTGCCGAGTCCTCGAAATTTTCTTCCATAAGGGAGGAGAGTCCCTTTCCGAGTCCTCTCGGTTTTACTGCCATAGATTTTAGCCTCCGTTTCTTTTAATAAATTCATCTGCAAGGGTGTCGTAAGCCTTAGCACCCTTGTTTTTGGGGTCGTAATACTGTATGGGCATTCCGAAGCTCGGTGCCTCCGAAAGACGGACGGCACGGGGAATGGGTGTTGCAAAAAGCTTTTGTCCGAAGAAGTTTTTAACCTCGGCAACCACCTGCTGGGTGAGATTCAGTCTGCCGTCAAACATTGTGAGAAGCACACCCTCAAGCTCGAGTATGGGGTTATATAGTCTTTTTATCTTTCGCACTGTCGCCATAAGCTGACTGAGTCCCTCAAGTGCAAAATATTCGCACTGAATGGGAACAAGTACGGTATCGGATGCACAAAGAGAGTTTATAGTAATAAGTCCAAGCGAGGGAGGACAGTCGATAAAAATATAGTCATAATCGGGTTTTACAAGGCAGAGAGCGTTTTTAAGTTGAGCCTCGCGATTGTCGAGGGAAATAAGTTCAACCTCTGCTCCCGCAAGGTCCATATTACAGGGAATTATATCAACGCCCTTGAACTCTGTTTTTATTATAGTATCCTTCGCCTTTGCTCTGCCGATAAGCAGGTCGTAGGAGGAATACTTTAAGCTTTGTTTATTTATGCCATAGGCAGAGGTTGTGTTGCCCTGCGGGTCGGCATCAACAAGAAGAATCTTTTTGCCGCGGATTCCAAGTGCCGAGGCAATATTGACGGCGGAGGTTGTCTTTCCGACGCCGCCTTTCTGGTTAACAACAGAAATTATTTTGCCCAAATGGGCACCACCTTTCTAAATGAATAATAAATGAGGGCAAAGGGTAAAGGGCCAGGGCTTAGGGAAAGGTGTCGGCAGAGCCGACGATATATAATGTTCGCAAGCGAACACCTTAATTTTGCATTTTGCATTTATAAGGCGAATGCAGGTCGTCTTATTTCACACTAAACAGCATATCACCGTAGGAGGGATAGGGCCAATATTCAGCCGAGGTAATAGCCTCAAGACGGTCCACCGAGTCACGAAGTCTCTCCATAGAGGAAAGCAGAGTATCCTTGCAGAAAACGGCTCTCTCATAGGAATCGGTAATCTTGCGGAGTCTTGCAATAGCGTCCTCAAGGAAGGCAAGCTCTTTCGATGCGGCATCGATAAGCGCAGATGCGACTTCAAGAGTTTCGGATTCATACTTACAAGAAATTGCCTTTGAAACACCCTTTTTCAAAAGAATGGTGTCGGCAAGCTCGCCCGCGAAGCGGCTTGCGGCAGGGAGAATGTCGCGGTGTACCATATCAATCATAGTGCGGGCTTCAATTTTGATAACCTTGGTGTAGTTGCCGAGAGTAATCTCATAGCGGGAGTGCAGCTCTGCTTCGGAATAAACCTTGTGCGCCTCAAAGAGGGCAATATTCTTATCGTTTAAGAGATATGGCAGACAGTCGGGTGTGGTCTTTAGATTCAGTAGGCCGCGCTTTTCTGCCTCCTCGCCCCAAGACTCGTCATAGGAGTTTCCGTTAAAGATAATGCGCTTATGCTCACGGATAACCTTCTTTATAAGGTCGTGGAGAGCAGACTCAAGGTCTGTTGCCGTTTCAAGAGTATCGGCAAACTGGCGAAGCGATTCGGCAACGGCGGTATTAAGTACAACATTCGGCTCGGAAACCGATGCCGACGAACCGAGCATACGGAACTCAAACTTATTACCTGTAAAGGCAAAGGGAGAGGTGCGGTTGCGGTCGGTAGTGTCCTTCGGGAATTTGGGAAGAACGTGAACGCCAACCTTCATAAGGGTTTTTTCGCGCGCACCGTAGGGTGTGTCGTTTTCGATAGCCTCAAGAATTTCGGTAAGCTCGTCCCCAAGGAAGATTGAGAGTGCCGCAGGGGGTGCCTCGTGCGAGCCGAGTCGATGGTCATTTCCTGCCGAAGCAACCGATACGCGAAGCAAATCCTGATAATCGTCAACAGCCTTTATAACGGCGCAGAGGAAAAGCAGGAACTGTGCGTTTTCATGGGGGGTAGCACCGGGGTTTAAAAGGTTTACACCCGTGTTCGTGGAGATAGACCAGTTGTTGTGCTTGCCGCTTCCCGAAACACCCTTAAAGGGCTTTTCATGGAGAAGGCAGACCATACCGTGGCGCTTTGCAATGTTCTGCATACATTCCATCGTAAGCTGGTTGTGGTCGACGGCTATGTTGGTGGTATCATAAATGGGCGCAAGCTCGTGCTGTGCGGGAGCCGCCTCGTTATGTTCGGTCTTTGCATAAACTCCGAGCTTCCAGAGCTCCTCGTCAAGTTCGGTCATAAATGCCTTAACGCGGGGCTTTATTGCGCCCGCATAGTGGTCATCAAGCTCCTGACCCTTTGGCGGCTTTGTGCCGAAAAGGGTGCGTCCGGTGTATATAAGGTCCTCGCGAAGCTCGAAAACCTCGCGGTCGATAAGGAAATATTCCTGCTCCGGACCAACGGTTGTTTTAACTGCAGTTACGTCCTCATTTCCAAAGATTTGAAGCACACGAAGCGCCTGACGGTTGATAGCCTCCATAGAACGGAGAAGGGGTGTCTTCTTATCAAGTGCATCGCCCGAGTAGGAGCAGAATGCGGTAGGGATGCAAAGAACACCATCCTTAATAAAGGCAAAGGAGGTGGGGTCCCAGGTGGTGTAGCCGCGTGCTTCAAAGGTCGAGCGAAGACCGCCTGAGGGGAAGGAAGATGCGTCGGACTCGCCCTGAATCAATTCCTTTCCCGAAAATTCCATAATTGCCTTGCCGTCGGAGTTGGGGGTGATAAAGCTGTCGTGCTTCTCTGCGGTAACGCCGGTCATAGGTTGGAACCAGTGGGTAAAGTGGGTTGCCCCCTTTTCAATGGCCCAGTTTTTCATAGCGTCGGCAACAATAGCGGCGGTCTCGGAATCGAGCCGCTTTCCGTTATGGATTGCGCGGTGAACGAGGCTGAAAACCTCTGCGGGAAGCCTGTCCTTCATCACGCTTTCGCTAAATACATTTTCGCCGAAATATTCTGTTACGGTCTTCATTTGGTTGCTCCTTTTGGTATGGAATCGAAATGTAATTATATTTCATTCTATTATACCAAATAAATATGGATATGTCGATATATTTTTTAAAAATTTTTTGCCGAATTTTTGGGAATGGCAGTGTCGAAAACGAGAGGGCTTGACGAACAGAAAAAGATTATGAAAAAGTTAGGGAAAAAGGGGGATTTCGGGGCGATTTTTAGGGAACGAAATTTGTTGCCGAGGTTCTTTACTTTCTGTTAGAATGAGCTGTGCCGAAAGGCGGAATTTTTAATTATTGGAGGAAAAATATGAGAAAGCTGTTTTCTATTCTGCTTGTCGTTTTAATGCTTGCGACCCTCTTTGCGGGTTGCGGCCGAAAGGATGACAAGGGCACCGTTTATTATCTTAATTTTAAGCCCGAGCAGGACAAGGCGTGGCAGGAGCTTGCCCAAAAATATACCGAGGAAACCGGTGTAGAGGTAAACGTGCTGACCGCGGCAGAGGGTAAATATCAGGAAACCCTCACCGCCGAGATGGACAAAAACAAAATGCCCACCCTTTTTCAGGTGAACGGAGAGGTTGGACTTGAAAGCTGGGGCGACTACTGTCTCGATCTTCGCGACACCGCCGTTTACAAGGAGCTTACAAGCGACGATTTTGCTCTTTTCGACGGCGACGAGGTAAAGGGTGTTGCCTACGTTTACGAGGGCTTTGGCCTTATCGTTAATAAAAAGCTTCTCGATGAGGCAGGATATAAGGTAGAGGATATTAAGGGCTTTGCCGATTTGAAGCGTATTGCAGAGGATATAACCGCAAAGAAAGATGAACTCGGATTTTCTGCATTCACCTCATCAACCCTTGATTCAGCTTCAAGCTGGCGCTTTACGGGACACCTTGCAAATTTGCCCCTTTTCTATGAATTTGAGGCAGATAAAATAAAGGGTCAGCCCGAAAAAATCAAGGGCACCTACCTTGAAAACTTTAAGAATGTATGGGACCTGTATATTAACAATTCAACCATAGAAAAGGGTGCGATTACCACCGCAATTAACGCCGCGGACGAGTTCTCAAAGGGCAAGGCGGTCTTTTATCAGAACGGCACCTGGGCTTATAACGATATTAAGGGAATCGGTGACGATAATATCGGATTTTTACCCATTTACAGCGGAGTAAGGGATGAAAAGCAGGGAATTTGCTGCGGCACCGAGAACTATTGGGCGGTAAATAAAGAGGCTAGTGAGAAGGATATTGAAGCAACCCTCGCCTTCCTCGAGTGGGTAGTAACAAGCGAGACAGGAACATCTGCACTTGCCGACGATATGGGCTTTGTTTCGCCCTTTAAAAAGGCGAAATCGGTTGATAACGTGCTTTGCAACATTATGAATCGCTATGTTGCTGAGGGTGCCTATAATGTTTCGTGGGCGTTTAACGTTACCCCCAACGTTGACGGCTGGAGAAGTGACCTTGTATCTGCCCTTGCGGCATATTCTGCAGGCACGGGAGATTGGAACGCCGTTAAAACCGCCTTTGTCGACGGCTGGAAAAAGCATTACGATTTATCAAAGAGTTAGAGAAAATTGCGGCAGAGCCGTAATGAAATCCGCCCCAGCGGATGAAATATTCACTTGCGTTCAGATGAAATCCATCTTACGATGGATTAAGGTGTCTGCGACGCTATATGAATTCTTGTAACTATGTAGGGGAGGGGTTCAATCCCCTCCCGATAGTTAATGATAATTTTTTGCGGGAGGGCACCGAGACCCTCCCCTACAATAGTATTTTAAATGCAGTTGCATTTTGCATTTATTTGTGGAAGATGGAAATAATAAAATTGAAATTTTTAAAAGGAGAATTTTATGAAAGGGAAAAGATATAAACCGAATTCGGCGGCGATAGCCAACAAACAGCAGAAAAGGGCGGTTATAAAATATGCCCCGGTCTTTCTGTTTCCTACCGTTATAGCCTTTATTATAGGCTTTGTTTGGCCTTTTTTACAAGGAATATATCTTTCCTTTTTCCGCTTCCGCATCCTCCGCAACATAAAGTTTACAGGCGTCTCAAACTATGTGGCAGCACTTTCCGACGAGCAGTTTTTCCGTTCCTTTTTATTCACGGCGGCTTTTACCCTTGTCAGCGTGCTTGCCATAAATATAATTGCCTTTTTAATAGCGTTGGCACTCACGAGGAACATTCGCGGTAGCACACTTTTCAGAACGGTATTTTTTATGCCAAATCTAATCGGCGGAATCGTGCTTGGATATATATGGAAAATAATCCTCGACGGTGCGATTTACAGCTTTGCAGGTACAACCCTCGCCTTAAATGCCACTTACGGCTTTTGGGGCCTAGTTATCCTGACTGCTTGGCAACAGATTGGTTATATGATGATAATTTATATTGCAGGGCTTCAGAATGTACCCTCCTCACTTATCGAAGCAGCGAAAATTGACGGCGCAAACGGTCTTCAGCTATTGCGCCATATAACTCTACCCTCGGTAATGCCCTCAATCACAATCTGCACCTTTTTAACACTTACCAATTCCTTTAAGCTATTCGACCAAAACCTCGCACTTACGGCGGGCGCACCCGCAAGGCAGACCGAAATGCTTGCCCTAAATATTTATAAGTCCTTCTACGAATCAACGACAAATATGGGAATCGGGCAGGCAAAGGCGGTAATCTTCTTTATTCTTGTAGTGATAATCGCACTCGGTCAGCTTTATTTTACCTCGCGAAAGGAGAACGCCCTTTGATGACGGTTAAAAAACGGGGAAATCTCTTCCTAACTATAATTTTTGGGCTGCTCTCTATAGCCTGGGTGTTGCCGATTCTCATAGTGCTTATGAACTCCTTTAAAACGAGTGCGGGCATAACCCTTTTGCCCTTTGAATTCCCAAGCGGTGAAACCTTTGTAGGGCTTCAGAACTATATCGGCGGCATTACACATGGAAATTATCCTTTTTATATGTCACTTTTATACTCCTTTGTGATAACACTGCTCTCGGTAGGGCTGATACTTCTTTGTTGCTCGATGGCGGCTTGGTATATCACAAGGGTTGACACCGCTTTTACAAAGGTGGTATACTACTTGTGTGTTTTTTCGATGGTAGTGCCATTTCAGATGGTTATGTTTACCCTCTCCCGAACGGCAAACCGCCTTTTTCTCAACACTCCATTTACCATTCCGATAATATATCTCGGCTTTGGTGCAGGACTCAGCGTCTTCCTTTTTACAGGCTTTGTAAAGAGCCTGCCGCTTGAGATTGAGGAGGCGGCGTGGGTTGACGGTTGCACACCGCTCCAGACCTTTTTCAAGGTTATTGCCCCCATTATGAAATCCACCTATATTTCGGTTGGTATACTTGAGATAATGTGGATTTTCAACGACTATCTTCTGCCCTACCTCGTGCTTGACAGAACAAAATATATGACGGTGCCCATTCACATTCAGTTTTTACAGGGAAGCTACGGCAGGGTTGACTACGGTGCCACGATGGCGCTGATTATGATAACCCTTTTGCCGGTCGTTACGGTCTATATTTTTGCTCAAAAACACATTATCAAGGGCGTTTTGTCCGGTGCAGTAAAAGGATGATTTTTTATGCGGACCTGCGGTATTTTAATGCCGATTTTCTCCCTTTCGGGGGACTATGGAATAGGCTCCTTCGGAAAGAACGCAAGGGCTTTTATAGACTTTCTTAAAAAGGGCGGACAGACCTATTGGCAGATTCTGCCCCTATCCCCGACAAACTACGGAGACTCGCCATATCAGTCCTTTTCGTCCTTTGCGGGAAACCCGTATTTTATAGATATTGAAACACTCATAGAAGAGGGGCTCATAACAAAAGAAGAGGCCGATTCCTTTGATTTCGGCTCGGACCCCTTAAAAATCAATTATGCAAAGCTTTATTATAACCGCGCAAAGCTTTTAAAACTCGCGTACAAAAATTTCACACCGAGTAAAGACTATTACAATTTTTTGAATAATAATTCATTCTGGCTGGATGATTATGCACTTTTTTATGCTATAAAGGCGAAAAATCCCGAAACACCTCTCGGGAAATGGGAAAAAGGGCTAAAAAAACGGGATGCTGAACGATTGGCAGAAGCCCGTCGCGAGCTCTCTGACGAGATAGATTTTTGCAAGTTCTGTCAGTTCAAATTTTTCGAGCAGTGGTTTCGCCTTAAAAATTACGCCAACGAAAACGGCATAAAAATTATCGGAGATATCCCGATATACGTCGCGCTCGACTCAGCCGACCTTTGGACCGAGCCCGAGCAGTTTCTCGTTGACGAGGAGCTTTCACCCTCCTTCGTTGCGGGATGTCCGCCCGACGCCTTTTCAGAGGACGGTCAGCTTTGGGGCAACCCCCTTTATAACTTCGAGCAGATGAAGTCGGATGGTTATAAATGGTGGAAGCGCCGTCTCGGTTTTGCTCTCGGAATATATGATGTTGTCAGAATAGACCATTTCAGAGCTTTCGAGGCGTATTATGCAATTCCTGCCGAGGACGAAACGGCTAAAAACGGCAGCTGGAGAAAGGGCCCCGGCATAGAGCTTTTCAGTGAGCTTAAAAAGGAATTTTCCGAAGAGCTTCCCATAATTGCCGAGGATTTAGGCTTTTTAACACCCGAAGTCAGAAAGCTTCTTCGTGAAACGGGCTTCCCCGGAATGAAGGTGCTGCAATTTGCCTTTGACACCCGTGAGGAAAGCGATTATCTACCCCATAATTACACTAACAACTGTGTGGTTTATACCGGCACACACGACAACGATACTATAAACGGTTGGACTTTTACCGCATCAAAGAGCGACGTTGAAGCCGCACGAAGATATATGCACGTAGACGACGAGGAAGGCTTTAATTGGGCGATGATGCGCACCGCAATGATGAGCGTTGCCGACACCTCGATTTTAATGATGGCAGACCTCCTCGGTCTAGGCAGCGAGGGCAGAATTAACACCCCCTCAACCCTCGGAGGCAATTGGCAGTGGAGAATTGCCAACGGCTGTATAAACGATTGGCTTGCTGGCATACTTTACGAGAACACCGAGCTATACTGTAGATTACCGAATAACAAAGTATAACAAAAAACGGACGAAGATATTTTTCTTCGTCCGTTTGGTTTTCCTGTGAAAAACTGTCGTTATTTGTATTTATTTATGTGCTTTTTAATTGCTTCAATCGAAGCATCGCTTATGTGGTGCTCAATTTTGCAGGCATCCTCTGCGGCAGTTTCCTTATCAACACCGAGTCGCACGAGAAATTCTGTAATAAGGGTATGTCGCTCAAAAATCTTTTCAGCAATTTCGAGACCTGCCTTGGTTAAAGATAGGTATCCGTCTTTATCCGCCGTTACGTAACCGCCGTTTTTAAGAAGACTCATTGCTCTTGAAACACTCGGCTTTGAATAGCCCATATATTCGCCGATATCAATAGCGCGGACAGGACCTTTTTGAGAGAGAACGTGTATTGTTTCGAGATACATTTCTCCCGATTCCTGAATAGCCATAATTTCACCACCTATTGGTAATATTTTATCATAAAATATGATATCTTTCAACAACAAAAAATTTTTTCGAAAAAACTATTGACAAATGCTTCCAACGAGAGTATAATACCTATGCAGTTAGCGGAGGCTAACCGATATTTTAGCGTTTCAGAGGTGATAATATATGAATCTTCGTGAAGCAGTAGAAGGAGAGGAGTATATTGTCAGAGAGATACTTACCGACGATGAGGAGCTTGACGCCTTTCTTTTTTCGCTCGGTTGCTATCAGGGTCAGCCCATAACGGTAGTGGCTTACCGCCGCGGGGGAATGACCGTGTCTATCAAGGACGCAAGATACAACATAGATAATCAGCTCGCAGAAGCTATTATTATATAATCAAAAGAAGCGGACTTTATATGGTCCGCACTTATTCGATCACCGAGTTAGCCTGTGCTAACTGAAAGACTTGGAGGAAATTTTATGAGAATCGCCTTAACAGGCAACCCGAACTCAGGAAAGACCACAATGTACAATGCCCTCACAGGCAAAAACGAAAAGGTCGGAAACTGGGCAGGAGTAACGGTAGAAAAGAAACAGAGCCCTATAAAGAAAGGCTTTTACAGCGGCAGGGAGCCCCTCGTTGCGGTAGACCTTCCCGGTGCCTACTCAATGTCACCCTTTACAAGTGAGGAAAGCGTTACAAGCGACTATGTTAAAAACGCCGAACCCGACGTTATTATAAACATAGTCGATGCAACCAACCTCAGCCGAAGCCTTTTCTTCACAACCCAGCTTTTAGAGCTTGGAATTCCCGTTGTAGTTGCCCTCAACAAGAGCGATATAAACGAGAAAAAGGAAACGGTTATCGATACCAAAAAACTTGCGGAGAAGCTTGGCTGTCCCGTAGTAAATACCGTTTCAACCTCGGCAGACGGACTCAAAGAGCTTATTAAAACCGCCGTATCGATTATCGGACGTGAACAGTCTGCACCATATGTTCAGGGCGATGTTGACCTCACCGATAAGGAGGCGGTTATTGCCGCCGACAAAAAGCGTTTCGACTTTGTAAACGAGCTTGTTAGCTCGGTAGAAAGCCGCAAGGTGAAAACAAGTGAGCGTGGTATCGGAGACAAAATCGACGAAATTTTGACAAACAAGTGGCTCGGAATTCCGATTTTTGCCGTCGTTATGTTCCTTGTTTTCTACATATCTCAGACCACACTCGGCACCTGGATTGCCGAAGGCGTAGAGGTTGGCGGGGTGTTCATTCCCGGACTTGTAACCTATATCGAAATGTTCCAGGAGTGGGTTGCCGGATTTTTAACCGATGCAAACCCCCTTATTACCGCCCTGCTTGTTGACGGTGTTATCGGCGGTGTAGCCGCAGTAATCGGCTTTTTGCCCCTCGTTATGGTAATGTATTTCCTCATTGCCCTTTTAGAGGACTGCGGATATATGTCCCGCGTTGCTGTCGTACTCGACCCCATTTTTAAAAGAGTCGGTCTTTCGGGCAAGAGTGTTATCCCCTTTGTTATTGCCGTTGGCTGTGCCGTTCCCGGTGTTATGGCAAGCCGCACAATCCGAAACGAGCGTGAGCGCAGAGCAACCGCAATGCTTGCACCCTTTATGCCCTGCGGAGCAAAAATTCCTGTAATCGCCCTCTTTGCAGGCGCATTCTTCGATAATGCAGGCTGGGTCAGCGCCCTTATGTACCTTACCGGTATAGTCCTTATCTTTGTCGGTGCGCTTCTCGTTAATAAAATCACAGGAAACTTACCCAAGAAGTCATATTTCATTATCGAGCTTCCAGAGTATAAAGCTCCCTCGTTCGGCGGCGCGTTTAAGTCTATGTGCAGCAGAGGTAAGGAGTATATAATCAAGGCGGCTACCATTATCCTCCTTTGCAATACTGCCGTTCAGATTATGCAGACCTTTGATTGGGGTTTTGCAGAGGCACCCTCGGCAGATGCTTCTATTCTGGCGTCTATCGCCCGTCCCTTTGCTTATCTTCTTGTGCCCGTTGTCGGTGTAGTTTCTTGGCAGCTTGCCGCAGCGGCTGTTACAGGCTTTATCGCAAAGGAAAACGTTGTGGGCACCCTTGCCGTTTGCTTTGTAGGACTTGAAAACCTTATCGACACCGAAGAGCTTGCCATGATGGAGGGCGCAGGTGCTGAGGTTGCAGGAGTTATGGCAATTACTAAGGTTGCCGCACTCGCTTACCTTATGTTCAACCTTTATACACCTCCCTGCTTTGCCGCAATCGGAGCTATGAATGCCGAAATGAAGAGTACGAAGTGGCTTTGGGGCGGAGTCGGACTTCAGCTTGCAGTAGGCTATATAGTAGCTTTCCTCGTTTATCAGTTTGGCACCCTCTTTACCAAGGGATATTTGGGAGAGGCATTCCTTCCCGGTGCGGTAGCAGTAATCGTTATGATAGTAATCATAGCCTTCCTTTGTGCAAGAGGTGGAGAAAAACAGAAAAAGAAGGCTTAAGCTATGGAGAATATAATTGTAATTTTAATAGTCGCGGCAATAGTAGCCGCAGCCCTTTTCTATATTATTCGAGAAAAAAGAAAGGGCAGAAAATGTATAGGCTGTCCTGCCGCTACAAACTGCGCGGGCGGTTGCAGAAAAAAACAATAATTCTCTAAAAATTCCTCTAAAACGAAGGCGGTTCGGGATTTCTCCCGAGCCGCCATAAATTTTTATTGTTTACTTCTCAGCTTTCACCTCCGCCTTTATGCTCTCGACAAAAGAATTGTACCGTGCAAATTCATCGGGTTTAGTGTCCCTCTGTCGGAGAATTGCGAGCTCATCATCAACAGAGTAAACCTCACGAATGCGGTCGACTACTCTCTGCTCATAGGGGATAGGGTCTGCTTTAGCGGTAAATTCGGCAATTTCCTCTGCCGTCATATCTCGATAAATTCCGTTATCATATATTCTCATTTTCCAATATACCCCCTTATTGTAATTTGTGAGCCTGCGGGTATTAGCGAGGTTGCGGTTGCACATTGTATTTTAATTGCTTGTAGTGTTTCCAATATTTGTGCAATCGTTGTAGTAAGGTTTACACCAACCACATTATTAGCCCCAAGTGTTTCGGCACAAATATTAAAGCGGAAATTATTATCAAAATATTTTGAATAAAAATTGCCCTGCATAACATAACTTGCGTGATTCCAAGTTTTTATAACACCAACAACAGGCTCGGCATAAGTTGTTTTACTTTTTATCAGCAAGTTCCCACTCTGTACCGCTTCGGGCTTTGCTATTGATAAAGCGATATAAAAATCTTTTACCTTTAAAATATCAGGGAAAGTAGTTTCATCAATCGTTATACTGTTTACGGCTTCTTCTAATGTAATGTTTGCTATTGTTACAAAAGTGCCACCACTACTACCACCGCCCACATTAGCCAACGCTTCCTCAAAATCGGTAATATTAACCTTATCCTCAAGGTCGATAACCTCTGCAATAACGTCAATAAGATAATCACCAGAGTTGTCATCAAGATGCGTTTCTATAAGATACTTCTTACCAATTGTAAAGGAGTAATTATTCGGTTCAACTCTTATGCTCATTCCATTGGTAAAGTATAACTCGTACATAATATCCCCAATGGAAGAAACTTCAGATAATTCATATATATGTGCTCCTTCTATAAAATCAGTAAGAACATATACTCCTTCCACAGATATTTCTTTGAACTGCAAGTTTGCTTTTGTTGCAACAGCATCGGCAACCGCCTTGCCGCTTTGAGCGTTTTCGCTTTCGGGTTTGTAGATTTGGTCGGTTATAGCGTCGTTACCCGCTTCGCCCTTTTCTCCACGGTCTCCCTTCTCGCCCTTAAGCTCTCCGTTTTGAAGTTTTTCCTCTAATTCGGCAACAAAAGCTTCGGCGTCTGAAGCAGCCTTCTTTACATCGTTTTCCAAAGCAGAAAGTGAGGGGATATATTCCGCCTCCCCCTCATCGCCTCGCGAAACAGAGGTAAAATAAAGTGTCACAGGGTAGGAAAGCACCTCGCCCGTAGGCTCGTCCCCGTCGGACAGGGGTGTGATAACGGCAACTGCCTCAAGCTCGCCACCATACTGCGTGAGATATTTCGGTATGCCTCTTCTGACAGAAGGCATACTGTCAGGGCTCAGGTTTTCGCTTGGGAAATAGCCTGCGGTTACAGAGTTAAAGTCGATTCTGTAAAGGGCTTTTTCCGTGCCTACGGCAGAAAGGTCGAACACAACCTCTGTAGCATTATCTTCATACTGCATACCCGCCCAAAGTTTCTCGGCGGGCAAAGGGTTTGAGCCTTTGCCGTCGATTCTAATTAAAATTTTTCTTTTCATATTTTCTCTCCTTTACTTTGTAATTCTTATCTGCAGGCGGTCGATTTTCTTGCCGTAGACCCCTGCATAGTCGTTGTTATCGGTCACCCACGGATAGTAGCTACCGCCGATTCGAGCCACTCGGCACTGTACCGAGTAGTCGTGAGCTCCGAGAAGCCGTACCCGTACACAGTCGATATCCTTGCCGTAAAGTCCCGCGTAGTCGGTGCGGTTTTTAACCCAAGGAAGCCATCTGCCACCTACTGTGTGCACCTGATATTCAACATCTCCTTCGGATAAAGAGGCGTATATACAACGGATAGGCTGCCCCGTAATGCCTGCATAGTCGGAGTCACCGCGAACGTTCGGTAACCAGCCGCGCTGGGCGGTGTAAACCTGATAGGTAACCTCGGGCAGAGGCTTGGGGCGGTCGCTTTTCTTTACGAGACCACAACGGGAAATCAGCACCTCGCTTATAGCGGCGGCACACTTGTCGGCATAGTCCTCGGTAAGGATTATGGGGGTGTCTGTGGTAGAATCCATAAACCCGAGTTCAAGCAGTACGGCGGGCATATCGCTCTCGGTACACTCGTGAAAGCTTGCCGAGGCGAGGGGAGTCGCTCTATTTCCGCGGAGCCCCGTGTGTTTTATGAGAGAGGAATAAAGTGCCGACTGCCATTCCTTTGTTGCCTCATCTGCGCCTTTACAGGTATAGGCGACTATACCGCCGCCGTTTCCTCCGTTAATGCCGGCGTTGTGATGCACAGAAACATAGATGTGTGCGCCCCATTTGTTAGCAGTATCGGTACGCTTTTTGAGTGACACATTAACCTTGCCCGTCCTGTCGTCAAGACGGATAAGCTCATATCCCTCATATTTTGACAGAATAGCTTCAATTTTTTCGCAGATGCGCGAATTAAGCTTCCACTCCCTCGTTTCAGCGGGGTCTATCGATTTCAGACACCGCTTCCCCGCGGTGTAAAGCCCGTGCCCCGCGTTTAAAGCAATTTTAAACATAGTTATTCTCCTTTCTCGATAAACTGCTTGAAAAGCTCATGCATACCCGTTGAGGCAAGTCCCGAAACAAGACCTGAAAGCAGAATTTCGGGGGTAAAGGCAAAGCCATTCAGCCAGATGGCAACGGCTACACCGAGCAATCCCACGATGAGGGGGATGAAGCGGTTGAGAGCCTGTGTGGGTAAAATATTCTTGACTATATATCCTATGCAAAGACAAATTCCTATAATGATAAGCACAAAATAGTTTTCTAAAAACTCCATTTTACACACCTCCTTTATGAAAATCTTCAAGGTCGGAAATTCGGTGATTTATTACCTTTATTTCCTCGCGTTTTACTGCATCCTGTTTCTCAAGCTCGCAAACGCGGAGCAATATCTGCCCCAGCTGTTCAACCTTCTTTTCAAGCTCCTCAATGCGAAAGGCGGTAAGTCTGTTTGAAACGAGAATTCCGCCAAGTGTACCGACAAGGGTACCAAACAGAGAAATAAGGCTGACTATTACTGTTTCACTCATATCGTTACCTCCTAAAGCCTTGAAAGTCGGCTGAATTTAAGACCGACCTTTTTGAAATCTGCACCGCCGAAAAAGGAGAATTCTGCCATAATCGGCGTTCCCACTGCCGATAATGAGGCGCTTTTTGTCTCGGCACTAAAGGGTATTGAGGCAAGCTGCTTGCCTTGTGAAGAAATGTACAGATTAAAGCCACGGTTTTCTCCCAAAATCGATATTTCATAAAGGCGGCAGGGACGTGGTTCGTCATATAGAGAGGCGTGAAATGAGCATTCAATGGGGATTTCTTCACCAAAAATATTATCTTCTTCTCCCGAGAGGGTGTAGGCGAGAATTCTGCCGTTTCGGTCTTCGGAATAGAACACCGTGTCACCCGAAAAGTTGATTGCTGAAAGTATTTCTTCAGGCATTTCCCAAAGCAGGGGTTTATCTGAAGCAGGATTTTCAGTGTCAATATAATAAAGGCTTTGGTCTTTAATCAAAAGATACTTTTTTCCAAAGATGACTCCGCGTCGTGGCAAAAATCCGTCTAAAGACCCTCGGCTTTTAAGCCTTGCCGAAGAGTCTGCAGAAAAAATCTCACCGTCGGCGGTGCAAAAGAATATTTCGCCCTCGGTTTCTGCCACAGTGTCGCTAATAATTTTGCGGTAAAGCTCGGATTTTCGCTCTGTAATGAGGAGAATGGGTGCTTCAAATTCGGTCGAAACGGGCGGTTTTATGTTTGCCTTTAGGCAAGAAAGAGAATCCCTCTCAAAAGCAACCAGCCTGCCGCCTATTGAACTAAGCGCAGTAATGTGACCCGACAAAGAAAGGCGGTTTTTCTCGGGAAAATAAAGGGGATTTTCGGGGGAATTCCAAATAATATCCTGAGGGTACAGCTCACTTCCCGCAAAAACATTAACACTGCCCGAAAGAGAGGAAGCGTCGGCAAAAATACGGCGGCAGAAAGAGAGAGAATAGAGCTTGCGCATAGCCTCGCCTCGGTCAACAGACAGGGTAAAGCAAAGATTGTTTTCAATACCGTAAAAGGGAAGCGGCGTGCATAGAGCTTCCTCACTGTCGGTGATAAGTCTACCGCTTTTTCGGTCGCAGCGAATACGTATATTCTCCCCATACACCGACACAAATTCCGACTCGGTTTGTCCGTCTTTAATCACCCAGTTAGCAACACTTCCCGTGTCGAGGGTAAGGCGGCAGGTAATTTCTCCGACAAGGGGAATTTTTGGCGCTTTAAAAAAGCCCGAATGTCCGTCGGTCGTGTAGCCGGCGTGGTATTTTTCCGTAAGCAGATTAAGGCTTTCGGGCTCTGCCACAGCAGAAAGCTTGAGCCCATCCTCGCTTATTGCCTTTGTTGCCGAATAGCCTCTGCCGTTTTTGAGCAGGGTTGGAATATAAAATTCCGAGCCTGATAGAAACTCCCAGTATTTTCGGTCGCTTGACAGCTCACAGAGCCGGAAGGATTCCTCTTCGCCACCTACAAGACGTGCCATAAAGTAGATTCCCGAGCCACCGGTAGGTCTGCCCTCAAATAATATGAAGGAGGCGGGGAGAGGGAATGAATCGTATGTAGTGCGGGTAAAGGTTATCGTCCCCAAAGAGGATATGCTATCTGAATAAAGGGCAGAAAAGTGGTAATAAACGTTACTCGTTCCGTCGCTCTCAACTGTTACGGCAATACGGCAGCTTTCCCCGTCAATATTTAGCGCAATGTCGGTAAGAAAAAATTCGGGATAGCCGGTTGTATAGCTGTTTGGTTCGAAAATAACAGGGCTATCGAGCAGTTTTACACCGGGGCGTGAGGATATTCCATTTTCGGTTAGCACAATATTCTTGCCCTCTGTGAAGTGGTCCTTGAGAAGGTGTTCATTAAACGTGTGTGAGGAGGAGATTTTCTTAAACCTCATTCTCTCCACCTCCAAAAAGTACGGGCTTCACCCTTGATATTCTGGCAAGCAGCTTCTGGCGGGAGCTATTATAAACCTCCGAGAGCTTTGAAGTGCCCGTATCGTCACCCCAAAGGATGGCGAGCATCATAGCAATCCCTGACGTGAGCACGGTAAAAAATCCGCTATGGGGATAAGATATTTCATCGCAAAGAGAGGATATATTCTCCTTTCCAAGGTCGGTGAGTATGGTATTTATAATCGATACCCCTGTTTTTTTAATAAGCTCGTCGGGTGTAGTGCCGCCAGCAAGTAGTACCGCTTGCTCCAATATGTTATAAGCCTTCATTTTTATCACTCCTTTAACCGTTTTGCAAGGTCTTCTCGGTCGGGCAGAACGCCGCTGGGAAGCCGCTCAATATACTGCGAAGCCGAAATGGCACCCTTTTCAAAGAGAGAGGACAGAAGATTCATAGAATCTGCCTCACTGCGGCTGATAGATTCTCGGGTAACTGCCGAAACCGTGAGAATAAGGTCTCGGTATTTTGCTGAATCAAAGGGGAAATACCATTGTCCGTTTTCATCGGAAATCTTTAGGCTTCTTTTTCCATACATAGTCACGAAAAACTCTGCCCAGATAAGAGCGATATCTTCAAGAAAACGAAAATAGCGGTTTTTAAGCAGGGAGAGAGGCTGACTTGAAGCCTCGCGAAGCTCGATAATTGCCGATGTGTTACGGGCTTCGGTGTCTCCGAGTGCCGCATTTGTAGCACCGCTCTGCGAGAGGGTGTTTTCAATGAGCGAAACTACCGATTCGTTATACCCTTGGGAAAAATCGGGCGGATTTATAAAACGGACAGCCGAGTCGATTTCCTCTGCCGTACCCCACACACGTATTATCTGACCGGGGTCGTTGGTTATATCCTCGGGCACGAGTTCGCCGTTTACCACCATAAGGGGCATACCGGTTGTCATAGCCGACCAGACGCTTGCTGTAATCATTCGGTTTATTGCAATCTGATTCGGTATTAGATATGTGACCTCGCTATCACCGTAGATATTGTTATCGCGAGTCTCCCAAACAAATTGGGAAATGGGATAGACCCTGACTCCTATATCCCATTCCTCGCGGACGGTGAAGGACTCACAAACCTTAGTTGCAAAAACATGAATACTGCCGTCGGGTAGACGCTTTTTCCAAAGCTTTGTGAGTAAAATTTGCTTTTCGTGGAGCTTTTCATCCGAAACCTCTGGGATATCTACCCCGTGGCAGCTTGCCTCAAGAACAATTTCGCGCATAGGCTTTCTTTCGGCAAGAATTATATAGGGCTGGCTCTGAAGACAGGTACAAGCAGGGTCACCGAAATATATGTTTTCCACCCTTATAACCTCGACGGCAATGTCGCCCATAATCGGCTTTCCGCCAAGCTTATCTGCATATAATCCCGTGCGAATGGTGGGGTCGAAATAGGTATAGATATAGCCGCTGCCCGAAACAAATGCGTTTCGGAGTGCAGAGTCAAGAAGCTCGTGAAGTCTGACCCTTTTTGCAACAGTATCTCGATAGGAATTAAGGGCGGATACAACAAGGGCAGCTTCACTCGCGCTCTCAAGCGGCGTAAAAAGAGAGGATGAACGGGTTGATAGTACCCTGCGTTCCTCCTTTACCTTTTCACGGTCTGCCGAGGTTAGCGGAACACCCTCTGCAGAAAATCTTATCGAAACCTTGGACGATACGAGCTGAGACATTTTGAAATCTCCGATTCGTTTTATCACGTTGTGACGAACGAGGGGACGGTCGGTAGCGGACGAAATTCCATGCCACTGGTCGCCCGCAAAAAAGCGTTCATTAATTGCCGTCTGTTCATAAAGTCCTCGGCTGCCGAGCGAAGCCTTGAAATTTCGAGCCCTACGATACTCTTCAAAAATTTCTTTGCAGTTCATACAAATTTTCCTTTCTATAAAAAATCAGGGCGGAGTTTCCTCCGCCCTTTTGGAGGATTTATGCTACGGTTACGGTAGCCACCTCGCTGCGCTGGGTGTTTACTCCATCTGCGGTAATCTTGCAGAAGAAGTAGTGTTCACCTTCGGTCAGCTCTTTCGGAATGGTGAGAGTATTCTTGGTCTCGCCGATAAGTCTTGCAGCATTAGTGCCGTCAGCAAGTTCTGCCTTGTACCACTGATAGGTAACAGAAGAATCACCGTCAGAGGAAGCGGCAACAGAAAGCTCGCCCGAAATTGCACCCTCATTAACTGTTACATCGGCCGGCTGCTCGGTAATTGAAAGGGGAGCCGAGATGAAGGCCCATACAGCATCTGCAGAGGATGCCTTTACAAATACATCGTAGTAGATACGGTAATCGAACTTGTAGGCATCTGCCGAGGTGTTCTGTTCGGGTGTGAAGATTCTCATTTTCTCGGTCTTCTTAACGAGATGAGCTGCAGTTTTGGGGAGAACAAGCATATGAACACTCGAAGCTCCGTCGGCAGGTGCAAAGCCACCTGCCGCACCGCCGTTAAAGTTAAATGCGGTCTTCATTCTCTCGTTTACAACGGGGATGATTGCGATACCGTTAATGGACTTAACCTTAAGATTCATTTCGCCCTGCTTAAAGTCAGAAACGGTGATAACGCGACTGATTTCGTCAGAGGACATAAGGCGTGAATAGGCGGCAGAGTCCATAAAGCAGACAAGCTCCTCGTCATAGCCAACAACCGACTGAACCTCGTTTACAAGGCGGCAGAAGGTGTCGTAGGGTGCGGCAAGGTCACCGTCGATAAGGTTGCCTTTGTCGATAGCACAGCGTGAAATTTTTGCAATGGCATAAGCATCACATTCGGGAACAACCTTTGTGCGGACATACTCACCGAGAATCTTACCGGCAAGGTTGGCGATTCCTGTTTCGTCCATATCCTCGCGGTCGATAGTGAGTGAGCGTGCACGGTCCATGGTCATGGTGTAGGGTGTGCCGCTAACGTTTACGGCACCGTCGGTAAAGCCCTTGGTGCGGTCATAGTCGGAAAGTCCGTCAAAAGCCACCTCGGGGATGATAACGGTCTTTGCACCTACAAAATTTGTGCGGAGTGCATTGTCTGCAAGGAATGCGGTTGCGCTCTTTGCTTCGAATACACGGTCAAGCTCGCCGGAATACTTTTCAGCGGCAGAAATAGAATTGATAGACATAAAATTTCTCCTTTTAATTAAATGGTTTTATATAAAAATCTTTATTTTCCCCAAACACCGCGAAGAAATTCCTCGGTGGCGGGGTCGCTTCTGTCGGATTTCGACAGTGAGCCTGTAGATGCCGAGGTTACGAAGCTTTGATTTCGCGCTTCTGCCTCGGCGGCCTTCGTTTGACGGTGCAGATAGAGGAGATACTCTAAAAGCAGTCCGGAATTATTGTTTTTTGCGGCTGTCTTTACCTCCTCGGGGAGCATCTCGGGAGAGGAAAGCTCGGGGAATTCACTCTTTAGTGCATCGGAATCGTCCTGAGCAGTGTTAATAGATTTTAGCCTCTCGTATTCCTCTACAATTGAGTCGTATTTCATTCCCTTTTGTGCCAGAGTAACCGCACTTTCCTTGTCAAGTCCAATAATCTCCTTGTTGAACTTTATCTCCAAAAAAGCGGCACTCTCGGAATCGGCGGCAGGTATGGTAGCCGTGTCCTCCGTCGGCAAATTTTCCTCGGTCTCTGGTAGGGCCGCATTTACCTTTTCTTCCATTTATGTTTCCTCCTTTAAATTTGTTCGCTGCCGTCATAGCTCCAAAAGCTCTCCATACTCGATACCGAGCCTTTTCGCTTTTGGGTTTTGGCAGTGTTTTGTGTTGGGCGAATCTTTCGTCCGATTTTTACGCCGATAATAAAGGCCAGAAGAATGAGAAAAACCGTCAAACGCTCCAACCTCCTCTCGTTTCGTAAAATTTCCTCTGTCGCTCGCGTGTAGCATTTTTGACGTCATAAAAGGCATAGCGCAGAGCATCCATCAGATGGTTGTTTTTGTCCTCGGGTGTGTTTGGCAGAGTCCGGCTCCAGCAGTACGAAGAAAGCTCTGCAAGGGTATTTTCGCATTTCGGGTGAACGATAATTTTATATTCGCTTATGTTCCTAATCCCGTTTATAATGCTGTCGGCACCCTTAACCGAAGGCAAAAGTCGTGTGAGTCCAAGTCTGCGAAGGTCGTCGTTTGTCTTGGGCTCTGCCGAGTCGGCTCGGATTCGCTCTTTTGCGTAACCCATATTCTTAATGGTATCGGCAATATCGCTGTTTAGCATCTTCTTGCGACAAAACTCATCAAAAACATATATGAGCCGCTCGGTGGTGTTCACCTTTATTGCAATAAAGGCGGTAGGGTCGGTGGTGTAGCCGTAGTCAAGCCCGAAAAATGCCTGCCAATCGCCGAGAGAGGTATCAACAACCCCCGTTTCCCAGTTTTCAAAGACAAGTCCCTCTGCAATACCCCACTGCCCAAGCCCTGCGACGGCATACCGTCTCGGGTGCTCGCGTCTGAGCTTTTCAAATACAGCGCGGTCGGTCTCGTCTAGAAATTCGTTATCGAGATAACAGGTAGAGAAAACCGCTGTGTCGGGTGAGGGCGAGTCGAAGAAGCGGCTTTTCAGCCAATGCTTTTCGCTCCAGGGGTTAAAGGTCAGGGTTGTCTGCTTGAAAAGGTGGGGCGGGATTTTACCTCTCGGCACCGAAAGGTCGAGCTTTTCAAAATCGGAAAGGGAGTCTATTTCAAAGGCTTCCTCAATCCATACAAAGTTGAGATACCCCTTTTCCACCGTCGTAGAAGCAAGCTTTAATACGTCGTCAAATCCGCGGAATATAATCTTCTGTCCGGTGGGAATATAGGTCATCTCAAGAGGGGAAACGGTGTTTTTAAAAAGGTGGGAAACCGAAAGTCTCTCCTGTGCCCACTTAAGCTGGGCAAAGGTCGAGTCACGGTGGGTGTTCATCACGGCACGAACGACGAGAATATTCGATTCGGGGTATTTAATTAGGCGATAAATCATATTGAGGGCAGTTGTTGCGCTTTTCTTTGAGCCCTTTCCTCCCTTTAATACCCTATAGCGCGTCTTACAGCACCAAAACTCATCGTAGCCGCCACCAACCGTTTTTTTAAGGCTTACCGATGTCATCGACAAGGGTAACACCTCCGGCGGCAGTCCCGACACCAATGACACTCAGCAGCTCCTTTATTGCCGCCAGCTCTCCGCCCGACGCCTTTTTATAAAGCGCGGCGGCAATAACCGTCATACGGGTGGGACGCCTTACCTTTATGCCCATTTCCAAAAGCCTGTCCTCCTCTTCTTTTGAGGCCGACTCGCGAAGAAGTCTTGCAACCTCGTCGCCAAGTTTTATTTGTTTTTTCATAGCTCGGTCACCTCCTACGCTTTTTAAACTATGTGGACATAGGTGGACATTCAAGGACATGGGTGGACATCTTTTTAGTAAAATCCAATCCATTTTTCCGTTATTTTGCTAATATGCTATTTATAAGCACTATTCAACGCGCTTCCAACAATAAACCGTTAGATATGGCGGCATATTGTTATGAGCCTGCCCGCCACCCGTGTTTGAGATTGAGTAATTGTTGGGATAGTTGGAGGCAAGATTTGAACCGGAATCTCCATAATATCCTTTTTGTACAGTTTGACCGTCGCTATTTATACCGCCGGTTCCTCCGATGAGTTTTGATAATGTATGGTCGTGCGACGGCATATGTTCGACCTGTAGTGTTACCGTAGCGGCGCCGCCGGTAGTTCCTGCGGTATAGGTATCTCCGGCGCAAAGCAAAAATCTGTCCTTTATGCTTTCCCATTTTCCGCCGAAAAGTGTCTCGGGCGAAATTCCGTCTGTGCTCATATACAATGAGCCTACAGGATGCAATAGATCGAGAAGATTTTTACCGTCGATCTGCAGGGTTCCGTTATCGGCTACCGGAATACAGTTTATACCGACCATATTGTTTCTGATTGAAAGCTCCGGTCTGGACGACGGAAGGAAAGCCGTGTAGCTATTTATATCCAAACAGTCCTCAATTGTCAGCTCAATGTCATAGCTTTTGCCAATCTCGAAATCCCCGATTGACGCATTGAAAGAATAGGTTGAATTAGAGCTGTCATATTTAACAATATCTAAATGAGGGGAGAAAGCCGAGCTTCCGCTTTCCTTTGTTCTTAATGTAATTGCAAATGCTGTGTTATCGGCAATTATATTTGCAACTTCAGCGGTAAAGGATAAAAAGGTGTTTTCATAAACGTCGTTTTCGCGGTTTAGTTGAATATTTTTGATAACAGGTGGAGAATAATCATAAAAAGTTCCGAAATCGACTCTGACCCTTTCTTGCTCTAAGGTTTCAAAGCCGCGGCTGTCCTTTACCCAGCAGACCATAGCTTCGGCCTGCGGAAAGTCGTAAATCGAGAACTGGGCAGTCTCACTTTCATATATCTTATTTCCGATCTGAATGCAGTATTTGTTAATCGATGAAAAGTTTTTCGCCTCGCAAGGTGCAAAGGTTACGAGCAGAGTTGAGCGGCCGACTATGATATCAACGCTGTTCTGTAGGAGCGCGCAAATGGCTGGATTAGTCTGAAAATAGTTGACTTCTCCGCACACAGGCTCAGAATTTGTTACTGTTGCGGTAAAGTGTGCCTGTTTTTCCTCGCCGATGAGAGTTCCTGAGCTATACGTTCTAACTGCTATGCATGAAGAAAAATTGGGATTGCTTGGGCACTCCTCGTAAAGTCTTGAGGTATCTTTCCATATGAAGCTGTCCTTAATATCTGTAGCTATCTCTTCGTATTCTCCGTCAGCCGTTATAAAATAGATATTGTGAGTAAAGGCTGTGCTTACGGGATTGGTATTTATCACTAGCTCGTCTCCGATGTTAAACTCGGTGGTTGAAAGAGACGGCTGGCTAGCTCTCGGTATAGTCGGCAGGGCAGTGCTGTAGCTTTGTTCGCTGGTTGAAAAGGCATAGTGATCGATCCATGCCGAAAGGCTGAGAGTACAGCTTCCGTCGTTGTTGTGGGCGACAGTCACATCCCTTGTAAAAAGCACCGTATAGCTATATTCGGTTATTTTCTGCGAATCATAGACCGCATCCGAATATTCCGTACCCTGTATTTTGCAGTAGCATCGGCCTGAACCTGAGGTAGTGTAACCCGAGTTATTACGCCATGCCTGAACCTGAACGTTCATAGTTGTAGAGTTGTTTTCTATACTTTGCGACTTTGTAGTGACAACGATTCTATAATTAACTCTGGGATTGCTCGTTGTCATAGTCTGGCTTATGTACTGTGCCATCAGTCATTACCTCCTATATATACGAAATCTATTCCGATGTTTTCTCTTTTGATCATCTTAACGGCGCCGACCGTAAGGTCATCCTCAATAACTGTTTTCTGAAGCTTTGTGCCGTCGGGTGAAACATTGATGCGTTCGTTATTTGATTTATCCAGTACCTTAAACGAGTCGGGAGTCGTCATCGTCTTCATAGTACTGTTGTCCTTTCCTACCGTGATTCCATTCTCATCGATTGTGACAGAGGTGGTTACAACCTTTGGGACACCCGAATTAACGGTATTTTCAAGGCTGTTCGCCCGCTCTGAAAGGCTGTTCTGCGCACTTTGAAGCTCGGCTGTTTTTGAAATATAAGTAACGACAGAGCTATTTGTTTGTTCAATAACGGTTTTAAGAGTGTTGTTACTGTCGTTAAGCGCGGCGACCGTTGATATAGTGCTGTCAAGAGTGCGTTTGAGCTCATTAGTCTTGTTGTTTTTTTGCCTGATGCTGATGTTCACGCTTGTCAGTTTATTCGCTTCGGCGGTTCCTGTTGCCGAAAGAGATATCTTCATTCCGCTTTGTGTCCTGCTCATTACAACTGAACTGAAAACCTCACCCTCGGGTGATCTTACCGAAACAGCAGAGCCCACTTGGGGTATCTTCTCACAGTCGTATACTTCGCATTCAAAAGGTCGGCAGGTAAATGCCTTTATCTTGTTAAGAATTGCATTTGCCGCCTGCTCGATAGTCTCTCGGTTGTCATTCTGATCGGATGAGACGGAATAGAAAAGAGGATTTCCCTCAATAATATAAGCGTTAAATTCGCTCTCCTCGTCTAAACTCTCGTCAAAAACGACCATTCCGATGTCATCCTCGCTCGAGCGAATCTGCAGCTTGTTTACAAGCGGAGTCGAAAAATCGCTGACCGAGTAGCTTATGTAATCTGCGTTTGTTATGGTATTTTCTTCAGCTGCGGACTCGGGACTCTCGTAAAATTTCAGCTCAGCCGCACCCTGTGAATTTATAATGGCAAAACAGCCTGCCGCCTCGGCAATCCAATAAAGAATATCGCGACCCTTGATATCACTGCCCTCAAAGTTCTTATAAAAGGTCAGCTCTTCGTTTGTAAAAGAGGTCGCCGAGGCAGGCACTCCGACAAATTCGCAAAGTCCCGAAAAAAGCTCCCTTAGTGTAAAGCTTTCCGAAAGACCGTTGAGAAAGCTGTCAACTATCTTGTCAAACTTCATCATTCGGTCATATGCCGTTACATTCCAGCCCACGTTTTTGATGTGTTCGGCTGAATCAACCGTAAAATAACCGATCTGCTTTCCGAGATAGGTGTAAAGGAATTCCACACCGTACAGCTCCGTAATGCGCCCCTCAAGGTCAAGCAGACTGAATTCTGCCTTTGTCGCACAGCAACTGCCGAGTGTGAGGGACTCTCCGCTGTTAACCGATTGTGAAAGTGTCACACCGCCCTGAATATTTGAATCATTAAGCGAAAAATCCTTGCATTCAAAAAGGTTTTGGTATATAATACTATCCACAATACGACCTCCTTATAGCTCGCTTATCTCAAACTGCACCGCGGTATATATTCCGCCGTCGGTTGCCGTCTGAGACAAAGCTCCGCCGTACGAGGTGCAGTATGCGTTTATCTCTTTCTGCTCCCCGCAGTAGGGATATTTAAAGACAAAGGTCTTTCCAAGCAGCAGCTTTTTCATATAGTCATATTCTGCTGCGGTCATAATATTATATTGAAGAGTAAATTTATGTACGGCGGCTCTTATCCATCTTACGTGCATAACGCCGTCGTCGGTGGTGCCGGAGTTTTCGTCAAGCATACTTTCCACCGCTTCGCTCATCTGTAAATGCGGCTCATAGATGGCAGTGCCGTCAATGGTATATTGATTATTCAGTTTATTCATATTTATTCACCTCATACTAATATCGGACTTAAGCCCGTTTCTCTTGTTTTTCCGTTGATATATCCTATGGCAAATTCACCGAGCACCTTCTTATCCAGCGTGATGACCGCCTTGCCGCCCGAGCCTTGTCCGCTCGAAAGCGCGGCGCAGACCGCTCTGTATACGCCCGAGGATACCGACTCTACTATCTGATCGTTGTTAACGACTGCGTTTCGGCTGCCGATAGTACCGACCAGCTCAGGACCCGCCTCACGGGCAATAAACATCTGCCCCATAGACGGAAAACCACCAGTGGCGAAACCTTGTGCATTAATATTCATTCCAAAATCAAAATCGGTAGCTTTGACTCCGTTTGTTGCAGCTCCTGTTAATTTGATAAAATTGAAAATGACTTTCGCAATTTGCGAAATAGCTAAACCCACCAGTAATATTGCTGCACCAAATGCTAGTATCTGTCCTGCCGACATCACAGAAACTGCACCCAAAGCAGCTTCGGCGGTCGAAATTCCATAATATGCAATGACAAGTGTAGCTGCTATTGAAATTACACTAGCAACTATAGTTAAAATAGAGTCTAGTGAACTTGTAAATAAATTTGCATTATCAATAGTATTAATGAAAGATTCTCCTATATCTTTCAAAATTCCGCAACTTAATGTACCAACTTCAATTGCTTCTAATGCAATTGTGTTAAAGGCAAGCGTGAAAGCTAATGCTAATGTTGTAGCTGTTAATTCAGTATTTATTATCATAAGTTCCAATGTAGTCGTTAATGTTGAAATTACAGAAGACATTGTTGTTGTAAATATGTTGTCTACAGCTATAAAACTGGTTGCGAAAACGGATTGTATAAGAATAAAATTTATAGTAAGTATGTCAATCAGACAAGCCACCTGTGAAATTATATAAGATATGGTCGACATAAACAAATTAATAGTACTTAGTGAAAGTTGTGCAAAAATAGCGGCACTCGATTGTTCAAATAAGATTAAATTGTTTGACGCTATTATAATCATAGAATCAAGGGTTAAAAATATACTTTCAAATACAGGGTAAATTGACATTATAGATGTTGAAATTGAGACGGTTAGTTGCTGAAACATTGCGGATATTTCCATTAAACTTTTTTCAAAACTGTTTTTTATGTTATTGGCACAATCGGATGTTGCTTGATCTATCGCGGATAGATCGTTAAGTATAGTGGTGTTATAATTTTTTTCAGACATTTTTATTCTCCTTTCGAAAATACATTATTATGGTGTTGTTATGGATGTGTTGTTAAATAATCTTTTAATTACATTTATATTAGTTTTAATGGTAATTTTTTTAATTAAATATGCTGCAAATAAAAAGTTTAATGTGGATAATAGCGTTCATAATGGAATTGGTATCAAAACAGGGTCATTCAAAATCGCAATCCAGGGAAAAGGGAAAAATTGTAACGCTATAATGACAATATTGGAAGAGAAAATTTCTATTAGAGGCGAGATGTGTGCGGATATTCCTTTCGAAAAAATTTCTTGTATTGATTTTCCTTATGCATTAAACACTGTTAGTTATAGGAAAAACCGAATTTTGCACAATCAAACAGTTAATTTTAATATTCCGCCGGATAAATTAATGTCTTCCTTTTTTATTGTTTTCTATGATGATAAAAATGAACTTCTTACGCTCAATATCGTAATGTTGGAGAGTGAGAGAAATTTCAAAGTTAATAAAATTGCAAGAATTAGGTTTGTCAGGGCGATACAATCAATCAGGGGACGGTTCTGTGATTGATTGTCAATCAATCAGTGGACGGTTCTGTGATTGATTAAATATCCGCAGAGTTCTGTTGCTTTTTGGCTTTGGCGTATGCTTCGACACGCTCTTTCATCAGTATCCAGTTTTGTTGTTCTTCCTTCTCAAAAAGATTGGGGAATGCCTGTTCGATGCTTGGGAACTGTTTAGGATGGTAACACAGAGAACCGTCCCCTGTGTTTCGTTTTGTAGATTCAATCATATTTTTTCTCCTTATTTATTTTTTTGAAAGGTAAGATTTTATTTGTTAGTAAATAAAAAACAAAAATTAGACAAACAAGATATATTGTTTTTAACGATAGGAATAATTGTGGTATTAACAATAGTTCTTGTTTTTGTCGTTCGCCTTCCGTTTTTTGAGTCATTGTCAGATACGGATGCTATCGGTCCTCAAAAAATTACCGAGTTAAACAAAACTTATGAAGGGGATTTAAAAATAACTGCTACCGATATAAAAGTAATTAAAAATCCTGATAATGAAGATATGTTGATTGTTGGAGTAAAATTTTTTATTGAAAACAATTCTCGAAAAACGTACCGTCCATATAACAAAATAAGTTGTTATGTTGACAATATGGCTGCCACTGAGGCGTCTTCAAAATACTTTGATTCGGTGATTGGTTCGAATTTGGGATACGGAAAAAAAACTACAGGTTATATAAGTGTATTAGTCGAAGAAAATGCTAAAGAGTTCGAGATTCAATTTTTAGACCATCAATATGACAATTGTGTAAATTTCGTTTTCGATATCCCTGCTGTCGAATAGCAGAATAACACAAAGGAACACAGGGCGGAACACAGGGGAGGGAACACAGGGGACGAATCAATCAGGGGACGGTTAGCGCATCATAAGACAGGGGACGTTTCTCTGCATAAGACAGGGGACGTTTCTCTGTGTTATAAGGCAGATAAGTAGATTGACGGGGGTCGGCTTTAACATTGCGAGAAAGTTTTAGAACACACAGAACCGTCCCCTGTGTGCATGTTTCATTCATTTTTTGTCACCAACCTAATAGGAGTATTTTATGAATAGACAGATAAAGATTTTATCTATTCTTTTGATTATTTCAGGCACTATTTCGATAATTGTATTATCATTGTTTTTAATATATGTTAGTGATGATTTAACTTTATTTGATAATGTAGCCTGCATTTCATCCATTATCATCATTCCGCTAACACTGACTATTTGTCTTATAAGAGAAATTAGAATCGCTAAATATCCGCTAAAACAAGCATATTCGGAAATTGTAACACAGGGGACGGTTCTCTGTGTTGAGAAATTTAGTGAATTGTGGTAGAATTTTTACAGGTGATGAATAATGCCAAGAAGTTCAAGAAAAAAGAGCAGAACCGGAACATACCATATAATGCTTCGGGCGGTAAATCAGCAGCAGATTTTTGAAGATAATGAAGATCGTCAAAGATTTTTGAAAATTTTAAAGGATTGTAAGGTAATAAGTGAGTTTAAACTTTACGCTTATTGCCTTATGGGCAATCATATTCATTTACTGATACAAGAGGTTGCAGAACCGATAGATCAGATAATGAAGAGGATCGAGACCAGATTTGTTTATTGGTATAATATTAAATACCAGCGCAGAGGGCATCTTTTTCAAGACCGATATAAAAGTGAAGCGGTAGAAGACGATTCTTATTTTTTGAGCGTAATAAGATACATACATCAAAATCCTGTAAAAGCCGGAATATGTAAGACGGTCAGTGATTATGAATACTCAAGCTTTAACGAGTTTTATAAAAAGTCCGATTTGATTGACAGCGATCAGGTATTTAGTCTGCTTACAGAAAAAGATTTTGCTGAATATAATAACGAGATCAATAACGATAAATGTTTAGAAGCTATAGACAGTTTTACAAAAAAGGTTACTGATGAGCAGGCACAACAGATAATTGAAATGTATTCAAAATGTAAAAATGTTGCAGAGTTTCAAAAACTTGATGTTAAAAATAGAGATAAGTGTCTTAAAATATTCAGGGAAAAAGGACTATCTATAAGGCAGGTAAGTAGATTGACAGGGGTCAGTTTTAACATCGCGAGAAAGTTTTAGAACACAGAGAACCGTCCCTTGTGTGTGTAAGGTGCGCCGCATCCAGCCTGTCGATATGTTCCCTCATACTGAGCATGTAGAAACGGTAGCATTATTGAGTCGGCAAAAGCTAGATGAACATATCTACTTTGATGCGAATGTGGGGGACCTACCCAAAACCGCCAGAACCACCGCAATCTATCCAGAGATAAAAGCATAGGTCAAAGATAAATAC
>JAZUAU010000028.1:0-22394 GCA_045638145.1 Acutalibacteraceae bacterium
TCTCATTGCTTTTGAATTTATATTAACAGTTAAAAACAAAGTGGGTAGAGCCGATAGTAGATAGAAAACTTGTAAAGTGGGAGAGAGAACAAGAAAATCTCTCAAGTAAAATGCCAATATTAAATTATATGTAAGTGCAATAGTAAAGAAAATAATTCTTGATGTATTAGTTTTAGTTTCTTTTTTAGTCTTCATTTCAAAATCTCCTTTATGTACGAAAATTCTTTGAAACGAAGAAGTGGCAGTACAGAGCAAAACACTTTGTACTGCCACAAACAAAGGCTTATTTAACATCTTTTAAGAAAACAACAAACCCGAACGTTTCACCGATTGGTAAAAGGTTCGAGTTTGAATGCTTTGGTGCGGGTGACAGGACTTGAACCTGCATGCACTTGGCACTGGTTCCTAAGACCAGCGTGTCTGCCATTCCACCACACCCGCATCTTCGTGTAAAAGACATTTTAATATAATTCGCCTGAAAAGTCAAGAAATAATTGATTATTCTTTAATTTTATGTTATAATATTGATGTAAAAAATATATACTTTAGAAGGTGAAAAGTGTGAGCAAAAATTTAGTTATTACTATTGGAAGAGAATTTGGAAGCGGGGGACATGAGATTGCCCGTCGTTTATCTAAGATTATGGGAATCAAAATGTATGACAAGGACCTTATCGGTATGGTCGCAAAGAGTCACGGCTATAGTGAAGAGGTATTGCACGACATAGATGAAAAGGCATCTAACAGTCTTTTGTATGCACTTTCCACAGGTGCATATACCCATCATACCCATCTTGTTTCGGGGCTTCATATTCCCATTAACGACAAGGCATTTATGGCTTATGCTCAGGTTATAAAGGAGCTTGCCGAGCAAGAGTCTTGCATAATTGTAGGTCGTTGTGCAGACAGTATACTTAAAGACCACGAAAATCTTTTCAGAGTATTTATCCATACCGACATTGAGCGCAGAGTGGACCGTGTTGCGGCTTATGAAAATATTACCCGTAGCGAGGCGCTGTCGATGATTAAGAAGAGAGATAAGAAAAGGTCGGGCTATCACAATTATTACGCCGATACAAAATGGGGCGACGTTAAGACCTATGACCTCTGCATCGACAGCAAAATCGGTGTCGACAAGGTGGCAGAACTTATAAAATATGCCGCAGAGCACAAATAAATATCACTAAACTCATCTGCCTTTCGTAATATATAGTACGAAAGGCGATGATTTATATTTGAGAAAAAGGAGCAATTTAAAGCTTCGTCTACGGCGGATAATTGCGGTGCTTACGGCAGTTACTCTGACACTTGGTATAGGTGCAGTTTTTATCGAAATAAAGCTTCGTACGGTGGCGAGAAATTTTGCGGCAACGCATGTTGCGACAACCCTTTCGCGGGCGGTAAGCCATGCAGCAATGCGCGTTTTGGAGGAATACAATATTACATACGACCAGGTTGCAAACCTTTCCCGCAATGAACAAGGGTTGGTATCTTCTATAGAGATTAATTCTAATGCGATAAACCATTTTAAAAGCAGTTTGACAGAAGCGGTGGTGAAGGAGCTTGCGGGCTATAAAATTGTGACCTTTAAAATACCTGTTTCTGCCGCCTTTGGCGTTTATTATTCATATCTAGCATATCCTAAAATAAGCTATACAGTTTCGGTTTCAACTGCTGTTTTTACCGAATTGAGGAACGAATTTAAAGACGCCGGCATTAACCAGGTATTACATAGAATAACGGTCAAGGTAGGCACTAGGGGGCAACTTGCAATGTTAAAGGAAAAATCTAGCATTGACGAGTCAACCGATTTTACCCTTGCTGAAACGGTTATTGTGGGCGCTACGCCTGACGCTTTTACAAACATAGATTACGCAAACGAAGACATTGTAGACGATGTTTTCGATTACGGGGCATCGGTCCTAGATTAAAGGAGCTTTAAATTATGGATGGGATAAAAAAGAGGATGTCGGAGCTGTATCAGCAGATAAGATATCATAATGACAGATATTATAATCAAGATGACCCCGAAATATCCGATTTTGAATATGATAAGCTCAGCCGAGAGCTTCGTGCTTTGGAAGACAAATATCCCGCGCTTGCCGAGGCGGATTCCCCCACCAAAAAGGTGGGCGGTTCGGCTTCCCGTCTTTTCAGCGAGGTGAAACACTCGGTCAAGATGGAAAGCCTGCTCGACGCATTCAGCTTTGACGAGCTTCGTGCATTCGATGAAAAGGTAAGAAACGTAGTTGGAAACACAGCCTATTCTGTAGAGCCGAAAATTGACGGACTTTCCGTTTCCCTCGAATATGAAAGCGGAGTATTTGTTCGCGGTTCTACTCGTGGTGATGGCTTAACGGGTGAGGATGTTACGGCTAACCTTGAAACTATTGCTGATATCCCTAAAAAAATTTCTTTCACAGGCTCACTTGAGGTAAGAGGTGAGGTCTATATGCCTCGCGAAGCCTTTTTAAAGCTTGTTGAGCGCCAGGAAGTACTCGGCGAAGCACCCGCAAAGAATCCAAGAAACGCTGCCGCAGGCTCACTCAGACAGAAAAATTCAAAAATTACAGCCGAGCGCGGTCTTTCAATATTCATTTTTAACGTTCAACGAATCCAAGGCAAAGCTCTTTCTTCTCACATAGAATCGCTCGACTTTTTAAGCTCTCAGGGTTTTAAGGTGGTGCCGTCCTACAAACGGTGCAACACGATCGAGGCGGCAATAAAGGAGATAGAGAAAATCGGCGATTCTCGCGGAGAGTTTTCCTTTGATATTGACGGCGCCGTCATCAAGGTTGACGATTTTAACGCAAGACTCGAGATGGGAAGCACCGCAAAATATCCCAAATGGGCGGTTGCTTATAAATATCCGCCTGAGGAAAAGACAACAAAGCTTCTGAAAATAGAGATTAACGTTGGCAGAACCGGAGCGCTTACCCCCACAGCTGAATTCGAGCCGATTCAGCTTGCAGGTACAACAGTTTCCCGTGCGGTGCTACACAACGAAGATTTTATTAAAGAAAAAGGCATTTGTATTGGTGATACCATCGTCGTCCGCAAGGCAGGCGAGATAATCCCCGAGGTGCTAGGTGTGCAGGAGCACAAACCCGATTCGGTTCCCTTCAAGATGCCAAGTGTCTGTCCATCTTGCAAAGGCCCCGTTTTCAGAGAAGAGGGTGAAGCGGTAATCCGCTGTACAAACGGAGACTGCCCGGCACAGCTTCTCCGCCATCTTATCCATTTCACTTCGAGAGATGCCATGGATATTGAGGGACTTGGTCCTGCTGTCCTAGAACAGCTGCTATCAGCAGGGCTGATTCGCGATATTACTGATATTTACACGCTTAAAACGGAGGATATTGCAGGACTTGAGCGAATGGGTGAAAAGTCGGCAAACAATCTTATTGTCGCTGTAGTAAAGTCAAAAGAAAATCCGCTTTCTCGTCTGCTTTTTGCTCTAGGAATCCGTCACATCGGCGCGAAGGCGGCAAAGCTTATAGCCGATAAATTTTCGGATATTGAGGAAATCTTTACTGCAAAGACCGAGGACTTTGAGGCGATTGACGGTATCGGCGGAATTTTGGCGGCGAGTATATTCGAATTTTTCTCTCTTTCCTCCACAAGAGAAGCGGTAGATAAATTCAGAGCGCTCGGACTGAATTTAACCGAGCCGAAGAGCGTTATCGACAGCCGCTTTGAGGGAATGACATTTGTTCTCACGGGAACACTTCCAAACTACACAAGACAAGAAGCTTCGGCAATAATTGAGAGCATGGGCGGAAAAACCTCCTCTTCTGTATCCAAGAAAACCACCTTTGTCCTTGCTGGCGAAGAGGCAGGCGGCAAGCTTGATAAGGCAAACGCCCTCGGCGTTAAGGTCATCAGTGAAGCCGAATTCAACGATATGATAAAATAACAAATGCGGAGTCAGATGACTCCGCATTTGTTTAATAATTTTCTATATTCATTATTGCTGAGTAGCCTCCGGTTGAGGTATCCGCGGGCAGTCCGGTAGAAGTTAGAATAAGGATATTATTAATCGTGATTTTTTCAATACTACCCTCAAGCTTTTGGTTTACGATTACGGTAAGCTGTTTTGTAGCTCCTGCTTCAACCTTAATGCTTCCACTTTCGTGCATATTGCCGGGATAGGTGTCCTCGCTCGTTTTGATAATAACCTGCGGCGGGTTAACCCAACCAAGGCTATAATTAGAGGTGCCGGAGTTTGCAACCGTAATAGTCAGCTCATTCGATGGCTTTTGATCTATCGTGAAGGTAAGGGTGCCAACCGTAGCCTCGCCGCGTATTTTACCATTTTTCGGAGTGTTAGAATTTGAATCTGAAGAGTTTGCGTCAGATGGATTTATACCTGATGAAGTTGTGACCGTAGTGCCGCCACCGCGCTTTCCGGAACTCTTGGTCGAAGAGATGATATCTGAATTTTCTGTAAGTCTCGGAATAAGAAGTGAGAGCAAAATACCAAGCACGAGCAGTAGGGAAGCAATAACAGCAATCGCAGGAAGATAATTCACCCGTTGATTTTTAGGTTCGGGCTGAGGCACTACTGCCGCAGCCGCTGCACGGGTTTCGAGCATAGCCTTTATTATCTGAATTGTGCGCGCATAATCGTCGGTTTCAAAGTATAGCACACCGTTTACGGTAGAGGTGTTTACACGGATATTGCGGCAAATGTCTGCAAAATCATTCTCTGAGATATCTAGCCCTTCGTTTCCGATAACGGCAAGTGCATGATATTTTATAATATCATATTTCTTTTCGGTCTCGGCAAGAAGATTTTTAGCAAATTCGAAATATGTTTCGGGATAGTTTCCCTTTGCCTCGGGGAAGTAGGCCAGAAAACTGATAAGCTCCTGAATCGATTCGCGGTATTTGAAAATAATATCCTCAAGCTCCTTTTCGGTTGCGGTAAGAAGCATTGCTTCGATTTCGTCGGCACTGAGGTGTCCTGTAAGCTCGTTTCTGCTGAAAATAAGGTTGCTGACGAGCTTTTTAAATCGGGAGGGCTTGTCTGCCGAATAGGTTCTCGGGAGATTATACTTTTCGAAAACATAAGATATGTTCCAGGTGTCGGCATCACCATAGTCTGCCTTTGACTCGCGGAATAAAAATAGCTTTATTGCCGGCTGAAAATCAAGGTCGCGTATGGTGTTATGGCGGCGCTCGATAACGGCGTTTTCGGTAAGCTTAATTTCCTTCCCTCTGAAAGCCGAAAACCAATTAGGATTTTTCTCGCTCATTGCGGCATCAATTACCTCTGTTGCGCAGAGCGTTACTCGCTTTTCGATAGTATCAAAGCACTGAGCATAGCCCTGACACTTTTCACGAAGACGGTTAATATCCAAAAAAATCCCTCCAAGACACATATATAAATATAATAACAAATCTGACTACAATAATCAACAAAATATTATCTCTTGCCGCCTTGACAAGAAATTTTTATTGCGGTAAAATTTAATTGGTGATAAAAATGCAGATTTTGCTCGACGAAAACAAGAATTTTTATAAGGCCGCCCTTCACTGTCACAGTAAAAACTCTGACGGTGCGCTGTCGGTGGCAGAGCTGAAAGAAGAATTTAAAAAACGCGGCTATCAGATAGTTGCCTTTACCGACCACGAGCATTTAATAGATAATTCTTATCTTGATGATGAGCAGTTTCTCACTATTACATCCTGTGAAATTGCAATAAAGCAGTTCCCGAAGCAGTCAACTATGAAAAATTACGGTATGAAGGTAACCCACCTCAATTTATATGCCGAGAATCAGCACAATGTAATCACACCCTGCTACAGCTCGGTTGCCGATCATTTTAAAAATCCCGAGATTGAAGCCTTGGTGAAATTTGAGGGCGAATGGGAACGGGAATACTCCGCCGAGGGCATAAATGCTATTATCAAAGAGGCAAAAGCCAAGGGCTTTTTAGTAGCATATAATCATCCTACATGGTCACTCGAAAATGCAACTGATTATCTTTCCTATGACGGACTTTTTGCCGTTGAAATTTACAATCATTCCTCAGCGGTAACGGGTATTGACACCTATTGCCCGAATGTGCTCGACGATATGCTGAGAGTGGGCAAAAGGGTTTATTGCACAATGTGCGACGATAACCATAATTGGAAGGGAATTGACCACCCCGATTCTGATATATTTGGCGGCTTCGTTATGATAAACGCCGAGAGGCTCGATTACGATACTATTATAAATGCCCTTAAAAATGGTGAGTTTTATGCTTCACAGGGACCGCTCATTAAAAGTATTGTCAGAGAGGACGATACGGTAACGGTAAAAACCTCTCCCGCCGCTCGTATTTCGCTTTCAACCGCCGGCAGAAGAGCAAAGGGTAAAAACGCCGCAGAAGGAGAGACGGTAAGTGAGGTAACCTTTAAAATTCGCCCCGATGACGGATATTTCAGAATTACGGTAATGGACATAAACGGAAAGCGCGCTAACTCACAGGGATATTTTATATAGAAAAATGCATTGGTCAAATGACCAATGCATTTAATTTTTTCATCTGTTCTTTTGTTGGAGTGGGCTTGTCGGAAAATGGGAATTTGATTCCCATATTATCATACTTTGTCTGACAAATTTTCTTAAAGGGCAAAAGCTCAACCTTGTCAACACATTTATGCGACTTTGCAATTTTCGAAAGCTCCTTAATATTCTTTTCACTATCATTCAGAGAGGGGATAATCACCTGACGGAGCGTTGTCGGAATATTTGCCTCATTAAGATAAGAGAGGAAGCGGAGCACGCGTGCCATATCACAGCCGACATAGGAGCGGTAACCCTCCTCATCGGTGTATTTAATGTCGAGTAAAACTCGGTCGGTCACCGAAAGCAGCGCTCTGACATCATCATTCAGAATACTGCCCGAGGTGTCAAGACAGGTGTTAATACCCTTTTCGTGAGCAAGAGTGAAAATCTCTTTTGCAAAGTCGGATTGGAGAAGTGGCTCACCGCCCGAAAGGGTTATACCGCCCGTCTCCTTAAAATATTCCTTAAAACGCTCGGCTCTGCCGATAACTTCCTCTGCCGTATATTCTTGTCCTGCGTCAATTTCCCAGGTGTCGGGGTTGTGACAACAGCCACAGCGAAGATTGCATCCCTGAAAAAATACTACAAACCGTATTCCCGGTCCGTCCAGAGTCCCGAGGCTCTGAAATGAGTGGATACGTCCGGTAATTTGCGCCATTTTATAATGCCTCGTGGAATGTACGGCTTATAACTTCCTTCTGCTGCTTGCGGGAGAGCTTATTGAAGTTAACCGCATAGCCCGAAACGCGGATGGTAAGATTGGGGTATTTTTCGGGATTCTCATACGCATCCATCAAAGTTTCGCGGTTTAGTACATTTATATTTATATGGTGTGCCATCTTGGCAAAATAGCCATCGAGAATGGTAACGAGGTTGGAAACTCGCTCTTCATCATCGCGTCCGAGTGCATCAGGTGTGATGGAGAAGGTGTTCGAGATACCGTCACGGCAGTCATCATAAGAAAGCTTTGCGACCGAGTTAAGAGATGCCAGAGCACCGTTTTCCTCGCGGTTGTGCATCGGGTTTGCACCGGGTGCAAAGGGTGCCGAAGTGGGTCTTCCGTCGGGGGTTGCACCTGTATTCTTTCCGTACATTACGTTAGAGGTAATGGTAAGAACGGAAAGGGTGTGAATGGCGTCGCGGTAGGTTCGAGTCTTGCGAAGCTCGGTAATAACCTTGTGTGTAACCTCTTTTGCAATAAGGTCAACGCGGTCATCATCGTTACCGAATTTTGGAAACTCGCCTGTCGTTTCAAAATCTACAATATATCCGTTAGAGTCGACAATGGGGCGAACCTTTGCGTGCTTTACTGCGCTCAGCGAGTCGGCAACAACCGAGAGACCAGCAATACCGAAAGCCATAAGGCGTTCAACGTGTGTATCATGAAGTGCCATCTGAATCTTCTCGTATGCATACTTATCATGCATATAATGGATGATGTTCATTGTATTGACATAAAGATGGCTCAGCCATTCAATATAAATATCAAAACGCTTCACAAGCTCATCATAATCAAGCTTGTCGCCCTTCATAACCTCCATCTGAGGACCGATATGCATACCGCTTGTGGTATCGTAACCGCCGTTTATTGCTATAAGCAGAAGCTTTGCAAGGTTGCAGCGTGCGCCAAAGAACTGCATCTGCTTGCCGATTCTCATAGCCGAAACGCAGCAGGCAATAGCATAGTCATCGCCGTAAATGGGACGCATAAGGTCGTCGTTTTCATACTGGATAGAGTCGGTATCCTTGGAAATCTTGGCGCAGAACTTCTTAAAGCCCTCTGGAAGAGAGGTGGACCAAAGCACGGTCAGATTAGGCTCGGGAGATGAGCCGAGGGTGTAAAGGGTGTTAAGAATTCTGAAGCTGCTCTTCGAAACAAGGGTGCGTCCGTCCTCACCCATACCGCCGACTGCCTCGGTAATCCACATGGGGTCACCGCCGAAAAGCTCGTTATATTCAGGTGTGCGAAGATGACGGGCGATGCGAAGCTTGATAACAAAATCGTCAAAAAGCTCCTGTGCCTCTTTTTCGGTAAGAGTGCCGTTTTTAAGATCGCGCTCAATATAAATATCAAAGAAGGTTGCCACTCGTCCGAGCGACATGGCCGCACCGTTCTGTTCCTTAATTGCGGCAAGATATGCAAAATAGGTCCACTGAATGGCTTCTTTTGCATTCTTTGCAGGCTCGCTGATATCAAATCCGTACATTTCAGCCATCTCTTTAAGAAGTCCAAGATATTTTATCTGACGGAAAAGCTCCTCGTTAAGGCGGATGTTCTTATATCGGAAATTGCCCTTTTCAAGCTCTGCTCTGTCGCGCTTCTTCTGCTCGATAAGACGGTCAACACCGTAGAGGGCAACTCTGCGGTAGTCACCGATTATTCTTCCTCTGCCGTAAGCGTCGGGAAGTCCCGTAATTACGTGGCACTTTCTGGCGGCACGCATTTCATCGGTATATGCTCTGAAAACGCCGTCGTTATGGGTGGTACGATAGCGGAATTCTTCCTCAATCTTGTCGGAGAGCTTATATCCGTAAGCCTCGCAGGCCTGACGCACCATTCTCATACCGCCAAAGGGGTTTACACCGCGCTTAAGGGGTCGGTTTGTCTGCATACCAACGATAATTTCGTTATCTTTGTCAATATATCCTGCCGAATAGCTTGTAAGGGAGGATACGGTTGCGGTATCAATATCAAGCACACCGCCGTACTGACGCTCGAGCTTAAAAAGGTGCTGAACCTTTTCCATAAGCGCATTTGTACGGTCTGTAGCAGTCTCGAGGAAAGAATCGTCTCCCGTATATTCGGTATAATTCGTCTGTATAAAATCGCGTACGTTTATCTCATTCTGCCATACGCCGGCTTTAAATCCGTTCCAGTTGTCGTGTTTCATTTTTTCTCCTCCTTGTTAGATTTTTAACACATATAAAACATAAAAGGACAACCCAGCTTTACTGCTGAATTGCCCAGACGGTCGGCCCAAGACGGTGAACGGAACCGCAGTGGGTTTCATCCTCGCCCAATTACCCTTTACATTCCCTCGGCGTTAATCCGCCAAAATTCCGTCAGTCATGTAAAGCTGTGTAATTTTTGTATATTTTGCAACCTATCTTTTCGGTGCTTTACCATTATACACAATATATATAGGTTTGTCAATTAAAAAAAACACAAAATATTGCGGTATTTCACAAAATTTGTGTAAGATGAGCACAAAAGATAGAATGATTGACAAAATGGTTTATTATGGTATACTAAATAAAAATATATAAAGGATGATTTGTGTATGTATATCATAAAAAAAGCAGATTATAAAATAACAAACATAGAAGACAAAGCTTGGGAAAGTGCAAATGTTGCAAAGGTTGAGCAGGTGAACTGGAAGGAATTTGACTGTTATCCAAAAATGGAAACAAGAATCCTTTATAGTGATTTTGGAATTCATATAAAACTCACAACAGATGAAAAAAACCTTGTGGCATCACAAAGAGAGCAGAATAGCCCTGTCAGCGACGATTCGTGCATGGAATTTTTCTTTAGGCCCAACGAAAATGATCCGCACTACTTCAATTTTGAGTTTAATCCTTTTGGTACTATGTATATGGCAGTAAGAACCTCTCGTTACGATTCTTACCATCCTGCTGAAGACAAAAAATATTTTGGAGTGGTGTCAGAGGTGGGAGCCGACGAGTGGTCGGTAATGTTCAGTGTGCCATTTGAAATAATAGACAGAGAGCTTGGCGGTCATACCAAAAAAATGTATGGCAATATCCAGAAATGCGGCGGAGAGAAGAATCATTATCTGTCCTATTATCCCATAGGAACCGAGAAGCCGGATTTTCATAGATCTGAATACTTCGGCCCCTTCGAACTCGAATAAATCGCCAGACCGCGGAAAATAAGCGCAGAACGATAAAAAGACACCCGAGAGGGTGTCTTTTGTTATCTTACCGTCTTTCCTCGCTCGAGGTATCTGTGTATACATCTTCGGGCAGAGAAAAAGCCTTCTGCATCATATTCTCGCCGTCTTTGTAAATCACTTTAAAAACAAAGAAGACCTCTTTCGAGGTCTTCTTTGTTGGCTTGTGCCAAAGGTTTGTGGCGCCATAGAGTTGTGCGTTTTCGTTTCGTGTAGCAACGAAGGTAATAATATTATAGGCGATATGTTACCTAATGTCAATAGGAAATATGTTACCTTTGTTATAATCTGCTTAAAGTACAAAAAGGAGTAGATTTTTTGTGAAAACTTATTATGAGGTTTTAAAAGATTTAAGGGAAGATAATGATAAGACTCAAAAGGATATTGCAGAAATTTTGGGAATAGACCAGAGTTATTATAGCAAATATGAAAAAGGCAAGCGCGAAATGCCGATACGCCATATAGTAAGATTGTGCAGTTATTACAATGTTTCTGCTGATTACATTCTGGGACTTCCTAAAGGACTAAATCACCCTGAAAGATAATTTTTGTCCGAAGGACACCATAATTCTGCATTCTGAATTTTGCATTCTGCATTAACAAAAAAGACCGTCGATTGACGGTCTTTTTTGTTGTTATATCCTCGCAACTCCCGTTTCTTTTGCTACCTTGATAACGGCTTCGGCAACAGCTTTGGCAACGCGCTTATCAAGTGCGGGCGCGATTATATTTTCTTCGGTTATTTCGTCATCGGGAATGAGTGAAGCAAGTGCATAAGAGGTTGCAACCTTCATTTCCTCTGTGATGGCAGAGGCTCTGCAGTCAAGCGCACCTCTGAAAATTCCGGGGAAGGCAAGAACGTTGTTTATCTGATTCGGGAAGTCCGAACGTCCCGTTCCGACAACCCTTGCTCCTGCCGCCTTTGCTATATCGGGCATAATTTCGGGGGTGGGGTTTGCCATCGGGAAGAGAATTGAATCCTCCGCCATACTCTTTACCATTTCGGGTGTCACAAGATTCGGAGCCGAAACACCGATAAATACGTCTGCACCGCAGAGAGCATCTGCAAGAGTACCCTTTTTATGCTCAAGGTTTGTAACCTTTGCGATTTCTTCCTGAGCGGGGTTGTTGTTCTCATCACCCTCGCATATAATACCGAAGCGGTCGCAGAATGTAAGGTTGTTAACACCCATATTCATAAGGTGGCGGCCGATCGCAATACCGGCCGAGCCTGCACCGTTGATTACGACCCTTACCTCGCCGATATTCTTCTTTACAAGCTTCAGTGCGTTGATAAGAGCTGCCGCAACAACGATTGCCGTGCCATGCTGGTCGTCGTGGAAAACGGGTATATCACAGATCTCCTTGAGCTTTTTCTCAATCTCAAAGCAACGGGGTGCAGAAATATCCTCAAGGTTGATACCGCCGAAGGAGCCCGAAAGAAGATAAATCGTACGAACTATTTCATCAACGTCCTTTGACTTAATGCAGAGAGGAAAGGCGTCAACGTCGGCAAACTCTTTAAAGAGGGCGCATTTGCCCTCCATAACGGGCATACCTGCCTCGGGACCGATATCACCAAGACCGAGAACTGCCGTGCCGTCGGTAATAACGGCAACAAGGTTGCTTCTTCGGGTCAGTTCGTAAGACTTATTTATGTCCTTTTCAATCTCTAAACAAGGCTCAGCAACACCGGGGGTGTAGGCGAGGGAAAGCTCCTCGCGGCTGTTTATCGGAGCACGCGAGACAACTTCAATTTTGCCTTTCCATTCATAGTGCTTTTTAAGTGATTCTTTACGAACGTCCATCGATTAATCCTCCCAGGGGAACTTATACTGAGTGAGACCGAGCTCGTCGCGCACTGCGATGATTTCCTTCTGAACCGATTCGTTTATCGGAACACCCGAAGCTCTCGCAATACCGATTTCATATTCCTTTTCGCCTGCGGTGTAGATTCTTTCTGCATCGGGCATCTTCTTAGATGCTCTCATGCTACGGCAGATATCGCCTGCCTTTTTACGGGCAATATCCTCACCCATAAAGTGGTCGGTGTCGATAGCGATAAACCAATGGCCGAGCTGATAGGGGCGAATATTTCCGTTTTCGTCCTTTCCGTCAAGGTCCTTACCGTAAGCGCCGTCCTGAAGAATGGAGGAGAAGAACTCAACAGCAAGTGCAAAACCATATCCCTTATATCCGCCGAGAGCTTCACCGATACCTCCGAGGGTGGTAAGAGCAGCGGTTCCACCGCGAATCTTACGGAGAGCAACGCCCGCATCACCCTCTACTGCAGAGCCATCGTCTGCAATAATTGTGCCGGGATGAACATCCTCACCGATTCTCTCATAATATTCAACCTTACCGTTCTGTGTGATAGAGGTTGCGCAGTCAAAGTTAAAGTCAAAGGCCTCGTCGGTAGGAACGCCGATAGTAAAGGGGTTTGTACCGAACATACCCTCAACACCAAAGGTAGGAGCAACCGAGGGACGAGCGTTTGTACCCGTCATTCCGATACAGCCAGCCTTTGTTGCCATTGTGGTATAATAACCTGCAATTCCGTAATGGCAGGAATTGCGAACAACGACCATTCCCATACCGAACTCTTTAGCCTTCTTTATGGCCATGGTCATTGCGGTATGACCGATAACCTGACCCATACCGTGATGTCCGTCAATAACGGCGGTGGTGGGGGTTTCCTTAATTATTTCAAGCTCGGTTTTAGCCTTTTGGATACCTGCCTTGATTCTATCAAGGTAAACCGGCTTAAAGCGGTTTACACCGTGGGATTCAATTCCGCGCTTGTCACTCTCAAGGAGTACGTCGGCGCAGATTTCTGCGTCTTCTCTCGGGATTCCGTAACCGACGAATGCATCAATTACGAAATCGGTTATTGTTTTCCAGTCTACAATGTTTGTTTTTGCCATAATAAATTCTCCTTTATATATTCCAAAGATTATTTTTTCCTGTTGAAACGGCAACCGCACCTGCACCAAGTGCCGACATTACCTCTTCCTTTGTTTCAATTAGACCGCCCGCAATAACCGAGGCTCCCTTTTCGGCAAAAAGCTCGATTACTTTGGGCACGACACCGGGCATTATTTCAATAAAATCTGCGGCACCAAGACCCGATATATCACGAATGCTCTCAAGCCCCTGAGAGTCGAGAGCAAAGAATCTCTGCACCGTGAGAAGACCTTTTTCACGAGCCGCCGTAATAAGCTGACTTCGGGTACTGATTATTCCGTGAACACCGCATTTATAAAGAAAATCAATTCCCGTTTTGTCCTTTCCAATGCCTTCAGCAAGATCTATGTGCACAAAAATTAGTTTTCCCTTGTTTATTGCATCAGATACACGCGACTTCACGGTCAAAAGATTTGCCTTAAGATAGAAAATTACTTGAGCAGACGAATTTAAAGCTGGGTCCCAATTATCGTCACGTACGGCAGCTATGATAGGATTTCCTTCAAGAGTACATATAAGGTCGTTTACATTCATAAAAACACCCCATAAAAAGATAAAAGATGCAATACTCCTCGAGTTTGCATCTTCTCTATAATCTCCGTATGATATTATACAGCATCAAAGTTAAATTGTCAAGAGGTTGCTTTTCAATACGGTTATATGTTTGATAAAATTTACCTTAAAAAATGTCGCGGATTATTTTACCTTACTGATATATATTTCGATAAGAAAAAGAGGGTTCGAATCCCTCTATTTATTAAACAAAAATAAAAACGAGCCAAAACCTTACAGCTCGGCTCATTTTTATTTGGCGGAGAAGGAGGGATTCGAACCCTCGAACCACTTTTAATGGTTACACGATTTCCAATCGTGCGCGCTCGACCAGCTACGCGACTTCTCCATAGGGTCGAGGTATATTATACATACTACAGAAGAAAAAATCAAGTCTTTTTTAATACAATTTTGCGACTTCTTGTATTTTTTCTTTAATCATACCGCGAAGCTCGGGAGGAGAAATGATTTCTATGTCGCCGCCGTACTGTAAAATCCAGCTGACAAGACCGTCGCTGACTAGGGCTTTGGTGCGGAATGCGAACCTTCCGTTCTCGCGTTCAATAATATGAATATTCTCAGAGAAGCGATCAATTATCTGTTCAAGAATCTTCTCACTGCAACGAAGCTCAATCTCGGCCTGCTCGCCGACGAACATATTGAAGGATTTTGAAACGTAGTCTGCGATGTTGAAAATCTCGGTATAATTACTGCATTCGCTGAAATGTCGGCAGTTTTCCTCTGTTACGGTAACCGATTTCATTCTGTCAAGGCGCAGGTGCATAAGGTTATCATACTTTTCGTTGTTGCAAACGAGATAATAATGGTCGTCGGTCCAGATAAGCGCATAAGGGCTGACCTTGAAATTCTTTTCACGGGGCACAATGTGTCTGCCCTCGCCAAGCTGACGCGAAATATAGTGCAGGGTAACCTTTTTTCCACTTTCGATAGCCTGACGGAGGGTATCGATGCTGATGAAAATTTCCTCATTATTGCACTTGTGGCTATACTCAATATAGGTAGATTTTTCTCTTGTTCTTGCCTGATCAGCAGACATCATAGCATCAAGCTTTGAAACAAGTTCTCGGGTCTTCTTGGGAGTGATGAAATCTCCCGCCTGCACGGCATCGGTAAGAAGATAGATTTCGGGAATTTCAAACTCACGGGACGCGAGGAAATAACCCGAACGGGGAGTACGGGTCTGGATAATATCAAAGCCGTAGTAAATAAGGTTGTCTAGGTCGTCATAAATAGCTTTGCGCTCGGCATTGATTCCGTATTTCTTAAGATAGTTGCAGATTTCGGTTGCGTTAATGGGATGTTCTTCGTCGGAATACTTTTTAAGAATATCGATAATATAGAGTATTTTCAGTTTTCCGTTTCGTCTTTCCATTTTTTTATCAGCTCCATAAATTCTTGGTAGGAATAAAGGGTGTTTATTGCGTCAAGCAGGGTGTTTGCCGGCAGTATGGGTAGCTTCAAAAAGCGGCAAAGCGACTCTTTTTTTTCGCGGCTTCGCTCTCCTCCCGAAAGGCCGAGGGTGAAAAGGTCTGATTTAGAAATTTCACGCTCTCTTTTTTCGGTGCTATCAAGGGTCAGCCCAGCTTTTTCTAAAGCCTTTATAATGATTTCATCGTCGGTACCCTCAACACCAAGAAGACCTTCGGCAGAGGGAGCAGACTTCCTTTTTTCTTTACCGATTATCGGCGGAAGATAAACATTCGTAATCTTTCCGTCAGCCGCAATGTTTTTGATATGCGAGCGGATAAGCTGACCTGCCTTGTCGGAATCGGTTATAACGACAATTCCGCAGGTGAGGGCAAAAAGCCGAATCAGCTCTCGCTTATCCTTATCTTTAAAAAGACCGAATCCGTCGGTTTGAATAATTGTGGTATCAACAATATTAGAAAGGCGAATTTTGTCGTATTTTCCCTCAACGATGACGGCTTCTGTAAGCTTTATCACAGTGCTTCACCTGTCTTCATTATATAAATAAGCTTTACGATAAGCTCCTCAATAACAGTTCGCTCGTTAGAGGAATAGCTTTTTATTCTTCGCTCGGCAGAGGTGAGCGCCGAGAAGCACAAATCAAGCTTTTTGTAATCGAATTTGCGAAGATTGTCCCGTGCGTTATGAAGAACAAATTCTCTGCCCTTCATTTTAAAGTCGGCGGCAATGCTCTCGGGTGTTTCGCCGACATCCTTTGCGGCGGCAACGCGGAACATATCGACAAATGCAGATGAAATATTATAAACTATAAGCTCGGGTGCGACCTTCATAAAATAAAGGTCGTCGAGCAGGGTCATAGCACCTGCCGTGTCACCCGCAATTATCTTTTTGGAAAGGTCGTAAATAGAGGCTTCCACGTTCTTTACGGCAACCTTGTCTATCATCTGTTTTGTGATTTCTTCGCCCTTTGCAAAAGCGCAGAGTTTCTGTAGTTCGTGTGCCAGAATTTCGGTTTCAAGCGAGCATACGTCAACAAGATAGCCTGCGTTTTTTGGCGAGAGTATAGAGTCCTGTTTTTTAGCCGAGGCTACAAGGCTGCGAACAAGCTCGTCGCGGCTTCTATGGTCAAGAAGCACACCCGCGCCGCCGCTTTTTTCTGCCCCAGAAACGAGGGCTTTAAGGCGGTCTGCCTTTTTAGGCTCAAAGGTAAGGGTGTCAAAATAGATTACGAAAACTGAGGTTTCAAAAGCCTCTCCTGCAAGACTTTGAAGCCTTTCAAAATCCTGATTTGAACACTCGTTAATATTATAATCGGTAAGGATAACACATTTTCGGTCGGAAAAAGCAGGGAAGGAGGAAAGCTCTTCGTAAATCTCCTGCAGGTCTGCTTCAAGCTCAAAACGGATAAGATTCAGCCCGTCATCCTCGCCGATAGCTGCCTTTATAATGCGGTTTACAGCCTGTTTTTTAAGAAAACCGTCATTTCCGTATACGACGTAAACGGGGCATACGGCACCCGCATCAAGTGCGGTTTTAAGACTCTTCTCGTAGAGTGGCATCCTTCATCTTCCTTTCCTTTAATTTTTTCTCATAAATAAAGCGTATCGCGGCAACGAATACTGCCGAGATTACAACTAAAATATTTGCCAAAGCGGGGTTTATTGTCAGAACCGCAAAGTCAAGCTGTGCAAATAGCATAATAATACAAATTATAAATTTTGCGAGTAGTGACGCGATAAGTATAATCACCGTTGCGATAAAATTTCCAAGCGGTATAATCGAAACGGCAACCGCAATAAGGGTAAAAACGAGTGCCCCATTAACAGCGAAGGAGATAAGCAGTGTAACTATAGGTGAAAGGAGTGATACTACACCAAAATAGTAAACACTTATCGGGAATACAGTTATAAGTGCCGACATGGAAACGACAAAAATCGACACGGCATCTAGTATGAACTTCTTCGGATTTTCGCTTAAAAAGAGTTCTTTTACAATAAACAAAAGTGCGGGGGCCAAAAAAATTACACCAAAGGTTGCAAATACCGAGAGCAGAAAAGCAACATTTCCGGCAAGAAACGGGTTGACGATTATCATAACCGATACCGCAAAGCCGAGGGAGTTCAGCGAATCTGCCCTTCGGTTTATAAGGGGCGCCAAAAGCACGAGAAAGCTCATCACAGCACTTCTAAGAGCCGAGGAATGAAAATTGCAGATAACCACCATAAGGGAAACGGCACCAAATACTGCGAAAAGGGCGATTCTTTTACCTACCCGAAGTTTTCTGAATAAAAGGGTAATTGCTCCTGAAATTACCGAGAGATGAAGACCAGAAACTACAAGAAAATGGGTAACTCCTGTAGTTACGGTAGCCGAATAAAGTTCGCCCGAAATACTGTCGCGGTCACCCGTGACGAGGGCCGTGAGAATTGCGGCAGGGTCGCCCTTAGAATTAGAAAATATAACGTTTTTAATAAAGTGTCGAATCTTCCCGAAAAGGGTATAAAGCGGGTCGGCATCGTGGTGGATGGCATTTATCGAGCGAACATTTGCCTTTATAAAAATCTTTTCCGAAAGGTTGTGGTTTTCATACGCGGGGTCAAGATTGTCAAAATCTACCGTTAGGTTTACTCTGTCGCCGATATCAAGAGTTTCATCGTCGACAATAGCAGCAAACTTAATGCTTTGTCCTGTTTCGGGGTGTTTGCCCTTAAAATGGCAGTATTTATATCCCGAAGAATTATCGGGCTCGGATATTACGATTGCGGTAAAATTAGTCCGCGTTTTTGCGTGTCTACTTTTGGCTTCATAGTTAAAGTGCAGGTTTATAAAGGAGGAAACGAGCAGCAGAACAAGGCAAAAGGGGATAACGATAAAAATATGTGTGTTTTTGCCGTGTGATTTTCTAAAAACGAAGAAGGCGACAGTGCACAAAATTAAAACCATAGCGGCCGCAATAATAAGCCCCGCCGTTTTGAAATATAAAACGGCAAAGGAAACCGCGAGGGAAAGGGCGGCTATTACAACAAAGGGTCTTCTCATAATTTTTAAAATAAATCCCCGTAAAGGTTACGGGGACTTGTTTTATTTAAAGAAAAGAGGAAGCGACTCAAGGAAGATTATGTCGTCGCGGTCCTTTGCATCGCCCTCTGCAAGCACTGCGCAGGTTGCGACCTCAATAGCGCCTGCGGCTTCCACAAGCTTTCGCACAGCGATAAGTGATTCACCTGTGCTGATAACGTCATCAACTATAAGCACACGCTTGCCGCGAATAAGATTAACCTCATCCTCACCGAGGTAAAGCTTCTGCTCCTTCTGTGTTGTGATGGAACGAACCGAAACCTCAAGGGGATTGCCCATATAAACCTTAACACCTTTGCGGATTACGACATAGGGCTTGCCTGACTGACGCGCCATCTCGTAAGCGAGGGGGATGCTCTTTGCTTCGGGGGTTATGATATAGTCAAATTCGGGTGCCTTGCCGAGTAGCTTTTCGGCTGCCACAACGGTAATTTCAACATCGCCGAAAAGGATAAAAGCGGCAATATCAAGGCTGTCGCTGACGGGGAACTTTTTAAGCTCTCGGTTAAGACCCGCGATTTTCATAGAATGAAATTCTGACATAATAATTTACCTCTTTTCAATTTAGCCGGGAGGCCACTGAAGATTTCTGCGAGCCAGCAGATGGAAATGAATATGACCTACCGTCTGTCCGCCGTCTTCACCGCAGTTATTTACAACGCGGAAGCCCTTTTCAAGGTTCTCCTGTTTAGCAATAATGCTGACCGCCTCGAAAACGTCGGCAATAAGCTCCTTATTCTCGGCATTTATCTCTGCAGCAGAGGCAATATGTTCTTTAGGAATAACGATAGCGTGAAATGGGGCCTTGGGGTCGATATCAGCAAAGGCGTAAACCTTGTCGTTTTCATAAATCTTGGCAGAGGGAATCTCTCCCGCCGCTATTTTACAGAATAAGCAGTCCATATTATTCTCCAATCATATCGGCAATAATCACGCGTGCCGCCTCAATAGCCTCTTTAGCCTTGGATACATCCTTACCGCCTGCCATTGCGCTGTCGGGCTTACCGCCACCGTTACCGCCTGTGAGTTTTGCAACTTCACGAACGATATTGCCGGCATTAGCACCCTTTTTCACAGCTTCTGCACCTGCGGCGGCACAGAAGGTGAGTTTTTCACCCATTACCGAGCCAAAAATGCAAACAGAAGCAGGGTTATCGCCCTTTACCTTATCGCACATTGTACGAAGCTCGTTTGCTCCTGTGTTCTGAAGCAGAGCGGCAACAATCTTGATTCCGTTCTTTTCGGTAGCATCTGCCAAAAGGTCGTTAATCTTAGAGCCTGCAAGCTTTGCCTCAAGGGCTTCAATCTTCTTATTAGCCTCGCGAAGCTCTGCGGTTACTGCAGCCGCACGGGTAGCCACCTCTAAAGCGTTGTTGCTCTTGAGCGTAGCGGCGGTTTCGTCGATGGTGTCCTTATATTTGTTAAGAAGTGCGAGTACGTTTGCGCCTGTAACAGCCTCAATACGGCGTACACCCGCGGCAACGCTCGACTCACTTATAATTCTGAAAAGACCGATTTTAGCGGTGTTGTTAACGTGGGTACCGCCGCAAAGCTCGGTAGAGAAATCGCCTGCCTTAACAACGCGAACTACATCGCCATACTTTTCTCCGAAGAGGGCCATTGCGCCGAGAGCCTTTGCCTCTGCAATGGGCATTTCGCGGTTCATAACCTCAATACCGTCGAGGATAGCCTCGTTTACAAGTGTCTCAACCTTTGAGATCTCTTCGGGTGTTAAAGCCGAGAAATGAGTAAAGTCAAAACGGGTAATGCTTTCGCTGACATAGGAGCCTGCCTGCTCAACGTGGGTGCCAAGTACGGCGCGGAGAGCCGCCTGAAGAAGGTGAGCAGAGGTGTGGTTGCGTCTTATAGCGTTTCTGCGAACAGTGTCAATAGAGGCGGTAACAGTATCACCGACCGATACAGCACCTGACTCCACGGTTGCAATATGTGTGAAGATTCCGCCACCTGTCTTAGTGGTGTTTTCAACCTTTACAGAGGCAGCTGCGGTCTTAATATAACCAGTGTCGCCAACCTGACCGCCGCCCTCTCCGTAGAAGGGGGTTTTGTCAAGCACGATAACAGCCTTTTCGCCCTCACCGGCAAATTCTGCGAATTCACCCTCGGTAACGATAGCAAGAACCTTTGCCTCACACTCGTTATTGAGATAACCTACAAATTCAGTCTTGTCGATTCCGTCAAAGGTAAGTCCGTCACTCTTCCAAGACTCGGCATCAGCCGCCTTGCGGGAGGAACGGGCAAGCTCGCGCTGTTGCTTCATAAGCTCGTTAAAGCGCTCTTCATCAACAGTCATATTCTTTTCTGCTAAAATATCCTTTGTTAGGTCAAAGGGGAAGCCGTAGGTATCGTAAAGCTTGAAAGCATCGTCACCCGAAAGCTCGCCGCCTTTTGCAGTTAATTCTTCAAGAATAGCAAGGCCCTGGTCGATGGTCTTTGCAAATGCCTTTTCCTCGTTTGAGATAACCTTCAGGATAAGCTCTTTTTTCTCAACAAGCTCAGGGTAAGCCGATTTATTTTCACCGATAACAACCTCTACCATCTGGGGAAGGAAAGCATCCTTTATACCAATAAGTCTGCCGTGGCGAGCCGCTCTGCGGATAAGGCGGCGAAGCACGTAGCCTCTGCCTTCGTTAGAGGGGATAACACCGTCGCCAATCATAAAGGTCGAGCTTCTTGCGTGGTCGGTAATTGCACGGATAGAAATATCGGTGTTTTTATCTGCACCATAGGTCTTGCTTGATAACTCACAAACCTTGTCAAGAATCTTTCTTACAGTGTCAACCTCAAACATATTGTCAACCGACTGCATTACGCAGGCAAGTCTTTCAAGACCCATACCGGTATCAATGTTTTTGTGTTGAAGCTCGGTGTAGGTACCGTCACCCATATTGTTAAACTGGGTGAAAACGTTGTTCCAGATTTCCATATATCTGTCACATTCGCAACCGGGTTTACAGTCAGGTGAGCCGCAGCCGTATTTCTCACCACGGTCAAAATAAATTTCGGAACAAGGGCCGCAAGGACCGGTACCGTGCTCCCAGAAGTTGTCCGCCTTGCCAAGTCTCACAATGTGCTCCTCGGGTACGCCTATTTTATCCTTCCAAATAGCATAAGCCTCGTCGTCCTCTTCATAAACAGAGGGCCAAAGAAGATTTGCGGGAATCTCGAGTGTCTCGGTCAAGAATTCCCAAGCCCACGGAATAGCCTCGTTCTTGAAATAGTCGCCAAAAGAGAAGTTTCCGAGCATCTCAAAATATGTGCCGTGACGTGCGGTGTGACCGACACGCTCAAGGTCAGGGGTACGGATACACTTCTGGCAGGTGGTAACCCTGTTTCTCGGGGGAGTAACCTCGCCCGTGAAGTACTTTTTCATCGGCGCCATACCCGAATTTATAAGTAAAAGCGATTTGTCATTATTCGGAACGAGGGAAAAGCTCGGAAGGCGTAAATGACCCTTGCTCTCAAAGAATGAAAGATATTTTTCTCTTAAATCGTTTAGTGAAGTCCACTGCATAATTATCGTCCTTTTCTTAAAGAAGATTAATTTTTTATATAGATAACATTATTATATATATAAAACCCCTATTTGTCAACAAAGGAAAGAGGCAAGTTAGTGTTTGAAACATGAAAGCAAAGGTCTGTCTGAAGCCTTGACATTGTTTCTAAATTATGGTAATATAAAAATGCAGTAAACATCCCGTCGACAAGCCGATTACTGCAAAAAAATTAATAAAACTATAAAAGCGCACAGTCGTACGGGAAAGCCCCCGTGTAACTATGCGCTTTTTTGTTAAAAAAATAGGGATGGAGGAAGAAATATGTCGAAAAATATCATAATTAAAGCTTCCTTTGCTCCAAGAG
>JAZUAU010000029.1:0-14582 GCA_045638145.1 Acutalibacteraceae bacterium
GAGAAAGCTATCAAAAGGAATCTGGGGACATAGAAAAACGCATCGAAATTTTGAAATCAAAGCTTGTCGCATTATCGGGCGGCGAAACAAAAACGGATACCAAATCGATACTCGAAAAGTACCGAAAAATTGACACTCTTACATTCGAGATTGCCGATGAATTTATAAGCAAAATCTTTATTGGTAAGCTCGATGAGAGTGGAAAAAGAAAAATCAAAATTGAGTGGAAAATTTGAGCGTTTTCCACAGTTAAAAAACGACAAAATATACAGAATTACTAAAAATATGTAGTATTAGCTAACTCAGCCCACGGCGGGTTTGACGGTGGCGCGGTGGCTGATGACGGCACCCCAGAAAAGGATATTAACCTCGAAATTGCAAAGAAACTTGCGGCAATTCTCCGCTTTAACGGCTACACCGTAATTATGACCAGAACCGAAGATTCAGCTACCAATACCGAAGATTCCGGGTCGATTTCAAGCCGTAAAAAGAGCGATATGAGGGAGCGGCTTCGCATAATAAACGAGAATCCCGATGCGATTTTCGTAAGCATCCACCTCAATAAATTCACAACCTCGGCGGCACGCGGCACACAGGTTTTTTATTCGCCGAACACCTCTGAATCAAAGGACCTCGGGCAGTCGATTCAAACAAGGGTAAAAAATTTATTACAACCCGAAAATAACCGAACGATAAAGCAGGGAACGAAATCAACCTATCTTCTTCACTATGCGAAAATCCCCGCCGTAATAGTTGAGTGCGGATTTTTAAGTAATCCTGTCGAATTTGAAAAACTTAAAACCGATGAATATAGGTCACAAATGGCATTTTCAATTTTTGTTGGTATAGAGGAATTTAATTAAAAAGGAGACTGAAAATGGCTTCTAAACTTAAAACAGTATACGTATGTTCAGCTTGCGGCTATGAAAGCGCAAAATGGAGCGGAAAATGTGGCGGCTGCGGCGAATGGAACACTATGGAGGAAAGCGTAGTAGCACCCCCAAAAACGGCGGCTGTGAGCATATCCTCTGCCCTTGTAAAGGCGGAAAAACTGGCTTCCATTTCCTTTGAGAATGAGCATCGCTACAAAACAGGAATAGTAGAGCTTGACCGCGTGCTTGGCGGTGGTATCGTCAAGGGCTCGGTAGCCCTCATCAGCGGAGACCCCGGTATCGGTAAATCTACCATACTGCTTCAGGTTTGCAAGACCCTCGACAAAAGCCTTCGTGTGATCTATGTTTCGGGTGAGGAATCTGCCGTACAGCTGAAGCTTCGCGCAAACAGACTCGGAGTCGACCGTGAAGAACTTATCATTATGGCGGAAACCGACATCGGCTCAATTTGTGAGTATATCCGAAGCGAAAAGCCCGACCTCGTTATGATAGATTCGATTCAGACTATGAGAATTGCCGAGCTTTCATCCTCTGCGGGAAGCGTTGTGCAGGTAAGAGAATCCTCGAATCTTCTTCTCTCGGTTGGCAAAAGCCTCGATATCCCTATAATTATCGTCGGACACGTGAACAAGGGCGGAGAGATTGCGGGACCTAAGGTGCTTGAGCATATCGTTGATACCGTTCTTTATTTTGAAGGGGAGCGCAACCAGTCCTACCGCATACTTCGTGCCGTTAAAAACCGCTACGGCTCGACCAATGAAATCGGTGTTTTTGAGATGACCGATAAGGGACTCAGCGAGGTTGAAAACCCCTCGGCAATGCTTCTTTCAGGCAGAATAAGTGGCGTTTCGGGCTCGGCTATAACCTGCGTTATGGAGGGAACCCGCCCCATCCTTGCCGAGGTGCAAGCGCTCGTTACGGCAACAGGCTTCGGTAATCCCCGAAGAATGGCAACAGGCTTCGACTATAACCGACTTAACTTAATTCTTGCCGTACTTGAGAAGAGGAACGGTATCTATTTTTCAAATCTTGATGCATATCTGAATGTTGTCGGCGGTCTTCGACTGGACGAGCCTGCCGTTGACCTTGCCACAGTTATGGCACTCGTTTCGGGGGTCAGAAACTGCCCAATTGATGAGGATACCGTTATCTTTGGAGAGGTGGGACTGTCGGGCGAGGTTAGAAACGTTCCTCACGTAGCCCTCCGTGTAAAGGAGGCGGCGCGCCTCGGCTTTAAAAGGTGCATAGTGCCCAAAATCTCACTAAAACAGCTCGGCTCACTCGAAAAGGAAATTGAAATTATCGGTGTCTCCACCATCATCAAAGCACTCGAGTTTATAAAGTAAAAGAAAGGAAGCCAACGGCTTCCTTTCTTTTATCTTGCCATTCTTTTATTTATAAACTTAATTATTTCGCCGGTTACAAGGGTTGCTACTGCCGAGATTAGCACCATCATCCAGCCCGTGCCGTCAAATCTCTCGAATGATAGGATTTGTCCAATAGGTGTTGCGGCAATTAGAATTGTCACGATAACCGCAAGCAGGCAGGTGACAGGCATTACAAGATTCCTTATAGTGCCTTTCTGGAATACTGTGTAGGTGTGGCTGAGTGTAAAGGCGTGCACCGTTTCTGAAACTGAGAGGACCGTAAAGGCGAGTGCCGCGGCGGCGCCGTCTGATACTGAGCGTCCTACTGCAAAGGAAATGATGGTAAGCACCGAAATAATTACCGAGGGGACCGCGATTCCAACCGTTGTGCGGATATTTAAAAGCTCGCGGCTTTCGTGTCTGCGGAGACTTAGTGTAGAGCTTGCTACTTCGCCAGAAAAGGCGAGGGTGGGTAAAAAGTCGGTAATAAAGTTGATTAAAAGAAGTGTGGCAGCGCAAAGGGGAGAAAGACCAAAAATAATAATTCCGAAAAGTACGGTTACGATTTCGGCTACAGAGCAGGAAATGAGATATTTTATACTGCGAAGTACCCCGTCGAAGATTCGGTTACTCTCTTTTAGCGCCAGCACGAGGGATGAAAATTTGTTATCAGTAACGATAAGGTCGGATTCCGCCTTAACCGAGTCGGATGCCGTGATACCAAGGGCACAGCTGTAATTTGCCTCTTTTAGAGCGGGTAGGTCGTTGGCTTCATCACAGGTAATAAGCACCTCATGGGAGTTTTGCTTTAGCGCACGAACTATACGTAGCTTGTCCTCTGCCGTAACTCTCGAAAATACCGAATATTGCTCAACTGCCGTGCAAAGCTCTTGGTCGCTCATAGACTCAATTTGCCTATGGGTTATAGCCTCTGAGGAATCAAAAATTATTCCAAGCCTCGTAGCTACTGCAACTGCGGTTTTGTGGTAGTCACCCGTAAGCATTGCAACGCGGATACCCTTTGCACGGCACTCGGAAATCTCGCGTACGGATAGTGGGTCAGGCGGATTGTCAAAACCGAGAAGTCCAACGAAAACAAGGCCGTTTTCAAGCTCCTCGCTGTTGGGATTAACGGGTATTGCTTCAAGGGGCTTTAGTGCTACTGCAAGAACCTTGAGTCCCTCGTCTGCAAAGGAGTCGATTACGGCTATAAGCGATGGCTTGTCGATATCAATGCATCGGTCGGCAATAATTTCAGGTGCACCCTTGATTACAGCATAGGGCTTGCCGTTGATTACCGTAACGGTAGTCATCAGCATTCGTGAGGAGTCAAAAGGGATCTCTGCCAGACGGGGATAAATTCCGTCAACCTCAGCCTTTCCGAACCCCGTAGCCTTTGCCGATGCACGCTCGATAGCTGCCTCAACAGAGTTTGAGTGGCGTTCAATATGCTCGCTGTCGTCAAGGTTGCTGCATATAAGGGCAAGGTGTAAAAGAGTTATGGTAGACTCGTTTACAGGGTCGGTCGTAAGGTTTACAACCTCAGTGCCGTTGGTGATTTTTACAAGGTTCATATTGTCATCTGTAAGAGCACCCGTTTTATCGGTGCAGATTACAGAGGTCGAGCCGATGCTTTCGGCGTAGTGGAGCTTTTTGAATATAACATTTCTGCTTTCCAGTCGAGCCGCAGAGAAGGATACGGCAATATCAAGAATTGTGGCAAGTCCGTCGGGTATAGACGAAACTGTGATGCAAATTCCAAGAAGGAGGTAGGTGAGTACCGTTGATGCGAAACCAATCTCGCGGTTGGAAAGATTTGCGATTATGCCTATAAGGAAGATAACCGCGCCGCAAATCATAGAAACAGCAGATAACATTTTTGCGATTCTCACAAGGCGGTCACGAAGGGGAGTGGAGTGATTGCTGATTTGGCGGTGAATAGATTCAGCTCTGCCGACTGCGGTGTCATCAGCTGTTTCGGTTGCGATAATTACCGCTTTACCGCTCCTGACAAAGCTTCCCGCATAAACCATATTGGTACGGTCGTGAAGAGGGGTAATATCCTCTAAAACAACAGATGGTATCTTCTCAACGGGAACGGTCTCACCGCTTACCGCAAACTCATCACAGAGCAGCACGTAGGAGTCAATAATTCTTCCGTCTGCCGCAATATAGTCGCCCTCGCGAAGAAGCAAAATATCGCCTGGCACAATATTTGAAGAGGGAATAGACTGCTCGTTTCCGTCGCGAATAACGGTTGAGTAGGAGGTGTGAGAATTACGAAGAGAGTCCACCTTTTTAATATTTCTGAAGCTTAAGGCGGCACCTGCAAGGTTACTTAAAATAATGACCGATATTAAAACCGCCGATTCTGCCCAGTTTGTGTCCTTTGAAACTGCCGCAACAACAAGATAAATTAAGGCAAGAAGGGTAAGGATAATATTTTTATAGCCCACAAACTGTTTTAAAAGAATCTTCCAAAAACGGGGCGGCTCAAAATCGTGAATTTCATTTTTTCCGTAAAGCTCGAGTCTGCTGAGCACCTCGGTAGAGCTAAGACCGTTTTCGCGGTCACTCCTAAGCTCGGTTATTACCTTTTCGGCATCTGTGCTGTGCCAAATCAAAAACCATCACTCCAATCGTATATATGTAAATTTTACTATATTATAGATAATAAATCAATAAATAAAATTATTGTTTCAAAATTTTTTGTTTTGTGTTATAATACTAAAGTTAGTATGCAAGGAGAATAAAAATGGACTGGACAGAGATTAAAATTAAGATAAAAACCGAGGATATCGACCGCGCTTCTGCAATTGCAAATATGGCTGTGCCCTACGGAATTTACGTAGAGGATTATTCCGACCTCGAGGAGCAGGCTTGGGAGATTGCCCATATAGACCTTATCGAGCAGGAGCTTCGCGACCGCGATAAAAATATTGGAATTATACATATCTATATTTCGGAAGAGGACAATGCAGCAGAGGCTATAGAATATCTCACTGAGCTTATGAACAGCGACAATATCTTTTATGAGCTTGTCACCGAGGATGTAAATGATTCCAATTGGGCAGACGGCTGGAAAAAGTTTTTTAAGTGCACACCCGTTGGTGAGAGGATTCTTATCCGCCCCAGTTGGGAGGATTACGATACGAAGACCGACCGAATAGTTTTAAGCATAGACCCCGGTGCCGCCTTTGGTACAGGAACGCACGCTACAACCTCTCTCTGCCTCGAGCTTCTTGAGGGCTATGTTACCGACCAAAGCCGCGTGCTTGATATTGGCTCGGGAAGCGGAATACTCAGCATTGGTGCTGTGCTTCTTGGTGCTCAGTGGGCAGACGGTGTTGATATTGATGCCGCAGCAGTTAAGGTGGCAAAGGAAAATGCTGAGATAAACGGGGTTAGTGATAAAACCAACTATCTCGTCGGAGACCTCGCTGACAAAATAAGCGGAAAGTACGATATTGTTTGTGCCAACATAGTTGCAGATGTAATAATTCGTCTGCTCGAAAACGTTGCCGATTATATGAGTGAGAACGCCGTTCTTATTACCTCGGGAATAATTGATTCAAGGGAAGAGGATGTAAAGGCAGGCTTCGAGAAATTTGGCTTCTCGGTAGAAAAGAGACTCACTAAGGATAACTGGTGTGCGTTTGTTTGTAAAAAGAAATAGGAGATATTTATGCTTGAATTTGAAGAGTTAGGGTTAAAACTCGAAGGAAATAAGGACGCCCTTTCGGAGCTTCGTGGTGCAATCGGCTATGATTATTTAAAGGAACAGGTTGCAAAGTTAGAGACGCAGGCTGCATCCGACGGATTTTGGGATAATGTAGAAAATTCTCAGGCGGTTTTGCAGAAAATTAGCCAGTTAAAGGGCAAATACGAGGCTTACGATGCACTTATAACCCTTTACGACGACGCCGAAGTGCTTATAACCCTCGGTGATGAGGACGGAGATTTATCTATTGTTCCCGAAGCCGCTGCACTTGTAGATGAGTTTATAGAAAAGCTTGAGGCTATGCGCCTTACAACCCTTCTTATAGGTGAATATGATAAGAACAATGCCGTAATTACCTTCCACGCAGGCGCAGGTGGTACCGAGGCACAGGATTGGAACGAAATGCTTGTCCGTATGTATACAAAATGGGGCGAGCGCCACGGATATAAGGTTGATATGATTGACTTTCTTGACGGAGATGAAGCGGGACTTAAAAGTGCCGTGCTTCGTATAGAGGGCGAAAATGCCTACGGCTTTTTAAAGAGCGAGGCAGGCGTTCACCGACTTGTCCGCGTTTCTCCTTTTGATGCTTCGGGCAGAAGACACACCTCCTTCGCTTCTCTCGACGTTATGCCCGAAATTGACGATTCGGTTGAGGTTGAAATCCGTCAAGAAGACCTGCGCGTTGACACCTACCGTTCGTCGGGCGCAGGCGGCCAGCATATCAATAAGACCGATTCGGCAGTTCGTATTACACATATTCCTACGGGAATTGTCGTTGCCTGTCAGAATGAGCGAAGCCAACACCAAAACCGCGAAATGGCAATGAGAATGCTCAAATCCAAGCTCATTGAGATTAAGGAAAGAGAGCATCTTGAAAAGATTGAGGATATAAAGGGTGTTCAAAAGGAAATTGCTTGGGGATCGCAGATTCGCTCCTATGTGTTTATGCCCTACACCTTAGCCAAGGATCACAGAACAGGTTTTGAAAACGGAAATATAAATGCCGTTATGGACGGAGACCTTGACGGATTTATAAATGCATATCTCAAAGCGGCATCCCTAAATACTCTGACAGTTGAAGGAGAATAATATGAAAAAGATTATTGGAATTATTGCATTAATGCTTGCGGCTGTAGTTCTTTTCTCCTCTTGCGGAAAAAAAGACATGGGAAGACTGAACTATAACTACGATATGTCGAAAATTGTGAAGCTTGACAGCTATGCTATAGAGGTCGATTCCTCCTCCGAAAAGTATAAGGAGTATTACGATAAAAAGCTTGCTGAACTTTTAATTGGCGATATTTTTGATGGAATTGTGCAAAACGGCGATATCGCAAATATCGACTATGTGGGTAAAAAGGACGGCGAGGCTTTTGCGGGCGGCAGTGCCAAGGGATTTGACCTCACAATTGGTTCTGGACAGTTTATTCCCGGCTTTGAAGACGGACTTATCGGAAAGGAAATCGGCACCACCGTTGACCTCAACATAACCTTTCCCGAGGATTATCACAGCAAGGATCTTGCAGGTCAGCCGGTCGTATTTACTGTAACGATAAATTCTTGCAAAAGAACATTTGATGAGTTGAATGATCAAAATGCAGTTCTTCTCGGCTACAGCGATAAGACGGAAATTGAAAAGGAAGCTTCCGATTATGCTAAAAAGCTCGCGGCATGGAGTGAGGTTTACGCAAAGGCAACTATCGAAGAATACCCCAAGGATGAAACAGAGGTATTTGTTGATATGATAGTTTATTCAACCGATATCGAGCTTCAGCAAAAGGATGGATTTACCCTTGAACAGTATCTTACTATGATGCGTTCTTCTATGGAAGCATTCAGAGAAAATGCAAGAGATGGTGCAGAGGTTGCCCAAATGAAGAAAAACTATGCCATCTGCTACTATATTATCGATGCCGAGGGTGTTAATGTTACCGCCCAGATGGTAGATGACAAGATTGCTTCAGGCATAAATCCGAACATCAAGAGAAATTTTATTGAAATGCTCGTAGTTATGGATATGGCACAGAAAATTGTTGGCGAAAAATCAACCTTAAAATAATTGAGGGAAAAAACATGAAGAAATTAATTATTTGTGTAGCAGCGCTTGTTCTCGTTTGCACTAGTCTTGCAGGTTGTGGTAAAAAGAGCACTACAACCCAAGCCACCAGACGTATGTTTAATTATGATATGTCGGACTATGTAACCCTTGATACCTATAAAATCGAGGTGGATAAGCAGAGTCAGGGCTATCTTGACTGTTTCCACGCAAAGCTTCGCCTTATGATGGTTTCTGAGGTTAAAGAGGGCAAGATTGAGGACGGTGATACCGTAAATATAGACTATTCGGGCAAAAAGGACGGTATTGCCTTCGAAGGCGGCACCGCAAACGGACAGGAGCTTAAAATCGGCTCAAATTCCTTTATAGAAGGCTTTGAAGAAGGGCTTGTCGGCAAGGAAATCGGTTCTACGGTTGACCTGAATTTAACCTTCCCCGAGGATTATTCTTCAGCTCCCGAGCTTGCAGGGCATCCCGTTGTGTTTACCGTAAAAATCAACTCTGCAAAGAGAAGCTATGACCACGTGAATAACGAAACCGCTAAGCTTTGTGGTTATAAGGACTATTATGAGGTTATGGACCTCGCACACGAATATGCTATCGAAAACTACTCTTGGGATACCGTTTATAAGAGTGCAAAGTTCTCAGATATGCCGAAGCGTGAAAACAAAATCCTTTATAGAGCTGAGATGAGTACCTTTGAATCAACAGCGGCAAAAAATGGAATATCTGTTGAAGATTTGCTTAAATATTGCGGATATACTATGGATGAGCTTGAAAATGAGCTTAATAACGAAACAATTCCCTTTAAGGCAAACACCTATGCCCTCAGCTATTATATCCTTGATAAAGAGGGCGTAAAGGTAGGCTCTGCAGATATGGAATCGGCACGCAAGGAAATCGAAGAAGAACTCGGTATGAGCGTGAAAGATGCAGGCATAACCGATAGCTATCTTGAGGCTGAAGCGGCAAGAAAGCTTGCCATAAAAATAGTAGTGGATAATGTAACTATTATAAATGATGAAGAAAGTAAGTAAAGTAGAAGAGCTGGAAAGCGGAGCTCTCGACGCTTTTTTTGCCCGATTATCCTCTGCCGAGCAAAATCGAATAAGCCTTAAAAGGAAGCGAGAGGAATCTATTGCCGCCCGTTTTGTAATGAGTGAACTTTTAAAGTCTTTCTGCAATGAGGATATGAGCGACAAAATATCATCCGACGAAAACGGAAAGCCTTTTATTATCGGCAGACCCGATATTTTTGTCAGTCTCTCTCATAGCAACGGCGCAGTTGCGGCGGCGGTGAGCGATAGACCGATTGGAATTGACATCGAGCGCATCCGACCCGTATCGCAAAAACTCAAAAGTAGAGTTTACAAGAAAATACCCGAAACAGATGAAGATTTTTTCAGGGTATGGACGGTAAAGGAAGCCTATCTTAAGGCGACGGGAATAAAATTTTCCGATATGCTCGCGCTCGATATAAATTCAATAGATGAAAATACAATTATAAATAGTGAAATTACAGATGGTTTTATGCTGTCTGTAGTCGAAACATTGATACAAGCCAAGGCATAGCGCCTTGGCTTTTTTGTTAGCACATTCTTTTTGAAAATACAAGTGAATATTGTCGAAGCAAAAAATATTTTCTTCGTGTATAAGGCGCACTTAATGTAAATACTTTTATTAGAAAAACTTAAGTTGGCGAGAGTCAAACCCATTACGCCTGCAAAACAAAATTTCCGGTAATAGTTTGCCTCAAAGCTTGCAATATGCCTGTATTACTGCGTTTTGTAGGCTTTCTCTGACGCGAAAATTTTGAATTTGCAAGGTCCAAGGGAGTTTCTGCCAACGAATTTCAAATCCGGCGAAGCGTGAGTTTGCCGCAAGGCTAACGCCTTGCAAAAAAGAACGCAAAGCCTGATATTATAAGGCGGTGAGCGAAACCGTATTGGGCTCGGCTCTCGCCAACTTATCATTGAGGTGTCGTTATGTTTAACAACAGGGTCGTTATTTGCGGAGTTGATACGGCAAAGCTGCCGGTGCTGAAGGAAAAGCAAAAGTCCGAGCTTTTAGCACGGGTAAAGCAGGGGGACAAGAATGCTCGTGATGAGCTTATAAACGGCAATCTTCGACTCGTTCTTTCAGTCGTGCAGCGTTTTTCAATGAGAGGTGAAAACCTTGATGACCTGTTTCAGATTGGTTGTATTGGACTCATAAAATCAATCGACAATTTTGATATTAGTCAAAACGTCCGATTTTCAACCTATGCCGTTCCGATGATAATTGGAGAAATTAGACGCTATCTTCGTGATAACGATTCCATTCGCGTCAGCCGATCGATAAAGGACACCGCATACAAGGCGATGCAGGCAAAGGAAGCACTTATAAATGAGCATGGTCGAGAGCCAACCGTTACCGAAATTGCCGAGAGACTCTCTCTTCCTAAGGAAGACATAGTTCTGGCACTGGAATCTATTGTAGACCCAATTTCTCTTTATGAGCCGGTCTTTTCGGATGGCGGTGACACGATATATGTACTTGACCAGGTGGGAGATAAAAACGACGACCGAAATTGGCTAGATGAAATTGCCTTCAAAGAGGCAATAAGCAAGCTTTCCGACCGGGAGAAGAAAATTTTATCTCTCCGATTTATGCAGGGCAAAACACAGATGGAGGTATCAAGCGAAATTGGAATCTCGCAGGCACAGGTATCAAGGCTTGAAAAGGGGGCAATAGGGAAAATAAAGGGGAATTAGATAAGCCCTCCTCATATAATAGCCATGAGGTGGTTTATATGACAGTTAGAATCGCAGAACTTCGTGACAGACAGGTGATTTGTGTTAAAAACGGGGCACTTCTCGGAATGGTGGGGGACATAGAGCTCGATATAGAAACGGGCAAGCTGTCCTCCATAGTTATTTTTGGCAGACCAAAGGGCTTCGGACTTTTCGGACGGGATGATGATTTAGTGATACCTTGGGAGGAAATTGAAATCATAGGGAATGAAACGATACTTGTTAAAAGCTGCTAACATATTTTTCTTTGTAAAATTTTTTCATAAATTATAGCTTCGTTTTTGCAGATATTAAATTCGGGAGGTGCAAAAATGAAGTATGCTAAATTAGCGATAAGGACGCTTTTTTGTGTTTTATCAGTCCTATGCATTGTAATTTTCGGGGCGCTAATATATCTTGAAGGCAAAATTTCCGATTCATATAAAATAGGCGAAGGCGAGTCGCTGAGCATTGACTCGGTTATACCTATATCGATTTCATACACGGGCGCAGAAAAATCAGACCGACGAGAGGGCGGCGGCTCATTCGACGCCAAGGTAAAGGTCTTTGGCTTCGTGCCTGCCCGAAATATCACGGTTGACGTTGTTGACGATTATTACGTTGCTGTTCTCGGCACACCCTTTGGAATTAAAATTTATACCGAGGGAGTGCTCGTTGTGGGCTTTAGTGAGGTAGATACCGCCTCGGGAAAGGAGAATCCTGCAAAAAAGGCGGGTATCAAAGAGGGAGACTATATTGTTTCGCTGAATGGCACAGGCGTTTATACAAACGAAGAAGTGCTCTCAATCATTCAAAACTCTAACGGCGAGGATATTATCGCTAAAATCAGCCGAAACGGAACCAGAATGACGGTGCGCTTTAAGGCGGCAAGGGGCACAGACGGAGTATACAGAGCCGGTATGTGGGTAAAGGATTCCTCGGCAGGAATCGGTACACTAACATTCTATAGCCCATCAACAAATACCGTTTGCGGGCTGGGTCACGGAATTGCCGATAGCGATACGGGTACACTTTTAACCCTTAATCACGGTGAGTTTGTCTCGGCAAAAATAGTGTCGGTCGAAAAGGGAACAAAGGGAGCTGCAGGTGAGCTTAAGGGTAGATTTACCAATAAAACTATATCGAGTTTTTCGCTTAATACCGATAGTGGTGTCTATGGAATGGCAGAGAGCTATATTGATGGCAGCAACCTTATGAAGGTTGCTATGAAGCAGGAGGTAAAGGACGGCGTAGCCGAGATTCTGACTACGATAGACGGAGAGAAGCCACAGTATTATTCCTGTAAAATCAAGATAAAGAGTATGGGTGAAACCCAAAATCTACTTGTAGAGATAACTGACAAACGACTGCTCGAAAAAACGGGTGGTATAGTGCAGGGAATGAGTGGAAGCCCTATTATTCAGGATGGAAAGCTTATCGGCGCGGTTACTCACGTGCTGATAGATAACCCCAAATGCGGCTACGGCATATTTGCCGAAACAATGCTTGAAACTTCGTCCTATGTAGCATCCGAAAAACTGAAAAACGTTTCATAAAGGAGGGTATAAGCCCTTCTTTTTTTCGCAAAAATGCGAGTATAAGTTAAACACAAAGTAAAGAAGCGATTATTTTAGATTAAGAGGTTTATATGGGCTTTACAATACAAAGGTTCACCTTTATATTCTTACCTCTTTTATGTTTTTTGTGAATTATATCAGCAGGCTCAATACACTAATTGAAAAATATGGAATGAAAAAACGGCGTTTTTTTCGGCAACCTATTAATAAATAACGAAAGAAAGGATACCAATATGAAAAAGATTATTGCAAAAACACTTTATGATACCGAAGATGCGGAGTTTGTAACAAAACGAATTTCGGGAAATTTTGGTGACGGTACAGGATACGAGGAGTGCCTTTTCAAGCGCGAGGACGGAAAATATTTTCTTTATGTGAGCGGTGGTCCCGATTCACCCTATCCTAAAGAGGATATAAAGCGAATCTCTGCCGAAAAGGTAAAAGAGTGGTTCGAAAAATGATGAAATTCTGACGGATACAATTCAGAATGTATCCGTTTTTTGTATTGTATAGTTCAGTAAAAATTGTATAGTTTACAAGTGTATTGTCATTAGCAAGCAGTTGAAAAGGGTTCTTATATTATGCCGCAATTCATGCGTCCGGGTTAACTGAATTTATCGAAGATCTAAAGCCGATATATCCTATAAAGAGGCGCTTATCACCGAACAGATTGCAAGATGAGTGAAAATTTCAATAAATTTTCTAAAATATGTTGACTTTATTATATTAATGTGATATAATACAAAGTAATTGAAATGAAGGAGGCAGTTAAATATGATTAATAAGAAGTTTCATAATTTTTATTATTTTAAAAAGGGCTGCCCGTCTTCTGTGAAATTTGAAATTTAATTTTCAGTTTGGCTAAAACGGACAGTCCGCATTTGTTATGCTTTTGCATTAAACAGGTGCGGACTTTTTATTTTCTGAAAGAGGTAGAAAAACAATGCGAATGAATTTCCACAGAAAGTTACCTGTTCCCAAAGATGTTAAGGCAGAGTTTGCTTTAACGGAGAATATGGTTCGGGTTAAAGAAAAGCGCGATGAGGCTATTAGAGACGTTTTTGACGGAAACTCTGATAAATTCATACTAGTAATAGGACCTTGTTCGGCCGACCATAGTGAGCCGGTGCTTGAATATATAGGACGACTTCGCAAAATCGCCGGGCAGGTAGAGGATAAAATAATAATTATTCCCCGTATATATACAAATAAACCGAGAACTACGGGTAAAGGGTATAAGGGTATGCTCCATCAACCCGATCCCGAAGGAAAACCCGATATGTATAAGGGTATTGTTGCTATACGAGAACTTCATCTTGCTGCACTTCGCGATTACGATTTTACCTGTGCGGACGAAATGCTTTATCCTGAAAATTACCGTTATCTGTCCGACCTGCTTTCCTATGTTGCTATCGGTGCCCGTTCGGTCGAGAATCAGCAGCACAGACTTACAGCAAGCGGCATAGATGCTCCCGTTGGTATGAAGAACCCCACGGGCGGAGACCTTTCGGTTATGATGAACTCTATCGTTGCGGCTCAATCAAGCCACACCTTTCTTTACCGTGGTTGGGAGGTAACGAGTGAGGGCAATCCCTATGCCCACGCTATCCTTCGCGGATATATAGACTATGCAGGAAGAAATGTTTCTAATTACCATTACGAGGACCTTCTAAGAGTAGAGGAATTGTACGAGCAGGCTAATCTTACAAATCCTTCTGTTATCGTAGATACGAACCACAACAATTCGGGAAAAAAATATCTTGAGCAAGTGCGTATTGCAAAGGATATTGTTCACAGCCGCAATCAGAACTCCGATATAAAGAGGCTTGTAAAGGGGCTTATGATCGAAAGCTATCTTGAGGACGGCACACAGGATGTTGGTGAGCATATATTCGGTAAATCGATTACCGATCCTTGTCTCGGTTGGGAAAAGACGGAGCGCTTGATTTACGATATTGCTGATAAGCTCTGAGAGAAAGATTTTAGAAAAATCGGGAAAATAAGTTTTTCTTGACATTTTTCGATTTTAGTGTTATTATAATACAGTAATATAGACTTTTGAAAGGAAATTATCAAATGGGAAAAACGAAAAAAATGAAACAAGAGCTTAAGGAGAAGCGAGTAAGCTTCTTTGCAGACTTTAAGACGTTTATCACGCGCGGAAACGTGCTTGATATGGCAGTCGGTGTTATTG